>NZ_JBITGX010000002.1:0-700053 GCF_044457425.1 Streptomyces sp. NPDC050546
AGCCGGCCCGTCAGCAACCGCAACCACAGCCGCACCCGCACCCGCACCCGCAGGTTCTGCCTCTCCTTCTGCCTCTGCCACCACGGGCTCAGGCGAGGGGCCCCCCCCCCCGCCGCCCCCCCCCCCCCCCCCCCCCCCCCCCCCCCCCCCCCGGGGGGTGAAGCTTGAGATCCTGGGTGGTACGAGCGCTGCTTGTGATCCGTCGGACGGCGAACAGGGTGGGCTCCATGGCCGTGACCGAGGAGACCGGTGCGGAACCGGCGTCCGCGGGCGTCGACCCCACGGGCGATCCGCTGCTGCGCACCCGGTTCGCCCTGCCGAAGCGGCCCGCCACGTTCGTACGCCGCGCCCGCCTGGTCCGGCACCTCGACCAGGCTCTCGGCACACCCCTGACGATGGTCAACGGGGCCGCCGGCGCCGGCAAGACCCTCCTGGTCGCCGACTGGGCCGCCGGCCTCGAGGAACCGGTCGCCTGGCTCACGGCCGACACCGCCGACCTGGCCCCCGGGATCTTCTGGGCCTATCTGCTGGAGGCACTGCGCGCCGCGGGTGTACCGGTGAGGGGCGATGTCGGCTGCCCGGCGGAGGCGGCCCATGTCGACCAGCGGACACTGACCCGCCTGGCCGCCGACCTGGAGCGCCGGGACCACACCACCGTCGTCGTACTCGACGAGTTCGACCGGGTGACCTCCCCCGAGATCGCGCGGCAGTTGCAGTTCGTCCTGCACCACGCCGGACGAGGGATGCGCCTGGTCCTCGTCTCCCGCACGGAACCCCTGCTGCCGCTGCACCGCTACCGGGCGTCGGGCGAGATCACGGAGATCCGGAACGCCGAGCTGGCCTTCACCTCCGAGGAGGCCCATGACCTGCTGTCGCGGCACGGGCTGCACCTGCGGGCCGGCGCCGTGCGGGCCCTGGTGGAGCGGACCCAGGGCTGGGCCGCGGGACTCCGGCTGTGCGCCCTGGCCGCCCGGCAGGGCACGGACCCCCACGCCTACCTGAAGCAGTTCGAAGCCGACCACAGCGCGGTCGCCGACTTCCTGCTGGCCGAGGTGCTCGACCGGCAGACACCCGGCACCCAGGACCTGCTGCTGCGCGTCAGCGTCCTGGACCGCTGCTGCCCCGACCTGGTGAACGCGCTGACGCTGCGCACCGACGCGGAGCCGATCCTGGCCGCGCTGCAGCGCGAGAACGCGTTCGTCCACTACCTCGGACACTCCTGGTACAGCCTGCACCCCCTGTTCGCGGAGATCCTCCGAGCCCACCTGAGGGAGCGCTTCCCCGGCCTGGAGCCGGAGCTGCGTGGCCGGGCCGCGCAGTGGCTGCGGCGATCCGGAGCCCTGCCCGACGCGCTCGTCCAGGGGGCCGCGGCGGACGACTGGGAGTTCACCGCCGGCATCCTGGTCGACGATCTCGCGATCGGGCAGCTCTTCACCGGGCTGCGCTGCGAGGAGCTGTCCGCCCTGTTCGCGGGGATGAGCCCCGAGGTCACCGGCCCGGCGCCCGACCTCGTGCGCGCCGCCCGCGAGCTGGGCCGGCGCGATCTCGAACACGGGCTGGCCCATCTGCGCCGGGCCGAGGAGGAACTGGGCCAGGACGGAGCCGGTGCCGCACCGGTGCGGCTCACCTGCGCCCTCCTGGAAGCCCTGGCGGCCCGGCTGACCGGCTCCCCGGACCGAGCGGAGCGCGCCGCCGAGCAGGCGAGGCTCCTCCAGCGGGAGGTCCCCGGGCAGCTCCTCGACGAGCACCCGGAACTCACCGCCCTCCTGCTCACCCATCTGGGCTCGGCCCGCCTGTGGGCCGGGCGCTTCGACGACGCCCGGACCGCCCTGTCGGCGGTGGCCGGATCCCCGGACGGAGCGGCCACGGCCCTGCCCCGGTGGGAGGCCCTCGGCCACCTGGCACTGATCGATTACCTCAACGGCCGGCCCGGCCCGGCGGAGCACAAGGCCCTTGCGGCGGCCGGCCAGGCGGAGCGCTACAGCCTCCCGCGGCGCTCCCGGTCCGGCATCGCCCCGCTGGTCCTGGCCGCCGTGGCCATCGACCGCGACGAACTCGACGAGGCGCAGGCGTTCCTCGACGAAGCGGCCGTCTCCCACTCGCTCGTCGAGGACCCCGTGGTGGAGGCCGGACGCACCCTCACCCGGGGGCGGCTGCTCCTGGCCCGAGGGGACGCCCGGGCCGCGCTGGCGGCGGCGGACGCGACCGTCCCGGCGGCCGTGAGCTCACCCTGGGCGGAGGACCACGCCGCCCTGCTCGCCTCCGCCGCCCACCTGGCCCAGGGACATCCCGAGCCCGCCCGGCAGGCCGTGGAGAGGGTGGCGCACCACCACAGCGCGTGCGCGGTCGAGGCGGCCCGTGTCCGGCTCGCGGCGGGCCACCCCGAAGGCGCGCTCGACCTGCTCGACAGCCTGCCGGAGAACGACCGGCCGGGCCCGGCCGTCACCGTCCGCGCCACGCTGGTACGCGCCCGGGCCGCCCTCGACACCGGGGACCCCACGACCGCCCGTCGCCTGGTCGCCCGGGCCCTCCTGGACGGCCGGCGCGAGCAGCTGCGTCGCCCGTTCCTCGAAGCCGGCCCCTGGATCCGTCCGCTGCTGAGCACCGGCCGGCCGCGGGAACTGGCATCCGGCTGGCTTCTGCCGGGCCCCGGCCGGTACCGCGCCCCCGGGCCCGCCGCACCGGACGGGCCCCCGGAGCTCGCCGTCGAGGAGCTGAGCGCCCGCGAGCGTGACGTGCTGCGGCGCGTGGCCGAGATGATGTCGACGGAGGAGATCGCCGCCGACCTCCACGTGTCCGTGAACACCGTGAAGACCCACCTCAAGAGCATCTACCGCAAGCTCGCCGTCACCCGGCGCGGCGACGCCGTCCGCCGGGCGCGCGAACGGCGGCTCCTGTGAGAGGGACCCCGACCACGGCCGGTGGAGCCGCGCGGCGGGCAAGCGGCGCCGAGCGGCGGTCCCGGGCCGACTACACCGGCGGCATCTACGGCTCCATGCTCGCCGCCTCCGTGGTGATCGGCGTCGGAACCCTGGGTTCGCTGCCACGGGTGGAACTCGTGGTGCTGCTGCTGATGACCGGTGCGGTGTTCTGGCTCGCGCACGTGCACGCGCAGCTGTTCGGCGCGCGCCTGGCGCAGGGGGCCGTGGGACGCCGGGCCGTGCTGCAGGTGTGCCGCGAGGAGTGGCCGATCCTGGAGGCCGCCGTTCCGTCTGCCGCCGCCGTGGCGATCAGCGCGCTGCTGCCCCTGGACATGCCGGGCACCCTGTGGCTGGCGCTCTCCGTGGCGGTGGCGGGGCAGGTCGGCTGGTCGATGGCCGCCGCGGCCCGGGCCGGCGCGTCCCGGAGGCAGATGGCCGTCTCCGCCGCGGTGAACCTGCTGCTCGGTCTGCTGATCATCCTTCTCAAGATCGTCCTGAAGGAATGAGGAGCGGGTGAGGACGGGCACAGGTTCACCTGCGCCGGGTGAGGGCGGACGGCGTGCCGGGGCGGACCATCGCAAGGGAAGGGCGTGCACGGCCCGCCCCACGCCGCCCGCGGGAGAGCAGCTCATGCGCTACGAGATCCGCGTCGACGGACATATGTCGGAGACGCTGGCCAAGGTCTTCCCGGAGCTGGATCACGTGGTGATGTCCGGTCAGACGGTCCTGTTCGGCTCCGTCATCGACGAGGCCCATCTCTACGGGCTGCTCAGCCGCTTCCAGTCGCTGGGCCTCCGGGTCGTGGAGATGCGCCAGCTGCCGGAGTGAGCGGGCCGGTGCCGGGCGGGGGTCAGCCGGTGCCGGGCGGGCTCAGCCGATGCCGGGCGGGCGGGGCTCAGCAGATGCCGGGGCGGGGGTCACAGGACCGCCGTGGGAATCCTCCCGGAGCGTGCGGCCGCGCCCAGCGCCGCGAAATCGCGCTCGTTCTGATCGGCGTACGACTGGGCGAAGACGGCGAGCGCGCGGTCGAACCGGTCGCTGCCGCCCAGGTACGCCGCGATGGCGACGGCGTCGCCCGAGCGGGCGTGGGCCCGCGCCAGGCTCGCCCCGCACAGCCGCGCGAACAGGCGGAGCATGGCCGGGTCCATGGTGTCCGCACGCGCGATGCCCTTCCAGTCCCGCAGCTGGCGTACGTAGAAGTCCCGCTCGTGTCCGTCGAGGCCGAGGGCGTGCGTCCAGCCCAGGAGGATGTCACTGGTCGTCTGGATCAGCCGCTGTCCCGCCACCACGCGGCGGCCCTGGTTGTCGTAGCTGTCCCCGCCGGTGTGGGCGGCGAGCACCGAATGCTGTGCCTCCTTGGCCTGGAGGAGCAGGGGATCGTCGTCGTCCCGGCCGAGCAGCAGCACGATCCAGCAGCGGGTGCCGACACTGCCGACCCCCACCACCTTGCGGGCGATGTCCACCAGGCGGTAGCGGCGCAACAGGTGCCTGCGCTCGGACGACAGACTGCCCGCGTACCCCTCCAGGACGGTGAGCAGCTCCTTCTCCTGGTCGGGCGAGGAGTCGGAGACCAGATCCCGCAGCGGGGTGATCAGCGGTGGGTCCGGTGTGATCCGCCGCCCCTCGTCCGTGGTCCCGGTGAGCTTCGCGAAGGCCTGGAGGCCGGTGCGGGTGCGGGCCTTCGCCGTGGCCTCGGCGGTGCGGCGCCTGGCCTCCTTGGTCATCGACGCGGCCATCAGCTCCCGCATGTGGTCGGCGTCGTCCTGCGCGTACCAGATGTCCAGGTTGCGCATGCCGGCGAACTCCCGCATCCGCTGCCGGTAGGCGCGCACGCATGTCTCCACCGCGCCGTTCTGCTCCGCGGTGTCGAAGCCGTTGGCCCGGCCCGCGATGGCGAAACTGGCCGCCAGCCGCTTGACGTCCCACTCGAACGGCCCGGCCAGGGTCTCGTCGAAGTCGTTGATGTCGAACACCAGATGGCGCTCCGGCGAGGCCAGCAACCGGAAGTTCAGCAGATGGGCGTCCCCGCACAGCTGCACCCACAGCCCGGTGTCCGCGGCCGCCCCGAGATCGCCGGCCATGATCGCCGCGGCGCCCCGGTAGAAGCGGAACGGGGACTCGAGCATGCGGCCGTAGCGGACCGGCACCAACTCCTGTACCCGGGTGGCCGACTGGCGCTCCACCACCTCGACCGGGTCGGGCCGCTCCGGCCCCGCCTCGAACCGGCCGTGGGACGAGCGCGGCACCCGCCGCCGCACGCCCCGGCCCGACTCCGCCCGCTCCGCCGGGGACAGGAACGTAGTGGTGGGGCTCGATACGGTCATGGTTCAGCCCTCCCGCCGTGAGGAGAAGTCCTCCGCCGGATCGTGGCCCCGCCTGCGCAGACCGGCCTGCACCGCGCCGGCGAGGATCCGTGCCGCCACGCCCACCAGCAGCAGCCCGCCGACCATCTGAAGCATCGTCAGGACCCGCCCCGTCTGGGAACGGGCGGTGATGTCGCCGTACCCGACGGTGGTGAACGTGGTGAGTGTGAAGTACAGGGAGTCCGTCTTGGTCAGCGGCTCGCTGAAGGAACCCGGGTTGGAGTGCTCCAGCAGGAAGTAGGTGCCCGCGAAGAGCAGGAGGAACAGGACGAGTGTGGCGGCCAGGGCCTCGACGGCCTTCAGCCGGGGGAACGGCGAGTGGGCGATGGCCTGCACCTCCCACCAGAAGACCAGGACGACCAGCAGCAGGCCGCAGGCGAGCAGCACAGAGGTGCCGGTGCCGGTGCTGCGGCCGTCCAGGGGCAGCACGTAGTAGACGGTGACGAGCCCGGTCGCGATGAGCGCCGCGCGCACCAGGACGGCGGATTTCGCGTGCTGCCTCGGTCCCTCTCGCGGCTCCCGCTCCTGCCGGGGCCGGGCGGACTCGGTCCGGGCGGTGGCTGGATCGTTCATCTCGGTCTCTCTCGGTCCGGTCGGGTGCCCTCTCCACCTCACCGCCACGGCGCCGGGAACGGATCACCCGGCGCGGGTGACCCTGCGGCCGGCGGGGCGCGCGACGGCCGCAGCCGCGCTGCCGCTGCCGGCCGGACCGGTCCGGCCGGTGTCCGGCACGCTCACCCGTCCCGGGTGAGGCGGCCCCGTGCCGGACATGGGCACGCTGAGAACGGCACGGAACGGCTTGCCGGGCGACGTGCGCCCGGGACGGAGGACCGACATGAGTGCGCAGACTTACCTGGCCTACGACTTTCCGTTGCTGAGCGCCTTCTGGGCGATGCTGTGGTTCTTCCTGTGGATCATGTGGTTCGTGCTGCTCTTCCGGGTCGTCTTCGACATCTTCCGTGACGACGATCTGAGCGGTTGGGCCAAGACCGGCTGGCTGGTGTTCTGCATCGTCCTGCCGTTCCTCGGCGTGTTCGTCTACGTCGTCGCACGCGGCAAGAACATGGGCCGCCGGGAAGTGTCCCAGGCCCGCGCGCAGCAGGAGGCCTTCGACAGCTACATAAGGGAGACCGCCAAGGGCGGCGAAGGACGGGGGAGCAGCGTCGACGAACTCGCCAGGCTGTCCGAGATCCGCGCCCGCGGCGACATCACGGACGACGAGTTCCGCAGGGCGAAAGAGCTGGTCCTGAGCGGCTCCGGCCCGTCGGAACCCTAGCCCCCGACAGAAACGAGGCAGCAGGATGACCGCCACACACCCTACGCACGCGCGCTCGACGGCGAAACGCGAATGGGCCGTCGGTCTGATGGTCTTCGCCGCCGTCATGCTCATGATCGGTGGGATCCTGGGCATCATGCGTGGCATCGCGGCGATCGCCGAGGACGAGGTGTTCCTCTCGACCCCCAACTACGTCTTCGCGTTCGACCTCACGAGCTGGGGCTGGATCCACCTGGTCCTGGGCGCGGTCGCCGTGCTCGTCAGCATGGGGCTGTTCCAGGCGTCGACGTGGGCACGCGTCGCCGGCGTGGGCATCGCCGGACTCATCATCATCGCCAACTTCCTCTCCCTGCCGGCCTACCCGGTCTGGTCGGTCGTGATGATCGCCATCTCCGGGTTCATCATCTGGGCCCTGTGCACGGTGAAGAAGGACGACGCCTGGGAGCCGTTCGAAGAGACCCCGAGCAATCCGTGAGATCCCTCCCGGTGCTCCGGGCAGGCGGCTGAGCCCGCCCGGAGCCCCAGGCCGTGCCGGTCCGGGCGCGGCCGTCAGCGTGTCGTCGTGCCCACCCCCGTCTCCGCCGACCGCCGCTGCGACAGCGCGACGCGCGGCCACGTGGCGATGTCACGCCGCAACTGGCGGTCGTGTGTGGCCAGGACCACGGCCGCCTCCGTGGTGTGCAGCGCTTCGGTGAGTTCGTCGACCAGGGCGATGGACAGATGGTTGGTGGGCTCGTCCAGCAGCAGGACGTGCGGTCGGGCGGCCAGGGCCAGGGCCAGGTCGAGACGCCGCTGCTGACCCATCGACAGCTCGGCCACCGGCTTGTCGGTGTCGCGTGAGGTGAGCAGGCCCAGTGAGCCGAGCCCCACCACCTCGCCCTCCTTCAGCACGCCGGCCGTGACGAGTTCGGCGGTGTGCGCCTCGTAGAGGTCACGCGCCCGCCGGTGTGTCGCCCGCGGCGACTCCTGCCCGAGCAGCCGCAGCCGCACCTTGCGCGCCCGGTGCACCCGGCCCGAGCCGGGGGCCAGCCGCCCGGCCAGGACGGACAGCAGCGTGGACTTGCCCGCCCCGTTCGGGCCGGTGACGGCCAGCCGGTCGCCGGACGCCACCGACAGGCTGGTCGAGTCGTGCAGCCGCCCGCCGACCGTCACCTCCTCCACCCGCAGCAGGACGACACCCGGCCGGGCGGGCAGCTCGGGCAGCGAGAGACGCTGGGGCGGCACCGGCGCGGTCACCTTGTGCCGGTCCAGATCGTCCTGGCGCCGGTGGACGGAACGCACCAGCGCACCGGCCCGGGTGGCGCGCTGGTGCTTGCCGGTGCCCTTGTCCGGGCGCCAGCCGGTGCTCAGCCGGTTCTGTGCCTCGGACAGGGCCTGCTTCAGACGGACGTGTTCGGTCCGCTGCTGCTCGTACTCCTCCTCCCAGCGGACCAGTTCGGCCTCCCGTCCCTCGCGATAGCCGGTGTAGCCGCCGCCGTACACGCCCGGCCGGCCGTCGCGGGTGGGGTCGAGATCGAGGATCGTGGTGGCCACGTCAGCGAGGAGCGCCCGGTCGTGGCTGACCAGCACGACGCCGCCGGCATGGGCGCGCAGCCTGGCGGTGAGGTACTCGAGCCCCGCCAGGTCCAGGTGGTTGGTGGGCTCGTCCAGGAGCAGGAAGTCGTACTCGGCACCCAGCAGACAGGCCAGCCGGATCCGGTAGCGCTGGCCGACCGACAGCGTGGCCAGCGCACGGGCCCGGTCGCTCACCGCACCGAGTCCGTCCAGGGCGACGTCCACCCGCCGGTCGGCGTCCCAGGCGTCCAGCGCCTGCGCCACCTCCAGGGCGTCGGCGTAGGCCTGTTCGGCCCCGGGACGTTCCGCCGCGAGCGCGTCCGCCGCGGCGTCCAGTTCCCGCAGGGCCGCGCGGGCGTCGGCCAGGTGGTCGTCGATGAAGTCGCCGACCGTGCGCTCGTCCCCGGCCGGCATCTCCTGCTCGGCCAGGGCGAGGGTGCCCACGCGGTGCACGGTCCCCTCGTCCGGGGCCAGGAGCCCGGCCAGCACGTGCAGCAGGGTCGACTTGCCGCGGCCGTTCTCGCCGACGACGCCCCAGCGCGACCTGGGGGAGACCTTCATGTCGACGTCGTGCAGCACGGTGCGGCCACCGCGGTCGACGCGGATGGAGGCGCAGGTCAGCTGGGCCCGGTCGCGGGCAGGCAGAACAAGGTTGGTCACGTTCTCTTCCTCCGTGAGGAGGCACACTTCACCCCCGGTTGGAGCGGGGATGCGAGCGGGCCATCGGATCCGACGGACGGCCGGGCCCAGCACAGGGCGGGCCGTGGGAGACGTCGCGGCTCCCGGCGCCTCGGCCCGTGTTCGACACGGCGTGCGAGGGCGGAGCCGGAGGCCCGGATCAGAGGTAGAGAACGTAACTCACACAAATATGCTAACAGTTGCCGCCGCGAGTGCTCAGACGCGCGTGCGGACCAGCAGCAGCGCCACGTCGTCGTCGGGCTCCGGGCTCAGCGCGCTGAGGAGGCTGTCGCTGGTCCGTTGCAGGTTCGGGCCCGCGTTCCGCAGGAGGTGGGTCAGCGTGCTGAGCCCGGTGTCGATCGGCTCCCCGCGGTTCTCGACCAGTCCGTCCGTGTACAGGGCGAGCAGCGAGCCCGGGGGAAGCTCCACCTCCACGGTGCCGAACTCCACGCCCCCCACCCCGAGCGGTACACCGCCGGGCACGTCGACGAGCTTCGCGCTGCCGTCCGCCCCGGCGAGCACGGGCGGCAGGTGCCCCGCGCTGGACAGGGCGCAGGTGCCGCGTCCCAGGTCGCACACGGCGTACACGCAGGTGGCGATCGCGTCGCCGAGCGAGCCGGCGATGTCGTCGAGGTGCCGCAGCAGCTCGGCGGGCGGCAGGTCCAGCCGGGCCAGCGCCCGCGTCGCCGTGCTCAGCTGCCCCATGATCGCCGCGGCCTGGACGCCCTTGCCCATGACGTCCCCGACGACGAGCGCGGTGCGCCCCGGGCCCAGCGGCAGCACGTCGTACCAGTCGCCGCCGACCTCGCTGAGGGCCGGACGGTAGCGGGCGGCGATGTCGAGCCCCTCCTGCTCGGCGGGCGCGGCGGGAAGCAGGCTGCGCTGGAGGGTGAGGGCGGTGCCGCGCTCGCGTCCGTAGAGGCGGGCGTTGTCGATGCAGATGGCGGCGCGCGCGGCGAGCTCCGAGGCGAGCACCCGGTCCCGGTCGTCGAAGGGGCGTTCGTCGACCGTGCGGTACAGGGTGAGCGTGCCGAGCACCTTGCCGCGGGCCATCAGCGGCACCGCCATGTAGGAGTGCGCGCCGGCCTCGCGCAGGGTCTGCGCGGCCCGCCCGTCCCGGGCGATGCGCCGCATCATCTTCGCGTCCACGCGCTCCACCAGGACGGGACGGGCACTGCGGACGCACTGCGTGATGATCCGTGACGAACCGTAGGTGGCGAGCTCGCCGACCGGGTCGGCGGCGTGGATGGCGTCGGTGGGGTAGCCGGCGGCGACGGCCAGCGCTCTGAACTCGGCGGGGGCGCCGCCCGACACCGGCGCGATGGTGCCGTGGGCCACGACGGACTCCAGCACGTCCACGGCGGCCAGGTCCGCGAGCTGCGACACCACCACGTCGGCCAGTTCCCGGGCGGTCTGCTGGAGGTCGAGCGTGGTGCCGATCCGCACCCCGGCGTCGGCGATCACCGACAGATGCCGGCGGGCCTGGGCGACCTCGGCCGCGGCCTGCTGGCGCTCGGTGACGTCCAGAACGGCCATCGCGAGGCCCAGCACCCGCCCGTCGGTGTCCTCGATGCGGTGGTACGACTCCGAGTACGCGCGGTCCTGGACGTCCGCCGCCGTACGGCCGATGGTCTGCTGGTCGAGCAGGGGTCTGCCGGTCTCCAGGACGTGCCGCATCCGGGCCTCGATGGCCGCCACGTCGAGGTCCGGCAGCACCTCGCCGACCCGGCGCCCCAGCACGGCCTCCTCGGGCACGCCGTTCATCCGCTCCAGCGCGGGATTGACCCCGACCCAGCGCAGGTCGTTGTCGAAGACGGCGATGCCGAGCGGGGTCTGGTTGACGAGGCTGTGCGAGAGGGCGAGGTCCCGCTCCACGATCCGTACGGTCGTCGCGTCCGTGGCGAGGCCCAGCAGATGGGGCTGCCCGTCGGGGTCGAGGAGACGCATCGTGCGGAACTCCACGGCCCGGTCCGTGCCGTCCTTGTGCCGCAGCGGGAAGACACCGGCCCAGCGGGCACCCGAGCTGACCTGGGCGAACAGCTCCCTGCCCCGGGGCCGGTTCTCGGGCGCGACCAGGAGCGTGTCGGCGCGCTGGCGCAGGGCCTCCGCCGGGGTGTAGCCGAGCAACTGCTCGATCTCGGGGCTCCACAGGGCGATGTGCCCGCCCGAGTCCAGGACCACGGCCGCGACCTTCAGCAGGTCCAGCAGACCGCCGGGCGCGGCCGTGACGGCGTCGCGATCCGAGGTCGCATACCCGTTCATGCGAGCCGCTCCTTCCGGCGCGGCAAAAGGTCCGGCCAAGATCCGTTGCGCAGGCTGTCCGATGAGGTCACAGTACGGTCGGTGGAGCGACACTGTCGCGCCGAAATGACAAAAAATCGAGGGTCGGTACAAGGTTCGATCCGCTGAGAGGAAGTGCCGTCTTGGGTGACTGGTCGTTGCGGGAGAGTCTGGACACGGCGTCGGGCACCGTCCGCTGGGACCGGCTCGGCGATCCCGGCGGCGAGCCGGTCGTGCTGCTGCACGGGACGCCCTTCTCGTCGTACGTGTGGCACGAGATCGCCCCCGCTCTCGCGGCCGCCGGGCACCGGGTGCACGTGTGGGACATGGCGGGCTACGGCACGTCCGGCATGTACCCGGAGCAGGACGTCTCGCTGGGTGCCCAGGGCGAGGTCTTCACCGAGCTGCTGGCGCACTGGGACCTTCGGGAGCCGTCCGTCGTCGCGCACGACTTCGGCGGCTGTGTGGCCCTGCGCGCCCATCTGCTGCACGGGGCCCGCTACCGCAGGCTCGCGCTGGTCGACCCGGTGGCCCTGGAACCCTGGGGATCCCCCTTCTTCCGGCTGGTCGCCGGGCACAGCCACGTCTTCGAGCAGCTGCCCGCGCCGCTGCACGAGGCCCTGGTGCGGGAGTACGTGACGTCCGCGAGCCATCTCGGCCTGTGTCCCGCCGCGCTCGACGCGCTGGTCCGGCCGTGGACGGGGGAGCGGGGTCAGGCCGCCTTCTACCGCCAGATCGCGCAGGCCGACCAGCGCTACACCGACGACATCCAGCCGCTGTACCCCACGATCGACCTTCCTGTCACCGTGTGCTGGGGCACCGAGGACACCTGGATCCCCTTCGCCAAGGGCCAGGAACTGGCCAACCTGATCCCCGGCGCCCGGCTGGTGCCCGTCCCGGAGGCCGGCCACCTCGTGCCCCTGGACGCGCCCGCCCGGCTGACGAGCGCGCTGCTGGGCTTCCTCGGGGCCTGAACCATCAGGACCGCACAAAGTCCGACGCGGTCATTGCTTCGATTGTGTGCGAGTCCTAGGGTGTGCCTGCTCAGCAGTTGCTCCGTCACCGTCAGTTGACACGCATCCCAACAGAAACACCCACCGAGGGTGTGCAGTTGAGGATCGTGGCTGACGTGCCCTCAGTCCGTGCAGCACCGCATCTGTCGAACCGAGGAAGGCCACGGTCATGCCGCACCCGCACCCGCTCCCGTCTCCCGCCCGGCCCGTAGTCAGCCGCCGCCGTCTGCTCGAAGGGGGCGCCGCCGTGCTCGGCGCGCTCGCCCTCTCGGCGTCGCCCACCGCAGCGCACGCGGCCGGCCGGCGCCCGGCGGCGGACGGCCCTCCGGAGTGGAACGACGGACTGGCCGTGTACCGGGTGGGTACCGAGCCACCGCACACCACGCTCATGCCGTACGCGGACCTCGGGCAGGCACTGGACGCCGACCGCACACGCTCGCCGTACCGGCAGAGCCTCGACGGCAAGTGGAAGTTCGCCTACGCCGACCGGCCCGACGACCGGGACACCGACTTCTACCGCACCGACGTCGACGACTCCGGCTGGGACACCATCCCCGTGCCCTCGGCCTGGCAGTTGCAGGGCTACGACTTCCCGATCTACGTCAACATCACCTACCCCTGGTGGGGCCCCAACGGCGGCGGCGAGGACGCCCAGCCGCCGGCCGCCCCGACTCGCTACAACCCCGTCGGCCAGTACCGCCGTACGTTCACCGTGCCGGGGAACTGGTCGGGCCGGCGCACCTTCCTGCACTTCGAGGGCGTCAAGTCCGCCCACTACGTGTGGATCAACGGCGAGCTGGCCGGCTACCACGAGGACTCCTACACCCCCGCCGAGTACGACATCACCCGCCACCTCAAGCCGGGCACCAACCAGATCGCCGTCGAGGTGTACCGCTACTCCGACGCCGAGTGGCTCGAGGACCAGGACATGATCAGGCTGAGCGGCATCTTCCGCTCGGTCCACCTGTACTCCACGCCCTCCGTGCACCTGCGCGACTTCAAACTGGACACCCCGCTCGGCGACGACCACACCTCCGCCGACCTCAAGGTCACCGCGCACGTCCGCGACTACGGCGGCGAGGGCGCGGGCCGCTACACCGTCGAGACCCAGCTCTACGACGCCCGCGGCCACGCCGTCTGGTCCCGGCCGCTCCAGCAGCCCGTCGACGTCCCGGCCGGCGACGAGGCCACTACCGAGGCGTCCAGAGCCGTCCCCTCGCCGAAACTCTGGTCGGCAGAGCACCCGGACCTCTACACCGCGGTGCTGCGACTGCGCGACCCGGCCGGCAAGGTGGTCGAGACCCTCTCGCACCGGGTCGGCTTCCGCGAGTTCGCGCTCAAGGACGGCCTGATGCGCATCAACGGCAAGCCCGTGTCCTTCCGCGGCACCAACCGGCACGAGATGCACCCCGTCACCGGCTCGGCGCTCACCAGGGCCCAGATGATCGAGGACATCGAGATCATCAAGCGCCTCAACATCAACAGCGTCCGCACCTCGCACTACCCCAACAGCCCGCTGTGGCTGGAGCTCGCCGACGAGTACGGCCTGTACCTCGTGGACGAGACCAACCTGGAGACCCACGGCATCCGCGACAAGTTCCCCGGCAGCGGCCACCCCGAGTGGACCGAGGCGTGCGTGGTCCGCGCCCAGAACATGGTCCACCGCGACAAGAACCACGCCTCGGTGGTCATCTGGTCCCTCGGCAACGAGGCGGGCGGCGGCACCACCTTCAACGCCATGTACGACTGGATCCGCGGCTACGACCCCACCCGCGTCATCCAGTACGAGGGCGACGACCGCCCGGGCATCAGCGACATCCGCTCCGAGATGTACGACAGCCCGCAGCGCGTCGAGGCCCGTGCCAAGGACACGAGCGACAAACGGCCGTACGTGATGATCGAGTACTCCCACGGCATGGGGAACTCCAACGGCAACTTCAAGAAGTACTGGGACATCGTCCGCCGCCACGACGTCCTCCAGGGCGGCTGGATCTGGGACTTCGTCGACCAGGCCCTGCGCTGGCCCACCCCCACCCGCAAGCTGCTCACCGAGTCCGGCCCGGGCGCGCTGCGCGGCGAGATCATCGCGCCCGCCGGCACCTTCGACCGCGCCAAGGGCGTCTCCGGAGGCACCGTCTTCCCCCGCGACGCCCGCCTCGACCTCACCGGCTCCCTCACGCTGGAGGCCTGGATCACCCCGCATGTGACCGGCTACCACCAGCCCATCATCGCCAAGGGCGACACCCAGTACGCCCTCAAACAGTCCGACAGGACGCTGGAGTTCTTCATCCACGGCGGCGGCCAGTGGGTCACCGCGAGCTGGGCGCTGCCCGACGACTGGACGGGCAAGGAGCATCACGTCGCCGGTGTCTTCGACGCGGAGGCGGGGACGCTCACCCTGTACGTCGACGGCCAGGTCCGCGGTACCCGGACCACCACCCGGCGCCCCAGCGACAACACGGCGTCGCTGGCGCTCGCCACCGACGTCGACAACCCGACCCGGGAGTTCAGCGGCACCATCCGGCGCGCTCGCGTGTACGCCCGCCCGCTGAGCGCGACGGAGCTGGCCTCGGACAGCCGGAAGCCCGGTGACGAGGGCGTACGGTTCTGGTTCGACGCCGCCACCGCCGGACTCACCGAGAAGCGCCCGCGCGACAAGACCTTCTACGCCTACGGCGGCGACTGGGGCGACAACCCCAACGACGGAGCCTTCGCCGGCGACGGCATCATCACCGCCGACCGAGGTCTCACGGGCAAGTCCGCCGAGGTCAAGCAGATCTACCAGGCGATCAACGCCGCCCCGGCCTCGGGCGGCCCCGGCGCCGTCAAGCTCACCAACGAGTACCTGTTCACCAACCTCCGTGAGTTCGACGGGCGTTGGTCCCTCGTCGCCGACGGCGAGGTCGTCCAGCGCGGCCGGCTGACCCGCGAACAGCTCGATGTGGCGCCGCTGACCGGCAAGGACATCAAGCTGCCGGTACGGCTGCCGGCCAAGCCCGAGCCTGGCACGGAGTACTTCCTCCAGCTCTCCTTCACCACCAGGGAACGCACCAAGTGGGCCAAGGCCGGCTTCGAGGTGGCCAAGCAGCAACTGGCCCTCGACGCGGGCAGTCCTGCGGTGAATCCTGCGCCGATCACCAGCGTGCCGGCCCTGCGCCACACGGACGGGGACAAGACCCTCTCGGTCAAGGGCAGGAACTTCTCGGTCACCTTCGACAAGAGCACCGGCACCATCACCTCGTACGAGGCGGCCGGCACGTCTCTGATCACCTCAGGCCCCGTCCCGAACTTCTGGCGGGCGCCCACCGACAACGACCGGGGCAACGGCCACCACACCCGCAACCAGGTGTGGCGCGACGCCGGGGCGAAACGGAAGGTGACGGACGTACGGGTGCGGCCCCTGGGCGACCGGGCCGTCGAGGTCACGGTCACCGGCACGCTGCCCACCGGCACGGAGTCCACGTACTCCACCACGTACACGGTCTTCGGCAACGGCGAGATCAAGGTCGACACCACCCTGCACCCGGGCGCCTCGAACCTCCCGTACATCCCCGAGGTCGGCACCCTGCTGTTCCTGCCGCGCCGTCTTGACCGGCTGCACTACTACGGACGCGGCCCCGAGGAGAACATGTGGGACCGCAACAACAGCACCGACGTGGGCCTGTACTCCGGCACCGTCTCCGGGCAGTGGACCTCCTATCTGCGCCCCCAGGAGAACGGCAACAAGACCGATGTCCGCTGGGCCGCGCTGACGGACGGCGGCGGACGCGGACTGCTCGTCTCCGCCGAGCCGCTGCTGGAGATCAACGCCTCGCGCTTCACCCCGGAGGACCTGTCGGTCGGCGCCCGTCACGACTACCAGCTCACCCCGCGCGACGCGGTGGTCCTGCGGATCAACCACCGCCAGATGGGCGTGGGCGGCGACAACAGCTGGGGCGCGCACACGCACGACGAGTTCAAGCTGCTCGCGAACCGCGACTACGCGTTCACCTACCGGCTGCGTCCGCTGACGCGGGTGAGTGAGGCGATGGAGGCCTCACGCCGGCACACGGCGACCGAATAGCACGAACGGTGGGACAGCGGCGCCGCCTCAGTCGGCGGTGTCGCTGATCCCCAGCCGCAGATGCTCCACGTGGTACACGGCCTGGTCGAGCAGCTCGGCGACATGGTGGTCGTGCAGCGCGTACACGACCGAACGGCCCTGTCGCTCGCCCACCACCAGACCCAGATTGCGCAGCAGCCGCAGCTGGTGCGAGCAGGCCGACTGCTCCATGCCCACCTCCGCCGCCAACTCCGTGGCGGGCAGCGGACCTTCCCGCAGCCGCGCGAGGATCAGCAGGCGGGAGGGCGTGGACAGGGCCTGGAGCGTGGTGGCCACCTTCGCGACGTTGTCCGCGTCCAGACGTACGCGCTCGCCGGCGTCCTGCGCGGTGGTGACGGCTCCATGACCCATGACGTCATCGTACCGGGCACACACGAACACATGAATGAATCTTCATCTGTCCCAGTCCGGGCAGGTCGATGTCGGATTCTCGCCAGACCCGCCCGCTCGCGGTGACCGATGCTGGACGTATGCAGATGGGGATGCACACCGACACCGAGCGTTGCGTACGCGCCGTCCGGTCCAAGGACGCGCGCTTCGACGGCTGGTTCTTCACGGCCGTCCTGACCACCCGCATCTACTGCCGTCCCAGCTGTCCGGTCGTACCGCCCAAGCCCGAGAACATGGTCTTCCACCCGAGCGCGGCGGCCTGCCAGCAGGCCGGGTTCCGGGCCTGCAAGCGCTGCCGGCCCGACACCAGCCCCGGCTCCCCGGAGTGGAACCAGCGCGCCGACCTGGTGGCCCGCGCCATGCGCCTGATCGCCGACGGCGTCGTGGACCGCGAGGGCGTGCCGGGCCTCGCCGGCCGGCTCGGCTACAGTGCCCGGCAGGTCGAGCGGCAGCTGCTCGCCGAACTGGGCGCGGGCCCTCTCGCGCTCGCCCGGGCTCAGCGCGCCCAGACGGCCCGGCTGCTCATCGAGACGACGACCCTGCCGATGGCGCGGCTCGCCTTCGCCGCCGGCTTCGCCTCGATCCGCACCTTCAACGACACCGTCCGCGAGGTCTTCGCCCTGTCCCCGAGCGAGCTGCGCACCCGCGCCCCGAAGCGGCAGGGCGCGAGCACACCCGGCGCGCTCGCCCTGCGGCTGCCGTTCCGGACCCCGCTCAACCCCGACAACCTCTTCGGCCACCTCGCCGCGACGGCCGTACCCGGGGTGGAGGAGTGGCGCGACGGCTCCTACCGCCGCACCCTGCGCCTCCCGTACGGCCACGGCATCGTCGCCCTCACCCCCGCCCCCGACCACATCGCCTGCCGCCTCACCCTCAGCGACCTGCGCGATCTGACCGTCGCCATCAGCCGCTGCCGCCGCCTGCTCGATCTGGACGCCGACCCGGTCGCGATCGACGACCAGCTGCGCGACGACCCGGTCCTCGCGCCGCTGGTCGACAAGGCACCCGGACGGCGTGTCCCGCGCACGGTGGACGAGGCCGAGTTCGCCGTCCGGGCCGTGCTCGGCCAGCAGGTCTCCACCGCCGCCGCCCGCACCCACGCCGCCCGCCTGGTCACCGCGCACGGCGAACCGGTCGACGACCCCGAGGGCGGCCTCACCCACCTCTTCCCGGCACCCGAGGCCCTCGCGGCGCTGGACCCCCAGTCACTGGCGATGCCGCGCAGCCGCCGCACCACCTTCACCACCCTGGTCCGGCAACTCGCCGAGGGCGAACTCCACCTGGGAGTGGAGAGCGACTGGCCGCGCAGCCGCGCCCAGCTCCTCGCCCTGCCCGGCTTCGGCCCCTGGACGGCCGACGTCATCGCCATGCGGGCACTCGGCGACCCGGACGCCTTCCTCCCCACCGACCTCGGCATCCGCCGCGCCGCACAGGAACTCGGCCTGCCGTCCACGCCCGCGGCGCTCACCGCACGCGCGGCCGCCTGGCGCCCCTGGCGGGCCTACGCCGTCCAGTACCTCTGGGCGACGGACAGCCACCCGATCAACTTCCTCCCGGTATAAGGACCACAAGGACGTTCGATGAAGCACCACACCGTGACCGACAGCCCCTATGGCCCCCTCACCCTCGTCGCCGACGACGGAGTCCTGTGCGGCCTCTACATGACCGACCAGCGCCACCGCCCGCCGGAGGAGACCTTCGGCACCCGCGACGACACCCTGTTCGCGGAGGCGGAGGAACAACTGGAGGCGTACTTCGCGGGCGAGCTCAAGGAGTTCACCGTCGAACTCCGCCTGACGGGCACCCCGTTCCAGCGCACCGTCTGGGAGCAACTGAGCCGCATCCCGTACGGCGAGACCCGCTCCTACGGCCAACTCGCCGCCACCCTGGGCACCCCCACCGCCTCCCGGGCGGTCGGCCTCGCCAACGGCCGCAACCCCGTCGGCATCATCATCCCCTGCCACCGAGTCCTCGGCGCGAACGGCAGCCTCACGGGCTACGGCGGCGGCCTGGACCGCAAGCGCCGGCTGCTGGAGTTCGAGAGCACACCGCGCCCCCGTGCCGCCTCATCCGCAGTCCGGTAACACCTCGTTCTGGCGTCTGAAACCCAGTTCCCAGATCTGCTCCAGTTCCGCGCAGTCCTGCTCGGTGAGCGTTCCTATCGAGCCGGACACCAGGGGCAGGCGGCTGACGACCACCTTGGTGACGATGTTCGTCGAGTCCCAGGTCCTCACGAAGCCAAGGCCGAAGTACTCGGAGAGCTCTCCCCCGAACTGCGGGTAGACCTCGACGAAGACATTGGACTCGTCGTGCGCCTTGTGGCTCACGACGATCAGCCGCTCATGCCGCACGAAGGCTTCCACCAGGTATTTGTTGACGATTCCCATGTCCGATTCGACGTCGATCTCCACAGCCAGGGAGCCGACGTGGGCACTGAGGTGGAAGGGGTACTGCTCGTAGCGCCAGACGCTCCTGCCGCGCACGGTGGTCACGAAGTAGTGGTGCCACAGGTGCCGCACCGGAGCCAGGCGCGCGTTGTCCGATCTGAGAGTGCTCGTCAGCGAACCCTCCAGCACGCCCGTCATGCGCTGGAGGGTCTCCTGGTTCGAGGCTCTGGCCACCAGGATGCTGATGACGGCGCCGACGATCCCGCCACCGACGGCGGTGAGCACACCGGAGATCTCCTGATTGACCAAGGAGATCTTGCCGTCGTCCTCGGTGGCCGCGGCGAAGGAGACACCGAAACCGGTGGTCACGATTCCCAGCGCCAGAATGAGCCATGCCCGGGCCGCACCCGCTCTGTCGTCTCCGTCTGTTCCCGTGCCGTTTCTCCTGGACATCTCTCATCCCCCGTGTCCCAGCCGGTACGGCGCGTGCCGTCGTCGAGCAGACCTTCCGCCCATCAATTCGTCAGCCCGGACAGAATCAGAAAGTTTCGCCGGCGCCCGTTTCGGCAAGAATGGGCAACGGCTTGATCTTTGCTCGTGGGAGTGGCGCAGAGCCCCACAAACTAGCACCAGGGCACGCGAGTTGGTAGTACGTCGGTCTTTTCAGGAACCTCGCTCCAGGGAGACGCATGGCAGGGAACGCTGCGTACGACTGGGACGCATTCGACTCGGACGATTACCTGGCACACAACTACGCCGAGCTGCATGATGAGGACCGGCGCATCCTGGAAATCGTCCGGGACTTTCTGTGCGGTCAGTCATTCGACGCCGACACCCGAGGCGTGGATGTGGGGACGGGGACCAATCTCTATCCGGCTCTCGCGATGCTCCCGTTCTGCGACCGGATCAGCCTGCTTGAATTGTCCGAGGCGAACCGGAGGTGGCTCTCGAGCCAGCTTCGTTGTTGTTCCGAGAACTGGGACAGGTTCTGGCGGGTGCTGGCCGAGCGGGAGGCGTATCGCACGGTCGACCGGCCACGCGACTGCCTGTACCGGCGCACCTCCGTACAGAAGTGGGACATCCTCGGTTCCGTCCCGGACACGCAGTGGGATCTGGGAACCATGTTCTTCGTCGCGGAGTCGATCACCACATTCCGCGAGGAATTCACCACCGCTCTCCAAAGGTTCTGCTCCCTGCTGAAGCCCGGAGCGCCGTTCGTCATGACCTTCATGGAGAACTCCAAAGGCTACGAGGTGGGAGGCCGCCATTTCCCGGCTCTCGGCATCGACATGGGTGATCTGCGGGACGAGATGTGCGGACTGGGATACGGGATGGAGTTCCACCGGTTCGGCGTCGGGCCCGAACCCCTCAGGGACGGCTACAGCGGCATGATCCTCGTGCACGGGTACGTCAAGTAGCAGGCACCACGGGGCGCCAGAGGAGACCGAGACCGGTGATCATCTTTGCGACCTCCGACAAGGGCGGCACCGGCCGCTCCGTCACGTGCGCCAACATCGCCTACCGCCGTTCCCTGGCCGGTGACGACGTCGCGTACGCCGACTTCGACTTCGGTTCACCTGGCGCCGCAGCCGTCTTCGAACTCGATGCGGTCGTACGCGATGTTCCGGACCCAGGAGTGCACTCGTACCTCCAAGGACGCGTCTGTGAACCCGCACGCCTCGATGTGTGGTCCCTCTCCCGGCGAGAGGAGCTGCGGGGCGCCCCGATGGAATCCGGCCGGCTCTGCCTCGTACCGGGTGACCACGGAGGGGGCGAGTTCCCCGTCGGCGCCTGCGAGGCGCGACGGTGTGCGGAACTGCTGCTGGCCCTGGAGGAGGAGTTCGACCTGACGATCGTCGACCTGAGGGCCGGCCGGTCGTACGCCGTCGACCTCGCCCTGCGGACCACCGCGCGACCGGAACTGCGGTACGTCCCGACCCGGTGGCTCGTCTTCCACCGCTGGACCCGTCAGCACATCGCGGGAGCGGTGGGCCTCGTGCACGGAGACCGCGGGATCCTGCGAGCGGGAGTCCTGTGGGGGCACGACCAAGCGGCACTCTCGGAGCGGATCCGGTATGTCCGCACCGCGGTCCCCGGGCCCGGAATCCCGCAGGACGGGGGAGAGGCCGCCGGGAGCGCGACCTGGCTGAGGGCCCGCGATGCCGACCTGAAGGCCCTGGCGGTCCGCCTGAAGCTGGACCGCACGGCCACCCTGGGCACGGTGCCGCTGGACCCCGTACTGCAATGGAGCGAGCAACTCATCACCCACGAGGACGCGGCAGTCTCACCCGCGGGCGGCCAGGAGACGGCACGGGCGTTCACGGAACTCGCCGACGCCCTGGCCCGCGGCACGGGCCGGGAGGCGCCGTGACCGGTCGAGCGGCGGGAGGAACGGACCCCTCGGGACACGCAGCCGACTGGATCTTCCGGGAGGGAGCGGCCGAGCCACCGACCCAGGCGGTCCCCTACTCCCACCTCTCAGTGGAGCTCGGCCACCTGTACATGGAGGACTTCGCCGCCGGGCCACAACGGCTGCTCGCCTACTTCACCCAGGTCGCACCCTGGGCGGAGACGGCCGCCCGCGCCCTCGCCCGGACAGCGGAACCGAGAAAGCCACGAATCAGCACCTGCTTCCTGATCGACGACTACTTCACCCGCTTCTCCTCACCCGCTGAGATCATCCCCCTGGTCACCGACGCCGCGGCCCGGGCCGGACTGCGCGTCGACTACATCGCGCGGGAGTCGGGATGCGCCACGGCCGACGGCGTCGAGATCGCGGCCCTGCTCCTGGCCCGGCTGGTCGCCTCGCCACCTGCGGGCGGCGACGCGGGACGGCCCTCCACGACCAAAACCGGCTGGCTGGCGAACGGCACCCGATCCCCGGGCGTGGGCACGCCGCAAGCCATGTCCCCCGCTTCCGCGTGGGAGCCGCCGCTCGAGTTCGGAGCGCGCCGCCACTCGATCTTCCTCGATGCGGAACTCTGGGCCGACGGCCCCGGTGATACGCGCCGGTGGGCGTGCCCCCTGCTCGGCGCGGTATGGCAGATGCTCAGACTGGGACTGCTGAGAGACCGCGGCGAAGCGGTCCTGCCCGTGCACACCTGGTCCGAGGAGGCGTTCCCCGAGGAGTGGGACGCCCTGCCACCGCTGATCAGGCTCGAACGCGATGCGGCGCCGTTCTGCGCCTACCGGACCTTCTCGATACTGGGCAGCCGCTTCCTGCCGGTCGAACACGCCGTGCGGGTGATCCTCGACCATGCGGCCGCGGATGCCGACGCGCTGGCCCAGGTCGCCGAGCGCAGCGCGAGGGAGGGAGTGCCCGTGCCCTCGGGCCTGTCCGAACGCGTCATGTACGCCTTCGTCGCCTCGGCGAGCGGCCGAGGCGGCGGCGCATGACCGGACCGGCCCGCGACGGCTTGAGACGCTCCCTGATCATGGTGGGCGAGATCCGTACCGGACTGGTCATGAACCGGGTGGCCCTGCCGACGAGGGCGGTCACCGAACTGCTGAGCGTCGTGGCGGGCGAACGGGTGCGCTCCTGCGAACGGCCCGTACGCAGTTCCGTCTCCCCTGACCTCCTCCACGGCGTGGACTGCCGGCTGTCGACGGCACCGGGCACCCGGCTGCGGGGGACCGGCACCCTGCAAGCGCGGGGCCGTGTGGTGGGCGGTCGTGTTCTGCAGTGCTCGACACGTGCCGTTCTGGAGACCGGGAGCGGCCTCCGACTGCCCTGGACGCACTATGTGCAACGGCCGGGCGTGGTCGAGGTGACCGGCCGTGGCACACCCGCGGACCTCGCGGCGCGGTTCGTGGCCGGGTGCGGCCCCGACAGCCTGGAGCCGGGCGCGGCAAACGCGTTGCTGCTCGCCCGGCTGCAGCGCTCCCGGCTGCTGGACCAGCGCCCGCCGTTGCGCACGAGACGCACCCGGCTGCGCTGGTCGGCTGTCGTGGACGACGGCTCCGCTCGCTTCGGGGGCACTTTCACGCTGGTCGGCGACGAGCTCCGCACGTTCCGGATCGTGGTTCCGTCATCGGCCGGGGCATCGCCGGACCAGATCACCCTTCTCTGTGAGGATCTGGCCTTCCACGACTGGCTGCTGACCACGGTCGCGACCGCCGCTGACCGGCCCCGCGCAGGCCGCGGCGCCGCAATCGGCCTGATGCGTCTGCGCCCGGTGGTCGACGACCTGGTCCACCTGTGGATGCCCGGCGCCGTGGTCGCGCCCGGCTTCCAGGAGATCTGGGACCAGTGGGAGGCCCACGCCGGATTCACGCGTCAGTGGAGCGCGTGCGTGGACCGTATCCGCGATCGGCTGGCACTGCTCGAGTCACGGCTGCCCACCGGTCCTGGGCCGGGCTGACCCGGTCAGGGCCCGAACCGTCAGACTCCTCCGGCCTCACCGAGCCGCCGCAGCAGGGCCGGGAGCGCCGTGCCGATGGGTTCCCGTACGATCTCGTCGGCTCGCTCGTCGTACGGTGTCGGCTCGGCGTTGACGATGATCAGACGGGCGCCGTGGTCGGCGGCGACACCGGCGAGGCCGGCGGCGGGCTGGACCTGGAGGGTCGTGCCGACGGCGACGAACACCTGGCAGGCCTTGCTGATGGCGGCCGCCTCGCCGAGGACGACGGGGTCGAGCCGCTCGCCGAACATCACGGTCGCCGACTTCAGGACACCACCGCACTCCCGGCACGGCGGATCGTCCTCCCCGGCCTCGACCCGCGCGAGCGCGTCCTGCATCGGGCCGCGGACGTGGCATCCGGTGCACAGGAAGCTCCGTGCCGTGCCGTGCAGTTCGAGGACCTTGCGGGCGGGCATCCCGGCGAGCTGGTGCAGCCCGTCCACGTTCTGCGTGATCACCCGCACCGGTACCCCCGACCGCTCCAGGTCGGCGATGGCCTGGTGGGCGGCATTGGGCTCGGCCCGCAGCGTCCGGTTCTTGCGCCGCATCTGCCACGACCGCCGCCGGATCTCCGGATCGCCCATGTAGTACTCGTACGTCACGAGCTTCTCGGCCTCCGGATCCCGCCGCCACAGCCCGTTGGGACCGCGGTAGTCCGGGATCCCGGAGTCGGTGCTGATACCGGCACCGGTGAGCAGGGCGACGAGGGGCTTGGCCATGATCCGAGGGTAGGACGCCGGAGCCACCGGGAGCGAAGGGGTATCCGAGAGACGTGCCCAGCGACTGAGCCCCCGCCGCCCCGTCAGCCGACCCGGTGGCCGTTCTCCAGCTCCGCCGTGCCCGAGCCGTCCGCCAGGACGTCCAGGGCGGTGAGGACGCGGAGGCCGAGAGCGCCCGGGAGGTACTCGGTCAGCTCCTCGCGTGGTACGAGGCGCCAGGACAGCAGTTCCTCCTCCTGGAGGCGGATCGCCTTGAGGGCGTCCTCGCCGAGCACCCCGCCGTCGTAGAGATACGCCACCAGCGGCGGACGCCCCGGGCCGTGCACCCAGTCCACCGACAGCAGCCGGCCGAGCTCACGGTCCAGGCCGATCTCCTCGGCCGTCTCGCGCCGCGCGCCCTGCCGTGGGGTCTCGCCTTCGTCGGACTCGATCGTGCCGCCGGGCAGCGTCCAGCCGTCCCGGTAGTTGGGCTCGACGAGCAGGACCCTGCCCTCGCCGTCCCGGAACAGCGCGGCGGCGCCGGCGAGGACGCGGGGCAGGGACGCGATATAGGCGGCGAAGTCAGCGGAGGTGGTCATTGGGGCAGGGTAACCACCGGATGCCGGCTCAGCCGCAGGGGAAGACGCGGTCGGACTTGTAGTCGATGTAGAGGCTGCTGGAGGTCGAGCCCATCTTGGCGGTCACCGGGGCGCAGGCGAAGCTGGAGACGTACACCGGACCGGCGTACTCGCTGAAGTTGCCCGGGTCCTTGGCGCAGGACGTGCCGCCGACCTTACAGACCTGCACGAACATGTACTGCGACTTGCCGACGTTGTTGTCGAGGATGACGCAGCCCTTGCCACCGTTCTCGTAGGAGAAGAGGGTCGCCAGGCGCTCGGCGGGGTCGGTGCCGAGGGGCAGCGGAATGCCCTTCTTCAGCGTGTAGCCGGTGCCGCAGACGTTGGCCGCGGCCGCGGCGGCGGCCGGGTCGGCCTGGGCGAGGGCCACGGTCTCGGCGTCGGCCTTCGCGGAGAGCGGCACCGAGGGCTGTTCGACGGCGACGGCCTGCGGAGCGGTGAGCACGGCGGCGGACAGGACGGTCGCGGAGGCGGCGGCACGCAGAGCGGTTCTGAGACGAGACATGACAAGCAGACGCTTTCTGTCAGGCGCGGGGACGCGGACCGGGTGACTGAAAATGATCGACTGAGTCGATGGCCAGATCACTGTACGGTCGGGTTTGATCGACATCGTCAGGTGACGAGTAAGTGGCCGGAATCAGCCGAATGGAAGCACTTTCAAGCGGAACGGCCGGGAGCGGCCGGAAGTCGTGGCCGACACTGTGCCCCGATGAGCCCCGATCCTGAAGCGGAGGAACGAGTCCGGCACCGCCACCGGCCGCGAATGGCCGGTTCCCACGGTCAGGCCACCGGCTCGGCCAGCCGCAGAGTCCGCTCCGCCAGCTCGCTGATCCGCACCCCGTCGAAGCCGAACACCGCACTGCGGACCGTGTCCTCCAGCGGCGCCTTCCAGTGGTCCGGGATGCCGTCCGCCCCGCCGAACACGCCGGCCACCGAACCGGCGGTCGCCCCGTTGGAATCGGTGTCCAGGCCACCGCGGACCGTCAGGGTGATGGTCCGCGTGAAGTCGCCGTCTCCGTAGAGCAGGCCGGCGGTCAGAACGGCGGCGTTCGGAACGGTGTGGATCCAGCCCATCCCGACGGTCTCCTCGGCGATCGTGGTGAGCGTGTCCTCCCAGGACATCCGGGCGTCGTGCAGGGAGACCACCCGGCGCACCGTCCGGGCCAGCCGGCTGCTCGCCGGGATCACGGTCAGGGCCTGGTCGACCGCATGTCGCACGCTGGGTGCCGTGAAGGCCGCCGAGATCAGCGCCGCCGCCCACATCGCCCCGTAGACGCCGTTGCCGGTGTGCGACAGCACCGCGTCCCGCCGGGCCAGCGAGGCGGCCCGGCGCGGCACGCCAGGGCAGGTCCAGCCGTAGATGTCGGCCCTGATCAGCGCCCCGATCCACTCCTGGTAGGGATTGTCGTACGTCGCCGTCAGCGGCGGCTTGAGCCCGTCGGCCAGATTGCGGTACGCGGCCCGCTCGGCGGTGAACGTCTGCAGGTACGGCAGCCGCAGCAGCCACAGGTCGCCGACCTGCTCGGTGCTGAAGCCGAAGCCGTGGGTCTCCAGCAGATGGAGGCCGAGGATCGCGTAGTCGACGTCGTCGTCACGGCAGCTGCCGTGGATCCGGCCGCGCACACACTGGCGCCACTCGGGCCGCAGCGCGGTCTCGTCGTCGCCCGTGGGCTCGGGCAGATAGTCGGTCAGCGGGAGCGCAGCGGCCTTTCTGAGGTAGCGGTCGATACGGTCACGGGTCCAGACCTCGCCCTGTTCGACCGGTTTGCCGAGCATGTTTCCCGCGATACGGCCCAGCCAGCCGCCGAGGATGCGGTCGGCGAGCGCTGCTTCGGTGTCGACGAGCGTCATGGTTACGGTCTACCCGTTTCCACGGGATCGCCCGAGCAGGTGGGGCCGCAGGTCCAGGAGTCGGGCAGATGCTGACGGCCGGGGCGTCCTGAGGTTAAGGTCGCAGCGGCGCGACTGGCCCTGACGTGCGTGAGGGCCCGGAGAGCAAGGGGAGTGCAAGTGGCGGACGCTGCAGTGAGCGGTACCCGAACGACGCAGCGGGTGCTCGTCGCCGCGGACAAGTTCAAGGGGTCGCTGACGGCCGTGGAGGTCGCCGAGCGGGTGACGGCCGGGCTCCGCCGGGCCGTGCCGCGCCTCGAGGTCGAGGCGCTGCCCGTGGCCGACGGCGGCGACGGCACCGTGGCCGCGGCGGTCGCGGCCGGGTTCGAGCGCCGGGAGGTACGGGTCGCCGGCCCCCTCGGCGGTGAGGTGACGGCGGCGTTCGCGCTGCGCGACGGCACCGCCGTCGTGGAGATGGCCGAGGCGAGCGGGCTCCAGCGGCTGCCCGCCGGCGTCTTCGCCCCGCTCACGGCGTCCACGTACGGCTCCGGCGAGCTGCTGCGGGCCGCCCTGGACGCGGGTGCCCGCACGATCGTCTTCGGGGTGGGCGGCAGCGCCACCACGGACGGCGGCGCCGGCATGCTGTCCGCGCTGGGCGCCCGGTTCCTGGACGCCGACGGCGAGCCGGTACCGCCGGGCGGCGGCGGCCTCGCCGAGCTGGCCTCGGCCGATCTGTCGGGCCTCGACCCGCGCCTCACCGAGGTCGAACTGGTCCTCGCCAGCGATGTCGACAACCCGCTGACCGGCCCGAAGGGCGCGCCCGCGGTCTACGGCCCACAGAAGGGCGCCTCACCGGACGACGTGGCGGCCCTGGACACCGCCCTCGCGCACTTCGCGAAGGTGCTGGAGGGGCCGGCCGGTCCGAAGGCCGCCGAGTACGCCGCCTCGCCCGGCGCGGGCGCGGCCGGCGGCATCGGCTACGGCGCCCTGCTGCTGGGCGCCCGGTTCCGCCCCGGCATCGAGGTGATGCTCGACGTCCTGGGCTTCGCACCCGCGCTGGACCGCGCTGACCTGGTCATCACCGGCGAGGGCTCCCTCGACGAACAGACCCTGCACGGCAAGGCCCCGGCGGGCGTCGCGGCGGCGGCCCGCGCCGCGGGCAAGGACGTCGTGGCGGTCTGCGGCCGCCTCGCCCTCCCCCCGGAGGTCCTGGGCCGCTCCGGCTTCCGCAGGGCCTACCCCCTGACGGACGCCGAGCCGGACGTGGCGAAGTGCATCGCCGAGGCGGGCCCGATCCTGGAACGGGTTGCGGAGCGCATCGCGAGGGACTTCCTGACCTGAGCGGACGTCCTGTCCGACCGATTCGGGCGGCGGGCGGGGTGCGGGCCGGTGGGGGTTGTTCGCGCAGTTCCCCCGCGCCCCCAGGGCGACGCCGCCCCAGGGGCGCGGGGAACCGCGCGACCGGCCACGACGGCGCCGCAGCCGATGCCCGGAACCTAGACAAGCAAAGGGCCCCGAACCGAATCCCGGTCCGGGGCCCAACCAAGCCAGTGCAACGCTACGGCTGCGCCGCCCGCGCCTCCCGCCGGTTACCGCGGAAGTTGTTCACCCGCCGAGCCGTCGCGAACAGCGGAATCACCGCACCCATGACCAGCTGAAGCGCACACCCCGTCTGCAGCAGCAGCTGCCCGCTCGGCGCGTCGAACGCCCACGCCGCCAGCAGCCCCATGCTGAGCACGATCCACGACAGCATCGCCACGGCGAGCCGCCCCCGCGGCTTCGGGTACTCGACCCGGCTCACCATCAGCCACGCCGTACCCAGGATCGCCAGCAGCGTCGCCACGAAGGGCAGCTCGAGCAGCACGATCGAGACGACCGTCAGCGCCCCGAACGGCGACGGCATGCCCTGGAACGTCCCGTCCTTCACGGTGACGCACGAGAACCGCGCAAGCCGCAGCACCACCGCCAGCAGCACAACGATCGCGCCCACCGCCGCGACCCGCTCATGCGCGTCCCGCGCGACCATGCCGTACACGAGCACGAAGTACGCGGGCGCCAGACCGAAGCTGATCAGATCGGAGAGATTGTCCAGCTCCGCACCCATCGGCGACGACCGCAGCTTGCGGGCGACGAGGCCGTCGAACAGGTCGAAGACCGCCGCGCACAGCATCAGGATCACGGCCGTGGCCGCGCTGTTGCGGGCCATGCCGAATTCGTCACCGGAGAGGTGCGGGATGAGGATGCCGGTGGTGGTGAAGTACACCGCCATGAACCCGCACGTGGCGTTGCCGAGCGTCAGGGTGTCCGCTATCGAGAGGCGAAGAGAGAGAGGCATCTCCTCTTCTTCGTCCACCTCGTCGGCCTCCGGGACCCAGCCGGCCTTGGTATCCGGATCAATCACGGTCAATGCGAGTCACCCCAGCCACGGTCTTCTGACCGACCTCGACCGCGACCTCCACGCCCTCGGGCAGGTAGAGGTCGACACGCGAGCCGAAGCGGATCAGGCCGATCCGCTCGCCCTGCTCGACCTTGGTGCCCTGGGGCACGTAGGGAACGATGCGACGGGCGACCGCGCCGGCGATCTGGATCATCTCGATGTCGCCGAGCTCGGTGTCGAAGTGCCACACGACCCGCTCGTTGTTCTCGCTCTCCTTGTTGAAAGCGGGAACAAAGCCACCGGGGATGTGCTCGACCGACGTCACCGTGCCGGCCAGCGGCGCGCGGTTGACGTGCACGTTGAGCGGGCTCATGAAGATCGCGACGCGGGTGCGGCCGTCCTTCCACGGCATGATGCTCTGCACCACACCGTCGGCGGGCGAGATGACCCGGCCCTGGGTGATCTCGCGCTCGGGATCGCGGAAGAACCACAGCATTCCCGCCGCGAGCGCGGTGGCGGGAACGGCGACGGCCTTGGCGGCGCCGGAGCGGCGGGCACGGGCCAGGCTGAGGGCTGCGGTGGCGACGGTCGGAAGGAGCCACGGCGATGCTCCGCGCGCGAGGCGTACGCCGGCCCGGCTGTCGCGTGGTGCAGAGGTTTGGCTGTGGGGCATGGATGACCTTCGTAGCGGATGAGGCCGCACTCTGACGGGGGACGGCGGCTTTCCGGCGATCGTAGCGGCTCGGGGCCGTAACTGGGTAAGCCAGGCAGCCGAGTCGGCGGCTGAAGAGTGCTGACGGGGTGTGATCTTCTTCTCCAAGAAAACACCCCGTATCCGGACATCTAGCCCTGGAATCGATACTCTTCGAGCAGTCGCCGACCGATGATCATTTTCTGGATCTCGGCGGTACCTTCACCGATGAGCAGCATCGGCGCCTCACGGTAGAGGCGTTCGATCTCGTACTCCTTGGAGAAGCCGTATCCGCCGTGGATCCGGAAGGCGTCCTCGACGACTTCCTTGCAGTACTCGGAGGCGAGGTATTTCGCCATCCCGGCCTCGAGGTCGTTTCGCTCCCCGGAGTCCTTTTTGCGAGCTGCATTCACCATCATCGCATGCGCGGCCTCGACCTTGGTAGCCATCTCGGCCAGCTTGAACTGGATTGCCTGGTGCTGGGCGATCGGCTTCCCGAAGGTATGACGCTGCTGCGCGTACTGGACGCCCAGTTCGAACGCACGCTGAGCGACGCCACAGCCACGTGCCGCCACATTGACGCGCCCGACCTCGACCCCGTCCATCATCTGGTAGAAGCCGCGGCCGGTGACCCCGCCGAGCACGCGATCCGCGGGAATCCGCAGGCCATCCATGATGAGTTCGGTGGTGTCGACCCCCTTGTAACCCATCTTGTCGATCTTGCCGGGGATGGTGAGGCCGGGGCGGACCTCGCCGAAGCCGGGCTCCTTCTCGACGAGGAAGGTCGTCATCGACTTGTGGGGCGCGGTGCCCTCGGGGTGACCTTCGTCACTTCGGACCAGAACGGCCACCAGAGACGACGTTCCGCCGTTGGTCAGCCACATCTTCTGGCCGTTGAGGACGTACTCCTCGCCGTCCCGGACCGCCTTCGAGGTGATCGCCGAGACGTCCGAGCCGAGGGCCGGCTCCGACATCGAGAACGCGCCACGGATGTCGCCCGCCGCCATCTTCGGCAGGAAATGGTCCTTCTGCTCCTGCGTCCCGTGCTGCTTGAGCATGTACGCCACGATGAAGTGGGTGTTGATGATGCCGGACACCGACATCCACCCGCGGGCGATCTCCTCCACGCACAGCGCGTACGTCAGGAGGGACTCGCCCAGGCCCCCGTACTCCTCGGGGATCATCAGGCCGAACAGGCCCAACTCCTTCAGCCCGTCGACGATCTGCTGCGGGTACTCGTCGCGGTGCTCCAGCTCGGTCGCGACCGGGATGATCTCCTTGTCCACGAAGTCGCGGACGGTGGAGAGGATCTCCTGCTGAATGTCGGTCAGACCGGCGGTCTGGGCGAGTCGCGCCATGGCTACTTCTCCTGCTCCTTGAGCTCGGGGCGGCCCGGCTGCTCGCCGCCGCGCTCCTTGATGTACGTCTCGGTCGGCACCATCACCTTGCGGCGGAACACGCAGACCAGCGTGCCGTCCTGCTTGTAGCCCTTGGTCTCGACGTAGACGATGCCGCGGTCGTTCTTCGACTTGGACGGCCACTTGTCGAGCACGGTCGTCTGGCCGTAGAGCGTGTCGCCGTGGAAGGTCGGCGCCACGTGCTTGAGCGACTCGATCTCCAGGTTGGCGATGGCCTTGCCGGAGATGTCCGGCACGGACATGCCGAGCAGGAGGGAGTAGATGTAGTTCCCGACCACCACGTTCTTACCGAAGTCGGTCGTCTTCTCGGCGTAGTTGACGTCCATGTGGAGCGGGTGGTGGTTCATGGTGAGGAGACAGAACAGGTGGTCGTCGTACTCCGTGACCGTCTTTCCGGGCCAGTGCTTGTACGTCGCCCCGACCTCGAACTCCTCGTAGGTGCGTCCGAACTGCATCGTCGTCACGCCTCCGGGATCTCGAACTTGCTGGTGCGCTGCATGCCGGCGGCGCGTCCCTTGCCGGAGACGACCAGGGCCATCTTGCGGCTGGCCTCGTCGATCATCTCGTCGCCGAGCATCGCGGAGCCCTTCTTGCCGCCGGCCTCGGACGTGTAGTAGTCGTACGCGTCCAGGATCAGCTCGGCGTGGTCGTAGTCCTCCTGCGAGGGCGAGAAGATCTCGTTGGACGCCTCGACCTGGCCCGGGTGCAGCACCCACTTGCCGTCGAAGCCGAGCGCGGCAGCGCGCTGGGCGACCTCGCGGTAGCCGTCGATGTTGCGGATCTGCAGGTAGGGGCCGTCGATCGCCTGGAGGTTGTTGGCACGGGCGGCCATCAGGATCTTCATCAGGATGTAGTGGTAGGCGTCCGCCGGGTAGCCGGGCGGCTGCTCGCCCACGACCAGCGACTTCATGTTGATGGAGGCCATGAAGTCGGCCGGGCCGAAGATGATGGTCTCGACGCGCGGGGAGGCCGTCGCGATCTCGTTGACGTTGTTCAGGCCCTGCGCGTTCTCGATCTGCGCCTCAATGCCGATCTTGCCGACCTCGAAGCCCATCGTCTTCTCGATCTGCGTCAGCAGGAGGTCGAGGGCGACGACCTGCTGGGCCGTCTGCACCTTCGGCAGCATGATGCAGTCGAGGTTCTGGCCGGCGCCCTCGACGACCGTGACGACGTCCCGGTAGGTCCACTCGGTCGTCCAGTCGTTGACCCGCACGACGCGCGTCTTGCCCGTCCAGTCGCCCTCGTTGAGGAACTTGACGATGGTGTGCCGCGCCTCGGGCTTGGCGAGCGGGGCGCAGGCGTCCTCCAGGTCGAGGAAGACCTGGTCGGCCGGGAGGCCCTGTGCCTTCTCCAGGAAGCGGGGGTTCGAGCCCGGTACCGCCAGGCAGGAACGCCGGGGGCGAAGGCGGTTAAAAGAAGGGTGCGCGGCGGAGCCGCCCGTTGGAAGGGTGGTGGCGGGCGACGGGTGGGCGGTCATGCGGGGACCTCCAGGGGGTCGAGCTTGTTCGCTTTCCGGATCTCGTCGACGATGCGGCCGATGATTCCGGTGATGTCGAAGTCCTTCGGGGTGAAGACGGCGGCCACTCCGGCGGCCCTGAGCTGCTCGGCGTCACCGTTGGGGATGATGCCACCGGCGATCACCGGAATATCTGTGGCACCGGCCACACGGAGCCGTTCGAGTACGTCCGGGACCAGCTGGGCGTGCGAGCCGGACAGGATGGACAGGCCGACGGCGTGCACGTCCTCGTCGATGGCCGCGTCCACGATCTGCTCGGGCGTCAGCCGGATGCCCTGGTAGACCACCTCGAAGCCGGCGTCACGCGCGCGCACGGCGATCTGCTCCGCGCCGTTGGAGTGCCCGTCCAGGCCCGGCTTGCCGACCAGGAAGCGCAGCTTGCCGACTCCCAGGTCCTTGGCCGTCAGATCCACCTTGCGGCGGACCAGGGCCAGCGTGCTGCCCTCCTCGACCGGGACGGCCACGGGCGCCGACGAGACGCCCGTCGGGGCGCGGAACTCGCCGAACACCTCGCGCAGGGCCCCGGCCCACTCGCCGGTCGTCGCCCCGGCGCGGGCGCACTCCAGGGTGGCCTCCATGAGGTTCTCGGTGCCGCGGGCGGCCTCCTTCAGCTTCTCCAGCGCCTTGCAGGGGCGCGGGTGGTTGAAGGGCGGCTGGTAGCGGTTGTCGCGCCAGTTCTGCAGACCCGCGATCACGCGGGCCTCCACCGCCGGGTCGACCGTCTGGATCGCGGTGTCCAGATCGGCGGTCAGCGGGTTCGGTTCGGTGCCCTCGAAGGCGTTGACACCGATGATCTTCTCCTGGCCGGACTCGATCCGGCCCCGGCGTTCCGCGTGCGAGGAGACCAGCTGGGACTTGAGGTAGCCGGACTCGACGGCCGCCATCGCGCCGCCCATCTCCTGGATGCGGTCGATCTCCGCGAGGGCGGACTCGACCAGTTCCCCGACCTTCGCCTCGATGACCTTCGAGCCGTCGAAGATGTCCTCGTACTCCAGCAGGTCGCTCTCGTAGGCCAGCACCTGCTGGATGCGCAGCGACCACTGCTGGTCCCAGGGGCGGGGCAGGCCCAGCGCCTCGTTCCAGGCGGGGAGCTGCACGGCACGCGCGCGTGCGTCCTTGGAGAGGGTCACGGCCAGCATCTCGAGCACGATCCGCTGGACGTTGTTCTCCGGCTGAGCCTCCGTCAGGCCCAGGGAGTTGACCTGGACGCCGTAGCGGAAGCGGCGGTGCTTGGGGTTCTCGATGCCGTACCGCTCACGGGTGACCTTGTCCCAGATACGGCCGAAGGCGCGCATCTTGCACATCTCCTCGACGAAACGGACGCCCGCGTTCACGAAGAACGAGATGCGGCCGACGACGTCGCCCATGCGCTCCTGCGGCACCTGGCCGGAGTCGCGCACGGCGTCGAGCACGGCGATCGCGGTGGACATCGCGTACGCGATCTCCTGCACCGGCGTGGCGCCCGCCTCCTGCAGGTGGTAGCTGCAGATGTTGATCGGGTTCCACTTCGGGATGTGGGAGACCGTGTACGCGATCATGTCCGTCGTCAGACGGAGGCTCGGCCCCGGCGGGAACACATGGGTGCCCCGGGACAGGTACTCCTTGACGATGTCGTTCTGGGTCGTGCCCTGGAGCTGGGTGATGTCCGCACCCTGCTCCTCGGCGACGACCTGGTAGAGCGCCAGCAGCCACATGGCCGTGGCGTTGATGGTCATCGAGGTGTTCATCTGCTCCAGGGGGATGTCCTGGAACAGCCGGCGCATGTCACCGAGGTGCGCGATCGGCACACCGACCCGGCCGACCTCGCCGCGGGCGAGGATGTGGTCGGAGTCGTAGCCGGTCTGCGTCGGCAGGTCGAACGCCACCGACAGACCCGTCTGCCCCTTGGCGAGGTTGCGCCGGTACAGCTCGTTGGACGCCTCGGCCGTGGAGTGACCGGCGTAGGTGCGCATGAGCCACGGCCGGTCCTTCTGACGCTCACTCATGGACGACCTCAGATGTTCCGGAAGCGGTTGATGGCGTCGATGTGCTTGGCGCGCTTCTCGTGGTCGCGCACGCCCAGGCCCTCCTCGGGGGCCAGCGCGAGCACGCCGACCTTGCCCTGGTGGAGGTTGCGGTGCACGTCGTAGGCGGCCTGGCCGGTGTCCTCCAGGGAGTAGACCCTGGAGAGCGTCGGGTGGATCTTGCCCTTCGCGATGAGCCGGTTGGCCTCCCAGGCCTCGCGGTAGTTGGCGAAGTGCGAGCCGATGATCCGCTTCAGCGACATCCACAGGTAGCGGTTGTCGTACTCGTGCATGTAGCCCGAGGTCGAGGCGCAGGTGGTGATGGTGCCGCCCTTGCGGGTGACGAAGACCGAGGCGCCGAAGGTCTCGCGGCCGGGGTGCTCGAAGACGATGTCGATGTCCTCGCCGCCGGTGAGTTCGCGGATGCGCTTGCCGAAGCGCTTCCACTCCTTGGGGTCCTGGGTGTTCTCGTCCTTCCAGAACTTGTAGCCCTCGGCGTTGCGGTCGATGATCGCGTCGGCGCCCATCGAGCGGCAGATGTCCGCCTTCTGCTCGCTGGAGACGACACAGATCGGGTTGGCGCCGCCGGCCAGCGCGAACTGGGTGGCGTAGGAGCCGAGTCCGCCGCTCGCGCCCCAGATGAGCACGTTGTCGCCCTGCTTCATGCCGGCGCCGTTGCGGGAGACCAGCTGCCGGTAGGCGGTCGAGTTGACCAGGCCGGGGGCGGCGGCCTCCTCCCAGCTGAGGTGGTCGGGCTTGGGCATCAGCTGGTTGGACTTGACCAGCGCGATCTCGGCGAGGCCGCCGAAGTTGGTCTCGAAGCCCCAGATGCGCTGCTCGGGGTCGAGCATCGTGTCGTTGTGGCCGTCGCTGGACTCCAGCTCGACGGAGAGGCAGTGCGCGACGACCTCGTCGCCGGGCTGCCAGGCGTTGACACCCGGGCCGGTGCGCAGGACGACGCCCGCGAGGTCGGAGCCGATGATGTGGTACGGCAGGTCGTGGCGCTTGGCCAGCTCGTTGGTGCGGCCGTAGCGCTCCAGGAACCCGAAGGTCGACAGCGGCTCGAAGATCGAGGTCCACACCGAGTTGTAGTTGACCGAGGAGGCCATGACGGCCACCAGGGCCTCGCCCGGGCCGAGCTCCGGGACCGGGACCTCGTCCAGGTGGATCGACTTGCGGGGGTCCTTGTCGCGGGTGGTGAGGCCCGCGAACATCTCCGTCTCGTCCTTGTGCACGGTGATCGCGCGGTACGACTCGGGGAGCGGGAGGGCGGCGAAGTCCTCCGACACGGAGTCGGGCGACTGGATCGCGGCCAGGATGTCCTTCATGGTCACGGTGTTGCCTCCGGCGGTGTGCGCCCTGAGGGAGGGGCGCTGAGGGTTACGGCGGTGCTGCTGAGGGTTGAGGGTGTGCCGTCGGTTCGGCGGTGGTGCTGTTCGGCAGCGCTGGTGGCGCGGGAGGTTGCCTGTGACGCAGGCGTCCGGGCGAGCAGGCGGTGGGCTTGCTGGGACGTCGCCCGGACCTCTTCAACGTATGACACCGCGTGTCACCCCGCAAGGCACTGAGTGCCAGAACTTGCTCTCAGATGAAATCTTTACGTAACAAATGAGCGATGATCGATCGAATGGCCTCGCCGGGCCATGTCAAAACGGCCCCTGACATGGCAAAACGGCCACCCCGTGGGGTGGCCGTCATCACAGTGTCGCGAGCTGCTCCGTGCTCCCTCGCGAGCCGCTCAGCGCTCCTTGAGTGCCTGCTCGATCGTCCTCATGACCTCGTCCAGCGGAGCGTCGGTACGGGCGACGGTCACCAGCACCTCGCCCTGGGTCGAGGCCGTGGCGGCGGCCGGCTGCGGGTCCGTGGAGCGCCCGGCCCCGATGCCCGTGCCGAAGGTCTTGCGCACGATCGCGAAGGCGTGGTCGAGCTGCGTCTCCACGTCCCCCTGCCCGCCGGCCCGCAGCCAGCGCCGCAGGACGTGGTTGTGCGCGGTGACCACGGCGGACGCGGCTACCTCCGCCAGCAGCGGGTCGTCGTTGGCGTCGTCGGCGTGCGCGCGCTCGTCGAAGTGGCCGAGGAGGTAGCGGGTGAAGAGGCGCTCGTAGCGGGCCACCGAGGCGATCTCCGCCTCGCGCAGCGTGGGCACCTCGCGCGTCAGCTTGTAGCGGGCGACCGAGATCTCGGGCCGGGCCGCGTACATCTTCATGACTTCCTTGATGCCGCGGCACACCGTGTCGAGCGGATGCTCGTGCGCGGGCGCGGCGTTGAGCACCGCCTCGGCGCGGATCAGGGTGTCGTCGTGGTCGGGGAAGATCGCCTCTTCCTTGGAGCGGAAGTGGCGGAAGAACGTGCGGCGGGCGACCCCGGCCGCCGCCGCGATCTCGTCGACGGTGGTCGCCTCGTACCCCTTGGTCGCGAACAGCTCCATCGCGGCGGCCGCCAGTTCCCGGCGCATCTTGAGCCGCTGGGCGGCGGCGCGAGAGCCTGCGGCACTCTCCGGCGCGTCGGTCGTAGCTGGTGTACGTGAGGACTTGGCGGGCTGGGGCATGCCCTGAACGTACTGCATGTGCGCAGCTCGCTGCGCATGGCCTGGTTCGTGGAACCGGTCCGGGCCGAGCAGGCCACCCCACTCGGCGCCGGACCGGAACCAGTCGCCGGGACCCTCAGCGCTTGGCATATTCGCGGAAGCCGCGGCCGGTCTTGCGGCCGAGGCAGCCCGCGGCCACCAGATGCTCCAGCAGCGGCGCCGGGGCGAGCCCCGGGTCGCGGAACTCGCGGTGCAGGACCTTCTCGATGGCGAGCGAGACATCGAGTCCGACGACGTCCAGCAGCTCGAAGGGGCCCATCGGGTACCCGCCGCCCAGCCGCATCGCCGCGTCGATGTCGTCGAGGGACGCGTAGTGCTCCTCGACCATCTTGATCGCGTTGTTCAGGTACGGGAAGAGCAGCGCGTTCACGATGAAGCCGGCCCGGTCACCGCAGTCGACCGCGTGCTTCCTGATCCGTCCGCAGACCTCACGGACCGTCGCGTGGACGTCGTCGGCGGTCAGCACCGTACGCACGACCTCGACCAGCTTCATGGCCGGCGCCGGGTTGAAGAAGTGCATGCCGATCACGTCCTGCGGACGCGAGGTGGCCCGGGCGCAGGCGACGACCGGCAGTGACGAGGTGGTGGTGGCCAGGACCGCACCCGGCTTGCAGACCTTGTCCAGCGCGGCGAACAGCTGCCGCTTGACCTCCAGGTCCTCGGCGACCGCCTCCACGGCCAGGTCGACGTCGGCGAAGTCGTCGTACGTGCCCGTCGGCGTGATGCGCTCCAGGGTCTGCGCGGCGGCCTCGGCGGTCATCCGGCCCTTGTCGACCGAGCGGGCCAGGGACTTGCCGATCCGCGCCTTCGCGGCCTGCGCCTTCTCCTCGCTGCGCGCCGCGAGGACCACGTCGTACCCGCCCTTGGCGAAGACCTCGGCGATCCCGGAGGCCATGGTGCCCGAGCCCGCGACGCCGACCGAGTGGATCTCCCGGCCGGCGGTCGAGTCGCCACCCTCCAGCGGGGTCAGCGCGTCCTGCACGACGACGGGGCTGTCCGGCGCCTCGTAGGTGTAGAAACCACGCCCCGCCTTACGGCCGGTCAGACCGGCCTCGCTGAGCTGCGCGAGGATCGGTGCCGGTGCGTGCAGACGGTCGCCCGAATCGGCGTACATCGCCTCCAGGACCGTGCGCGCGGTGTCGACACCGATCAGGTCGAGCAGCGCCAGCGGGCCCATGGGCAGCCCGCAGCCCAGCCGCATCGCGGCGTCGATGTCCTCGCGGGAGGCGTACTTCGCCTCGTACATCGCGGCGGCCTGGTTGAGGTAGCCGAACAGCAGGCCGTCGGCGACGAACCCCGGGCGGTCGCCGACCGCGACGGGCTCCTTGCCCAGGTCCAGGGCGAGGTCGGTGACCGCCGTGACGGCCGCAGGCGCGGTCAGCACCGAGGAGACGATCTCGACCAGCTTCATCGCCGGGGCCGGGTTGAAGAAGTGCAGGCCCAGCACCCGCTCCGGGCGGGAGGATTCGGCGGCCAGCCGGGTGACGGACAGGGCGTTGGTGCCGGTCGCCAGGATCGTCCCGGGGCGCACGATCCCGTCCAGTTCCCGGAAGATCTGCTGCTTGACCTCGTACGACTCGGGCGCCACCTCGATGACCAGGTCGGCGTCGGCCGCCGCCCCGAGGTCGGTGGAGGTGCGGACCCGGGCGAGGATGTCCGTACGGTCCTGCTCGGTGAGCCGCTCGCGCTCGACGCCACGGGCGGTGGAGGCCTCCAGGGCGGCGACGCACTTCGCGGCCTGGGCCTCGCTGATGTCGATGCCGACGACCTCGCGGCCGGCCTTGGCGAGGACCTCGGCGATGCCGGTGCCCATCGTGCCGAGGCCGACGACGGCGATGGTCTGGAGCGGGGACTGGGACGGGTCGGAAAGGGGAGTGGCCATCGCGGGACTCCAGGAATGAGGGTGACGACGGGGAACACGCCCGGGTGCGCCGACGGGCGCACCGGGTGCGTGAGAAGTGCGGGTGTTACCGGGCCGCAAGCGCACACGCCCGGTGAAGGGAGGACCGGCCCTGTCCCGGGGCCGAGTCGCACCTCGGTACCTGAAGCACCGAACCGACTGCTCTCACGACGGCCGCGTCACCAGACCGCCGCGAGGAAAATGCGAGTGGGTAACTCGCTCGTCTGAGCTTAACTGGCGGGTAACGAGCGCGCCAGCCCTCGTCTTTGTGATGTACGTCCCGCGCAGCTCGTGCCGCACCTACCCTCTCAGTCATGGACGAAGAGTTGCGATCACTCACGCTGCGCTTACGGCAGGAGTCGGGGGCGGTGCCCGCGTTCGAGCGGCTTGTGGCGACCGATGACGTCGACGCCCTGGCAGGTGTGCTGACCGAACCCGGGCAGCAGCTGTGGGCGAGGGAACTGGCCGCGTTCCGGCTCGGGCTCGCGAGGGACCGGCGGGCCTTCGAGGCCCTGGTGTTGCTGCTGAACCACCGTGACCCGCCGCGCTGCGCCTCCGCCGCCTACGCCCTCGCCCGGCTCGGCGACCCGCGCACCGCCCGCGCGGCCGCCGCCCTCGCCACCAATGAACTGCGTGTCGCCTACGCCTTCCACCCCGTACGGCTTCTGGTCGAGCTGCGTGCCCCGGAGGCCGTGCCCGCGCTGATCACCACCCTGCGGCGGCGGCTGCGGCCGCACGATCCCTACCGCCGGGTGGCCCTCGCCTGTGTGGACGGACTCGGCGCGCTCGGCGACGCCCGGGCCAGGCCCGTCCTGGACGAGGCCCTCGCCCATCCGGTGCTCGCCGAGGCGGCGGTGCGCGCGCTGGGGAGGATTCCCAAGCAGCGGTGAGGTCAGCGGAGGAGCGGTCTCGCGTAGCGCACCTCGGGGACGGTGGTGCCCTCCACCTCGAAGGGCTCCTCGGCGCCGTCCGCGAGAAAGCCGGCCCGTTCGTAGAAACGGCGGGCCCGGCCGTTCCCCTTGAGGACCCACAGGAGCAGCCGGCCGTGGCCCGCGAGGGAGCAGCGCTCGAGCGACTCCGCGAGCAGCGCCCGTCCCACGCCGTGTCCCAGGTGCTCCGGGTGGACGTAGATGGCGTACAACTCGGCGTCCGGCGTCAGGACTTCACCGTCCCGGTACGGGCCGTGGCAGGCCCAGCCGACGAGTTCACCGCCGGCGTCCTCGGCGACCAGGTTCACTACGCTGTCGTCGGCCTGCGCCAAGTACGCACGGCGGCGCTCCGTGTCCTCGGCAGCGCTCAGCCCGTCCAGATACGACTGCGGTATGAGGCCCCGGTACGCGCTCTGCCAGCCGGCTGTGCGGATCTCCGCGACACGCTCGCAGTCGGCGAGCGTCATCTCCCGGACCCGAAGCCCCTTCAGCTCACTCATGAGCCCATAGTGGACCACGGGTCCGACAGTGCCCGCCCGGCGGACGGTCAGGGGCTCAGCCGCGGAAGCCGAGCAGGCGGTGGAGGGTCGAGCCGCGGGCGGACATCGATGCCGTCTTCGATGTCAGTGGCTCGGGGTCCGGGAGGGCGTCGCAGGTCGCGTCCCGGGTGCCGATGCCGCGCGGGACGGTGCCGTCGGACAGATAGGTGGCCAGGTACTTGTCCAGGCAGGCGTTTCCGCTCAGTGTGATGCCGTGGTTGCCGCCGCCCTGCTCGACCACCAGGCTGGAGCGTGCCAGCAGGTCATGGACGGTGACGCCACCCTCGTAGGGAGTGGCCGCGTCGTTCGTCGCCTGGAACAGCAGGGCGGGAGGCAGCTGACCGTTGGCGATGCTCACCGGACGCGCCCCGTCCGTCGGCCAGAACGCGCACGGTGCGTTGTACCAGGCGTTGTTCCAGGTCATGAACGGCGCCTTCTCGTACGCCGCCCAGTTGTCCTTGCGCCACTGGTGCCAGTCACGCGGCCAGAACGCGTCCCGGCACTGCACCGCGGTGTAGATGCTGTAGCTGTTGTCGTCGGCGGCGTCGATCGCGCCGAAATTCTTGTACACCTCGACCAGTGGGGCGCTGGTCCCGCGGTTCACATAGGCCGCGAACGCCTCCGCCAGATAGGGCCAGTAGCCGTTGTAGTAGGTGCCCGGGACGAAGGTGTCCTCCAGCTCCGCGGCGCCCACCCTGCCGCCCGCCGGGTTCTTGGCCAGCGCCGCCCGCATCGCGTACCACGTGGCTTCGATCTTCTCCGGGTCGGTGCCGAGCCGGAACCGCGCGTCGTGCTTGGCGACCCAGGCCATGAAGGCGCGGTGGCGGTCGTTGAAGGCGTGGTCCTGGTTGAGGTTGGCGGTGTACCAGACGTCGGTGGGGTCGACGATCGAGTCCAGGACCATCCGCCGGACGTGCTGCGGATACAGCCTCCCGTAGACCGCGCCCAGATAGGTGCCGTACGAGTATCCGAAGTAGTTGATCTTCCGCGCGCCCAGGGCCCGCCGGATCGCCTCGATGTCGTGCGCGGCGCTCACCGTGTTGATGTGCGGCAGCAGATGCCCGTACTTCTCGCCGCAGGCGACGGCGAAGGACTTGGCGCGGGCGAGGTTGGCCCGCTCGACCTCGGGGGTGCCCGGCACGGAGTCCGGGCGCACCGGACCGAAGTAGCCGGGCTCGCAGTCCAGCGCGGGCCTGCTCTGGCCCACTCCGCGCGGGTCGAAGCCGATGATGTCGTACTGGGCCGCGACCTCCTTGGGCAGTGAGGTCGCTACGAAACCGGCGAGCGTCAGACCGTCGCCGCCGGGGCCGCCGGGGTTGACCAGCAGCGGGCCCTGGAACCGCTCGGCGGTGTGCGGGACGCGGGACAGCGCGAGGCTGATCTGCGGACCGCGCGGGTTCGCGTGGTCGAGCGGCACCTTGAGGGACGCGCACTGGAGCATCGGATAGTCGGTGGTGCCGCACTTCTTCCAGGCGGGTTTCGCGGTGCGAAAGGTTCCCGCGGAGTGCGGTGCGCTCGCCTCGGCGGGCACGGCCGCGATGCTCCCGGCCAGCACGACGGCAGCACCGCACAGCACGGCTGCGCGTGTTCTCATGGCGTCCTTCCAGGGCGGAGAGGCGTCGGACCGCGGAGTTCACGGTCATCGCCGATTCGTCCCGGCAAGCGGCTCCGGAAGAACGTGTTCTGTCAAGACTTGACCCGATTGGGCCGCGAGATGCGCTCGAACGCTCCTATATGAGCGACAGTTGGGTGGGTTCCGACGTCGGCGGCTCGGCCGGTTCGGGCGGGCGGATCCGGCGCGGCAGGTCCGCGCGCGTGGGCCCGATGCCGTACTCCTCCGCCAGCTCGTGGACCTGACGGGTGATCCGGCGCTGGTACCACTTCGGGGCGTAGGCGCCCTCCGCGTACAGCCGCTCGTAGCGGGCCACCAGGTACGGATGGTGCTGCCCCAGCCAGGACATGAACCACTCGCGTGCGCCGGGCCGCAGATGCAGCACCAGCGGGGTGACGGACGTGGCGCCGGAGGCCGCGATCGCCCGCACGGTGGCCCGCAGTTGGGCCGGCCGGTCGCCCAGGAACGGGATCACCGGCGCCATCAGCACCCCGCAGCCGATGCCGTGCTCGTTCAGGGTCCTCACGACGTCGAGGCGCCGCTCCGGCGCGGGTGTGCCCGGCTCGACCGTGCGCCACAGCTCGGGGTCGGTGAAGCCGACCGAGACGGAGATGCCGACGTCGGTGACCTCCGCGGCCTGCCTGATCAGGTCCAGGTCGCGCAGGATCAGCGTGCCCTTGGTCAGGATCGAGAACGGGTTCGCGTGATCGCGCAGGGCCGAGATGATCCCCGGCATCAGGCGGTAGCGGCCCTCGGCGCGCTGGTAGCAGTCGACGTTCGTGCCCATCGCGATGTGCTCGCCCTGCCAGCGCCGCGAGCCGAGCTGCCGGCGCAGCAGTTCGGGGGCGTTGATCTTGACCACGATCTGGGTGTCGAAGCCGAGGCCCGTGTCGAGGTCGAGGTAGCTGTGCGTCTTGCGCGCGAAGCAGTACACGCACGCGTGCGAGCAGCCGCGATAGGGGTTGACCGTCCACTGGAACGACATCCGCGAGACCGCCGGCACCCGGTTGATGATCGAACGGGCCCGGATCTCGTGGAAGGTGATGCCCGCGAACTCCGGCGTGTCGATGGTGCGGGTCGTCACCGCGTCCGCGCCGAACAGCGCGGAGTCGGCCCGGCTGTGTCCGGAGTCCGTTGTGAGGTTCTCCCAGCGCATGACGCCTCCTCGGTAGCACTGCCCACAGAATAGAACACATGTTCCCTTGATCGTGCGAGGGTGGTTTACGAACGTGTTCGACCGGGTTCGGGGACCCCGATTTGGGGGGCCGGGCAGCGGGGTGGTTGGCTTGCCCCGACCCCCGAGAAACCATGTCCTGGAGGAACCTGATGGCGCAGGTCGAGGCCACTACGGAGCGGATCGTCGCGGCGGACGCGGAGACGGTGTTCGACGCCCTCGCCGACTACAGCGGCACGCGCGAGAAGCTGCTGCCCGAGCACTTCAGCGAGTACGAGGTGCGCGAGGGCGGCGACGGCGAGGGCACCCTCGTCCACTGGAAGCTCCAGGCCACCAGCAAGCGCGTGCGCGACTGCCTCCTGGAGGTCAGCGAGCCCACCGACGGTGAGCTGGTCGAGAAGGACCGCAACTCCTCCATGGTCACCACCTGGCGGGTCACCCCGGCCGGTGAGGGCAAGTCCCGGGTCGTCGTGACCACCACCTGGACCGGCGCCGGCGGCATCGGCGGCTTCTTCGAGAAGACCTTCGCCCCCAAGGGCCTCGGCCGGATCTACGACGCGATGCTCGCCAAGCTCGCCGCCGAGGTCGAGAAGTAACCACCCGCCTCCCCAAGATCCAACCCGGCGGGGGTTGTTGTGACCCCTCACCGGTTCGGGTGATCTCCGGGCGGACCCGCCGCATGCCGTAACTCGTCGTGCTTGCTCATAGTTGTCGCTTTTACGCGGGAATTGTGCGGCAGCGCGACGAGGGGAGCGGTAGGTGGGCGGTATCACTCTGGCGCAGGACGAACCGGCGGTGGCGCCACCCGACACCCCCGCCCCGCCACCGGCCCCGGCCGCCGGACTGAGCCCCCGCCGGGTCCGGTTGATCTTCCTCGCGCTCATGCTGGCCCTGCTCCTGGCCGCCCTGGAGCAGATGATCGTCGCCACCGCGCTCCCGAAGATCGTCGGTGAGTTGCACGGCCTGGACCGGATGTCCTGGACGATCACCGCCTACCTGCTCACCGCCACCGTCGGACTGCCGATCTACGGCAAGCTCGGCGATCTGCTGGGCCGCAAGGGTGTCTTCCAGTTCGCCATCGTCGTCTTCGTCGCCGGCTCAGCGCTCGCGGGCCGCGCGCAGACCATGGACCAGCTCATCGCCTTCCGCGCCCTCCAGGGCGCCGGCGCGGGCGGCCTCATGATCGGTGTCCAGGCGATCATCGCGGACATCGTGCCGTCCCGGCGGCGCGCCCGCTACATGGGCCTGATCGGCGCCGCGTTCGGCCTCGCCTCCGTGGCCGGACCGCTGCTCGGCGGCTACTTCACGGACCACCTCTCCTGGCGCTGGTGCTTCTACGTCAACGTGCCTTTCGGCCTGCTCACGCTGGCCGTCGTCGCCGTCGCACTGAAGCTCCCGAAGCCGGCCGTCAGGGCCCGGCTGGACGTCCTCGGCGCGCTGCTGCTGACCGCCGCCTCCACCTGCCTGGTGCTGCTCACCAGTTGGGGCGGCACCGAGTACGCCTGGGACTCGCGCATGATCCTCGGCCTCGGCGCCGGAGCGGCCGCGGCGGTCGTGCTCTTCCTCGTCGTCGAGCGCTTCGCCGTCGAACCCCTCATCCCGCTGCGGCTGTTCAGGGACTCCGTCTTCAACGTCACCGGCCTCGTCGGCCTGGTCATCGGAGCCGGACTGTTCGGCGCCGCCAGCTACCTGCCGACCTGGCTGCAGATGGTCGACGGGGCCTCCGCCACCGAGTCGGGCCTGCTCATGCTGCCGATGACGGGCGGCATCGTCGGCGCCTCGATCATCGTCGGCCAGCTCATCAGCCACACCGGCCGCTACAAGGCCTACCCGATCCTCGGCGGCGCCCTCTCCGTCGCCGGCATGTGGCTGCTCTCCCGCCTCGACGCCGGCACGCCCCGGCTGCACTACAGCATCTGGATGGCCGTCCTCGGCGCCGGTATCGGCATGGTGATGCCGGTTCTGATCCTCGCCGTGCAGAACTCCGTGCGGCCTGCCGACCTCGGCACCGCCACCAGCGCCAACAACTACTTCCGGCAGATCGGCGGCAGCGTCGGAGCGGCCGTCTTCGGCACGCTCTTCGCCGGCCGGCTCGCCGACGCGCTGGCCCGGCGCCTCCCCGCACAGGCGGGCGGCCGGCTGCCCGAGCCCGAGTCCATCACCCCGCAGCTCGTGCACACGCTGCCTCCGGCACTGCGCGACGGCTATGTCAGGGCGTACGCCGACGCCATGCCGCGGATCTTCCTCTACCTGGTGCCGGTGCTCGTCCTCGGACTGGTCATCGCCTTCTTCCTCAAGGAGAAACCACTGGTGTCCCACTACGCCTCCGCCACCGACCCGGACACGGCGCCGGGGAACGCCGCGATCCCGCAGGCGCGTGCACCGCACGCGGCCGGAATGCCCGTCTGCGGCTCGGTGCAGCACCACGACGGGACCGTCGTGCCCCGCGCGGCGCTCACGCTCATCGACGTCACAGGGCAGCAGACCGGGCGCGGCGCGAGCGGCGAGGACGGGCGCTACACGCTGGCCACCCCGGGCCCCGGCGCCTATGTGCTGATCGCCGCCGCGGGCGGCCACCAGCCGCAGGCGGTCTCCGTGACGGTCGGCGAACGCCCCGTCGAACTGGACATCGTCCTCGGCGGCGCCGGGAACCTCGTCGGCAGTGTCGTCACCGCCGACGGCACCCCCGTGCGGGACGCCACCGTCACGCTCACCAACGCGCACGGCGCGGTCGTGGCCACCACCCGCAGCGGCCGGGAAGGCGGCTACGTCATCACCGAACTGGTCGCCGGGGAGTACACCCTCGCCGCCGGAGCGCCCGCCTTCCGCCCGGCCGCGCTGCTCGTCACCGTGCAGGCCGATCGCGAGACCCGCCGGGACATCGAGCTGGCCGGCGGCGCCGTCCTGCGCGGCACGGTCCGGGCGGGCGGCGGCCGGCCCGTGGAGGACGCCCGGGTGACCCTGCTGGACGTGGCGGGCAATGTCGTCGACACCCTCACCACCGGCCCCGACGGGACGTTCCGGTTCGTCGACCTGTCCTCCGGCGAGTACACCGTCATCGCCGCCGGGTACCCGCCCGTCGCCACCGTTCTCCAGGTGGCCGGAGGCGGTCGCACCGAGCGGGATCTCCAGCTGGGGCACGAGGACTGAGACACACCGGCGCGCGGGGTCGTACGCCGGTGCGAGGCCCGCGCGAGCAATTCCCGCATTGCCTCACATCGCGACCTGCGGGCGCCGTACGGTGGTGACGGCTGCACAGAACTCGCGGATCCGTGGGGAGAGAGGGCCTGGGCCATGGACCGTGGCACCGACAGGGCTGAGCAGGGCACGGCGACGGAACCCGACGAGCCCGGCCGCGTCCCCCTGGCCGTCGTCGTGGTCGACCGCGACGGTCTCGTGTCCCACTGGAGCCGGGGCGCACGGCGCCTGTTCGGCGTCCCGAAGGACGAGGCGATCGGCCGCACGGCCCTGGACCTGCTCCCCGTCTCCGGCGCCCTGTCCGAAGAGCGGGACACCACCCCGCACGCCGCCTACGACGGTCTCGGGCCCGACCTCGAATCGTCCCTCGACGGAGGCCTGTCCTACCCGGCGGCGGGCCGCGCCCGGCTCACCGCGTCCGGGGGCGGCCGGGTCGACATCCTGTGGTGGGCCTACCCGCTGGTGACGCCCGGGCCCGAGCGGCTGCTCGTGCTGGCCGCCGACGCCGAAGGGCTGCGCGGGGACGAGGGGGCGCTGGAGCGGATCGCGCCCGGCTTCGCGCTGCACACGGACTTCCCCGGCTCTGAGGATCTCGCCCGCCGGCTGCCCGAGATCCTGCCCAGCATGAGCGTCGGCGAGAGCGCCCGCATCGTCGCGCAGGTCCTCGAACTCGGTTATCCGATCCTGGAGTTCAGCCAGAACGAGCGGGTGCCCGTCACTCCCGACTGGGGCGTGGCCCGGCGCGCCGAGCGCAAGGCCCGCCGGGAGCGGGCCGCGCGGGCCCTGGCGGCCGGCGAGCCCGTCCCGGAGGAACTGCGCGACGAGGGCGAGGACCTGGAGTACGCGGCCGTCCGCGAGCATCTGGAGTTCCTCAACGAGGTCAGCGGCCGCATCGGCACCTCCCTCGACCTGTCCCGCACGATCATCGAGGTCAGCAGGGCCGTCGTGCCCCGGTTCACCGACGTCGCCGGGACGTATCTGCGCGAACAGGTCGTCGCCGGTGAGGGGTTCCCGGACGGGGTGCCCGACACGACCACCATGTGGCACCGGGTCGCCCTGGAGCACACCGACGAGCCCGGCCGCTGGGACGACGTCGTACCGGTCGGGGAGGCCATGCCGTTCCCCGCGCACACGCCGTTCTTCCAGTGCATGACCTCCGGCGAACCCGTCCTCGTGCCGCGCATCAGCGAGGAGATGGGCCACGCCATCGCCGCGCAGTTCGACAAGCGCGACATCCGGCCGCTCATCACGGGCCGCTCCATGCTGGTCGTGCCCCTGAAGGCCCGCCATGTCGTACTCGGCTTCATGATCCTGCTGCGGCACCCGGAGCGGCCCGTCTTCAACGACATGGACCGCGTCACCGGCGCCGAACTCGCCGCCCGCGCGGGCCTCGTGCTCGACAACGCGCGCATGTACACCTTCCAGGAGAACGTCGCCGAGACGCTCCAGGACAGCATGCTGCCGCACATACCGCCCCGCATGGCGGGCTGCGACATCGCCACCCGCTATCTGCCGGGCACCCTGCTCGGGCGGGTCGGCGGCGACTGGTTCGACGCGGTGAAGCTGCCCGGCGGGCGTACCGCGTTCGTCGTCGGCGACGTCATGGGACACGGCCTGAACTCGGCCGCGATGATGGGCCAGTTGCGGACGGCCGTGCAGACCATGGCCGGGCTCGATCTGCCGCCCGCCCAGCTGCTGCGCAACCTCGACGACCTCGCCCAGCGCCTCGGCGACAGCTACCTCGCGACCTGCCTGTACGCCGTGTACGACCCGATCGCGAGCGAGCTGCGCCTCGCCAACGCCGGGCACATCCCGCCCGTTCTGGTCCGGGCCGACGACGGGCGCAGCGAACTGCTGGACCTGCCCACGGGAGCGCCGATCGGCGTCGGGGGAGTGCCCTTCGAGGCGGTACGGATGCGCGTGGAGCCCGGCGACCGGCTGGTGATGTGCACCGACGGCCTGGTCGAGGTGCGCGGCGAGGACATCGGCGTGGGCCTCGCGACGCTCTGCGAGTCGGCAGCCCACCCCGCCGCGTCCATGGACGACGCCTGCGACACCATCATCCGCGCCCTCAACGTCCAGGGCGGGCGCAAGGACGACGTGGCGCTGCTGATGGCCCGGCTGAACGGCATCGAGCCGGACGACGTCGCCGAGTGGCGGCTCGCCCTCGACCCGGCCGAGGCCGGCCGGGCCCGTGCGGTGGTCCGCGAGCAGCTGCACGACTGGGGCCTGGCGAAACTGGTCGCGTCCGCCGAGCTGATGGTCAGCGAACTCGTCACCAACGCCGTACGGCACTCCCACGCACGCCCCGTGGAACTGCGCCTCGTCCGCTGCGACACCCTGCTGTGCGAGGTGGACGACGACGACCACGAGCTGCCGACGCTGCTGAGCAGCGGATCTCTCGACGACGCCGGGCGCGGTCTGCGTGTCGTCAGCACGCTGTCCCGTGAGTGGGGCACCAGCCGCACCAAGGCGGGCAAGACCGTGTGGTTCGAACTGACGCTGCCCAGGCGCTGATCCGCCTCGGCCCCTCTCGAACGAGCCGTGAAAGAACACGCCGGCCGCTTGTCGTGGCCCGCGCCGCGCGGTACACCGTACTCGCCCGCCGGATGGCGGGATTCGTTCGCACCCTGGGGAGTTGGGCATGAGCGTGACGAGTCGGTACCGGGAGGCCTGGGAAGGGTTCTGGCGTGCGGCGTCCGCCGAACCGGGGGCGGTGTTCTGGGACGCCGAGCCGGTCCTGACCGCCGGCCCGCACCTCGCCCTGTTCGAACCGCATGTGGCCGATCCGGCACTGCCGATGGTGGACCTGGGCTGCGGCAACGGCACCCAGACCCGCTACCTCGCCGACCGCTTCCCGCGGGTCGTGGGCGCCGATCTGTCGGCCGCGGCCCTCGACCACGCCCGGCGCGCCGACCCGGCCGGGCAGGCCACGTACCGGCAGCTGGACGCCGCCGACAAGAGCGAGACGCAGACCCTGCACGCGGAGCTCGGCGACACCAACGTCTATGTGCGGGGCGTCCTGCACCAGTGCGAACCGGACGACCGCCAGTCGCTGGTGGACGGGATCGCGACGCTGGTCGGCGACCGCGGCCGGGCCTTCCTGGTGGAGCTCTCCGGTGCCGCCAAGCCGGTGCTGATGGGTCTGGCGAGCGGCCCCGACGGTCCGCCGCCCAAGCTCGCGCCGGTGTTCCGGCACGGCATCGCACCCGGCGAGGTCTCCGACGAGGCCCTGCCCGAGTATCTGCGCTCGGCCGGCCTCACGGTCCTGGCGAGTGGCCGGATGTCCCTCGCCACCACGGAGTACGCGGCCGACGGCACTCGGGTGGAGCTGCCCTCGACGTGGGTGGTGGCCCGGCGCACGGTGTAACAAGTATCTGTTTCAAGCTTCCTTTGTGGCTGGTTTTCGCGCCTGTTGCGCAACCCGTGTATCAATTCTTTCCGACTGACTACGATTCACCGATCGCAGAGGCACAACGGGGCACTGTGCCACACCTCAGAAGAGCGACATGATCGGGGGAAATACATGGGATCGGATCAGTTCAACGAACTGACCAGTCGTGAACTGGAAGTTCTGTCCCTGCTGGTCACAGGTGAATCGAACCGGCGCCTCGCCCAACGACTCGGAATTGCCGAGCGCACGGTGAAGGCCCATCTGACGAGTCTGATGCGCAAGCTCGGTGTCGAGTCCAGAGTGGAAGCGGCACTTCTAGCACAGAGATCCCAGAAAGCGCTATCGGACCTTGGGGCAATACCCAAAGGTCCGATGGGCTAGCGAGGCGCTGGTTGCGAAAGTGGCACCTGACGGTCGGAGGGTCCGGCCGTGCACACCTGGTCCGCTGTTGGGGAACATCGGTCAGCGGATCTTGAGGGGGTATCGCATGAAGCGTCTTCTGGCGTCTCTGGCCATCGGGGCCGCGCTCGCCGGCGGAGTGACGGCCGCCACCGTGCTGCCCGCCCAGGCGGGCACTGTGTCCTGCAGCAGCCAGAGCCACAACTCCGGCAACGGCGGCAACGCGTGGGCCAGCGGCTGCTCGCACAGCGGAGGCCACGATGTCCGTCTGTACGGCGAGTGCGACCTGTCTCCGTTCGCCGTGTACTCGCCCTACAAGGGCGGGAGCTTCTCGGGAGCCAGCTTCTCCACCCCCGGCTGCACGTGGGGCGTGGGCGAGTCGGGCTTCCAGCACCGCTGACCGGTGTGAAACGGCGGTGAAGCACGACTGACGGCTGCCGGGCTGAGGAAAGCAGCCCGGCAGCCTTCATCCAGTTTCGCAGCCCTCGTCGAGTACGGATGAATGAGGTACACAGGTGTTGGTGTTGGACGGCGTGACCCGGCGCTACCGCAGTGGCGAGGTCGAGGTCCAGGCGGTGCGCGGGGTGAGTCTGACAGCCGGCGAGGGCACCCTCACCGCGGTCATGGGGCCCAGCGGATGCGGCAAGTCCACCTTGCTCACCATGGCGGGCGGACTGCAGCCCCCGGACACCGGCACGGTCACGGTCGCCGGAGTGCGCATCGACACGCTCGCGGAGACGGAGCTCTACCAGCACAGGCGCCGCCATATCGGCTATGTGTTCCAGGACTACAACCTGGTCCGCATCCTCAGCGTGGCGGAGAACGTGGCTCTGCCCGCCGAACTCGACGGCATGTCCCGCCGCAAGGCCCGTGCGCAGGCGCGCGAGGCGCTCGCCTCCGTGGGAATGGACGAGTACGCCGACCGCTACCCGGACTCGCTCTCCGGCGGGCAGCAACAGCGTGTCGCCCTGGCCCGGGCCTTCTCGGGCGGCCGCGGACTGATCCTCGCGGACGAGCCGACCGGGGCGCTGGACAGCGACAGCGCCGCCCAGGTACTCGACAGCCTCCAGTCGCTGGTGCGGTCCGGGGCGACCTGCGTGATCGTCACCCATGACGAGGCGGTCGCGGCCCGGGCCGACCGCGTGGTCCGGATGCGCGACGGCGTCGTCGGGGAAGACACCGGAGCCGCCGCGTGAGCGCACGCAGGATCGCCCTCCGGGTCGCCTTGCGGCGCGTACGGCGTGACCGCAAGCGGACCTTGGCCCTCACGGCGGCGCTGCTGGTTCCGCTGACCCTGGCCGTCACGCTGGTCACGCTCCGGGCCACCAGCGAGATCCCCGAGGACGAACGGGTCGGCACGCTCATCGGCCAGTCGCAGGGGGTGCTGCGCAACCTCGACTTCGTCACGGAACGCGGCGCGGAGCGCGCCCTGGCCGAAGGGCCGCGGGCGCTGGCCGACGCGGTCGGTCAGGACATCGAGGTCGTCCCCGAGGTCAACGGCCCGCTCGCCGTCTCCTCGGACGGTCTGCAGGTCGACTCCTTCGGCTACGGCCTCGAACTCGACCGGCCGCTGCACCGGGGCCGGTTCGTGCTGACCGACGGCAGGGCGCCGCGGGCACCGGACGAGGTCGCCCTCTCCCCGAGCGTGGTGGCACGACTCGGGGTACGGCTGGGAGACCGGGTGGACCTCGGCGAGGGCGGCGCCAAGGCCGAGGTCACAGGCATCGCGGCGATTCCCACCGACACCCTGCGGAAGTTCGTGGTGGCCCTGCCTGCCGTCGTCGCCGGCCAGGCACCGGCTCTGCCGAAGCCCGGGCAGGAGAGCTCCATGGCCGCCGCGCAGGACGGCACCGTCGTCGTCTGGCACACCCCGGAGGCGCTCACGCCCGGGGCACAGCGGGCCATGAACGGGCAGGGCTGGCGCATCGAACCCCGCTCCACCGCCTTCGACGTCGCCCGTGACGCCCCGGACTCCCTGCTTCCCGAGGAGTCCGCAGCCGCCTGGGTCCTCGGACTGGCGGTCCTGGTGCTCGGCGAACTCGGACTGGTGATGGGGGCTGTCTACGCGATCGTCGTCCGCAGCAGCCGACGCGAACTCGCCCTGCTGGCCGCGGCGGGCGCGGGACCGAGGACCAGGCGGTCGGTCATCACCCACCAGGGGGTCCTGGTGGGACTTCTCGCCACCGGACTCGCCGTAGGGGCCGGTGTGGCCGGTGCCTGGCTGCTGAAGCCCTGGGCGGCGGAGCGCCAAGGCCAGCTCTGGGGCGGGCTGCGTCTGGACGTCTGGCCGACGGCGGTCCTGGCACTGCTCGGCGTCCTCACTCCGGCGATCGCGGCCCGGGTCGCGGCGCGCGGAGTCGGCGGCGATGTGGTCGCCGCCCTGCGGGACCAGGCCGGCTTCGAGGACCGCGCGCCGCGCCGCGGGCAGGTGCTGCTCGGCGTCCTGCTGACCTGCGGGCTGCTGCTGGCGGTCGCCGGTGCGTCCCTCGATGCCCCGTTCACCGTCATGATCGGCGCGCTGAGCCTGGTCATCGGCACGGGCGTTCTCGTACGGAGGCTGCTGCCGTCGAGCGCCGGCCGCGCCGACGGCCTGCGGCTGATGCAGCGCATCGGGGCCCGGCTCCTGGCGCGTTCCGCGTCCCGCTCGGCGACCATGGGAACGGTGGTGGCCAGCCTCACGGTGCTGACCGGGCTCGTCCTGGCGGCCATGGGAGGGCTCACGGCGGAAGTGGGCAAGTCCTACGAGCCCAACTCCCCGCACGGCTCGGCCTTCGCCTACGCGACGAAGGTGCCCGGGCCCGCCACCGTCGCCGCCATGGAAGAGGCCCTCGGAGGCGAGCGGCTGACGGCCATGGCCATCGCCAGCCCGCCGGCCCCGGAGGGCACGGCCCCGGACGGCACCGCGTGGTCCTACTGGGGCGAGTACCAGGCCGCCTCACCCCTGCCCGACCGGCCCTCCGCCGTCATGGTGATCCGTGAGGCGGACCTGGCCACGGTGCTCGGCAGGAAACCCACCGCCCGGGAGCGCGGGGCGCTCGCCGCCGGTGGCGCCGTCGTCCTGGACGAGCGGCTCGCACCGGGCGGCCGGCTGACCGTGACCGCGCCGAAGTCCCCCGTCATGGACACGGGCCGAACGGAGCTGGAGACCAAGAGCCTCGACGCGGTCGCGGCGCAGCGGCGCTCGGAGTACCGCAACCTGCCGGCCATCTACATCAGCGCGGCCGGACTCAAGGCGCTCGGCGGCGTCGAGCAGCCCAACTCCGCCTACTTCTACCTTCCCGCGCCGGACGGCTCGATCTCCGCGGAACAGGAGGACCGCGCGCGCGGAGCGCTCGCCTCGGACATCGGCAGTGGCTACTTCACGCTGGAGGTGGAACGGGGCCCGGTCGCCGCCGAGGTGCTGAGGGCCACGACTCTGGGCAGCGCGGTGGTGCTGATGCTCGTGGCGGCCACGCTGGCCTTCCTCACCGTGGGCCTCGCCACCCAGGAGATGCGGCCGGATCTGTCGGCACTGGCCGCCGCGGGCGCCGACCGGCGGTTCCGGTCCTGGCTCACCGGTGTGTACGCCGGTCAGGTGACGCTCCTCGGAGTGCTGATGGGCGTCGGGGTGACCGCCGTCGCCACCCCCGCTCTGCTGTTCTCTCTGGACATCGGCTGGTCGCTGTGGCCGTGGCTGGGGCTCGCCGCCGCCTCCGCGGGAGCCGTGGCGGCGGCGGTGGCGGCGGGCTGCCTCGGCGGCTCCCGGGTGACCACACTGCTGAGGAGCGCACAGTGAGCCGGTCACCGCTCCTTCGTCCGTGCACCTGACCCCGTCTTCCGGAGGACAGTCATGCCGTCGCCCTGGACCCGGATGCTGGTCGCGTCCGCCGCTTCGATGCTGTTGCTCGGCACATCCGCCGTGGCCACCGCCGCCCCGGACGACAAGGGCGTGGCGGCGAGCGCGCACACCGCCGGGCGGGTCAAGGACGGCGGGGACGTGCTCCGGTACAGCTGGCCCGGCGTGTACTTCGAGGGCCGGATCAGGGGCACCGGCGTCGGCATCGTGCTCGACGACCCGGCCGCCGACTACGACGTCCAGGTCGACGGAGCCACCGTCGCGACCCTCGTCACGCCGGGCAAGATCACACACTGGGTGACCGGCCTGCCCAAGGGGGTGCACACCGTCCGGCTCGTCAAACGCAACGACACCCCCTGGGCCACCAGCGCGTTCGGCGGTTTCGTCGCCGCGCCGGGCGGCGCGGTACTGGCCCGGCCGGTCGCGCGCAGCCGCCAGATCGAGTTCGTCGGGGACTCCCTCACGGCGGGCTACGGCAACCTCTCGGCCTCCCGCGACTGCACCGGCGAGCAGGTCGCCCGCACCACCAACGCCGACGTGAGCTATGCCGCCCTCACCGCCCGGCGGCTGCGCGCCGACTTCCAGATCAACGCGTACTCGGGCCGGGGCATGGTGCGCAACTACAACGGAGGCTCGCCGGAGGAGAACTACCGCACCTTCTACGACCGCGCGCTGCTGAACGTGCCGGGCGACGTCTGGCAGAACCCGGGCACCTGGCGGCCGGGCCTCGTGGTGGTCCACCTCGGCACCAACGACTTCTCGACCCCGGTCAACCCGGGCGAGCCCTGGACGGACGAGAGCCTCGCCGCCGCGTACCGGAGCGCCTACAGCGGCTTCCTCCAGAAGCTGCGGACACGCTACGGCCCCGGGACCACCCTTCTGGCCGTCGGCGCCGGACCGTTCGCCGGCCATGTCGAGCAGGTGGTCCGGGAGCGCACCGGCGCCGGCGACCGCCGGGTCCGCTACTGGCGGCTCGACGACACGAACCTGGACCACACGGGCTGCCACTGGCACTACTCGGCCCGCGACCACCGGCTGCTCGCCGAACGGCTCACCTCGTTCCTCGCCGGTCTGCCGATCCGCTGGTGACGTCGTAGCCGGTTCGGCCCGCAGCGCGTAACGTGACGAACCATGAAGATCTCCATCCGGGACGGCTCGTCATGAGAATCCTCGTCAGCGCCGACATGGAGGGCGCCACCGGGGTCACCTGGCCGGACGACGTGGTGCCGGGCGCCGCGCAGTGGGAGCGCTGCCGCTCGCTGTTCACCTCCGACGTCAACGCCGCCGTGCTCGGCTTCCACGACGGCGGCGCCGACGAGGTGATCATCAACGAGGCGCACGCGACGATGCGCAATCTGCTGCTGGAGCGGCTGGACGAACGGGCCCAACTGCTCACCGGGCGGCACAAGGCGCTCTCCATGGTGGAGGGCGTGCAGCACGGCGACGTCGACGGCATCGCGTTCGTCGGCTACCACGCGGGCGCCGGCATGGAGGGCGTCCTCGCCCACACCTACCTCGCGAACCAGATCACGGGTGTGTGGCTGAACGACGTACGGGCGAGCGAGGGGCTGCTCAACGCCCATGTCGCCGCCGAGTTCGGGGTCCCGGTCGTGCTGGTCACCGGGGACGACATCGCCTGCGAGGACGCGCTCGGGTACGCGCCCGAGGCGCTGAAGGTCGCGGTGAAGGACCATGTGTCGCGGTACGCGGCCGTGTGCCGTACGCCCGCCCGGACAGCCGCCGACATCCGGGCTGCCGCCAAGGAGGCCGCCGGGCTGGCGGTGCGTCACGAACCCGTGCGCGGCGGTCCGTTCACCGTCGCCGTCGAGTTCGACGCGGAGCATCTGGCGATGGCCGCCACCGTCGTGCCGGGTGTGGACCGGATCGGGGAGCGGAAGGTGGCATACACGAGCGAGACCATGTACGAGGGCATCCGCGCCTTCAAGGCGGTCACCACGATCGTCTCGGCCGCGGTGGAGGAGCAGTATGGCTGAGCAGGTGGACGGGCAGGCGCTGGACGAGGTCGTGACGTACACGTCCGACCTGATCCGGATCGACACCACCAACCGGGGCGGCGGCGACTGCCGGGAGCGGCCCGCCGCAGAGTACGCCGCCGCGCGGCTCGCCGACGCCGGGATCGAACCGACGCTCCTGGAGCGCGCCAAGGGCCGGACCAATGTCGTCGCCCGCGTCGAGGGCACCGACCCAGGAGCCGGCGCGCTGCTGCTCCACGGCCATCTGGACGTCGTACCGGCCGAGGCCGCCGACTGGAGCGTGCACCCGTTCTCCGGGGAGGTCCGCGACGGGGTCGTCTGGGGGCGCGGCGCCGTCGACATGAAGAACATGGACGCGATGATCCTCGCCGTGCTGCGCGGCTGGGCCCGGCAGGGCGTACGGCCCCGGAGGGACATCGTCATCGCGTTCACCGCGGACGAGGAGGCCAGCGCCGAGGACGGCTCCGGATTCCTCGCCGACCGGCACGCCGCCCTGTTCGAGGGCTGCACCGAGGGCATCAGCGAGTCGGGCGCCTTCACCTTCCACGACGGCAACGGCCGCCAGATCTACCCGATCGCGGCCGGGGAACGCGGCACCGCCTGGCTGAAGCTCACCGCGCGCGGACGCGCCGGGCACGGCTCCAAGGTGAACCGGGACAACGCGGTGACCCGGCTGTCGGCCGCGATCGCGCGGATCGGCGAGCACGAATGGCCGCTGCGGCCGACCGCGACCGTACGCGCGGCGCTCTCCGAACTCGCCGCGCTCTACGGCATCGACAGCGACCTGACGGACGTCGACGCGCTGCTCGACAAGCTGGGCCCCGCCGCGAAGCTCGTCGAGTCGACCGTACGCAACAGCGCCAACCCGACGATGTTGAACGCGGGTTACAAGGTCAACGTGATCCCCGGGGAGGCCGTGGCGCAGGTGGACGGCCGGTATCTGCCCGGCGGCGAGGACGAGTTCCGCGAGACCCTCGACCGGCTCACCGGTCCGGATGTCGAGTGGGAGTTCCACCACCGCGAGGTCGCCCTCGAATCGCCGGTGGACTCGGCGACGTTCGCCCGGATGCGGGCCGCCGTCGAGGAGTTCGCCCCGGAGGGGCATGTCGTGCCGTACTGCATGTCCGGCGGCACGGACGCCAAGCAGTTCTCGCGCCTCGGCATCACCGGCTACGGCTTCACACCGCTGAAGCTGCCGGAGGGCTACGACTACGGGGCCATGTTCCACGGGGTCGACGAGCGGGTCCCGGTCGAGGCGCTGCACTTCGGTGTGCGGGTACTCGACCGGTTCCTGCGGACGGCCTAGGGGAGTGGGGGAGAGAGTGCGGACGCTGGCGTACGGGGCGTGGCCCTCGCCCATCGACGCGGCCCTGGCCGCCGCGCACGACGGGCACCCGGAGTACCTGGGCTTCGTCGGCGACGAGGTGTGGTGGACCGAGCCCCGCCCCGCCGAGGGCGGCCGGCGCACCCTGGTGCGGCGGCACACCGACGGCACGGAGGAGCCGGTGCTGCCCGCGCCGTGGAACGTGCGCAGCCGGGTCATCGAGTACGGCGGCCATCCGTGGGCCGCGCAGGCGGGCGACGACGGCCCGCTGGTGGTGTTCGTGAACTTCGCCGACCAGCGGCTGTACCGGTACGAGCCGGGCGGAGAGCCCCGCCCGCTCACGCCGGTGTCTCCCGTGGGCGCGGGCCTGCGCTGGGCCGAGCCGCTGCCCCTGCCCGAGCGGGGCGAGGTGTGGTGCGTGCTGGAGGAGTTCACCGGCGACGGCCCCACCGATGTGCGCCGCGTCCCGGCCGCGGTCCCGCTCGACGGATCCGCCGCCCAGGACCGCGGCGCCGTGCGCGAACTCACCGGCGCCCGGCACCGCTTCGTGACGGGCCCGAAGCTCTCCCCCGACGGGCGGCGGGCGGCCTGGCTCGCCTGGGACCATCCGCGCATGCCCTGGGACGGCACCGAACTGGTCCTCGCCGACGTCGGCCCCGACGGCGTCCTGCACGACGCCCGGACCGTGGCCGGCGGGCCCGGCGAGTCCATCGCCCAGGCCGACTGGACCCACGACGGCCGCCTCCTGCACGCCAGCGACCGCAGCGGCTGGTGGAACCTCCACCTCGACGGGGAACCGCTGTGCCCGCGCGAAGAGGAGTTCGGCGGGGCGCTCTGGAAGCTCGGCATGCGATGGTTCGCGCCGCTCGACAGCGGCCTGATCGCCGTCGTGCACGGCCGGGGCGCCACCGCCCTCGGCATTCTGGACCCCGAGACCGGCGAGGTCGTCGACGCGGCCGGGCCCTGGACCGAGTTCGCGCCCACCCTCGCCGCGCACGGCGAGCGGGTCGTCGCCGTCGGGGCCAGCCCGCGCAGCGCCTACGAGGTCGTGGAACTGGACGCCGCCACCGGCCACGCCCGCGTCATCGGCGCCGAGCACGACGACGCCGTGGACCCCGCCTACTACCCCGAGCCGCAGATCCGTGCCTTCACCGGCCCGGACGGGCGCGACATCCACGCCCATATCTACCCGCCGCACCACCCCGGCTGCGTCGCGCCCGGCGGCGAACTGCCGCCGTACGTCGTCTGGGCGCACGGCGGGCCCACCGGCCGCGCACCGCTCGTGCTCGACCTGGAGATCGCCTACTTCACCTCGCGTGGCATCGGCGTCGCCGAGGTGAACTACGGCGGCTCCACCGGCTACGGCCGCTCCTACCGCGAGCGGCTGCGCGAGCAGTGGGGCGTGGTGGACGTCGAGGACTGCGCCGCCGTCGCCCTGGCCCTCGCCGACGAGGGCACCGCCGACCGCGGCCGCCTCGCCGTGCGGGGCGGCAGCGCCGGCGGCTGGACCGCGGCCGCCTCCCTCACCACGACCGACGTCTACGCCTGCGGCACGATCAAGTACCCCATCCTGGATCTCACCGGCTGGGGCACGGGGGAGACCCACGACTTCGAGTCGCAGTATCTGGAGAGCCTGATCGGGCCGCTCGCCGAGGTGCCCGCGCGCTACGCGGAGCGCTCGCCGGCCGGCCACGCCGACCGCCTCGGCGTGCCGTTCCTGCTGCTCCAGGGCCTGGACGACGTGATCTGCCCGCCCGTCCAGTGCGAGCGGTTCCTGGCCCGGCTGGAGGGCCGGCGGGTGCCGCACGCCTATCTCGCCTTCGAGGGGGAGGGGCACGGGTTCCGGCGGGCGGAGACCATGGTGCGCGCCCTGGAGGCCGAACTCTCCTTGTACGCCCAGGTGTTCCGACTCGATCCGCATGGCATCCCGACTCTGGAGCTCGTCAGGTGAACCAACTGTCGCGACCGCCCCGGCTCGCCCCCGGCGCCCGGGTCGCCGTCGTCGCGCCGAGCGGGCCCGTGCCCGAGGAGCGGCTCCAGTCCGGGCTCGACATCCTGCGCGGCTGGGACCTCGACCCCGTGGTGGCACCCCATGTGCTGGGCAGACACCGCGCGTTGGACTACCTGGCTGGCACGGACGCCGAGCGGGCCGCCGATCTGCAGGGCGCCTGGTGCGACCCGTCCGTCGCCGCGGTGCTGTGCGCCCGGGGCGGGTACGGGGCGCAGCGCATGGTGGACCTGCTCGACTGGGCGGCGATGCGGGCGGCGGGCCCGAAGGTGTTCGCCGGGTTCAGCGACATCACCGTCCTGCACCAGGCGTTCGCCACCCGCCTCGGCCTTGTCACCCTGTACGGTCCCGCGGTCGCCGGCGTCGACTTCCTCAAGAGCGCCCGGGCCCAGGAGCATCTGCGGGCGACCCTCTTCGAGCCGGAGTCCGTGCGGACCGTCCCGGCGGTGCCCGAGGGCGGCGGCGCGCTGGTGCCCGGACGGGCCCGGGGCGTCACGCTGGGCGGCTGCCTGAGCCTGCTCGCGAGCGATCTCGGCACCCCGCACGCCCACGCGGCGGCCCGGGACGGACTGCTGCTGATCGAGGACGTCGGCGAGAGCCCGTACCGCCTGGACCGGTATCTGACCCAACTCCTGCGCGCCGGCTGGCTGGACGGGGTCGCCGGGATCGCGCTCGGGTCCTGGGCGACGTGCGGGCCGTACGAGGACCTGCGCGCGGTCTTCGCCGACCGGCTCGGCGGACTCGGTGTGCCGGTCGTGGAGGAGTTCGGGTTCGGGCACGGCGAGGGCGCGCTGACGATGCCCCTGGGGATGATGGCCGAACTGGACGCCGGAACGGGCACGTTGACGTTCGACGAACCGGCCCTGAGCTGAGCATGCTGTTACTGAAATCCTGTCAAGAAACCCTCGTTTCGGTGATTGACGCTCCCTGACACGTGTCACACGATGACTACCGACCAAGTACCTACTGGTCGGTATTCGGGTTGTCCCCCTCGTGGAGGTCCGTGTGTCCCGACGCGTGCCCAGATCCCGCGCGCCGCTCGCTCTCGCTCTGGGCGCCGCCCTGGCCGCCCCCCTCGCCCTCACTCCGCCCGCCACCGCGGCGGACTCCTACACCGTCACCCCGCTCAAGTTCACCGTCCGGGCAGGGGGCCGGCCCTGCACGGTCGACGCCGACCTGTACCGCCCGGCGGGCGTGGACCGGGACCACCGGGCGCCCGCCGTGCTCGGCACGAACGGCTTCGGCGGCAGCAAGTCGGACGGTTCCACGGACGCCATCGGCAAGGCCTTCGCCCAGCGCGGCTATGTCTCCCTCATCTACTCCGGGCTCGGATTCGGCCGCAGCGGCTGTCTCATCTCCCTCGACGACCCCGCCATCGACGGCGCCGCCGCCGCGCGGCTGATCGACTTCCTCGGCGGCGAACGCGCCGCCGACGACGGCACCACCGCCGACTTCGTCACCCTCGACCGGCCCGGCGATCCACGGGTCGGCATGATCGGCGGCTCCTACGGCGGCGCCGTCCAGCTCGCCACGGCCGCCGTCGACCACCGCCTCGACGCGCTCGTCCCCATGATCACCTGGAACGACCTGGCCTACGCGCTGGCCCCCAACAACGCCACCGGCGGCACCGGCGTCCCGGGCGTCTTCAAGTGGCAGTGGACCAACGGCTTCTATCTCATCGGCGAAGGCCAGCCCCTGCTCCAGCCGAGCCTCGACCCGTCCCGCATCAATTCCATGTCCTGCCTGCACTTCGTCACCAAGGCCTGCCGGACCGTCCACACACTCAACTCCGGCGCCTACCCCGCCGGCCGGACCGCCGAGCTGCTCGCGTTCGCCCGCAGCGTCTCCCCGGCGTCCTACCTCCACCGCGTCAAAGCGCCCACCCTGCTGGTCCAGGGGCAGGCCGACACCCTCTTCAACCTCAACGAGGCGACGGCGACGTACCGGACGCTGCGCGCACAGGGCACCCCGGCGAAGATGATCTGGCAGTCCTGGGGCCACAGTGCCGGGCTCACCGGCCCCGGCGCCGGTGAACTCGATCTGTCGAAGGGCAACCTGGAGACCAGCTACGTCGGCCGGCGTGTCCTCGCCTGGTTCGACCGCCATCTGCGCGGCCGGACGCACACCGACACGGGACCGGCCTTCGCCTACCACCGGGACTGGATCACCGACCCGGACCGCGCCTACGCCACCGCCGACCGCCTCCCCGAGCCGAGCCGCACGCTGTATCTCTCCGGCGACGGCAAGCTCGTCGACAACCGGAACAAGGTGGCCCGGGGCAGCCGCGGCTACACCAACTGGCTGACCCCCACCAGCCATTCGGAGAGCTCCCTGGCCGGCCTCATCGGGCTGCCCGACACACCACCGCATGACACCGAGGGCACCTACCTCGACTGGACCAGCGCGCCGCTGTCACGCCCCCTCGACGTGGTGGGCGCGCCCCGGGCCACGCTCGAGGTGCGCTCCCCGAAGGCCGAGCGCACCCAGAACTCCGGCGACGCCGCCGACAAGCTCGTCCTGTTCGCCAAGCTCTACGACATCGCCCCCGACGGCACCCGCACCCTGGTGCGCCGCCTGGTCGCGCCGGTCCGGGTACCGGACGTGACCAAGAGCTTCACCGTCACGCTGCCCGGGATCGTGCACCGGTACGACAAGGGGCACCGGCTGAGCTTCGTGATCGCGGCGAGCGACGACGCGTACTTCGGCAACCGGGGGATCAAACCGGTGACCGTGGTCAGCGGGCCGCGGAACACCGGGGTGCTGCGGCTGCCCGTCGCGGGCTCCTGACCCAAGGCACGGCTACTGTGGCGGGGTGCCCCACAACGCGTCCCGCTACCTCGCCGAAGGCCCCCGGGTGGGCATACGCCACTTCACCTACGGGGACGGCGCCGAGTTCACCGCCCGGGCGCGGGAGAGCAAGGACCTGCACCACCCCTGGCTCTTCCCGCCCGAGAGCGCCCAGGCCTACTCCGCGTACGCGGGCCGGCTGATCGAGGACCCGTCCAAGGCCGGCTTCCTCGTCTGCGAGAAGGACGACGTCGGTGAGCGGGGCGCCGGGGCCATCGCCGGGTTCATCAACATCAACAACATCGTCGAGGGCGGCTTCCAGTGCGGGGCGCTCGGCTACGGCGCCTTCGCGCACGCCGCCGGGCGGGGGCTGATGCGCGAAGGTCTCGACCTCGTCGTGCGGCACGCGTTCGGCCCGATGCGGCTGCACCGGCTGGAGATCAACGTCCAGCCCGCGAACGCCGCGTCGATCGCCCTGGCCCGCGGCTGCGGATTCCGGCTGGAGGGCTTCTCGCCGAAGATGCTCTTCGTCGACGGGGCCTGGCGCGACCACGAACGCTGGGCGATCACCGCCGAGACGGTCACGGGGCCGGGGCGGCGCTGAGCCCCCGGCCCGGCGGTCATCCCGGGTTGCGGTCCACGTACTCGTAGATCGACCCGTCCGGGTGCAGCGCGATCAGATTGCGGCCGGCCGGCGAGGCGATCGGGCCCGCGACGATGTGCGCGCCCAGTTCGGTGAGCACCCGGTGGGTGTCGTCGACGTCCTTGACGGCGATCGTCGCGGAGACCTTGCGCAGCACCTCCAGTTCGGCCGGGGGACCGCTCATCAGCAGGAAGCAGCCGATCGCCGCCACCTCGACACCGCCCCGTTCGAAGCGCTGGGCGCTGCCGCCGGCCAGCCGCTCGTAGAAGGGGATCGCGGTCTCGAGGTCGTCGACGCAGACGCGCAGTGTGGCACCCAGAATCTCCATGAGGACGAGCCTAGTTACGCCCCAGGGGGCGCGGGTACCCGGCCGGGTATGAAGCCGATGGATCACCTGGAGCATCTGGACAAGCATCTGGTTGACGAGCTGGCACAGGTGGCGCGTGAGACCGTACGGGACGAACTGCGCGAGCAGACACGCAAGCAGCGCCGCAGGGCCACGCTGTACGCCGCGTCCGGCGCCCTCGCCCTGTACGCGGGCGCGGCCCTCGCACTCGCCGTGGGACTGGCCCTCGCCCTCGGCCTGCCCGACTGGGCGGCGGCGCTGATCACCGCCGTGCTCCTGGGCGCCGCGGCCTATGTGCTGCGCGGCATGGCCCGGCCGGCCCGCCCGGGTCCCGGGCACGGGGCCGGTGCGGTCCCGGGCCACGAGGCCGCGGGCCAGGCCGCCGCGGCTGCCGGTGGTCTGCCGTACCCGCCCGTACCGCCGGCGCCGCCCGGCGAGCCCACCCCGGGCACCGTGCCCCCGCGGCCGACGGACGACCCGGACGTACCGCGCCGCGAGGCGTGACACGGGTGCGCGGGAATCGGTCATCGCACCGGCACGGTCGCGTGGTCGTGGTGACCGGAGCCACGGGCGGTGTCGGACGGGCCACGGCCCGGGCCTTCGCCACCCGGGGCGACCGGGTCGCCGACGCCTTCGGCCACATCGACGTCTGGGTCAACAACGCCTTCACCGGAGTCTTCGCGCCGGTCACGGAGGTCGCCCCGGACGAGTTCCGCCGGGTGGCCGAAGTGACCTACCTCGGCTGTGTGTTCGACACCCGGGCCGCGCTGCGCCATATGCGGCCGCGCGACCGCGGCACCATCGTGCAGGTCGGCTCCGCGCTCGCCTACCGGGGCATTCCCCCGCAGTCGGCGTACTGCGGGGCCAAGCACGCGATCCGGGGGTTCAACGAGTCCCTGCGCTGCGAACTGCGGCACGCCCGCAGCGGGGTGCGCACGACGATGGTGCAGCTGCCGGGGCTCAACACCCCGCAGTTCGACTGGGTGCTGAACCGGATGGCGGGAGGAGCCCGGCCCGTCACCCCCGTGTACCAGCCGGAGGTCGCGGCCCGGGCCGTCGTGCACGCGGCGTCGCACGGGCGGCGCCGGGAGTACTGGGTGGGCGGCTCGACCGCGGCCACCCTCATTGCCAACGCGGTCGTCCCCGGGCTGCTGGACCGCTAGCTGGCCCGTACGAACTTCGACGCGCAGCAGGACTTGGCGCGGCCCTGATCGTGGGAGCGGGGATCCTCGCCGTACGCGGACTGGCCGGGCCGGTCCGCCGTCAGCTTTCCAGCTGCGGGAGTATCTTCGTGCGGTAGAAGTCGAAGAAGCCGCGCAGGTCGGGGCCGATCTGGTTGACGTAGACCCGGTCGAAGCCCGCGTCGGTGAACTGCTTCAGCTCGGCCACGTGGTCGTCCACGTCGTCGCCGCACACCCGGTTCTCGCGCACCATGTCCTCGGTGACCAGTCGCTGTGCCTGCTCGAAGTGTTTCGGGGAGGGCAGCACCTGGCCCAGTTCCCCCGGCAGCTGCTCGTTCGCCCAGAGCCGGTGGACGGTCCGTACGGCCTCGTCCGCGTCGGTGTCGTAGCAGACCTTGGTGCCGCCGCTGACCAGCTTTCCGCCGCCTCCGCCCTTGCGGTACTGCTCCACCATCGTCTCGTCCGGCGCGACGCTGATGTAGCCGTCGCCGACGCGGGACGCCAGCTGGGTCGCCGCCGGGCCGAAGCCGGAGATGTCGATCGGGATCGGCTCGTCCGGCACCGTGTACAGGCGGGCGTTCTCCACCGTGTAGTGCGGCCCGTGGTGGTTGACCTCCTCGCCCGTGAACAGCCGGCGCATCACCTGGATGGCCTCCTCCAGCATGTCCAGACGGACATGGGCCGGCGGCCAGTGGTCACCGAGGATGTGCTCGTTGAGCGCCTCGCCGGAGCCCACGCCGAGCCGGAAGCGGTTGTCGGTCATCACCGCGCTGGTCGCCGCGGCCTGCGCCACCACCGCCGGGTGCATCCGCACGGTCGGGCAGGTCACCGCCGTCTCGATCGGCAGGGACACCGCCTCGGACAGCGCGCCGATCACCGACCAGACGAACGGGCTCTGGCCCTGCTCGTCGTTCCACGGGTGGTAGTGGTCCGAGATCCAGAGCGCCTGGAATCCGGCCTGCTCGGCCATCCGCGCCTGCTCGATCAGCTCGGCGGGGCCGTACTGCTCGCACGAGAGGAAGTATCCGTACTCGGGCATGGGGGAGTGCCTCCGCGACGTAGGCGTCCGTGTCCCGCCCCGGGTACCCGGGCCCTGGTCCGGAAACCGGCGGGGTTGCGCCCGGGAGGGGCCGTCGGACGTTTGGGTGCCCTGGCCAGGGGGACGCGGAAGGCTCCCGAGGTACGCGACAGCGCCGGAGGCGAACCGTGAGTCGACCCCGCATCGTGATCGTCGGTGCCGGTTTCGCCGGCTACCGCGCGGCGCGCACCCTGGCCCGGCAGACCCGGGGCAGGGCCCGCATCACCCTGGTGAATCCGACCGACTACTTCCTGTACCTGCCGCTGCTGCCCCAGGTCGCCGCCGGCATCCTGGAGCCGCGCCGGGTCACGGTCTCCCTCTCGGACACGCTGCCCCAGGTACGACTGGTGCTCGGCGAGGCCGACCGGATCGACCTCGACGGACGCACCCTGCACTACACCGGACCCGAGGGCGACGGCGGCACGCTCGCCTACGACCGGCTGGTGCTCGCCGCCGGCAGCGTCAACAAGCTGCTGCCCGTCCCGGGCGTCGCCGAGCACGCGCACGGCTTCCGCGGGCTGCCCGAGGCGCTGTACCTGCGCGACCACGTGACCCGGCAGGTGGAACTGGCAGCCGTCGCCGAGGACCCGAAGTCGTGCGCCGCGCGCTGCACCTTCGTCGTGGTCGGCGCCGGATACACCGGAACCGAGGTCGCCGCGCACGGGCAGTTGTTCACCGACGCGCAGGTCCGCAGGCATCCGCTGCGGCAGGGCATGCGGCCGCGCTGGATCCTGCTGGACGTGGCGCCGCGGGTGCTGCCGGAGATGGACGGCAAGCTGTCCGCGACGGCCGGTCGTGTGCTGCGGCAGCGGGGTGTGGACGTGCGGACGGGGACCTCCGTGAAGGAGGCCACGCCCGACGGGGTCGTACTGAGCGACGGCGAGTTCGTCGAGACCCGGACCCTGGTGTGGTGCGTGGGCGTACGGCCCGACCCGCTGGTGGAGTCCCTCGGGCTGCCATTGGAGAAGGGGCGGCTGCTCGTCGATCCGCACCTCCAGGTGCCCGGGCGGCCGGAGCTGTTCGCGTGCGGTGACGCGGCCGCGGTGCCCGACCTGGAGAAGCCGGGGAGCTATACGCCGATGACCGCGCAGCACGCCTGGCGGCACGGCAAGGTCGCGGCCGAGAACGTCGCCGCGTCGCTGGGGCTCGGCGGGGAGTGCAAGCCGTACCGCCATCGCGACCGGGGTTTCGTCGTCGACCTGGGCGGTGCGAAGGCCGCGGCCAATCCGCTCGGCGTTGCGCTGTCCGGGGTGCCGGCCGGTGCGGTGACGCGTGGCTACCATCTCGCCGCCATGCCCGGCAACCGGGTCCGGGTCGCCGCCGACTGGCTGCTGGACGCCGTACTGCCGCGTCAGGCCGTGCAGTTGGGGCTCGTACGGTCCTGGTCCGTGCCCCTGGACACGTCGTCGCCCGAGGTGGCCCGGGTGCCGGGCGGGCCCGGGACACGGCGGGAGGCGAGCGCCCGCTCGGGGCCGGGCGCCGCGATCGAGGCCGACACCTACGACGGGGGGACCGGCACCGGGTCCGGAACGGGCCGGGCCGGAGACGAGCCCGCGAAGGGGCAGCCCGGATCCGGGGTGACGCAGGTGCGGTCCGGATCCGGGGCCGCGGAGCGGCGCTCGGAAACGGAGCTCGCCAAGGGCCGCCCGGGTGGAGAGCCGGCCAGGACCTGGCCCGCCGACAGCCCCGCGAAGGGCCCGCTCGGCGATACGCGGCCCAGGAGCCGGCCCGGTGGTGAACCGGCGCGGAGCCGGCCCGGTGGCGAGTCCGCCGGGAAGCGGCGCGGTGGTGAGCCCGTAAAGAACCAGCCCGGTGGTGAGCCCGCAAAGAACCAGCCCGGTGGTGAACCGGCGCGGAATCAGCCCGGCGGTGAGCCCGCCAGGAACCAGCCCGGTGGCGAGCCCGCCAAGAACCAGCCCGTGTCCGCTCCCCAGCCCCCTGACGATCAACCACCCCCGGGCCCCGACATAGCCCCCGGCCCCGTCAAGCGTTCCGACCCGCCGGACCACTCCGCGAAAGGAGACTCATGAACACCGGTGAACTCACCGATCTCGGCCGGCAGCTGCGCGTGGACAGTGTCCGCGCCGCCGCCGCCGCGGGCTCCGGGCACCCGACGTCCTCGATGTCCGCCGCCGACCTGATGGCCGTACTGCTCGCACACCACTTCCACTACGACTTCGACCGCCCCGCCCACCCCGGCAACGACCGCTTCGTGCTGTCCAAGGGACACGCCTCGCCGCTGCTGTACTCCGCGTACAAGGCGGCCGGCGCCATCGACGACGAGGAACTGCTCACCTTCCGCAAGCTGGGCAGCCGTCTCGAAGGGCACCCCACACCGCAGCGCCTGCCGTGGGTCGAGACGGCCACGGGCTCGCTCGGGCAGGGCCTGCCGGTCGGTGTCGGCATCGCGCTGGCCGGCAAGCGGCTGGACCGCACCGGCTACCGCACCTGGGTGCTGTGCGGCGACAGCGAGCTGGCCGAGGGATCCGTGTGGGAGGCCGCCGAGCACGCCGGTTACGAGCACCTGGACAACCTCACCGTGATCGTCGACGTCAACCGGCTCGGCCAGCGCGGCCCGACCCGGCACGGCCACGACCTGGACGCCTACGCCCGCCGCTTCCAGGCCTTCGACTGGCACACCATCGAGGTCGACGGGCACGACGTGGACGCCGTCGACCGTGCCTACGGCGAGGCCGCCTCCACCAAGGGCCAGCCCACCGCGATCCTCGCCCGCACCCTCAAGGGCAAGGGCGTGGAGGGCGTCCAGGACCGCGAGGGCCTGCACGGCAAGCCGCTGCCCGACGCCGAGGAGGCGATCGCCGAACTCGGCGGACCGCGCGACATCCGCGTAGCGGTGCAGGAACCACCGGCCGCCCGCATGCTGCACGCCGTCCACACCGGGAACTACGAACTCCCCAAATGGGACAAGGGCGAGGAGGTCGCCACCCGCAACGCCTTCGGCGAGGCACTCGCAGCCCTCGGCACCGGCCGCGGCGACATCGTCGCCCTGGACGGCGAGGTGGGCGACTCCACCCGCGCCGAGTTCTTCGCCAAGGAGCACCCCGACCGCTACTTCGAGTGCTACATCGCCGAGCAGCAGATGGTCGCCTCGGCGGTCGGGCTCGCCGCGCGCGGCTGGATGCCGTACGCCGCCACGTTCGCCGCCTTCCTGACCCGGGCCCACGACTTCATCAGGATGGCGTCCGTCAGCGGCGCCGGCATCAACCTGGTCGGCTCGCACGCCGGCGTCGCCATCGGCCAGGACGGGCCGAGCCAGATGGGCCTGGAGGACCTGGCGATGATGCGGGCGGTGCACGGCTCGACCGTGCTGTACCCGTGCGACGCCAACCAGACCGCCCGGCTCGTCGGCGCGATGGCCGGCCTGGAGGGCGTCCGCTATCTGCGCACCTCGCGCGGCGAGAGCGCGGTGCTCTACGGCCCCGACGAGGAGTTCCCGGTCGGCGGGAGCAAGGTGCTGCGCTCCTCCGAGCGCGACCGGCTGACCCTCGTCGCGGCGGGCGTCACCGTGCACGAGGCACTGGCCGCCGCCGACGCCCTGGAGCGGGAGGGCATCCAGGCGCGGGTGATCGACCTGTACTCCGTGAAGCCCGTCGACCGGGCCACCCTGCGCCGGGCCGCCGAGGAGACCGGCTGCCTGGTGACCGTCGAGGACCACCACCCGGAGGGCGGCATCGGGGACGCCGTCCTCGACGCCTTCACCGACGGACGGCCCGTCCCGCGCCTGGTGCGGCTCGCCGTACGGTCGATGCCCGGCTCGGCGTCCCCGGCCGAGTCGCTGCACGCCGCCGGCATCGACGCCGAGTCGATCGCCGCGGCCGGGCGGCTGCTGGTGGAGGAGGCGGTCGTGCCGTGAGCGGCGGCGACGGCCCGCGCCGGGTGCGGGCCGGCCGTCGTACCGTGACGGTCCACCGGCCGGACAAGGTGCTCTTCCCCGGCGGCGCGGACGCCAAGGAGTACACCAAGGGCGACCTGGTGGACTATCACCGGGCCGTCGCGCCCTTCATGCTGCCGCACCTGCGCGGCCGTCCGCTGATGCTGGAGCGGCACCCGGACGGGCTCGACGGTCCGAGGTTCATGCAGAAGAACACCCCGGACTCCTACCCGGAGTGGATCACCCGCGTCGAGGTGGCCAAGGAGGGCGGCACCGTCCTGCACACCGTCTGTGACGACACCGCCACCCTCCTCTACCTGGCCGACCAGGCGAGCATCGCCCTGCACCGCTGGCTGTCCCGCGCCGACAGCGTCGACCACCCCGACCGGATGGTGTTCGACCTCGACCCCGCGGGTGACGACTTCGAGGCCGTGCGCGAGGCGGCCCGGCTGCTCGGGGAACTCCTCGACGAGCTGGAGCTGCCCTCGGCGCTGATGACCACCGGCTCCCGCGGACTGCACGCGATCGTGCCGCTGAACGGACGGCACGACTTCGACGAGGTGCGTGCCTTCGCCCGGGACGTCGCCGGCACCCTCGCCGACGCCCACCCCGGCCGGCTCACCACCGCCGCCCGCAAGAAGGACCGCGGCGAGCGGCTCTACCTGGACGTGCAGCGCAACGCCTACGCCCAGACCGCCGTCGCGCCCTTCACGGTCCGGCCCCGGCCGGGCGCGCCCGTGGCGACCCCCATCACCTGGGACCAGCTCGACGACCCGGAGCTGAACGCCCGCAGTTACACCGTCGCCGACGCCGTCGAGCAGGCCCGCGCCAACCCCTGGTCCGGCCTGCTCGGCCGCGGCCGGGCGCTCGGCCCGGCCCGGCGGCGGCTGAACGCCCTGCGCGGCTGAACCCCACCCGCCTCACCGGGCGGGTGGCAGATGCATGAGACCCCAGAGGTTTGGCGAACACTCTTGCGGCCACACGGAGGGGGAGGTGGCCATGTCGAACACAAGAGACACGCAAGAGTCACAGAGTTCACAGGAACCCCAGGACTCTCAGAATTCGAGCAAACCGAACGAGAAGCAGACGGCCCAGAAGCAGCCGGCCCGGAAGAAGGCGGCCCCGAAGCGGCCGAGCCCGATGGACGTGCTGCGCCAGGCGCGCGGCCAGCTCGCGGAACTCACCGGCATGGAAGCCGAGTCCGTGTCGTCCTTCGAGCAGACGGACGAGGGCTGGGCGCTTGAGGTCGAGGTCCTCGAGCTCGAGCGCGTGCCCGACACGATGAGCCTGATGGCGAGCTACCAGGTGGAGCTCGACGCCGAGGGGCAGCTCACGGGCTACCGGCGCGTCCGCCGCTACGAACGCGGTCGATCCGACGCGCGCAGGCCCGGCGGCCGCTAGGCCGCCCGACCGGACCCGCACCCACACACGAGGAGGAACACCCGGCATGACTGTCGTACCGGCACAGCAGACCGGAGGCGGAGGCGGCAGCAGCGGTCTCTACGACGTGCTCGAACTTGTTCTGGACAGGGGGCTCGTCATCGACGCATTCGTGCGAGTCTCCCTGGTCGGCATCGAGATCCTGAAGATCGACGTACGCGTCGTCGTCGCCAGCGTCGACACCTATCTGCGCTTCGCCGAGGCGTGCAACCGGCTCGACCTGGAGGCCGGGCCGCGCAAGGACCCGGGCCTGCCCGACCTGGTCGGGGAGATCACCGAGTCCGGCGCGCGCGGCAAGTCCAAGGGGGCGCTGTCCGGCGCCGCCGAGACCATCTCCGACGCCTTCAAGCAGGCGCGTGACGAGGGCTCCGAGCGCCAGGGCGAGTCCCGTCCGCGCGCCCGAAAGAGCACGTCCGCCCGCCGGAAGGAGGAGCAGGAGTGAGCACCTACGTCTACGGCATCGCGGCGACCGCGCACCCGGCGCTGCCCGAGGGCATGGGCGGCGTGGGCGATCCGCCCCGCCCGGTGCGCATCCTGCGCGAGGGCGAGCTGGCGGCCGTCGTCAGTGAGGCGCCCGAGGGGCTGCGGCCCAAGCGCAGGGACCTGCTCGCCCACCAGAACGTGCTCAGCGAAGCCGGTGCGGCCGGCTGCGTGCTGCCCATGCGGTTCGGCAGCGTCGCCCCGGACGACAACTCGATCACCGGGGTGCTCGCCGAGCGGGCCGAGCACTACAAGGAACGCCTGCGGGCGCTGGAAGGCCGGGTCGAGTACAACGTCAAGGCCAACCACGTCGAAGAGGCCGTCCTGCACCAGGTGATGGCTCAGAGCCCCGACATCCGCGGACTCGCGGAGGCCAACCGGCAGTCCGGCGGCGGCAGTTACGACGACAAGATCCGGCTCGGCGAGCTGGTCGCGGCCGCGGTCAAGGCCAGGGAGGCCGACGACGCCGCCGCACTCCGGAGCGTGCTGGACTCCTCCGCCGAGGACGTGAGTACGGGCCCCGAGTCCACCGGCTGGCTGGCCAACGTGTCGTACCTGGTGGACCGGGAGTCGGCCGAGCAGTTCCTGGCCGCGGTCGAGCAGGCCCGCAAGGACATGCCGCACCTGGAGGTGCGGGTCAACGGCCCGCTGCCGCCGTACAGCTTCGTCGAGCCCGGCCCGGCCGAGCCGGCGGGCACCGTGGCGAGCGGCACGGACACCACCGGAGCGGGGTGACGACATGGGCCTGATCTCCGAGGTGCTGCTGCTGCCACTCGCACCCGTGCGCGGCAGCGCCTGGGCCATCAATCAGGTGCTACAGGAAGCCGAGCGGATCTACTACGACCCCGCCACGGTCCAGGCCGAACTGGCCCGCCTCGAGGAGCGGCTGGAGGCCGGAGAGATCACGGACGAGGAGTTCGACCGTCTTGAGGACGAACTCCTCGACCGGTTGGAGACCGCCTCGCGCAGGAACGCGGGAACAGGCCAACAAGGGACGGCACAATGAACCGAACGGGACTGGGCCTCGCGGTGGGGGCCGGATACCTTCTGGGGCGTACCAAAAAGCTGAAGATGGCCATAGCCATCGGCGGACTGGTGGCCGGGAAGAAGCTGAACCTGAGTCCGCGCATGGTCGCGGAACTGATCCAGCAGCAGCTGCAGAACAACCCGCAGTTCAAGGAGATCGGGGACCAGCTGCGCGAGGATCTGCGCGGCGTCGGCAAGGCCGCCTCCGGCGCCATGGTCGAGCGCCAGCTCGACGCCTTCGCCGACCGGCTGCACGGCCGAACGGCCCAGGTGCGTGACCAGCTCACGGGCGCGGTGCCCGGCGGGCTCGGCGCCGAGGACGCCGGCTACGCCGAGGACGAGGAGTCCCAGGAGCCCGAGGACGAGGAGCCCGAGGACTCCGGTCCGGAGGAGGACGAGGCGCCGGCGGCGAAGAAGACCCCCGCCAAGAAGGCACCCCCGAAGAAGACGGCGAAGAAGGCTCCCGCCAAGAAGGCCCCGGCCAAGAAGGCCCCCGCGAAGAAGACGGCGGGCCGGAAGCCGGCGGCGAAGAAGACCACGGCCGCCAAGACGGCGACCTCTGCCCGGAACAGGGGCGGCAGCGCCCGGTCCCGGCTGCCGAAGGGAGGCGGTGAGGAATGACCGACACCCTCGGATCGGCGAAGTCCGCCGCGAACGGAGCGACGAAGAACCCGCTCGCCGACGTCGCCCACAGCGAGGCCGCCGACCGGCTGAAGGCCGAGCTGCAGGAGTATCTCGCGGCCCAGGCCACGCGCATGCTGACCGGCGTGGGCCGCAAGCTCGGCGAGACCACGGGCAAACTGAACGACATCGCCGAGGGCAACAGCCCCGGCTTCGCGAAGCTCGCCCTCGACGGCGGCCGCAAGCTCGCAGAGGGCAAGGGCCCGCTGCGCGTCGCCATGGAGACCGGCGGCTCACGCCTCAAGGACAAGGTCACGGGTGCCCTGAAGAACCTGGGCGGCAAGGGCAAGGGCAAGGGCCGGAGCGGCAACAAGCCCACCGTCATCATCGAGCACATCGATGTCGGCGTACCCCTGCGCACCGCGTACGACCAGTGGACGCAGTACCAGGACTTCTCCACCTTCGCGAAGGGCGTCAAGAGCGCGAGCCGCGCCGACGACACCAGCTCCGACTGGCAGTTGAAGGTCTTCTGGTCCAACCGCAGCTGGAAGGCGAAGACGACCGAGCAGGTGCCGGACGACCGCATCGCCTGGACGTCGGAGGGTGCCAAGGGCACGACGAAGGGCGTCGTCTCCTTCCACCGGATCACCGACAGCCTCACGCGTGTGCTGCTGGTCATCGAGTACTACCCCTCCGGCCTCTTCGAGAAGACCGGCAACATCTGGCGCGCCCAGGGCCGCCGTGCCCGGCTCGACCTCAAGAACTACGTCCGCTTCATCACGATCAAGGGTGAGGCCGAGGACGGCTGGCGCGGCGAGATCCGCGACGGCGAGGTCGTCCGCAGCCACGAGGACGCGCTCGCCGAGGAGGAGTCCGAGGAGGAGCCCGAAGAGGGCGTCGAGGGCGAGGAGCCCGAGGGCGAGTACGAGGAAGAGGAAGAGGAAGAAGAGCCCGAAGGCGAGTACGAGGACGAGGACGAAGCCGAGGGCGAATACGAAGTAGAGGACGAGCCCGAGGAGGAGGCGGAGGACGAGCCCGAGGCCGAGTACGAGGACGACGAGTACGACGAAGAGGAAGCCGAGGCAGGGAGCCGTCGATGACCACGCCCAGCAGGATGCCCGAACCCTACGGAGGCCAGGGAAGCAGCGCCAACCTCGCTGACATCCTGGAACGGGTGCTGGACAAGGGCATCGTCATCGCGGGCGACATCCGCATCAACCTGCTCGACATCGAACTCCTCACGATCAAGCTCCGGCTCATCGTCGCCTCCGTGGACAAGGCCAAGGAGATGGGCATCGACTGGTGGGAGAGCGACCCGAACCTCAGCTCCCGGGCCCGCCGTGATGAACTGACCCGTGAGAACGCCGAGTTGCGCGAGAGGCTGGCCCGGCTGGAGGAGCTGGAGCCCGGCCGCGCGGAGAAGAAGGAGGCCCCGTGACCGGACTGCGGTACGTCTACGCCGTCTGCCGCCCCTTCGGTACGCCGCTCCAGTCCCAGCTGTCCGGGGTGGCGGGCGATCCGCCCCGGGCGCTGACCCATCACGGTCTCGTCGCCGTGGTGAGCCATGTGCCGGAGCGGGACTTCGCCGAAGAACCGCTCCACCGCCATCTGGAGGACCTGGACTGGCTCACCGAGACCGCCCGCGCCCACCAGGGGGTGATCGACGCGCTCACCACCGTCACGACCCCGCTGCCGCTGCGGCTCGGCACCGTCTTCCGGGACGACAGCGGGGTCCGGATGATGATGGAGGCCCGCGAAGAGGATTTCCAGCGCACCCTCGACCGGCTGGAGGGCCGGGTCGAGTGGGGCGTGAAGGTGTACGCCGAGTCCGAACAGCGGGAAAGCTCCCGGCCCGTGCAGAAAGCCGCGTCGGGCCGGGACTATCTGCGGCAGCGGCGCCAGCAGACCAGGTCGCACGAGGAGATGTGGCAGAAGGCCGAGCATTTCTCGACCCGACTGCACGAAAACCTTTCCGCATTCGCGGAGGATTCCCGGCTGCACCCTCCGCAGAATCCCGCGCTTTCCAAGGCGACCGGGCGGAACGTATTGAATGCCGCATATCTGGTGCCGCGCGCGAATTCCGAGGAATTCGTCGAACTGGTGGACCGCACGAAGGGCGAGGTTCCCGGAATGCGCATAGAACTCACCGGCCCCTGGGCGGCCTATTCGTTCGCCGGGGAGCCCACATGACCGACGGAGAGAAGCAGTGACCGTAGTGGAACGCCGTGAGGTCGCCCTCGTGGACCTGCTCGACCGGCTGCTCGCCGGCGGCGTCGTGATCACGGGGGACATCACGCTGCGCATCGCCGACGTCGACCTGGTCCGGATCGACCTCAACGCGCTCATCAGCTCGGTGAACGCCCAGGTGTCCTCGCCGTTCGAGGAGTTGCTGTGACGTCAGCCGACAGCCCCCGTCCCACCCCCCGGCCCCACCCTCGTCCGCAGCGCAACCGGATGGACCTGGAGCCCGACACCGTCGAGCGCGACCTGGTCAAACTCGTGCTGACGGTGGTGGAACTGCTGCGCCAGCTCATGGAGCGCCAGGCGGTGCGCAGGTTCGACGTGGGGGATCTGACCGAGGAGCAGGAGGAGCGGGTCGGGCTCACGCTGATGCTGCTCGAGGAACGTATGGCGGAGCTGCGCGATCGCTACGGACTGCGGCCCGAGGACCTCAATCTGGACCTCGGGCCGCTCGGACCGCTGCTTCCCCGCGACGGGGGCTGAATCAGCCTGCTGAATCAGCGGGTTGATTCACCACCTGTACCACCGGCCTCGGCTCCCGGCTGCCGACGTGCCCCGCACGAAGAATCCCAGCAGCCACAGGACGAGAACCGCCAACGCGATCCACCAGAGTACCTTTACTGCAAATCCGGCACCGAACAGAACCAAAGCCAGAAGCAGCACCAGCAGGATGGGAACCATAATATGACCTCCTGCATTCAGGGTGTCCCCGAAATTCTGTTTCAGGCTTCCTTTCGGCAGAGAATTTCTCCGTGCAGGACGCTGAACCAGCCGTCCTCCTGCTCGCCCCATTCGCGCCAGGCCCCGGCCGCCGCCCGTAGTTCCTCCTCGCCGGCGTGCCCGCCGAGCCGGGCCCGGTCCGCGTACGTCGAGGCCAGGGTGCGATCGGCCCACAGCCCGCTCCACCAGGCCCGCTCCTGAGCTGTGGCGAAGGTCCACGTCCCGGAGCTCGCCGTGATGTCCGTGAGCCCGGCGCGCAGCGCCCAGGCCTTCAGCCGGCGACCGGCGTCCGGCTCACCGCCGTTGGCCCGGGCGACCCGTCGGTAGAGGTCCAGCCAGGCGTCGAGCCCCGCGGACGCCGGATACCAGGTCATCGCCGCGTAGTCGGCGTCCCGCACGGCGACGATCCCACCGGGCCTGACGACCCGCCCCATCTCCCGCAGGGCCCGCACCGGGTCCCCTACGTGCTGGAGCACCTGGTGGGCGTGGACCACGCAGAAGGTGTCGTCCGGGTAGTCCAGGGCGTGCACGTCGGCGACGGCGAAGTCGATGTTGTCCAGTCCCCGCCCGGCCGCGGTGGCTCGGGCCTGCTCCAGGATCTCCGGGGCCCGGTCGACACCGGTGACCCGCCCGCCGGGCACCAGCTCAGCCAGGTCGGCGGTGATCGTGCCAGGGCCGCAGCCGATGTCGAGGATCCTCATGCGGGGCTCGAGCGAGGGCAGCAGATATGCCGCCGAGTTGGCGGCGGTGCGCCAGGTGTGCGAGCGGAGCACCGACTCGTGGTGCCCGTGCGTGTAGACGGCGGTCTCCCGTGGTTCCGGCATGGCGGATCCCACCCCTTCCGTTCCTCCGGTCGGCATGGGATCACCGTACGCACCGGGGCCGCATGATGAGACCCGTATCCTGCTATATGGACTGACGGGGCGTCAGTCAGTAGCCGGTGACTGGCCGGTACACGGTCAGCGCCTCGGGCAGCTTCTCCAGGGTCACGCGGCCCTCGACGTCGATGACCTCGCCGTCGTAGGCGAGCAGCGTGCCCGGCGCCACGTGGTCCAGGCGCAGCCGCCCCACCTGGACGGCCGCATGGGCGGGGGAACGGGTCAGCGGTCCCGCGAGGGCGGCGGCCAGCAGTCGCGCGGCGGGCCGGCGCCCGCCGTGCACGACCCGCACGTCGAGCTGCCCGTCCGCGAGGTCCAGCCGGCGCCCGGGCGCGAGCCCCACGCGGTGATAGGTGCCGTTCCCGGCGAACAGCAACCACAGCGGACGCGTACGGCCCTGGAACTCGGCCTCCAGCGGATGCCGGTCCGCGCGCAGCACGCGCCGGGCCGCGAGCACACCGGCCGGCCAGCCGCCGATCCGGTGCGACCAGCGCTCCCGCTCCCGCACGAGCTCCGGATAGACGCCGACACTGCAGGTGTTGAGGAAGACGCCGTGCTCCTCACCGCAGGAGAACCGTCCGACGTCCACGCGTACGGCATCGCCCTGGCGCAGCGCACGGGCCAGGTCGCGCGCGTCCTCCACTCCCAGGTCGTAGGCGAAGTGGTTGAGGGTGCCGCCGGGCAGTACGGCGAGAGGCAGCCGGTGCCCGAGGGCGATGCGGGCGGCGGTGTTCACGGTGCCGTCGCCGCCGCACACCCCGAGGACCCGGGCGCGGCCGGCCGCCTTCTCCAACTCGGCGGACACGTCCTGCGGTTCGCACTCGACGACCTCGGCCCGCGGGAGTTCGTCGCGCAGGGCGCGGCCACGCTCGGCGGTTCCCGCGGCGGTGTTCGCCACGAGCACGAGCCCCTCGCCCTCCAGCAGCGCCGGGACCTCGGCACGGGGGCGCGCCGGCGGGACGGCCCGCGACCGTGTCGGCACCAGGCCCCGCACGGCGAACGCGGCGCCCGCGCCCAGGGCCGCGCCCGCCAGGACATCGCTCGGGAAGTGGACACCGGTGTACACGCGGGAGAGGGCGACCGAGGCGGCCACCGGGGCGACGACCGCGCCCCAGGACGGGGACTCCAGGGCGACACCGGTCGCGAAGGCGGCGGCCGAAGCGGCGTGCCCGGAGGGGAACGACGTGGTGATCGGCTGCCGCTTCAGCCGCCTGATCAGCGGGACCGCGTCCAGCACGGGGCGGGGGCGGCGCACCGACCGCTTGCCGAGGGTGTTGACGGCGAGGGAGGCGAGGCCCAGCGAGGCCAGCCCGCGCGTCGCCGCACGGCGGGCGCGGGGCGTACGGCTCGCCGCGAGGGCGGCCGCGGTCGCGAACCACAGGACGCCGTGGTTCGCGCCGCGGGAGAGGCGGGGCAGGACGTGGTCCGCGCCGGGCCAGCGCCGGCCGGCCGCGGACTCGAAGAGCCGGCGGTCCAGGGCGAGGACGCGGTCGCGCAGGGGATGGTGCCCGGGCTTCGTCGTGGTGAGGTCCAGGTCGGGGGTAGTCATGGGGCTGCGGGTACCCGGAGGGGGGTGGGCACACCGTCGCTTCGCGGTGTCCGGCGTCCCCCGCGCCAAATGCGTTTGCCCCACACGGCCCGACGCCGCAGAATCCGTGCCCATGGGTCACCTCGAAGCCGCGCACCTGGAGTACTACCTGCCCGACGGAAGGGCGCTGCTCGGCGATGTGTCCTTCCGGGTGGGTGAGGGCGCCGTCGTGGCCCTCGTGGGGCCCAACGGTGCCGGGAAGACCACCCTGCTGCGCATGCTCGCCGGTGAACTGAAGCCGCACGGCGGTTCCGTCACCGTCGGCGGCGGCCTGGGGGTGATGCGGCAGTTCGTCGGATCCGTACGTGACGAGACGACCGTGCGCGACCTGCTCGTGTCCGTCGCGACGCCCCGCATCCGCGAGGCGGCCCGTGCCGTCGACGCCGCCGAGCACGCCATCATGACGGTCGACGACGAGGCCGCCCAGCTCACGTACGCCCAGGCCCTCGCCGACTGGGCCGAGGCGCGCGGCTACGAGGCCGAGACGCTGTGGGACATGTGCACCACGGCGGCCCTGGGCATCCCGTACGACAGGGCCCAGTGGCGGCAAGTGCGCACCCTCTCCGGCGGCGAGCAGAAACGGCTCGTGCTGGAGGCGCTGCTGCGCGGCACCGACGAGGTGCTGCTGCTCGACGAGCCCGACAACTACCTCGACGTGCCCGGCAAGCGCTGGCTGGAGGAGCGGCTCGCCGAGACCCGCAAGACCGTGCTGCTGGTCTCCCACGACCGCGAACTCCTCGCCCGCGCGGCCCAGCGCATCATCTCCCTGGAACCCGGCCCCGCCGGCGCCGACGCCTGGATGCACGGCGGCGGCTTCGCGACGTACCACGAGGCCCGCCGCGAACGCTTCTCCCGTTTCGAGGAGCTGCGCAGGCGCTGGGACGAGAAGCACGCCCAGCTGAAGAAGCTGGTGCTGACCCTCCGTCAGGCCGCCGCCAACAGCGACGGGATGGCGTCCCGCTACCAGGCCGCCCAGACCCGGCTGCGCAAGTTCGAGGAGGCCGGCCCGCCCCCGGAGCCGCCGCGCGAGCAGGACATCAGGATGCGCCTCAAGGGCGGCCGCACCGGCGTCCGCTCGGTCACCTGCGAGCACCTGGAACTCACCAACCTGATGAAGCCCTTCGACCTGGAGGTCTTCTACGGCGAACGCGTCGCCGTCCTCGGCTCCAACGGCTCGGGCAAGTCCCACTTCCTGCGACTGCTCGCCGGCGGCGACGTGGCGCACACGGGCCACTGGAAGCTGGGCGCCCGGGTCGTGCCCGGCCACTTCGCACAGACCCACGCCCACCCGGAGCTGGAGGGCCGCACGCTCCTCGACATCCTGTGGAAGGAGCACGCGCAGGACCGGGGCGCCGCGATGTCCCGGCTGCGCCGCTACGAGCTCACGAACCAGGCCGAGCAGACGTTCGACCGGCTGTCCGGCGGTCAGCAGGCCCGATTCCAGATCCTCCTGCTGGAGCTCCAGGGCGTGACGGCGCTGCTGCTCGACGAGCCGACCGACAACCTCGACCTGGAGTCCGCCGAGGCGCTCCAGGAGGGCCTGGAGGCCTTCGAGGGCACGGTCCTCGCCGTCACGCACGACCGCTGGTTCGCCCGCTCCTTCGACCGCTACCTGGTCTTCGGCAGCGACGGCCGGGTCAGGGAGACCCCGGCCCCGGTCTGGGACGAACGCAGAGTGGAACGCGCCCGCTAGGGGCGCAGCCCAGGGGCGCGCCCGGGGCTGCGCCCCTCAGGGGCGCGGGGAACTGCGCGACCAGCCGCAACGCACCCGCACACGCAACAGGGGGCTCACCCCAATGGCGGCTGGGCGCCGAACAGCTCTGCTCACTTCCAGCGAAGCAACGCCCCGAGTCCCCCCACCGGCGCCTCCTCCTCCGCAACCGCCAGCGCATGCGCGTCCGTGGCCACCGCCGACCGGATCAACGCGTCATCCGCCCGGGCCGGCCACGAGTGCTGCTCACCGAGGATCTTCAGATCCGTGCGCCGCACGGCCACCTGGTCCGGATCCTCGCCGATCCACACCTCGCGGTGCGCGTCCGGCCCGTTCGGCCTGATGAGCAGCTCGTCGATACGGTGCTCACGTGCCGCCTCGATCAGCGCGGGCACGCCCTCCACGGCCCGGGCCCGGCCCTCGTCGTCCGGGTTCCGGCCGGCCCGGAACCGCTCCAGCTCCGCCTCGGCCTGCCGCGCCACATGCTCGGCGCGGGCCCGCTCCACGTCCTCGTCGAGGAGCCGGCTGCCGCTGCCGTGCGGCGCCTCGGCCACCAGGCCGTGCAGCCGCTTGGGCAGCCGTTCGTGCACGGACCGCCGCTCACGGTCGTCGCCGACGAGAATCAGCAGGTCGGCCCGGGTCTCCTCCTGGCACACGGCGAGCGCGTCGGCGATCTCCGCGGCGTTGTGCTCCCAGGTGTTCTCCACCCGCAGCTGGAAATGCCGCTCGGACCAGTCCGCGGAGCTCGTCCGGTGCACCGGCCACTGCCGCCCGGTGACGCCCCCGGAGTCCTCCCTGCCCAGCGCGCTGCGCAGCTCGAAGTCCGCGCCCTTGCGGTCGACGTAGGCGACCACGCAGACCGGGTCCTCGCCGGCCAGCTCCAGCAGGGGCGTGACGCGCGGCAGCGGGGCACACTCGGCCCAGTCGCCGGCCTGCGGGGGGTGGGCCAGCGGCAGGTCGAGGACCACCTCGCCGTCGCGCGCGAAAAAGGCCCGGCCGTGTGGTTCGGAGGAGTGTCGCAGATCCTCGATCGCGTTCTGCACGGCCCCGCAGGTCGCCTCGTCCGCGCCCTGCGCGGCAAGCTGCCTGGCCATGGCCTGGGCCGTCAGCTGCCGCTCGTGAGGCGTGTCCTCCGTGTGCCGGGAGGTGTCGACGTACACAGAGGCCCAGGGGCCCGAGTGTTCGTAGAGTGGGTGCAGAAAGGCGAGATCCATGGCTCCCTCCCGGGTGCCGATCGGGTGTAGTGCTCAGTTGCACCGGGCGGGTACCCGTACCGCGGACACGAACACGACGAGCGGGGCGACACCATGACCGGAGTGGACCCTGACCGGCTGGACGACCAGCAGCTCATGAAGGAGCTGGAGACCATCCACCGCACGCGCCACGACACGCTGCTGTACGGGTCGAACGACGCGCTGCGGGCCCACAACGAGCGCATGGCGCAGCTCGAGGGCGAGTACCTGCGCCGCAACCCGCGCCGCCCGGTGGCCGCGGGCCGCACTCGCGAAGGGGCCCGGGAGCGGGGGAGCGGAGAGTCGGCGACTCCCACGACCCCCGGCACCTGAGCCCCTGGGACCCGCGCAGCGCGCTCAGCCGTCCTGCTCGGCGAACACCTCCAGGAAGGTCTCGCAGAACGCCTTGAGGTCGTCCGGCTTGCGGCTGGTGACCAGCTTGCCCGCGCCGTGGTCGCAGACCTTGACCTGCTTGTCCACCCAGGTGCCGCCCGCGTTGCGGATGTCCGTGCGCAGACTCGGCCAGGAGGTCAGCTCCCGGCCGCGTACGACGTCCGCCTCGACCAGCGTCCAGGGCGCGTGGCAGATCGCGGCCACGGGGCGGCCGTGCTCGAAGAAGTCCCGGACGAACGCGACGGCCCTGTCGTCCGTCCGCAGGAAGTCCGGGTTGGCGACACCGCCGGGCAGCACCAGTCCGCCGAACGAGTCGGGCGCGGTCTCGCCCACCACCTCGTCCACGGGAAAGGTGTCCGCCTTTTCGAGGTGGTCGAACGCCTGGATCTTCCCCTGCTTCGTCGACACCAGCACGGGCTCGTGACCGGCGTCCTTCGCCGCCTGCCACGGATCGGTCAGCTCGATCTGCTCGACGCCCTCGGGCGCGACCAGAAACGCGATACGCATCTTGCTCAACGTCCTTTCCCGTAACGGGTCCTCTTGGGCGTAAGACCCGGGATGTCCTTGAGGCCCTGGAGCGTGCTCATGCACCGCCCCGGGCGTCCGGCTCGGCGCGGCTGATGTCGGCGAGCGCCGACGCGGGGTCCTCGGCCTCGGCCAGGTCGCCGAGGCTCACCATGCCGACCGGCAGCCCGTTCTCCACCACCGGCAGCCGGCGCACCGCGTGTTCGCGCATCAGCGTGGCCGCGGTCGCCACTCGGTCGTCCGGTGACACCGTCACCGGATCCGGAGTGCACACGGTCTGCGCGCTCACCGTCATCGGATCGGCGCCGTCGGCGACGGCCCGCACCGCGATGTCACGGTCGGTGAGTACTCCGATCACGTCCTGCCCGTCGGCGACCACCACGTCGCCGATGTTCTGCGTGCGCATCAACTGTGCCGCCTCGACGAGCGAGGCGTCCGGGCGCACGGCCACCACACCCGGAGTCATCACGTCCTTCACCAACTCGGCCATCACTGGGGCCCTCTCTCCGTTCCCAGGTCGGCAGGGGTACCGCGGCGCACCGGCCGGCACGCCGCGGTACCCCTGGCGCGGTCACTACGCGTATTCCTCAGGCCCGGTCTCGCGGGCCCGGACCAGGGCCTGGGCCAGTTCCTGGACATTGCCGTAGCGCTCCTGCCGCGGCAGTCGCTCCAGAGCCTCGACGAGGGTGTCGGGCGCCTGGTGGCCGCGCAGCTCGCGGGCCAGGTCACGCGCGCTCGCGGGGAACGCCTTGCGGCCCAGGAGCCGGGCCAGATCCAGCCGCACCGACTCCAGAGACGTCGGCGCACGGCTCGGTGTCACCGGCCCGTACGCGACCTCGGGGTCGTCCTCGGCGGCCGGCTCCGGGTCGTGCCACTCCTCACTGCGGGTGGGGTGCCCGGACCTGAGCAGACCCTGCAGTTCGTGCTTCATCTCGTCGTCCCGGTGGACGCTCAGCCGGTCGCTGCCTCGCTGCATGTCTCCCTCCAGACCTTCGGGGGTCCGCACCGCGTACCCGAACACCGGGAGCCGACACGGGATCGGCACACCGGATCGCCACACCCGCCGTGGTTTGCGCCAGAGCCTGAGGGAGACCCGGATCACACCCCCCACACCTCCCTGGGGAAGGACCCGCCATGGCGATGCTCGCTGTGCTCATCCCGCTGCTCATGCTCGGAGCAGTGCTCGTTCTGGGCCGGTACGAGGAACTGCTGCTGCCCCAGGAGAACGCCGGCCGGCGCGAACCGGCCGACGTACCCGTACCCCCCGCTTCCGCGGCCGCCGCCCCCTCTCCCGCCCCGGCGGGAACGTCCGCCCCTTCGCCCTGAAGCCCAGCTCGGCCGCGGCTCGTCGGTCCGCGTCGGGTCACCCTGCGCGACGGCGGAGAACCTCTCCGGGTTTGTGTGTGAGGGCCCGGGGCAGGCGCCCTTAAGTGCTTCGGACAGGAGGCACGTCCGTGGGAGCGGCGTGAAGCGTCGCCAGCGGCGCCCCTGTCCCGCAGCGGATGCGCTCCCACGGTGACGGTCCAACCCAGAGCACCTGCAAGGGAATTGCGACGCATCATGCCGACTCACACGAGCACGAAGCAGCACCCCCACGACGACGCCCCCGACACCGCCGAGGCCTTCCGCAGGCTCGCCGCCCTCCCCGCCGGCCCGCAACGCGACGCGCTGCGCGACGAGATCGTCGAGGCCTGGCTGCCCATGGCGGACCGCATCGCGGGGCGCTTCCGCAGCCGCGGCGAGAGCCTGGACGATCTGCGCCAGGTCGCGGCCCTCGGCCTGGTCAAGGCCGTGGACCGGTACGACCCGGAACTCGGCAACGCCTTCGAGAGCTATGCCGTGCCCACCGTCACCGGCGAGATCAAGCGGCACTTCCGTGACCACATGTGGACCCTGCACGTTCCCCGCCGGGTCCAGGACCTGCGCAACCGTGTCCGGTTCGCCTCCCAGGACCTGTCCCAGACCATCTCCGGCCGCAGGCCCACCGTGGCCGAGATCGCCGAGCACGCGAAGTTGAGCGAGGAGGACGTGAAGACCGGCCTGGAGGCGCTGGAGAGCTTCACCGCCCTCTCCCTGGACGCGGAGCTGCCCGGCAGCGAGGACGGGTACTCCCTGAGCGACGCGCTCGGGTCGCCGGATCCCGCGCTGGACACGGTCGTGGACCGTGAGGCGGTGAAGGACCGGCTGGCCGCGCTGCCGGAGCGGGAGCGGGCGATTCTCTACATGCGGTTCTTCTCCGACATGACGCAGAGCCGGATCGCCGAGGAGCTGGGGATCTCGCAGATGCATGTGTCCCGGCTGATCAGCCGGTGCTGTGGGAAGGTTCGCGAGCAGGTGATGCGGGATGTGGCGTAGCGCCGTAGGGGGCGCGGTGCGCCGGCGCGTGCGGGCCGGTCGTGGCCGGTCGGGCAGTTCCCCGCGCCCCTAGGGGGTTGCGGTTCACTCTGTTGGGGGGTGCTGTCCCGCTAATGGGGTCCGGTTTCGCGCGGCCCTGTCGTGGGCGGGCTGTGATGGCAGAGGGGCATGACTACCGAAGGAGTCCCCTCGATGCGCCGCAGCCTTCACGCCCTGTCCGTCGCCGTTCTCGCCGGGTCCGCCCTGGCGGGCTTCGCACCCGCCGTCTTCGCCGAACCCGCCGCCGAGGTCAGTCCCGCCACCGTCGAGCCCGGGGGGACGCTCACCGTCTCGGTGAGCTGTGATCCGACCGGTGGGCCGCCGCCCGACACGATCGACGCCACCTCGCAGGCCTTCGACGACGGCACGGTCCCGCTGCGCAGGGTCACCGGCAACGACGACAAGGTGTCCGGGCCCGCCTACCGGGGCACGGCCCGCATCGCGTCCGCCGAGAACTTCGAGGGCGACCCGGACGCCCTCGGCGAGGACTCGGCGTGGACCGTCGACGGCACCTGCCCGGCCGCTCCCGGAGGTCAGGGCAAGGAGTGGAGCGCGACGTTCACGGTGGCCCACGGCGGCGGTGGCCACCACAAGCCGTCTCACCGGCCCACGCACCGGCCCACCCACAAGCCCTGCCCCGAATCCCACCACGCCCACGACACCGAGTGCGGTGGAGCGGTGATCCAGCGCGGGGTACGGGCCGGCGACGGCGGGGCCTTCAGCGACTCCGTGCCGGCCCTGGTCGCGGGCGGGCTGCTGATCGCCGGCGCGTTCGGCGCCGCCGCGCACCGGCTGCGCGACCGGGAGCGCGATCCCCACCGCTGACCTGCCGGGACCGTTCCGCGGCGCCCCCGGAATCGCCCCGCTTCCCCGGCCCGGCCCGCTCATGCTGTGACCGTCACAACCCGGCGGGGCGCCCATGGGGCGGCGGCACCCTGGGTACTCACTGGCCGAGGGCACGAGCCGCACCGTACGGATCACCGGAACACAGCGGCACCAGGCACTGCGGAGGTACGGATGCGGCGGACGGACCCGCAAGGCCACGGCCCCGTCCGGTTCGGGCCGCCGCTCCCCGAGGACGGACTGCCGGTGCTGCCGGAGTTGTCCGCGGTGCTCGCCGCGGCGGCGTCCCGAGGTGACCACGAGCCGGTCGGCGGCGGCTCCGCGCTGCGGGAGGCCGCCTGCGGCTACTGGGACCGGCGCGGACTGCACTGCGCCCCCGACCGTGCGGCCGCCGGCCCCGGTGCCCCCTCCCTGCTGCTCGCGCTGACCGCCGCACTCGGCGGTGACGTCCTGGTGCCGAGGCCCTGCGCGGCCTGGTGGGCGCCGTACGCACGCCTGCTGGGGCGGCCCGCCTTCCATGTGCCGACCCCGCCCGAGAGCGGCGGCGTCCCCGATCCGTACGCCCTGCTGGAGACCGTGCGCCGGGTCCGCGCCGAGGGCGGCGACCCGCGTCTGCTGGTGCTGTCCGTCGCCGACGACCCCACCGCGACCGTCGCCCCTCCCGAGCTGCTGCACGAGACCGTAGAGGCCGCCCAGGGGGAGGGCCTGCACCTGGTCAGCGACGAGACCTGGCGCGACACCCTGCACGACCCCCACGACACCGTGCTGCTCAGCCCCGCCGAGATGCTGCCCGAGCGGGTCACCGTCGTCACCGACCTGGCCGGTTCCCTGCTCCCTCCCGGCTGGCCCGCCGCCGTGGCCCGCTTCCCGGCCGGCGAGGACGGCGACGGCCTCCACGCGCGCGTGCTCGATGTCCTCACCGCGCTCGACGCCCGCGTCGCCGCCCCGGTCGCCGCGGCAGCCGGGTACGCCCTGGCCGAACCGGACCCGGTCACGGAGCGCGTGGCCGCCACCGTACGCCTGCACGCGCGCGTGGCCGCCGCCGCGCACTCCGCCGTCGTCACCGCCGGTGCCCTCTCCCGGCCCCCGCGGGCCGGCCGGCACCTGTACGTGGACCTCGCCCCGCTGCGCCCCGCGCTGACCGCGCACGGCGTGGGCGACGCGCAGGAACTGGAGGACTTCCTCTCCGCCCGCCTCGGCATGCCCGCGCCGGGCGGCCACCGCTTCGGCGACGACCTCGAAGCCCCGCGCGTGCGGCTTTCCACCGGCGCACTGCTGCCCGCCTCCGACCCGGAACGCGCGGAATGCCTCACCTCACCCGCACCGTTGGAACTGACGCATGTGCGACGGGCGTTGCTCCGGCTGAAGTCGGTCTTCGACGACCTCCGTGACGAAGCTCAGCGATGGGAGCCTCCTCGATGACGCAGCAGTCCGAGTCGACCACCGGTACGACCACCCGGGAAGCCGGCGACCCGGCACTCCCGTCCCCGCTCGCGCCCCCGTACCCGCCCCTGGCCGAACCCCGGCCGCTGGCCGAGCGGAGAGTGTGGCCGCGCACCTTCCACGACCGGCTGACCGCCCCGCTCCCCGGCCTGAAGGCCATCGCCCGCTTCGCCCGCGAAGGCTCCGTGAGACCGAGCCCCCAAGGCCTCGCCGACATTCCCCGGCTCCCCTACGCCCCCGGCCCGCTGCCCCGCGTCGACGCCCGCACGATCGCCGTCACCTGGGCGGGGCACGCCAGTTGGGTGCTGCGCGTCGGCGGCCTCACGGTCCTCACCGACCCGGTCTGGTCCCGCCGGATCCTCGGCACCCCCGCCCGCATCACCCCCGTGGGCGTCCCCTGGGACGCGCTGCCGCGGGTCGACGCCGTCGTCATCAGCCACAACCACTACGACCACCTGGACGCCCCCACCCTGCGCCGGCTCCCGCGCGACACCCCCGTGTTCGCCCCGGCCGGGCTCGCCCGCTGGTTCCACCGCCGCCGCTTCACCCGCGTCACGGAACTCGACTGGTGGGAGGCGGCCGAACTGGACGGCGTCCGCTTCGACTTCGTCCCGTCCCACCACTGGTCCAAGCGCACCCTCACCGACACCTGCCACAGCCTGTGGGGCGGCTGGGTGCTCACCGACCGGGACGGACAGCGCGTCTACTTCGCCGGCGACACCGGCTACGGCCACTGGTTCTCCCGCATCGGCCGCCGCTACCCCGGCATCGACCTCGCCCTCCTCCCCATCGGCGCCTACGACCCGCGCTGGTGGCTCAGCGACGTCCACTGCGACCCGGAGGAGGCGGTCCGCGCCACCCAGGACCTGGGCGCCCGCCGGATGGCCCCCATGCACTGGGCGACCTTCGTCCTCTCGGCGGAGCCCGTCCTGGAGCCCCTCCATCGCGTACGAGCGGCCTGGGAAAAGGCGGGCCTGCCCCGGGAAGACTTGTGGGACATGCCGGTCGGCGCGTCAAAGGTGCTTCAGGGAAAGTGACCCAAGGGGCGCGGGGAACTGCGCGATCAACCACGACCAACCCGCACTCCACGAACAACCACAACCCCTACGGCGCTACCGAACCCGCCGCACAACACCCGGCACCGCGCTGATCACCAGCGTCAGTGCGATCGCCGCCACCACACCCTCCCACGGCTCGTCGAACAGCGACCCCCCGAGAATCCCGATCAACTGATACGTCAAAGTCCACGCCAGACACGCCGGCAGATTCCCCCGGGAGAACCGCCGCAACGGCCACTCCGCCAGCAGACAGGCGAGCATCACCGGGATACGCCCGGCCGGCACCAGCCGGGACAGCACCAGCACAGCGACACCGTGCGCGGCGAGCTTCTCCTGCGCCCGGGCGAGCCGGTCCTCCGGCGCCCGCGACCGGATCGCCTCCAGCCAGCGCGAGCCGTTCCTCGACCTCAGCCCGCGCCGCCCCAGCCAGTACAGCGTCGCGTCCCCGAGGAACGCCGCCACCGACGCCGTCAGGAACACCATCGCCAGCGAGAGGGGCGACGTCTGGTGAAAGGCGACCACGGCCGCCGAACTCACCAGCGCCCCCGTCGGAATCACCGGCACCAGCGCCCCGGCCAGCACCAGCAGGAAGAGCGTCGGATAGCCGACCGCCTGCTGGGTGGAGGTCGGCACGATGGACGCGGGGGTGACGGCGGATGCCGCCAGCAGGGGCAGACCGGCCTGCGCCACGGGCGCGGTCCAGGTCACCGCGTGCCCTTCAGCCGCACGCTCTCCCCGTGCCCGAGCCGGTGCACCGCCACAGCGGGTGCGCGGCCGGCCGCCAGCCGTACGAACTCGTCGCCCGGCGCGTGGAACTCATGGGGGCGCACGGCGTCCATCCCGATCGGCCAGTACGTGCCGTAGTGCACCGGCACCGCACTGCACGGCGCCAGTCGTGCCAGCGCCTCCGCCGCCCGTCCCGCGTCCAGGTGTCCCTCGCCGAGGTACGGCCCCCAGCCTCCGACCGGCAGCAGCGCCACCTCGACGGGCCCGACCTCCTCGGCCATCGTGTCGAACAGTCCGGTGTCCCCGGCGAAGTACGTGCGGGCCTCGCCGGCTATGACATAGCCGAGCGCGGGGGCGCGGTGCGGTCCGAGCGGCAGCCGCCGCCCGTCGTGCCGCGCGGGCACGGCCCGTACGACGACGTCGCCGACCGGGGTCTCGTCCCCGGGCGCCACCTCGCTCACCCGCAGGTGCGTGAGCCGGCGCAGTGCGGGCACCGCCCGGCGCGCGCCCCGGGGCACGAGCAGGCGCGTGCCCGGGGCGAGCCGCATCAGCGAGGGCACGTGCAGATGGTCGGCGTGCAGATGAGAGACCAGGGCCACGTCCGCTTCCAGGGCTCCGGGCGGCGGCAGGGCCCCGCGCCGGCGCCGCAGGTGCGCGAGCCGGCGTGCGAACAGGGGATCGGTGAGCACGCGCACGTTCGAGTCCTCCACTGTGCAAGTGGCGTGACCCCACCAGGTGATCTCCACCGGCACCTCTTTGCCTCCTTCGCGCGACTCCCCGAAGCCTACGGGCAGGAGTAGGGTCGGCGGCGAAACCGGAGGTGAGGGGGGACGCCATGGTGCCGGTCCGGGTCACGGCGATCGCGAGTCTGACGCCGCTGGAGGAGCTGGACGACGATCCGTTCCTGGTCGACTCCCGCAGCCAGCACGCGATGTGCTCCCGCTGGGCCGCCGAGCGGGGCTATGTGGTCAGCCGGGAGTTACTTGTCCGTGGACTGCGTCCCGACCACGGTGCCCTGTGGGACGGCGTCCGGCCCGGCCTCGACCTGTTCGTGGCTCCCAGCCGACGGGTGCTCGAGAGCGCGCTCGCGTCCGTCGAGGAGTTCACCGCCGAGTGCGCGAAGCGCGGGGTGCGTGTCGAGACGGTGGGGCACGCGGAGCCGGCGTACGACGCGGCGATGAAGGCCTGCGTGCACCGCCGGCTGTCGATGCCGACGGCCGGGTACGACGGACGCTGACGCGGCGACGGCGAACCGCGTGCCCTCGGCACCGCCCGGCGGTGCGAGGGACGAAAGGCGCTCCCCGGGCGTTGTGACAGGGTGGACGAGGGCCCCGCGGCGGCGGGCCGGGACGTGAGGTGGCTGGGCGTGCGGGGCGTGCGGTGGCGGCGGGTCGCCAGTCAGGTCGGGCGGAGCGTCGCCGTGTGGGCGGTCTCCACCGTCACCCTGCTCCTGCTCGCCGGGATCCTGCCGGACTTCCGGCTCCGGTCCGCGGACGGCGACAGCGCCACCGACATCGCCGTCACGGCCGCGTTCGGCGCCGGCGCCTTCGGTCTGCTGTCGGCCGTGGTCTGGCCGCTGCTCGTCCGGCTCCTGCTCCTCGTACCGGCGCTCGTGCTCGGGCTGCTGGTGTTCTTCCTCAACGGCGCGCTGCTGCTGCTCGCCCTGCGGCTCAACCCCGCCGAGCGCGGCGCCGCCGCCCCGGAGACCGCCGTCGTGGTCGCCGCCGTGATGTCCGCCGTGGCGTCCGCCACCGGCGCCGCCCTGGCCGTGCGCGACGACGACGCCTACCGCCGCAGGCTGTACCGCCTCTCCGACCGCCGCCGCCGGTCCGGACCGCCCAGCCCTTCCAGCCCCGGCACGGTGTTCCTGCAGCTCGACGGCGTCGGCCACGACGTCCTGCTGGACGCGGTCGGCAAGGGCCTGATGCCCACCGTCGCCCGCTGGCTCGACCACGGCGACGGCGGCCGCTCCACCCACCGCCTCACCCCCTGGCGCACCGACTGGTCCAGCCAGACCGGCGCCAGCCAGCTCGGCATCCTGCACGGCAGCAACCACGACATCCCCGCGTTCCGCTGGTACGAGAAGGACACCCGCGAGGTGGTCGTGTGCAACCGCCCGACCAGCGCCGCCGAACTCCAGCGCCGCGCCGTCGGATACGCCGGACACGGCGGGCTGCTCACCGTCGACGGCGCCAGCCGCGGCAACCTGTTCAGCGGCGGCGCCGAACAGCAGGCCCTCGTGCTGTCCATCGCCACCCGCCGCCGCAGCCGCGAGAACCGCTCCCGGGCGGGCTACTTCGCCTACTTCTCGGATCCGGCCAACGCCGTGCGCACCGCCCTGTCCTTCGTCGCCGACGTCGGCCGGGAGATCGGCCAGTCCACCCGGGCCCGCCTCCGCAAGCAGCGCCCGAGGGTCTCCCGCGCGGGCCTCTACCCGTTCGTCCGGGCCTTCGCGACGGTCGTCGAGCGGGACGTCGTCGTCGCCTCGGTCACGGGCGACATGCTCGTCGGCCGCACCGCCGTCTACGCCGACCTGGTGGCCTACGACGAGGTCGCCCACCACTCCGGCCCGGCGAGCCGCGACGCGCAGAAGGTCCTCGAGAAACTCGACCGGTCGCTCGCCCTGATCGAGAACGTCGCCGAGCACGCCCCGCGCCCCTACCGGATCGTCGTCCTGTCCGACCACGGCCAGAGCCCCGGCGAGACCTTCCGTTCCCGCTACGGCCTCACCCTGGGTGACCTGGTACGGGCCGGCTGCGGACTGCCCGTGTCGCGCAGGGCGGAGCGCACCCGCAGCGGGGCGGAGGCCCGGGCCGCCGTGCGCGCCGCCCTGCGCATCCCGGTCGAGGAGGGCGGCGAGCGGCACCGACCCGCGCGCCGCCCGGAGCCGATCGTGCTGGCCTCCGGCAACCTGGGCCTGGTCTCCTTCCCGGACGTCACGCACCGGATGAGCAAGGAGGAGATCGACGCCCGCCACCCCGCGCTGCTGCCGACCCTCGCCAACCACCCCGGCATCGGCTTCCTGCTGGTCCGCAGCGACGAGCACGGCGGGCTCGTCCTCGGCGCGAACGGCGCCGAGATCCCGCTGGCCGGCCTCGACGACGACCCGGGCCCGCTCGCCGCGTTCGGGCCGGGCGCGGCCGACGCGGTGCGCCGTACGCACTCCTTCCCGCACACCGCCGACATCATGGTCAACTCCTTCCACGACCCGGCCGACGGCGAAGTCCTCGCCTTCGAGGAGCAGATCGGCTCCCACGGCGGCCTCGGCGGCGCCCAGGGCAAACCCTTCCTGCTGTCCCCGCTCGTCCTCTCGGCGCCGGTGGCGGACGGGGCGGAACTCGTCGGCGCCGAGCACGTCCACCGCGTCCTGCGCCGCTGGCTGCGCGAGTCGAACGGCCCCCAGGTGCCGCTGGAGAGCAGCGAGGAACGCGCGGCCTGAAATTCGGGGCGTACGCGGACGCGGCGCCACGGGTGTGATCGGATGGGGGTACGGGACCCGGAGACGGGCCCCACCGCGAGTCCGCACGCGAAAGGAAGAACCGTGGCTACCACGCGCTCCGCACACACCGTCTGGGAAGGCAGCCTGCTCGAGGGCAACGGCGTCGTCACCTTCGACACCTCCGGTGCGATCGGCGAGCAGCCGGTCACGTGGGCGTCGCGCGCCCAGGAGGCGAACGGGAAGACCAGCCCCGAGGAGCTGATCGCCGCCGCCCACTCCAGCTGCTACTCCATGGCCTTCTCCAACATCCTGAACAAGGCCGGGACGCCGCCCACCAAGCTCATCACCTCCGCCGACGTCTCCTTCCAGCCCGGTGAGGGCATCACCGGCATCCACCTCACCGTCGAGGGCACCGTCCCCGGCATCGAGGAGGCGGCCTTCCTCGCCGCCGCCGAGGAGGCCAAGACCGGCTGCCCGGTCAGCCAGGCGCTGAAGGCCACGCCCATCACGCTGACCGCCAAGCTCGCCTGACCAGGCACACCCCCGGGGGGGGGGGGGGGGGGGCGCCCCCGGCGGCGGGGGCGGGGGGGGGGGGGGGGGCCCCCCCCCCCCGCGCCCCCCCCCCCCCCCCCCCCGGGGGGGGGGGGCCCCCCCCCCGGGGGGCCCCCCGCGACGTCGTCGGTTCGCCACCCCCGGCCGGGGTAGAACCACACGCATCGGAACCGACGGGCCGGAAGGAACGCGATGCTGCCGGGAACCTCCCCGAACGCGACGGTGCTCGACTCCGCCACCCGGGACCGGACCCGCGTCCTGCTGCTGTTCAGCCTCTCCGGACGGCTCCGCCCCCGGGACACCGGCCTCGGCGCCCTCGTCGACCGCTACGACTACGGCCGCTTCACCTCGCACCTGATGACCAGCCAGGACGTGCTCCCCGTCCCGGTCCTCGACGAACAGGTCGCGCCCCGCAGGCTGCGGCTGCCGCACGGCGACCACGGCCTGGGCCTCGCCTCCCTGCGGATCCTCGTCGTCACCACCCCGCGCGGCGACGCCACCCTGGTCGTGGACTGCGCCTTCGCGGGCGAGACCACGGCCGGCGACCTCGCCGCCTGGCTGGCCACGACCTGCTTCGACCGGGAGCGGATCGAACTCGACGACCGCCCGCTCCTCCAGACGCTGACCGAGCAGCTCGGCCGCCCGCTCGCCCTCGGCCAGAACGTGCACCAACTCGTCTTCCCCGGCGGCCGGTTACACCGCGAACTGCTCAGCGCCGACGAGGCCCGCAAGGCGATCCTGCTGAACGAGATCGTCTACCGCGGCCGGATGCCCTGGAATCCCGCCACGCCCTACGACGCGAGCCTCGCGCCGCACCTCAGGAACCAGGGCCTCACCCTGTCCGCCCTCGGCCGGGGCGTCTCCGTCCAGGCCGGCTGGGCCCCGCACGTCGAGAACGGCCTGATGCTCGTCGCCGTCGGCATGGTCTCCGCCCTCGCCGTGCTCCAGCGCACCCGGCTCGCCGCCTTCGCGATGATGAAGGCCAACGAGCAGGCCCTCACCGACTCGCCCACCGAGATCCGCTCCCTGATCTCCCGCCTGTCCGCGGGCGTCAACGAACTCCAGCTGGACCTCGCCTTCGGCGTCGAGGCCTACGTCGACAGCCTGCTGATCCCCGAGATGGTCATGGAGGCCTTCCAGTCCTCGCAGCGCGACGCCCTCGGCATCCGCGACAGCCTGGAGAACTCGGCCCGCATGGTCGAGCGCCTGACCTCGGTGATCAGCGCCCGCTCCGCCGCCCTGGACGCCGAACTCGCCGAACGCGACGAGCGCCGCGACCGCACCGTGTCCGGCCTCGTCGCCGCCGCCACCCTGATCGCCCTGCCGCCGACCCTGCTGCTCGCCTTCTTCGGCGTGAACGGCACCAACGTCGACGACCACCGCTCCATCCTCGACCTGCGCGCCTACGGCACCGCCTACGCGCTGGCCTGGCTCCCCTTCGTCGTCCTCGTCGTGATCGGATACGTCCTGCTCAGACGCGTCAGCACCCGCTCCGGCTCCCTGCTGCCCACGTCCGGCGACGACGCCGTCCCCGTACCGCCGCCACGCCCGCCCTCCGGGAGCGCCCGACCATGACGCCCCGCCCCGCCGTCTCCGCCCACCGGGGCGGCTCCGAGCGCGCCGACGCCGCCACCTGGGAGGCGTACAAGGACGCGCTGGAGTCCGGCGCGGAGTATGCCGAGTTCGACATCCGCCGCACGGCCGACGGTGTCCTCGTCGTCTACCACGACCCCCGGGTCGGGTCCACCGGGCCGCCGCTGTCCCGGCTCACCCACGCCGAGCTGAGCGAGCGGGCCGGCTACGACGTGCCGGTGGTGGACGAGGTCATGGCGCTGATCGCCGGGAGACTCGTGGCCCACCTGGACCTCAAGGAGGTGGGCTACGAGCAGGAGGTGGTCGACCGGGCGGTGGCCCTGCTCGGCACGGACGGACTCGTCGTGACGACACTGGAGGACCGTTCCCTCGCCGCCGTGACACGGGCCTTCCCCGGGGTGCGCACCGCGCTGTCCCTGGGGCGCGACCGCAGGGACCTGGCCCTGGCACAGCTGCCGGGGACCCGGCTGAGCGAGCTGTTCCCCGCCCGCCGGATCCGTGCCTGCGGGGCCCATGGCGTCGCCGTGCACCAGCGGCTGGCCAGGACCACCGTGCTGCGCGAGGCGACCCGGCGCGGCCTGTTCACCATGGTGTGGACGGTCAACGACGACACCCTGATGCGAGCGTTCCTCGCCCACCCACGGGTGGACGTGCTGGTCACGGACCGGCCCCGGCGAGCCGTGGCCCTGCGCGGGCCGATCACCCCTTCGCGGCATTGACAACAGCGCACTCAAGTTTTGTGCTGGAGACTGGGGAGTGAGCGGGGAGTGCCCTGACGGAAGGGGACGGCGATGGGACGAGCGGTCGGGATCGACCTCGGGACCACGAACTCGGTGGTGGCCGTGCTGGAGGGCGGTGAGCCCACGGTCATCGCCAACGCGGAGGGGGCCAGAACCACACCCTCGGTCGTGGCGTTCGCCAAGAACGGCGAGGTGCTGGTGGGGGAGGTCGCCAAACGGCAGGCCGTGACCAACGTGGAGCGCACCGCCCGCTCGGTCAAGCGCTACATGGGCGACGCGAGCTGGCGTTTCCCGGACCAGGGCGACGTGGACGGCACCCGCTACCGGGCGCAGGAGCTGTCCGCCCGGGTGCTGCAGAAACTGAAGCGGGACGCGGAGTCCTACCTCGGCGAGGACGTCACCGACGCGGTGATCACCGTCCCGGCCTACTTCGACGACCATCAGCGGCAGGCGACCAAGGAGGCCGGTGAGGTCGCGGGCCTGAAGGTGCTGCGGATCATCAACGAGCCGACGGCGGCGGCGCTGGCCTACGGGCTGGACAAGGAGAACGACCAGACGGTCCTCGTCTTCGACCTCGGCGGCGGCACCTTCGACGTGTCGTTGCTGGAGATGGGCGAGGGCGTCATCGAGGTGAAGGCCACCAACGGCGACACCCACCTCGGCGGCGACGACTGGGACCAGCGGATCGTCGACTACCTCGTCAAGCGCTTCAAGGGCCAGAACGGCGTCGACCTCGCGGGCGACAAGATGGCGGTGCAGCGGCTGCGCGAGGGCGCCGAGAAGGCCAAGATCGAGCTGTCCAGCTCCACCGAGACGACGATCAACCTGCCCTACATCACGGCCTCCGCCGAAGGGCCGCTGCATCTCGACGAGAAGCTGACCCGGGCCCAGTTCCAGGAGCTCACCGCCGATCTCCTCGACCGGTGCAAGGCGCCCTTCCACCAGGCCGTCGACGACGCCGGGGTGAAGCTCTCCGCGGTCGACCACGTGATTCTCGTCGGAGGCTCGACCCGGATGCCCGCGGTGACCGAGCTGGTCAAGGAACTCACCGGCAAGGAGCCCCACAAGGGCGTCAACCCCGACGAGGTCGTGGCCCTCGGCGCCGCACTCCAGGCGGGCGTCATGCGTGGCGACGTCAAGGACGTGCTGCTGCTCGACGTCACCCCGCTGTCCCTGGGCATCGAGACCAAGGGCGGCATCATGACGAAGCTCATCGAGCGCAACACCACCATCCCGACCCGGCGTTCGGAGATCTTCACGACGGCGGCAGACAACCAGCCCTCGGTCGGCATCCAGGTCTACCAGGGCGAACGGGAGATCGCCGCCTACAACAAGAAGCTCGGCGTCTTCGATCTGACGGGCCTGCCGCCGGCACCGCGCGGCGTCCCGCAGATCGAGGTGGCCTTCGACATCGACGCCAACGGCATCATGCACGTCTCCGCCAAGGACATGGCGACCGGCCGCGAACAGAAGATGACCGTCACCGGCGGCTCGGCCCTGGGCAAGGAAGATATCGACCGCATGATGCGCGAGGCCGAGCAGTACGCCGAGGAGGACCGGAGCCGCCGCGAGGCCGCCGAGACCCGCAACCAGGCCGAGCAACTCGTCTACCAGACGGAGAACTTCCTCCGCGACAACGCCGACAAGATCCCGGCCGACACCAGGTCCGAGGTCGAGTCGGCCGTCGCCGACGTGAAGGGACAGCTGGAGCAGCAGGCGGACACGGCCGCCCTGCGCACCGCCGTCGAGAAACTCGCCTCCGTCAGCCAGAAGATGGGCCAGGCGATGTACGCCCAGGCCCAGCAGGCACCCACCGGGGAATCTCCCGGCTCCGCGCAGGAAGAGGAAGGCGTGGTCGACGCGGAGATCGTGGACGAGGAGAAGGACCAGCGGGACGAGAAGGGCGGCGCCGCGTAGGCCGGACCACCGTCGCCGGTCCTAGGGACCGGTGTGCGAGGGCGGCAGCGTCGCGCACACCGCGTCCAGGACCGTCGCGTAGGGCGTACCGAAGTCGGTGAGCCCGGACCGGAGCCGGTCCAGGCCGTCGCGGTGCTCCGTGAGCAGCTCGATGCTGCCCGTGCGGGCCGCGAACTCCAGGACAGCGGGCAGGAAGTCGGGCGGTTCCTCGCCGGTGGTCTCCAGGCCGTGCGCGCGGTACACCTCCTCGGAGGGCGCCGGTGCCGACTCGCGCCAGACGCTCAGGTACAGGCTGTGGTCCTGCCCGGCCTCGAAGACCTCGACGTAGTGCGCGGCCAGCTCCCTGGGCGGGGTGACGGCCGCGTGGTCGGCGAACTCCCTCAGCTGCGGGGCGGCTTCGCGCAGCAGCGACAGCCGGGCGCGGAAGTCGTCGTCGGGGTACATCAGGCACAGCGCGGCCGCCTGGTACAGCAGCTCGAATCCGGGCATCGGACCTCCTTCGCGTGCGCTCCCTTGCCTGCCGCGTGATGCCGACGCTAGGGGCGGGCCGGGGAGGGCACCCGCCGACGGGGCCCGTACGGGTCAGAAGCCCTCGCGGTACTCCCGCAGGAGGGTCTCCGTGCGCTGTGCCGAGCCCGCCCGGGCCGTCATGTGGTCCAGGACCTCCAGATGCGCGGAGACCTCCTTGCGGGAGTCCAGGTACAGCGCGCCCGTCAGATACTCGGTGAAGACCATGTCGGGCAGTTCGGGCTCGGCGAACCGGAACAGCGAGAACGGGGCGTACGTCCCCGGATGCGGGCCGTCCTTGAACTCGGCGAGCTGGAGCGTGACCCGGTCGCGCGCGGCGTACTCCAGCAGCTTGTCCAGCTGGTCGCGCATCACCCGGCCGTCGACGCTCACCGGGCGGCGCAGCACCGTCTCGTCCATGATCACCCACAGGTGGGGCGGGTTCTCGCGGTCCAGGAGCCGCTGCCGCTCCATGCGCAGCGACACATGCCGCTCCACCGCCTCCGGTCCCGCGTTCGCGATGGTGCCGGCCTCCAGCACCGCACGCGCGTACCCCTCGGTCTGCAGCAGCCCCGGCACGAAGTGCGGCTCGTACGAGCGGATGATCCGGGCGGCGCCCTCCAGGCTCACGTACAGGCTGAACCACTCCGGCAGCACGTCGTGGAACCGCTGCCACCAGCCCGGCCGGTTCGCCTCCTCGGCGAGGTCGACGAACGCGCTCACCTCGTCCTCGGGCACGCCGTACGCGGTCAGCAGGATCTGCACGTACGGGATCTTCAGCGCGACGTCGGCGGTCTCCATCCGCCGGACGGTCGCGGGGGCGACGCGCAGCACCCGGGCGGCCTCGTCACGGCCGATGCCCGCCGCCTCGCGCAGTTCTTGCAGCCGCTTGCCCAGCACCACCTGGCCCACGGTGGGTGCGGCCCGTCGTTCACTCACGCCACGCCTCCCCAACGTGCCCAAGCCCGCGCACAGTCTGTCACGTTCCGCTGACGGTCTCACAGGGCCGACGGTGAGGAGATCACGGGAGAGGACGTGTCGCCGGGGCATTACCCCGCGGGTAATCGACCGGGCGCCGCCGGAACGGGATCGTGAACGTACCGGGTCCCGGGCCGGCGCACTCCGGCCCGGGACCCGGCTCCAGCCGCATGTGACCCGACGGAGGGTGATGCCCCATGTCCGCGATCCAGCTCGCCGCACTCGCCCGGACCTCCGAGCCGCAGTCGATGCTGCGCCGCTTCCTGGCCCTGGACGCCATGGTGACCGGCGCCAACGCCCTCGCCTACCTCGCGCTCCCCGGCCCGCTCGGACGCTTCCTCGGTGTCGGCCCCACGCTGCTGCTCGCACTGGGCGCGTTCCTCGCAGCCTACGCCGCGGGCGTCGGCCTGCTGGCCGCCGGCCGCCGGCCGCCGGCGCTCGGGGTGCGGGCCGTCGTCGAGGCCAATCTCGCCTGGACGGTGGTGAGCCTCGCGGCCCTGGCCCTGTGGCTCACGCCCAGCACGGCGGGCGCCGTGTGGACGGTGCTCCAGGCCCTGACCGTGGCCGGCTTCGCCGTCCTCCAGCACACGGCACTGAAGGCACGTCAGGACAGCAGCGACTGAAGGTACTTGGCCGTGGCCGGGTCGGCCGGCAGGAGCGTCTCGATGGCCAGCTCGGCGACGGTCACGTCCATCGGTGTGTTGAACGTGGAGATCGAGGAGATGAACGACAGCGTCCGCCCCTCGTGCTCGATCCGCAGCGGCAGCGCGAAGTACGGCACCGGCTCCGAAGGCTCCTCAGGCCCGGCCTCCGGGTCCTCCTCCGGCACCGGATACGCCGCCACCTCCTCGTACAGCTTCCGCAGCGGCTCGGAGCGGTGCAGCGCGATCTGCCGCTCCATCTGCTCCAGCAGGTGACCGCGCCAGGCGCGCAGATTGCGGATGCGCGGGGCCAGGCCCCGCGGATGCAGGGCGAGCCGCATCGCGTTCAACGGCGGCTCCAGCAGAGACGCGCAGACGCCGTCGACCAGCGTCATGATCCCCCGGTTGGCGGCCACCACGTCGTACAGCGCGTCCACCACCAGCGCCGGATACGGCTCGTAGCCCCCGATCAGCCGCTCGATGCCCTCGCGCAGCGCGCCCAGCGCCGGGTCGTCCAGCGGCGTCTCCGGGTAGCGCGGGGCGTAACCGGCCGCCAGCAGCAGCGCGTTGCGCTCCCGTACGGGGACGTCCAGATGCTCGGCCAGCCGCAGCACCATGTCCTCGCTGGGCCGGGACCGGCCCGTCTCGACGAAGCTGATGTGCCGGGCCGAGGAGTCCGCGCGCAGGGCCAGCTCCAGCTGGCTGACCCGGCGCTGCTCCCGCCAGGCCCGCAGCAGCGGGCCCACCCCCTGGTCGGCCGTGGACGGGTGAGTGGTCATGTCAGGACCGTAGTCGAGAACCGGCCGTGCCCGACAGGCACACGTCTCTGACCAGGGTCTCGGACGTCCCGCTGTGGCAGGCTGAGAGGACACCGGGGATTCCGGCGCGAGGGAAGGAGCGCAGCCCATGCCCGTCGAACCGCTGTCGCAGAAGGAGGTCGAGGACCGGCTGGCCGAGCTGCCGGGCTGGTCGCTCGACGGAGACCGCCTCACCCGCTCCTACCGGCTCGGCTCGCACTTCGCGGCGACGGCGATGGTCGTGCACATCGCCCAGGTCCAGGAGGAAGTGAACCACCACTCCGACCTCACACTCGGTTACAACACCGTCTCCCTGTCCGTCCACACGCACAGCGCGGCCGGTGCCGTCACCGAGAAGGACTTCGAGCTCGCCCGCAGGGTGGAGGACCTGGCCCCCGGGCACGGGGCACACTGACCGGGTGCTCGACTACGACAAGGAAGCGGAGCGGTACGACGCCTCGCGCGGCGGCGAGCCCAGGGCGGCCGCCGCCGCGGAAGCGGTGCTGAGCCTCGTACCGCCTCAGACGCGCGGCCTGCTCGACCTCGGCTGCGGCACCGGCATAGTGACCCGGCGGCTCGCGGCAGCCCGCGCCGGGATGCGGGTGACCGGCGTGGACCTCGCCGCCGCGATGGCCCGGCAGGCCGCCGCCCGGCTGCCCGGTGCGGTCGTGCTCGCCGACAGCAGGCGGCTGCCCTTCCGGGACGGGGAGTTCGACGCCGTCAGCAGCGTGTGGCTGCTCCATCTGGCCGCCGGGCCCGCCGATGTGCGGACCGTCGTCGGCGAGTGCGCCCGGGTGCTGCGGCCCGGCGGGGTCTACGTCACCACGGTCGACAAGGCCGCCTCCCACAACGTGGGCAGTGACATCGATGTCGTTCTGTCCTCCCGACCGCCGAGCCCGGTCCGGGACGCGGCGGCGGACGTCGTCTCCTGCGCCGCCGCTCACGGCCTCGTCCCGGCCGGACAGGCCCGCTTCCGGGGCCACGGGCAGGGCCGCAGCCCCCGTCGTACGGTGGCCGACCTCAGACGCGGCTGGTTCGTCACGCTGCCGCCCGGCGACCCGCTCGCGGAGGGCTTCGCCCTGAGGCTCGCGCAGCTCCCCGACCAGGACGTGCCCCGCCCCGACCCGGTGTTCAGCCTGCGGGCGTTCCGGAAGCCCGGGTGAAGTCCATGGTCCAGTTGGTCAGCCAGGTCTCCCCGCCGTCGACGGAGAACGCCTGCTCCCAGCGGGCCGACGTGGCGGAGACGCCCGACCAGACGAACCGCACGCGGACGTCCTTGCTGTCGTAGGCGTCGTCGCCTTGGAACTCGCCGCGTCCGCCCTCGAAACGGCCGAAGACCGGGGGAAACAGCGTCCCGGTCACGCTGGAGGCCCAGTTCAGCGACCACCGCTCGGTCTCCGGGTCGAACAGCCGCAGCGTCGCGCCCTTGGCCGAGAGGACGGGCATGTCGACCTCGTCGAGGTTCGCGGCCCCGTCGAACAGCGGCCGGCAGCGGCTGGTCCCGGTGAACTCCGTCCAGTCGCTGTCCGGGTCGAGGAAGTCGGTGCGGCGGCGGTGGCGGACCTCCCAGTCGCCGTGGAAGAAGTCGAAGTCGTGCGGGCTGCTCATGAGCGGTCTCCAGTGGTTCCTTCGGGCAGGGAGTCGGCCAGGTAGGCCTTCAGGTCCGGGGTGTCGGGCGCGAGCAGATGGCGTACCCACGCGTCCCGCTCGTGCAGGATCGGCGGAAGCTCCCAGACACAGCCGATCCAGGGTCGGCCAGGGACGACGAAACGCGTCGGGTCGGAGTCCGGACAGCCCAGCACCGGCTGGCCCGCCGCCGCGCCCCCGAAGTGCAGGACGTTGTCCCACACCCAGCTGTACGCGTTCAGGTAGGCGCCGTCGTCGCCGCCCCGGTGCAGGACGACGAAGGTCGCCGGGGGTGTGCCGTCCGGCTCCGGCAGCAACTCCGGGAGGATCGCGTAGGCCGCCTTCTCCACCTCGGGCGCGATGCCGCCCGGGTCGGTGGTGACGTGGTAGCGCTTGATGTGCCGTCCGGCCACCATGATCGGCGGCGGCACGGTCAGCAGCTTCTCGGTGAAACCCATGCCGGGACGCTAAGGCCGCTTCACTGACACCATGTGTCAGTGAAGTCCGGCCGGCTCGTCTCGATCCTCCTGCTGCTCCAGACCCGCGGCCGGATGACCGCCGCCCAGCTCGCCGAGGAGCTGGAGGTGTCGGTGCGGACGGTGTACCGGGACGTGGACGCCCTGAGCGCCGCCGGGATCCCGCTGTACGGCGACGCGGGCCACGCCGGCGGCTACCGCCTCCTCGACGGCTACCGCACCCGCCTCACCGGCTTCACCACCGGCGAGGCCGAGGCGCTCTTCCTCGCCGGTGCCCCGGGCGCCGCCGCCCAGCTGGGCCTCGGCTCCGTCCTGGCCGCGGCCCAGCTGAAGGTCAGGGCCGCCCTGCCCGCGGAGCTGCGCCGCCACGCCGACCGGATCAGCGGCCGCTTCCACCTGGACGCCCCCGGCTGGTACACGGACGCCGACGACACCCCGTACCTCCCGGCTGTCGCCGACGCCGTCTGGAGCTCCCGTGTGCTGCACGTCCGGTACCGCCGCTGGCGCGAGCCCACCGACGTGGAGCGCCGCCTTGAGCCGTACGGGCTGGTGCTGAAGGCGGGGCGCTGGTACGTCGTCGCCGGGCCCGGACCACGGACCTTCCGCGTCGACCAGATCCTCGAACTCGCCACCGGCGAAGAGGAGTTCTCCCGCCCCGGCGACTTCGACCTGGCCGCGTACTGGACGGCGTACCAGCGCGACTTCCACGACCGGCTGTACCGCGGTGAGGCGGTGGTGCGGCTGGCCCCGGGGACGACGCTCACCGGCCCGGCGGGGGAGGCGGTCCGGCGCGAGGGGCGTACCGACGAGGACGGCTGGACGCGGGCCAGGGTCCCCATCGAGTCCGTCGAGCACGCCCACGCCGAGTTCCTGCGCCTCGGCACGGGCATCGAGGTGCTGGCCCCGGACGAACTGCGGTCTCGCATCGCCCGGACCGTCGCCGAACTGGCCGAGTGGTACGGCAACTCCCGTGCCCCCGGCGGCGACTGAGAGGCGGAACCCGCCCGTCCTCCCAGGAGGTCCGTCACGTGAAGCACCCCCACAGGCACCGCAGACGCCGTGTGCTCCTCCCGGTGGCCGTCGCCACGGCGGCGCTCGCCGGCGCCGGCCTGACCACGTTCGCCACCGACGACCCCGCCCAGGCCGCCACCGCCCGGCAGGTCGAGAAGCTCGACCGGGGCGTGGTCAGCGTCCACACCGGCAGCGGCAACCTGGTCAGCTGGCGCTGGCTCGGCACCGACCCGGACAACGTCTCCTTCAACGTCTACCGGGCCGGTACGAAGGTCAACTCCACACCGGTCACCGGCTCCACGAACTACTTCCACTCCGGAGCGCCCGCCCAGGCCGACTACACCGTCCGCGCGGTCGTGAACGGCACGGAACAGGGCGACTCGGTGCACGCGGTCCAGTTCCGCACCGGCTACAAGGACATCCCGATCTCCCCGCCCGCCGGCGGCACCGCTCCGGGCAACTCGGCGTACACCTACGAGGCCAACGACGCCTCCCTCGGCGACCTCGACGGCGACGGCGCCCTGGACATCGTCCTGAAGTGGCAGCCCACCAACGCCAAGGACAACTCCCAGTCCGGCTACACCGGCAACACGATCGTCGACGGCATCAAGCTCGACGGCACCCGGCTGTGGCGTGTCGACCTGGGCCGCAACATCCGCTCCGGCGCGCACTACACGCAGTTCCAGGTGTACGACTACGACGGCGACGGCAAGGCCGAGGTCGCCATGAAGACCGCCGACGGCACCAAGGACGGCACCGGCGCGGTCATCGGCAGCTCCTCCGCCGACCACCGCAACTCCAGCGGCTATGTGCTGTCCGGCCCCGAGTTCCTGACGATGTTCAACGGCCAGACCGGCAAGGCGATGCAGAGCGTCGACTACGTCCCGGCCCGCGGCACCGTCTCCTCCTGGGGCGACTCCTACGGCAACCGCGTCGACCGCTTCCTCGCGGGCACGGCCTACCTGGACGGCTCCCGCCCCTCCCTGATCATGGCGCGCGGCTACTACACCCGCACGGTGATCGCCGCCTGGGACTGGCGCAACGGCTCCTTCACCCGCCGCTGGACCTTCGACACCAGCTCCTCCACCAACAGCGGCAAGGGCTACGACGGCCAGGGCAACCACAGCCTGTCCGTCGCGGACGTCGACGCGGACGGCAAGGACGAGATCGTCTACGGCGCGATGACCGTGGACGACAACGGCAACGGGCTCTGGACGACCAAGACGGGCCATGGCGACGCCGGCCATGTCGGCGACCTGAACCCGTCCCGCGCGGGCCTGGAGTACTTCAAGGTCTCGGAGAGCACCAGCCAGCCCGGCTCCTGGATGGCCGACGCCCGCACCGGCGCGATCCTCTGGAAGACCGCCTCCGGCGCCGACAACGGCCGGGGAGTGGCCGCCGACATCTACGCCGGCAGCGCGGGCGCCGAGGCCTGGTCCGCCTCCGACACCACCCTGCGCTCGGCGACCGGTGCCTCCCTCGGCCGGGAACCCTCCTCCATCAACTTCCTGTCCTGGTGGGACGGCGACCCGGTCCGCGAACTCCTCGACGGCACGCGCATCGACAAGTACGGCACGTCGGGCGACACCCGACTGCTCACCGGCTCCGGCGTCTCCTCCAACAACGGCACGAAGTCCACGCCGGTCCTCTCCGGCGACCTCCTCGGCGACTGGCGCGAGGAGGTCGTCTGGCGCACCAGCGACAACAAGGCGCTCCGGATCTACTCCACGCCGCATGAGACCAGCACGAAGATCACCACCCTGCTGCACGACACGCAGTACCGCACGGCCCTCGCGTGGCAGAACACCGCGTACAACCAGCCCCCGCACCCGAGCTTCTTCCTCGGGAACGGGATGGCGACGGCTCCGAGGCCGACGGTCTACACCCCGTGAGACCCCGGTGGGTGCGCGCCCCGGGGGGAGCGCGCACCCACCGGTCACGGCACAAGGGCCGTCAGGTGACCGTGCAGGTCTGGTCACCCAGCTTGAACACGGCCGGTTTCGTGTTTGTCCCCGACCAGTTCGCCGTGAACCCGAAGCCCACGGACGCACCGGCCGCGACGTTGGTGTTCCAGCCGACGTTCTTCGCCGTCACGGCCGAACCCGACTGCGAGACCTCGGCGTTCCAGGCCTGGGACACCTTCTGCCCGTCCGCGAACGACCAGCCCAGTGACCAGCCGCTCCAGGCACTCGTACCCGTGTTGGTGACCTGGACGTCCGCCTGGAAGCCGCCCGACCACTGGCTGGTGACCTTGTACGTCACCTTGCAGGCGCCCGTCGGTGCCGGGTCGGGGCCAGGCCCCGGGTCCGTGGAGCCGCCGTCGGAGCTGTCGCCGTAGATGACCCCACGGCCGTTCGTCGAGACGTAGACACGGCCGTAGATCCTCGGGTCGCCCGTGATGGCCGCGCCCGTCCAGCCCCACTGGTGGGCGTCGTCGTTGACGCGGGTCCAGCTCGCGCCCTTGTCCGTGGAGCGGAAGATGCCGCGCACGCCGCCGATCTTCGCGCTCGTGTAGAGGGTCTGGTAGGAGGCGCCGGGCGCCGCCTTGCCGAAGCCGATCGTGTCGGCCTGCTGGACGTTGGAGAGCTTCGTGAAGCTCGCCCCGCCGTCCGTGGAGTGCCACAGGCCGTACGCCCCGTCGCTCGCGCCGCCCGCCAGCCACACATCGCCCTTCCCGCCGGGCAGGGCCTTGAAGCGGACGCTGTCGCCGCTGGGCAGTCCGCCGGCCGGTGACTCCTTGAACGTCGCCCCACCGTCCGTACTGACGTAGAACTTCCCGGACTTGAAGCCGTAGAAGGTCTTCGGGTCGACCCGGTCGGACTCGACGACCGCCCCGGAGGGGATCCCGCCGGAGGCCTGCCACGAGGTGCCGAAGCCCGTCGCGTAGTGCACACCGGCACCCTGCGGGCTCCACACGAACCGGCTCCCGTCCGCCGCTGCCGCGACCGTGCCGCCGCCACTGACTCCCGAAGGGTCGGTGCCCGCGAACCAGTTGGCGCCGTTGTCCGTCGAGAACGCGATGTGCGGGCCCGAGTCCAGGTTGCCGGTCCGGACTACCGTGTTCGGGCTCGACTCGGCGAAGTCCAGGCTCGTGGTCGTCGTGAAGTTCGGCTGCGTGAACATCATCGACGGCACCTTGGTCAGGTCCGTGTGGCGGAAGCCGCCGACATCGCCGAGCGCGCTGAGCAGCGGGGCTCCGGACGGGGGAGAGGCGAGGTCGTTGACCGCCGTCTCCTCCAGGCCCCGCACCATCGGCTTGACGGTGAACTTCCCGCCGCCGTCCCAGTTGGTGAGGTTCTCGGTTCCGTAGATCGTCGCGCCCGTCCCGTACATCATGCGAGCGGAGTCGAACGGGTCGATCTCCATCGACTCCGTCATCCAGCCCAGCTTCGGCGTCTGTTCGGGAGGCGCCGGGTTCGCACCCCACGTCAGCCACGGCGAGGACGAGACGTCCATCGTGTAGCGGTTCTCACGGTTGGGGTACGACGTGTAGTCCCACGCCTTGGTCCAGGTCGCCCCGCTGTCCGTGGAGCGGAAGATCTGCGTGTCCGGCCACCAGGCGCTGTACGCCGTGGCCATGACCGTGCCCGGCTTCTGCCGGTCCACCGTCAGCCCGCTGAAGCCGTAGAACGTGTCGGCCTCCGCCACCGGGCTGATGTTCGTCCAGGTGCCGGTCCCGGTCGCGTACCGCCACAGCCGGCCCTTGCCGCCGTCGTACGGGCCGCCCTTGTCGCTGTAGGCGATGTAGAGGTGGCCGTTCTTCGCGTCGAGGACGCCCTTGTGGGCGAGCTGGCCCGTCGGCTGTCCGGCAAGCCGCTGCCAGGTCGCGCCCGCGTCCGTCGACCGGTACACCGCGTTCTCCGCGTCGGCGACCCCGACATAGAGCGTCTTGGTGGCGTTGCCCGAGGTTCCCGTGGACTCGTCGAAGGTGACCCAGACGATGCCCTGGTTGTCGGAGGCGTAGCCGGACGTGTCGCTCGGGTCCTGCACGTAGTTGCCGACGTTGGGGAAGTTGGTGACCTGCGACCAGGTGACCCCCGAGTCCGTCGACCGCCACAGCCCCTTGCCGCTGGGTGCGCCCAGGTAGAGCACGCTGTTCCGGTTCGGGTCGATCGCCAGCCGCTCGCCCATGCCACGCCCGGGCATGTTGCCGCCGAGCTTGAAGGGCAGATTCGTCTTCTGCCAGCTCGCGCCCCGGTCGGAGGAGCGCATGACCGCGCCGTTCTTCGGGTCCCAGCCGTTGGTGTACGTCCCGACCGCCGCGTACACCCGGTTCGGATCGACGGAGTCGGACGCGATGCTGACGACACCCGTGTGCCCCCAGTCGTCCCATCCGACCGAGTCCAGCAACGGCGTCCAGCTCTTCGACGACTCCTGCCAGCGGTACGCGCCGCCGATGTCCGTCCGGGCGTAGGCGAGGTTCTTCTCACTGCGGTTGAAGACGATCCCGGGGACGAAGCCGCCCCCGTCGATCCGGGCGTTCTTCCAGGTGTAGGTATCGGCGGCGAGCTTCGTCGAGGGCGGATCGGCGGCCAGGGCGGAGGGGGCGCCCGACAACAGCCCGGCCGCCAGCGCGAGCACGGCGGTGAGGATACGGGTTCTTCGCACGGTGGGGGTCCTTCCGTGAGGGGAACGTGCGAGAGCCGGGCGGCTCCCGTGCGGGTGGAGCCGCCCGGCCGTGGTGGCCCCGCGTCAGGTGCAGGACCACGTACGCGGAGCTTCGGACGCACCTCTTGCTGGGGGCGCGGGGAACTGCGCGACCAGCCACAACGGACCCGCAGCCGAAGAACCGCCCACCCCGTGGAGCGCCCGGCGGGGGCTACTCGAGAAGCTCCGCGTACGAGCCCATGGCAAGCGCGATATCCGCCTGAGCCCAGAACCGGTGATACGTGAACGACGGAACCGCACCGCCCGCCAGATAACTCTCGATCTTCGACCAGGCGGGATCGTCCTCGTAGAAGGACCGGATCGAGTCGAACGTCGACGACGAGTTGATCGCGTCACCGTTCGGCATCGTGCCCGTCCAGCCACTGGGGATGTACACCGGATCGTCGAACCGGTTGTAGTCGGCCCGGTTCTCCGGAACGGCGATCCCGAGCGCGTCCTGGTGGTTGTCCCACATCCCGTCCAGCAGCTTCTTCGCCGCCGCCGCGGCCTCCGTGTCACCGGAGCGGTCGGCGTAGTACGTCAGCGTCTTGGCGTACGAGGCAGCCACACCGACATCGTTCGTGTAGTCGGCGACGGTGACCCGCAGCCCGCTGTTGGAACCCGGGCTGGACGCGTTCCAGGTGTCGGGCTGGCCCGACCACTGCAGCGTCGACGGGATCCGGAACGTGCCGTCCGGGTTGAACGTGGTCTTGGACAGCGCCCAGTCGACCCACTTGTCGAGGACCGTCTTGGCCTGCGCGTTCCCCGTCTGCTGGTACAGCTCGGCGACCCGCTCCATGGACCACGCCTGGAAGCCGAACCACTGGTTGGACGGCGGGTCGTGGTACACCGGCTTCTCGTCGTAGTACATGCCGTAGAACGTCGACTTCCCGGCGGGCGGGGTCGCGTACCGGCCCGCCCAGCTGTTGGTCGCGCCACCGGCGATGGCACCCTCGCTCGACTGCAGCCAGCGGTAGAACTCCAGCTGCCGTTCCATGGACTTGGACCAGTCGGCCGCGCCCGTGGCCGACTTGGGCTTCAGCGGGGCGTAGTTGCCGAGCGCGTAGGCCGCGAGGGGGTTCTGGTAGCCGCCGTGGGCGTGGCTTGAGCCGATGCGCCAGGCCCAGCCGGCCGAGGTGTCGGTGGCGCCGCCCCAGGCGTAGTACCAGGACATCAGGTAGTGCGAGGCGTCCTTGCCCGTGCCCGCGGGGCAGGACGTGGGCCCGACACAGTTGCCGATCTTCTTGAAGTACTTGTCGAACATGGAGTAGCGCAGGTAGTCGCCCATCTTGGCGGCCTTGCCGACCGTCGCGGAGACGTCCGAGCCCTTGCCCTGCTCCTTCGCCCACAGGTCCGCCCAGTAGGCGGCCTGCACGGCCCGGGCGTCGGCGTCCGGCGCGTTGGTGAACTTCCACTGCTTGGCATAGGAGGCGTCACCGGTGAACAGGTCCAGATAGCCGTTCCTGCCGCCGTACTTGAAGGCGTCACAGGTCGGCTGCGGCACCGTCTCCCACACCGACTCCTGCGAGCCGCGCTGGAAGGTGTTGATGTACGACGGGCCGGTGTCCGAGGGGCCCGCCTCGCACTTGCCGGGCGAGTTGCCGTAGCCGTAGACGTTGTCGACGTCCTGGAGCCAGTGCATGCCGTAGACGTCGTCCGTGCCGTACGCGCTCTTCAGCTCGGCCGCGATCGGGTCCCGGCCGACGGAGGCGCCGGTGTCGAGCTTGGCCGGGTACTCGTTCGGGGTGTCCAGCTCGGGCGCGTAGGTCGCCGGCTTGGACGCGTTGTAGAAGGAGTTGGTCGGCTGGTCGGCGCGGGTGGGGATCATGTACTTCTCCATGAGGTCCCACGCGCCGTTGAACTTGGCCCAGTCGCCGGTCACCTTGCCGTACATGGCCTGGAGCCACAGGAGGTAGCTGTACGCCTCCGAGGTGGTCTCGTGGCCGTGGTCCGGCGCCTCGACGATCAGCGTCTCGACCGAGTGGTAGGGGATGCCCTCGGGGGAGAAGTAGCCGTTCGCCGGGTTGGTGATCTTCCCGTAGAGCTCCAGGAAGCGGGCGTCGTAGACCTTCGCCGCCGCCAGCTGGGTCACGGTGACCGAGGCTTTCGCATGGCCCGTGGCCGTCGACTCGAAGACCGCCGAGCCGGTGCCGGAGTTGGCGGCGGTGACGGTCACCTTCTGCGCGGTGTTCCAGTTCTGCGGAGTGAAGGTGAGCGAGGCGCCGCCCGTGACCGACAGGCCCGAGTTGCCGCTCGCGCGGGCCGACGCCACCGTCACGTTGGACGCCGGCTGCTTGGACAGCTTCACCTCGTAGGTGCCCGACTTGCCCGACTGGACGCCCAGTTGGAGCGGCGAGGCGACGACGGTGGGACCGGAGGAGACCGTGATGCCGACCGGGGTGGAGTTCGCGGAGGCGCCCATGCTGTCGTACGCCTTCGCCACCAGGGAGTGACTGCCCACGGTCAAGTCGGAGACGGAGAGCGAGTAGGGCGCACTCGTGTCCGTGCCCAGCAGCGTGGTGTCGTCGTAGAACTCCACCTTGCTGATCGTGGCGCTGTCCGCCGCGGCCGCCGTGGCCGCCAGCGGGACCGCCTGGCCCTGGGTGTAGACGGCGCCGGCGGACGGGCTGGTCAGCACGGCGATCGGCGGCTGGTGCGCGCCGGTGCAGGGGGTGCCGTTGACCGAGAAGGACGCCGGCGCGGCGTTGGTGCCGCTGTAGGTGAACTGGGCGCCGGTGGAGACGGCGGCGCCCGCGGCGACCCGGGCGTTGTGGGAGGCGTTCTTGACGGTGATGTTCTGACCGGACTGCGACCAGGTGCCGTTCCAGCCGTTCCCCAGCCTCTGGTTGCCGGAGTAGGCGTAGGTCAGCGTCCAGCCGTCGATGGCGTCCGTGCCGCGGTTGGTGAGGGTCAGATCCGCGGTGAAGCCGGAGCCCCAGTCGTTCGTCTTGTAATCGACACTGCACTGAAGTGCGGCCGCCTGCGCGGGAGTCGACCCTGAGGAGAGCATCGTCAACGGAAGCGCGAGAGCTGCGACGGCGGCGATCCACACGCGCCGCACCGCTCCGCGTCTCCGGGGTGGGGGATGCATGGTGCTGGTTCCTCCTTGCGGCTCGGAGAAGTCAAGGCTTGAACCAGTGGGAGCGCTCCCATCGTGAGGACGGCTGTGGTATCGGTCAAGGGCCTTGAAGAGTCGAAAAGATTCGACGCCGCATGTTGAGCGAAAGTCAGCGACTCCCCTGTTCTTTACAGACACTTGGCGCTACCTTCCTTGACACCAGTGGGAGCGGTTCCATCAGTCGACGCGTCCGTCACGGCGTGTCCGGCCTGCAAGGAGTCGCTCATGCGACACCTCTCGCGTTCAGTACTTTGAGCCGCCCCAGCGCGGTCGTCCCCTGCTGCGCGAGCGCCATGCCGGGTTCCACGGTTCCTCAGTCCCTCATGTCCCTGTCGGAGCGCGCCCTGAACGGCTGACACCCCCACCAGCGAAAGGGAAACCCGCACTCATGAGCCGTACGAGAACAGCGTTACTGGCCGCCATGGCCCTGGTCGCCGGCGCGGCCGGCACGGCGTTCGCCGTCGACCCGGACGGCGCCGGCATCGCCGCCGTCCCCTGCACCGTCGACTACAAGATCCAGAACCAGTGGAGCACCGGCTTCACCGCCGCCGTGACCGTCACCAACAACAGTGCCGCCAAGTCGTCGTGGTCGCTGAAGTGGTCCTACGCCGGCAACCAGCAGGTCACCAGCGGCTGGAACGCCAAGCTGAGCCAGAGCGGTGCCGCCGTCACCGCGGCCAACGAGAGCTACAACGCCCAGCTCGCGACCGGCGCTTCGGTCAGCTTCGGCTTCCAGGGCAGTTACAGCGGCAGCAACGCGATCCCGGCCACCTTCACCCTCGACGGCGTCACCTGCAACGTCGACGACGGCGGCAACCCGGATCCGACCGACCCGCCGGGCCCCGGCGGCCCGTCCAACCGGGTCGACAACCCCTATGCCGGCGCCAAGGTGTACGTGAACCCGGAGTGGTCCGCGAAGGCTGCCGCCGAGCCGGGCGGCAGCCGCGTCTCCAACCAGCCCACGGGTGTCTGGCTGGACCGTATCGCGGCCATCAACGGCGCGGGCGGCAAGATGGGTCTGCGCGCCCACCTCGACGAGGCGCTGCGCCAGAAGGGCTCCGGCGAGCTCGTCGTCCAGCTCGTCATCTACAACCTGCCCGGCCGTGACTGTGCCGCTCTCGCCTCCAACGGCGAGCTCGGCCCGACGGAGATCGACCGGTACAAGACGCAGTACATCGACCCGATCAAGGCGATCCTCGCCGACTCGAAGTACGCCTCGCTGCGGATCGTCACCACCGTCGAGATCGACTCGCTGCCGAACCTCGTCACCAACACCGGCAGCCGCCCCACGGCCACCCCGCAGTGCGACGTGATGAAGGCCAACGGCAACTACGTCAAGGGCGTCGGCTACGCGCTGAACAAGCTCGGCGACGTGGCGAACGTCTACAACTACGTCGACGCCGGGCACCACGGCTGGATCGGCTGGGACGACAACTTCGGTGCCTCCGCGACCCTGTTCAAGGAGGCGGCGTCCGCCGAGGGCGCCACCGTCAACGACGTCCACGGCTTCATCACCAACACGGCGAACTACAGCGCCCTGAAGGAGAACAACTTCACCATCAACGACAACGTGGCCGGCAAGTCCGTCCGCGAGTCGAAGTGGGTCGACTGGAACCGCTACGTCGATGAGCAGTCCTTCGCCCAGGGCTTCCGCAACCAGCTGGTCTCGGCGGGCTTCCCGTCCTCGATCGGCATGCTGATCGACACCTCCCGCAACGGCTGGGGCGGCTCGGCCCGGCCCAGCGGACCCGGTGCGCAGACCTCCGTCGACACCTACGTCAACGGCGGCCGCTACGACCGCCGCATCCACGTCGGCAACTGGTGCAACCAGTCCGGAGCCGGCCTCGGCGAGCGGCCCCAGGCCGGTCCGGCCACGGGGATCGACGCCTATGTGTGGATGAAGCCGCCGGGCGAGTCCGACGGGGCGAGCAAGGAGATCGCCAACGACGAGGGCAAGGGCTTCGACCGGATGTGCGACCCGACCTACACGGGCAATCCGCGCAACGGCAACAACCTGTCCGGTTCCCTGCCGGACGCGCCGCTGTCCGGGCACTGGTTCTCCGCCCAGTTCCGGCAGCTGATGCAGAACGCCTACCCGCCGCTGTCCTGACCGGCTGACACCCCGTCCCCACGGGTCCGCCGGGGCTTCGGCCCCGGCGGATCGGTGTGCCCGCGGTTTTTTTGCGGGAGCGGCAACAGCAGTGGCCTTCTCCCGGTGCGTCGGCGCAGTCTGGCGGCATCCGAGGGAGAGGCTGACCGCCATGGCGCACGACCACGACCACGACCACGACCACGACGACCACGACCACGACCGTCACGGCCCCGACCGCCACGACCACACGCACCTCGACTGGGCCGCGATGGCCCCGAGGCTGGAGTCCCAGGCGGAGCTGTTCGCTTCCCTGTACGAGCGGGCCATGGGCTGGCTGGCGCACGAGGTGACCGAGCCGGGCCTGATCGTCGACGTGGGCAGCGGGCCGGGCGTCGTGTCGTGTCTGTTCGCCGAGACGTTCCCGGGCGCGCGGATCGTCGCGGTGGACGGCTCCGAGCCGCTGCTGGAACGGGCCCGGGCACGGGCCGAGCGGCTGGGCGTCGCCGACCGCTTCAGCACGATCGCCGGTGAACTCCCGGATGTGCTGGAGGAGTTGGACTACCCGGCCGACCTGCTCTGGGCGAGCCGCAGCCTCCACCACCTCGGCGACCAGCGGGCCGCGCTCGCCGCGTTCGCGGCCCGGCTGGCGCCCGGCGGCACGCTGGCCCTCATGGAGGGCGGCCTGCCCCCGCGGTATCTGCCGCGCGACATCGGTATCGGCCGGCCCGGGCTTCAGGCGCGGCTCGACGCGCTGGAGGCGGAGTGGTTCACACGGATGCGGACGGAGCTGCCGGGCTACGTCGCCGAGACGGAGGACTGGCCCGCCCTGCTGGCGTCGGCGGGGCTGAAGCCCGCCAGGACCCACACCTTCCTGCTGGACCTGCCCGCGCCCGTCTCGGACCGGGCCCGTGAGTATGTCGTCGGGTCCCTGTCTCATCTGCGGGAGCGCATTCCGGAGGGCTTCGACGCGGACGATCTCGCCACCCTCGACCGCCTTCTCGATCCGGACGACGAGGCGAGCCTGTACCGGCGGGCGGATGTGTTCGTGCTGGAGGCGCACACGGTGCACACGGCGGTCCGGGCGGTCTGAGCAGGACCCCACCCACCGTCTCCGAGAAAGCACGACTGCCCGCAGCCGGGTGACGGGCTGCGGGCAGTCGTAGGGCCGGGGGAGGGCTCAGGCGCCGTCGAACGTCGCCGGGTCCGGGCCGATGCGACGGTCCTCGTTGAGGGCGCTGATCGCCGCCAGGTCCTCGGTGTCCAGCTCGAAGTCGAAGACCTCGATGTTCTCCTTGATCCGCGAGGGCGTCACGGACTTCGGGATCACCACGTTGCCCAGCTGGAGGTGCCAGCGGAGCACGACCTGGGCCGGCGTGCGGTCGTGCTTCCGGGCGATGGCCACGACCGCCGGAACCTCCAGCAGGCCCTTGCCCTGGCCGAGCGGCGACCAGGCCTCCGTGGCGATGCCCTGCTCCGCGTGGTACTCACGGGAGGCGGTCTGCTGCAGATGCGGGTGCAGCTCGATCTGGTTGACCGCCGGGACGACCGATGTCTCGCCGATCAGCCGCTCGAGGTGCTCGGGCAGGAAGTTGGAGACGCCGATGGCCCGGATCCGGCCGTCGGCGTGCAGCTTCTCGAACGCCTTGTACGTGTCGACGTAGGTGTCCCGGGCCGGCAGCGGCCAGTGGATCAGGTACAGGTCGACGAAGTCCAGGCCGAGCTTCTCCAGCGACGTGTCGAAGGCGCGCAGCGTGGAGTCGTACCCCTGGTCGGCGTTCCAGAGCTTGGTGGTGACGAAGAGCTCCTCGCGGGGGAGACCGGCGGCGGCGATGGCCTTGCCGGTGCCCTCCTCGTTGCCGTAGATCGCCGCGGTGTCGATGCTGCGGTACCCGGCCTCCAGCGCGGTCGCGACGGCCGACTCGGCCTCGTCGTCCGGCACCTGCCAGACGCCGAACCCCAGCTGGGGCATCTCGATGCCGTTGTTCAGGGTGATCTGGGGGACCTTGCTCACGAGCTCTCGATCCTTAGGTATGTGGTCGGATGTACTCCCATCGTCAACGATCACGAGCCGTGATGCATTCCTGACGGGAGAATTCAGACGGGCGGCACACCATCCGTTAACAGGCAGTTCATGCCCGGTAGAGTGCCTCGACCTCGTTCTCGTACGCCTTCTCGATCGCCTTGCGCTTCAGCTTCAGGGACGGGGTCAGCAGCCCGTGCTCCTCGGTGAACGGCTGGGCCAGGATGCGGAAGGTGCGGATCGACTCGGCCTGCGAGACAAGGGTGTTGGCCGCGACCACCGCGCGCCGCACCTCCGTCTCCAGGTCCGCGTCCCGCACCAGCTCCGCCGCGGACAGCTGCGGCTTGCCCCGCATCGCCAGCCAGTGCTCCACGGCCTCCTGGTCGAGGGTCACGAGGGCGGCGATGTACGGACGGTCGTTGCCGACGACGATGCACTGGTTGACCAACGGATGGTCCCGGACGCGTTCCTCCAGCACACCGGGCGAAACACTCTTGCCACCCGATGTGACCAGGATCTCCTTCTTGCGGCCGGTGATGGTGAGGTAGCCGTCCTCGTCGAGCGAGCCGAGGTCGCCGGTGGCCAGCCAGCCGTCGTGCAGGGTCTGGTCCGTGGCCTTGGGATTGTTGAGGTAGCCCTGGAAGACGTTCTGGCCGTGCAGCCAGATCTCGCCGTCGTCCGCGAGGTGCACGGTCATGCCCGGGATGGGCTGGCCGACCGTGCCGAACCGGGTGCGTCCGGGCGGGTTGGCGGTCGCGGCGGCCGTGGACTCGGTCAGGCCGTAGCCCTCGTAGATGTGCACGCCCGCCCCGGCCCAGAACAGGCCGAGCCGCCGGTCCATCGCCGAGCCGCCCGACATGGCGTGCCGGATCCGGCCGCCCATCGCGGCACGGATCTTGGAGTAGACGAGCTTGTCGAAGAGCTGGTGCTGCATGCGCAGCCCCGCCGAGGGGCCGGGCCCGATGCCCCAGGCCTTGGCCTCGACGGCGTCCGCGTACTTGATCGCGATGTCCACGGCCTTCTCGAACGGGCCGGAGCGGCCCTCCTTCTCGGCCTTGCGGCGGGACGCGTTGAACACCTTCTCGAAGATGTACGGCACCGCCAGGAAGAACGTCGGCTTGAACGCGGCCAGATCCGGCAGCAGGGCCGCCGCGTTCAGCTGGGGCTGATGGCCGAATTTCACCCCACCGCGAATCGCCGCGACCTGGACCATTCGCCCGAAGACGTGTGCGAGCGGCAGGAACAGCAGGGTGGCGGCCTCGTCGCCCCGCTTGGAGTGGAACACCGGCTCCCAGCGCTCGATGACGGTGTCCGCCTCGTAGGCGAAGTTGCCGTGCGTGATGACACAGCCCTTGGGGCGTCCCGTCGTGCCCGAGGTGTAGATGATCGTGGCGACCGAGTCGGGTGTGACGGCCTGCCGGTGGCGGTGCACCACCTCGTCGTCGAGGTGCGCGCCGGCGTCGTACAGCTCCTGCACGGCGCCGGAGTCCAGCTGCCACAGGCGGCGCAGCTGCGGCAGCCGGTCGATGACGGTGGCGATCGTCATCGCGTGGTCCTCGTGCTCCACGATCGCGGCCGTCACCTCGGCGTCGTACAGCATCCAGAAGCACTGCTCGGCCGAGGACGTCGGGTAGACCGGCACGACCTGGGCGCCGATCGTCCACAGCGCGTAGTCGAAGAGCGTCCACTCGTAGCGCGTACGGGACATGATCGCGACCCGGTCGCCGAACCGGATACCGCTCGCCAGCAGGCCCTTGGCCAGAGCGAGCACCTCGTCACGGAACTCGGCGGCGGTGACATCCCGCCAGTACCCCGCGTCGTCCTTACGGCCCAGGGCGATGTACAGCGGGTCTTCCTGGGCATGCTCGAAGACCACGTCGGCCAGACCGCCCACCGGAGGTGCCAACGCCAACGGAGGGTTGGTGAACTCGCGCAAACCCCGCTCCCCGCTCCTCAGCGCTTCTGTTGAGTGACGCTCCGCACAGCGCCGTGAAAGCTACCCCACGGGGCCAGGGTGCGGGAGGGGGGTCGAAGGTGAGCAGCGCTCTCATCGGCGCTGGTCAGCGAGGGAAAAAGCGCTCACATGGGGAAGGGTCGGACAGATTACTGACGGTTGAGTAAGTTTCGGTGCCGTAATCTCCACCGAATCTGTACGACTTCAGGCGCAGTGCGGGGCCCTCTGAGAAGGGTCTCTTCTGTCAGCGCGGCGGCGGCGGATTCCGTCACTCCGGTTGTCACAGGTCCTTGCGTGAGCTGCGGCGCAACCGGTCACCGCCCGCCAGGAGCGCCGCCGCCAGGGCGTCCGCGGCGCCCGGTGCGGAGGGGCGGCGCCGGCCGTGGACCACCACGAAATCGACCTGCCCCAGTTCCGGCAGGCCCGCCCGGTCCGGGACCCGGACCAGACCCGGCGGGATGAGGCCGCGGGAGTGGGCCATCACGCCGAGGCCGGCCCGGGCCGCGGCGACGAGGCCGTTGAGACTGCCGCTCGTGCACACCACACGCCACTCGCGGCCCTGCCGCTCCAGCGCCTCCAGGGCGAGTGCGCGGGTGATGCCCGGCGGCGGGTAGACGATCAGCGGCACCGGGCGGTCCGGGTCGAGCCGGAGGCGTTCCGCGCCGATCCACACCAGCCTGTCGTGCCGGACCAGCTCACCGCGCGGGTCCTCGGGGCGCCGCTTGGCCAGGACGAGGTCCAGCTTCCCGGCGGCCAGCTGCTCGTGCAGCGTGCCCGACAGCTCGACCGTGAGCTCCAGGTCGACCTCCGGGTGGTCGTGCCGGAAGCCCTCGAGGATCTCGGGCAGCCGGGTCAGCACGAAGTCCTCCGAGGCGCCGAAGCGCAGTCGGCCGCGCAGCCGGGTGCCCGTGAAGAAGGCCGTCGCCTGCTCGTGCACCTCCAGGATCCGGCGCGCGAAGCCGAGCATGGCCTCGCCGTCCTCCGTCAGCTCCACCGAGTGCGTGTCCCGCGTGAACAGCGTCCGCCCGGTGGCGTCCTCCAGCCGCCGCACGTGCTGGCTGACCGTCGACTGCCGCAGCCCGAGCCGCCGCGCGGCCTGAGTGAAGCTCAGTGTCTGCGCCACCGACAGGAAGGTGCGCAGCTGGGAGGGGTCGTACATGGTTCTCAGGTTATCGCTGAACGCGATGACAGTCAGAGCGGTATACGGGATTCCCGATCGCCGGGCCGGGGAGCAGGATGGGAGGGGGCCACCCCGGCCCCGCACCGCCCGTACGCACCGCGCAACAAGTACCGATCAACAAGTACCGGGCAACAAGTACCGAGCAAGTGGAGCACCGTGAAACGCCTGCGCCGGCCGCGCCGGATGCCGATCGACCCGTTCATCCTTCTCCTGCTGGCGACGGTGGGAGTCGCCGCACTGTTCCCGGCCCGCGGGTCGGTCGCCGATGTGGCGTCCGGGGCCTCCACGGCGGCGATCGCCCTCCTGTTCTTCCTCTACGGAGCCCGGCTCTCCACCCGTGAGGCGCTGGACGGCCTGCGGCACTGGCGGCTGCACATCACGGTCCTGGCCGCCACCTTCGTCGTCTTCCCGCTGCTCGGCCTCGCGGCCCGCGGGCTGGTGCCGGTGATCCTCACCGACCCGCTCTACCAGGGCCTGCTCTTCCTCACGCTCGTCCCGTCGACCGTCCAGTCGTCGATCGCCTTCACCTCGATGGCCCGCGGCAACGTGCCCGCAGCGATCTGCGCGGGCTCCTTCTCCTCCCTCATCGGCATCATCGCCACCCCGCTGCTCGCGGCCTCGCTGCTCGGCGGCAGCGGCGGCGGGTTCTCCGCCGACTCTCTGCTGAGGATCGTGCTGCAGCTGCTGGTGCCGTTCCTCGCCGGGCAGTTGCTGCGCCGCTGGATCGGCGGCTTCGTCACCCGCCACAAGAAGGTCCTCGGCCTGGTGGACCGCGGCTCGATCCTGCTCGTCGTCTACACCGCGTTCAGCCAGGGCATGGTGCAGGGCATCTGGCACCAGGTCAGCCCCGCCAGGCTGGGTGGGCTGCTCGCCGTGGAGGCCGTGATCCTCGCCGTGATGCTGCTGCTGACCTGGTACGGCGGCAAGGCGCTGGGCTTCCGCCGGGAGGACCGGATCACCCTCCAGTTCGCCGGTTCGAAGAAGTCCCTGGCCGCCGGTCTGCCCATGGCGAGCGTCCTGTTCGGCGCGCACGCCTCGCTGGCGGTGCTGCCGCTGATGCTCTTCCACCAGATGCAGCTGATGGTGTGCGCGGTGATCGCCAAACGCCGCTCGCACGACCCCCGCGCGCAGGTCACTCCGCCGGAGCCAGCCGCAGAGACACGAACCGCGGTCGGTACAGGGACACGTTCCGGCTGAGCTGGGCCGCCGCGCCGGTCGTCTCCAGCCAGTTGACGTCGTAGCTCAGCACGAGCCGTCCGTCGCCGCTCAGCACCGGATGGACCTGCGGGTTGTAGGCGGCCACCTGGCCCTGCGGCAGCGACGGACTGAACTCCTTCGCCGGCCCGTGCCATGGCCCGGCCGGGGAGCACGCCCAGTACGAGGCGACGGTCGTCAGGCCCTTCGTACCCGTGGCCATGGTGAACAGCACATACGTGCCGCCGTCCCGGACGACCGAGAACGCGCTGCCGACGCCCTTGCGCTGCCCGTCCCCGAGCACCGGCCGGGGGCGGGCGGTGGCCGCCCACGCCGAGCCGTTCCAGTACCGCCAGGCCGCCGGATCCCCGAGCCCGCCCTCCCGTACGCGTGCCACGTAGGCGTGCGAGGCCGGGCGGGAGGCTGCCTGGCCGTCGTCGCCGCCGAAGACGTACGTCCAGCCGTCCTCCTCGACCAGCGTCGTGCCGAACAGCACCCGCCGGGACGGGTCGGGAACCAGCTGCTGGTCCAGCACCTTGACGATCGACTCCAGGCGCAGAGCGGGCAGCGACAGGGTGGCGACCTCGGTCGCGGTGGGCACGCCGTAGATCCACGGAGCCTGCCCCGCCGTGCGCACCCACAGCAGCACCCGGACCACCTGCTCGGAGGAGCCCGGGGAGCGGGGTTCGACGCGGGCGCCGACCGGCCAGCGCCACTGGTTCGGCGCCGGGTCGGCGAACAGCGGGGCGGGCAGGGTGGTTTCGAGCCTGCCGTCGCGCATCAGCACGGCCGAGTTGCGCACCAGCGGCTCGGCCGTCTCCCGCCAGGCGTGGGACTCGCCGGCCGGGTTGGGCGGGCCGTACACCCGGCCAAGGAAGGTGTCGGAGAACAGCCAAAGCACCCGGCCGTCGGGCAGCCGCAGCGAGTGGGTGCCGTCGCCGCCGGTCCAGTCGTCGGTGCGGCTCGCGTCGTCGCCGTAGCGGGCGAACTCGGCGGTGAGGCCGTCGTCCGCTCGCCACGAGTCCACCGTCCGTGCCCGGCAGGCGCCGTCGTCCCGGCTCTCGTCCTCCGGCAGGGCGACGATCAGGGCGGCACCGAGAACCAGGGCCAGCAGCAGGCCGATCCCGGTTCCGGTGCGCTGTCGTGCTCGTGCTGCTCTTGAGTCGTCGGGCACGCTCCGTGACGTTAGTTGCTGCCGCTCACCTGGTCCATGGGCAGCCACAGGACGGTGCCCCTGGCGGCCGCCTTCGCGGCGCCGGACGCCAGCTCCTCGTCGGACAGTGCCCGGTTCCAGACGTGGACGTCGTCGATCGCCCCGCTGAGGAACGCCCTGCTGTCCATCCGCTGGCCTACGTGCACGCCGAACGGGGAGTTACGGCTGACCGAGCCCGGCACGTCCGTGGTGGTGAGCGGCGCACCGTCGAGGAAGAGCGTCAGCTTTCCGTCGCCCCTGCGCAGGGCCAGATGGTGCCAGCGTCCGTCGTTGTGGGCGCCGTCGGTCCACACCGAGGCCGACCTGACGGTGCTCGCGCCCGACCGGGTGGTGATGAGCCCCCGGACCCGGTTGCTCGCCGGCTCGCCGCGCAGCCAGATCTGCGGCTGTGTGCTGCCGATGCCGCCCATCCACAGGAAGGGCTGTTCGCCGGTCGTGGCCGTGTAGCGGAAGAACAGCGAGGCGGTGAAGTCCCCTTCGCCGAGCGGGAGCCGGGACCTGTACGGCAGCCGCACGGCGTCGTCCGTTCCGTCGAAGGACAGCGCACCGCCGCGCACGCCCGTGGTCCGGGCGGCACCGCCGAGCACGGCCGCGGGCGTCGCCACCGACGCGGCGTCACGGGTGGTCGGGTCGGGACCCCGGCGCGGCTTCAGCCAGTCCTCGGTGAAGCGGGCGAAGCGGATCTCGTCGCGGGCGTCGACCGCGCCGCCCTCGTACAGCAGGCCGACCGTCGTGCCGTCGACGGCCGCCATGTCGGAGTAGCCGGACCAGTCGGTGGTGACGACCGTGCCCCGGTCCACGCTGTCCCAGGTGCGTCCGCCGTCGTAGGAGGAGCGGACCATCATCGTGCGGCGGCGGTCGGGGTCGGCCGGAGCGGACAGCAGGAGCCGGTCGCCCAGGCGTACGGTCGCGCCCTGGACCTGCGGGGTGTAGAGGTCCGGGAGGTCGCGGAAGGGCGTGGCGAAGCTGTCGCCGCCGTCCCGGCTGAGGGTCTGGGCACGGTGGCCCAGATCGGTGCCGTCCTGTTCCCGGCCGCTGACGAGGAGGGCGCCGTCGGTGCGTTCGGTGAGCGTCACCTCGGACGGCTTCTGCCGGAACGCGCCGTCGAGGGCTATGGGCCAGGAGTCCGTGGCGCCGACCCGCCAGTGGTCGCCGCCGTCGTCGCTGACGATGAGCGCGGCGTGGTTCGCGGTGACCCGACTGCCGTCCCACGTCTCGGTGTTGACGCCGAACACGAGCCGCCCGGCGTGCTTGCCGCGGGTGAGCTGGATGCCGTGCACGGGGCCGGTGGCGTACCAGGAGTTCCAGTGCGCGGGCAGGATCTGGTCGCTCAGGTCGCGCGGCTTCGACCATGTCCGGCCGTCGTCGTCGCTGTACTGCAGATGGGGGCTGCGGTCGCAGGGGACGGTGCAGTTGCCGGCGTCGGTCCGGCCGGTGTTGTACGTCTCGGCCAGCAGGATCCGGCCGGTCCTGCGGTCCACGAGGGGCGCCGGGTTGCCGTGTGTGTCGCCGGCGCCCTCGGTGACGACCTGGAGCGGTCCCCAGGTGCGGCCGCCGTCGGTGGAGCGCTTGAGGACGATGTCGATGTCGGCCGCGTCACCGCAGTTGAGGACGCGGCCCTCGGCGAAGGCGAGCAGCGTTCCGGACGTGGTCCGCACGATCGCCGGGATACGGAAGCAGGCGTAGCCGGGGTCCTGGGAGGCCTTGAAGAGGACCTGTTGTTCGAACTCCGGTAAGGCCGTGGCCGGCCGGGCCTGGGCGGGGAGGGCCGGCGCGAGCAGCGCGGCGGCGGCGAGAACGGCTGTCAGGGTGGATCTCAGACGTGCGCGAAGACTTGACGGCATGGTGCGACCTGCCCTTCATGCGTCTGTCGGCTGGACCACCGAGGCATGGGAACGGACATCCGGGCGGCAGAGGTGCGGACAACCGGACATCCCACGTCCCATGTGTGGGGCCACAGACGGTACTTGGACTCACAGACCCCCCACAAGAAGCGTGCGTCAGGGGATCAGGACGACCTTTCCGCGGTTGGCCCGCGCCTCGATCTCTCCGTGGGCCTTCGCCGCGTCCGCCAAGGCGAACTCCCCGTGGACGACGGGCTTGACCTCTCCCGCCGCGAACAGCCGCCACAGCTCTTCGCGCCAGTGCTCGTACAACTCCGGTCTCCCGCGGGCGATACGGGCCATCTGGAACCCGATCACGGACTTGGCGCCCACCAGCAGGTCGTACGCCTGGACGGTGCCGCCGCCCGAGCTGTACGCCACCAGCCGTCCCTCCGGGGCGAGTGCGGCGAGGGCCCGGGTGAGCAGCTCGCCGCCGACCGCGTCCAGGGCGTAGTCGACGGGCGTGCCCCAGCTGTCGTCGCCGTATGCGACGACGTGGTCGGCGCCCAGGCCGCGGACGAACCCGGCCTTCTCCGGGTCGGAAACGGCCCCCACGACCCGCCCCGCGCCCCGCGTCCTGGCCAGCTGAACGGCCAGATGGCCGACGCCGCTCGCCGCCGCCGTGACCAGGGCCGCCTCGCCGGGCTCGGGCCGGGCCGCCGCCAGGGCGCCGAGGGCGACCAGGCCGCTGCGGACCAGGGCGACCGCGTCGACGGCGCGGGCACCGGCCGGTACCGGGGAGGCCATGGCCTCGTGCAGGAGGGCGAAGTCGGCGTAGCCGTGGCCGAAGCAGAGCCCCGTCACCCGGTCGCCGGTGCCGAAGCGCGTGACGCCCTCGCCGACGGCCGTGACCTCCCCGGCGATCTCGCCGCCGAGCGGGCCCGGCTCGGCCGCCTCGGTGACCTTGCGTACGACCGGGAGCGTGACGCCGATCGCCTCCGCGCGCACGAGCAGTTCTCCGGGGCCGGGCTCGGGGACCGGAGCCTCCTCCACGGACAGGGGGCCGCCTCGGGATTCGTAGCGGACGCGACGCATCGCACCTCCGTGGTCGTTGGTACTCCCAACGAAGTCGTTGGGAAGCCCAACGGTATAGGACGATCATAGGAAGGACCAACGATTTCTTGGCTAGGCTGCGGCCATGTCGGAAGCCCTTCTGCCCGCGATCCGCTCCCTGCCCAGCTGGCTGCTCGGCCGCGCCGCCGCCCGCGGCCGGACCCTGGTGGCCGAGGCGCTGGCCGAGCAGGACATGAGGATGTGGCACCACGTGGTGCTCTCCGCCGTCCGTGACCTCGGCCCCGTCGCCCAGGCCGACCTCGGCCGCGGGATCCGGCTCGACCCCAAGGACCTGGTCGGCATCCTCGACGACCTCCAGTCGGCGGACCTGGTGCTGCGCGAGCCGGACCCGAGGGACCGCCGCAAGAACGCGGTGTCCCTCACCCCACGGGGAGCCCGGCTGCTCAAGCGCTGCGAGAAGGCGGCCCGGGCCGCCAACGACGAGCTGCTCGCCCCGCTGTCGGCGGCCGAACGCGAGCAGTTCACGGCGATGCTGATCCGGATATCCGGCACAGCCGACTGAGGGTGCTCCGCCCTCGGGCAGGCCGAGACGGGGCCCCTGCGGCGCAGGGGGCGCTCCCCGCCGGTCGGGGCCCCGCCGCCGTGTCGCGGAGGAACCTGTTCAGCCCTGGGCGGCCGCCGCCCGCAGAGCGATCCGGTCCTCACCCGCGTACACGTTCATGGAACCGCCCCGCAGGAAGCCCACCAGTGTCAGGCCGGTCTCGGCGGCCAGATCCACCGCCAGCGAGGACGGCGCCGACACCGCGGCCAGCATCGGCAGGCCGGCCATCACCGCCTTCTGCGCCAGCTCGAAGGAGGCCCGGCCCGACACGAGCAGGATCGCCCGCGACAGCGGCAGCTCCCCGTTCTGCAGGGCACGGCCGACCAGCTTGTCGACCGCGTTGTGCCGGCCCACGTCCTCCCGGACGTCCAGCAGCTCGCCCTCCTCGGAGAACAGCGCCGCCGCGTGCAGGCCCCCGGTGCGGTCGAAGACCCGCTGGGCGGCGCGCAGCCGGTCGGGCAGCTCCGCGAGCAGCTCGGGGCTCACCCGGACCGGGGGAGTGTCCTCGATGGGCCAGCGGGCCGTCGTGCGCACCGCGTCCAGCGACGCCTTGCCGCACAGCCCGCAGGAGGAGGTGGTGTAGACGTTCCGCTCCAGCGTGATGTCGGGGATCACCACGTCCGGCGCCGTCTTCACGTCGACGATGTTGTATGTGTTCGAGCCGTCGACGGTCGCCCCCGCGCAGTAGACGATGTTCTGGAGGTCGTCCTGCCCGCCCAGCACCCCCTCGCTCACCAGGAAGCCCGCCGCCAGGGCGAAGTCGTCGCCCGGGGTGCGCATGGTGATCGCCAGGGACTTGCCGTTGAGCCGGATCTCCAGGGGTTCCTCCGCGACGAGCGTGTCCGGGCGGCTGGAGACCACCCCGTCCCGGATGCGGAGCACCTTGCGTCGTTCCGTGACACGTCCCATGTCCTGATCAGCCCCGGTTCTGTACGTGCTGGTAGCCGAAGCGGCCCTTGATGCAGAGATTGCCGTGGGTCACCGGGTTGTCGTGCGGCGAGGTGACCTTCACGATCTCATTGTCCTGCACATGGAGCGTCAGGTTGCAGCCCACTCCGCAGTACGCGCACACGGTGGTCGTCTCCGTCTGGCGCGACTCCTCCCACGTACCCGCCGCGCGCATGTCGAACTCGGACTTGAAGGACAGCGCGCCCGTGGGGCACACCTCGATGCAGTTGCCGCAGTACACGCACGCCGAGTCGGTCAGCGGAGCGTCGTGTTCCACGGCGATCCGGGCGTCGAAACCGCGCCCGGCGACCGAGATCGCGAAGGTGTTCTGCCACTGGTCGCCGCAGGCGTCCACACACTTGTAGCAGAGGATGCACTTGTCGTAGTCGCGCACATACAGGTCGTTGTCGACCTTCGGTTCCTCGTTGAGGCGGGCCGCGTCCGGGCCGAAACGGTCGGGCTTCGCCTCGTACTCCTTGAGCCACTCGGCGGCCTTCGGGGTCGTCGACAGGTCCACGGAGGACGCGAGCAGCTCCAGGACGATCTTCCGGCTGTGCCGGGCGCGTTCCGTGTCGGTGCGCACCTCCATGCCGGGCTCGGCCTTGCGGGAGCAGGCCGGGACGAGGGTCCTGGCCCCCTCGACCTCGACGACGCAGACGCGGCAGGCGTTCTTGGGCCGGAGCGTGTCGCCCTCGCACAGGGTCGGGACGTCCTTCCCGGCGGCCCGGCAGGCGTCGAGGATCGTCGAGCCCTCGGGCGCCCGCACCGGCTCCCCGTCGAGCGTGAACTCCAGCAGACGGCGCGGGATCCCCAGCGGTGTGACGGTCATTCGTACGCCCCCAGACGGTCGATGGCGGATTCCACGGCGTTCCACGCGGTCTGCCCGAGACCGCAGATCGAGGCGTCCCGCATCGCGCGGCCGACCTCCCTGAGCAGGGCGATGTCCCCGGCGGCGTCGGCGCCGGTGCGCTCCACGATCCGGTGCAGCGCCTCCTCCTGCCGCACGGTCCCGACCCGGCACGGCACGCACTGCCCGCAGGACTCGTCCCGGAAGAACTCGGCGATGCGCAGCAGCAGCCGGGGCAGGGGCACGGAGTCGTCGAAGGCCATCACGACCCCCGAGCCGAGCGTCGTGCCCGCCTCCCGCGTCCCCTCGAAGGTGAGCGGGATGTCCAGCTCGTCGGCCCGGACGAAACCGCCCGCCGCCCCGCCGAGCAGCACCGCCCGCAGCCCCTCCCGCACCCCGGCGAGCGTGAGCAGATCGCCCAGCGTCGCGCCGAACGGCAGCTCGTAGACACCGGGCCGCTCCACACTCCCCGAGACGCAGTACAGCTTCGGGCCGGTGGACCGGTCCGTGCCGATCGCCGCGTAGGCCGGGGCGCCCATTGTGAGGACCGGCAGGACGTTGACCAGCGTCTCCACGTTGTTCTCGACCGTCGGCTTGCCGAACAGGCCCTTCTCCACGGGGAACGGCGGCTTCGAGCGAGGCTCGCCCCGGTAGCCCTCGATGGAGTTGAACAGGGCCGTCTCCTCGCCGCAGATGTAGGCGCCCGCGCCGCGCCGGATCTCGAGGTCGAAGGCGTAGCCCTGGCCGAGGATGTCGTCACCGAGCAGTCCACGCGCGCGTGCCTGCGCGATCGCGTGCTCCAGCCGGTGCAGGGCGCGCGGGTACTCGCCGCGCAGGTACACGAAGCCCCGGTGGGCGCCGGTCGCGTACGCGGCGATCGTCATCGCCTCGACCAGCGCGTACGGGTCGCCCTCCATGAGCACCCGGTCCTTGAAGGTGCCCGGCTCGGACTCGTCGGCGTTGCAGACGAGGTAGTGCGGACGATCGGGCTGGGACGCGGTGGCCTGCCACTTGCGGCCGGTGGGGAAGGCGGCCCCGCCGCGCCCGACCAGGCCCGAGTCGGTGACCTCGCGGATCACCCCGGCCGGGCCCAGCTCGAAGGCCCGGCGCAGGGCGGTGTAGCCGCCGTGGGCGCGGTAGTCGTCGAGCGAGGCGGGGTCGACCACGCCGACGCGGTGGAGCAGCATCAGGCCGTCCTGCCCGGCCTGGGGCACCGCCAGGGCGGCGGGCGGCTCCTCCGGCGCCGAGTCGGGCGCACTCGCGGCGAGGACCGCCCGCTCGACGGTCGCCGGCGCCGACACCGCCGTACGCACCGGATCCCCGGCCCTGATCGCGAGCGCGGCCGGGGCCCGTTCGCACAGACCCAGACAGGGGCTGCGCTCCACCGTGACACCGCTGCCGAGGCCCAGCCGCTCCTCGATCCCGGCGCACAGCTCCGGCGCCCCGGCCGCCGCGCACGCCAGGTCCGTGCACACATGGAGCACGGTCGCCGGACGGGGCTTGACCGAGAACATGGCGTAGAAGGTGGCGACCCCGTACGCCTCCGCCGGCGGTACCGTCAGCCGCCGGCACAGGTAGTCGAGGGCGCCGTCGCTGATCCAGCCGATCCGGTCGTTGAGGGCGTGCAGCCCCGGCAACAGCAGGTCGCGGCGGTCGCGGGCCTCGCGCCCGCCCCGGGCCCACCTCAAGTCGGCATCGGAGCGGTCGGCGCCCTCCCAGGAGGACTCGGGCGGGCCGAGCAGGGCGTCGACGGCCGCCCGTTCCTCGTCCGTCGGTTTGCTGTCACCGAAGTGCAGGTCCACAGTGCGTCACCCCACGATGGTCGCGATGGGCAGCTTCTCGATCCGGATCGCCGACGCCTTGAACTCCGCCGTCCCCGCGATCGGGCAGTTCGCCTCGATCGTCAGCGCGTTGGTGTCCACCTCGTCGGGGAAGTGCATGGTCATGAAGGCGAGCCCGGGGCGCAGCGCGGTGTCCACCCACACAGGCGCGGTCACCGACCCGCGCCGTGAGGTGACCTGGACCTGCTCACCGACCACGACCCCGTAGCGCTCGGCGTCCTCCGGGCACAGCTCGATGAACTCGCCGCGCCGCAGCGGCGAGGCGTAACCGCCGCTCTGCACACCGGTGTTGTAGGAGTCGAGCCGCCGCCCGGTGGTCAGCCGGATCGGGAACCGCTCGTCGGTCAGGTCCACGGGCGGGTCGTGCTGCACGATCCCGAAGGGTGCGAGCGGGCCGCGTTCGGAGGGGTCCGCTTCCCACAACCGGCCGTGCAGATAGCTCGGTTCGAGCCCGTCCGTGCTGGGGCAGGGCCACTGGATGCCCTGGTGCTCCTCCAGACGTTCGTACGTCATGCCGTAGTGGTCGGGCGAGACGGACCTCAGCTCGTTCCACACGGTCTCGGCGTCGGCGTACTTCCAGTCGTGGCCGAGCCGGGCCGCGAGGTCGCAGAGGATGTCGATGTCCTCGCGGGCCTCGCCGGGCGGGGTGACGGCCCTGCGGACCCGCTGCACCCGCCGCTCGCTGTTGGTGGTCGTGCCCTCGGTCTCCGCCCAGCCGGCGGTGGCCGGCAGGACGACGTCCGCGAGTTCGGCCGTCTTCGTGAGGAAGATGTCCTGGACGACGAGGAAGTCCAGGGCCCTGAGCCGCCGTACGGCCTGCTCGCTGTCGGCCTCCGACTGGGCCGGGTTCTCGCCGATGCAGTAGACGGCCTTGAGACCGCCCTCCTCCATCGCCTCGAACATCTCCGTGAGGTTCAGGCCGTAGTGCGGCTGGATGACGGTGTCCCAGGCCGACTCGAACTTCAGCCGGGTGTCCGGGTCGAGGATGTCCTGGAAGCCCGGCAGCCGGTTGGGGATCGCGCCCATGTCGCCGCCGCCCTGCACGTTGTTCTGCCCGCGCAGGGGTTGCAGGCCCGAGCCGTAGCGGCCGACATGGCCGGTGAGCAGGGACAGGTTGATCAGGGCGCGGACGTTGTCGGTGCCGTTGTGGTGCTCGGTGATGCCGAGGGTCCAGCACAGCTGGGCGCGCTCGGCACGGGCGTAGGCGTGCGCCAGCTCGCGGATCGCCGCGGCCGGCACGCCCGTCACCTTCTCGGCGAGCGACAGCGTCCACGGCTCGACCAGCACCCGGTACTCCTCGAAGCCGGTGGTCGCCCGCTCGACGAACGCCTCGTTGACCAGGCCCGCGTGGATGATCTCGCGGCCGATCGCGTGCGCCATCGGGATGTCGGTGCCGACGTTGAGGCCGAGCCAGCTCTCCGCCCACTCGGCGGTCGAGGTCCGGCGCGGATCGACCGCGTACATCCGGGCCCCGTTCCTGATCCCCTTCAGCACGTGCTGGAAGAAGATCGGGTGCGCGAAGCGGGCGTTGGAGCCCCACATCACGACCAGGTCCGTGTGCTCGATCTCCTCGTACGACGACGTCCCGCCGCCGGAGCCGAACGCCGCCGACAGGCCGGCCACGCTCGGGGCGTGACAGGTGCGGTTGCAGGAGTCGACGTTGTTGGTGCCCATGACGACCCGGGCGAACTTCTGCGCCACGTAGTTCATCTCGTTGGTGGCGCGGGCGCAGGAGAACATCCCGAACGCGCCGCGCGCGGCGTCCAGCCCCCGGGCGGCGCGGTCCAGGGCCTCCTCCCAGCTCGCCTGCCGGAACGGCTCGTCGCGGGAATCACGTACGAGCGGGTGGGTCAGCCGGGTGTAGGTCTTCGGTTGGCGTTTCCTCATGCGGCGCTCCTCAGCGCGAGCAGGTCCGAGATGGCGTGCACGGTGCGCAGGGTGGGCACTTCCACGCCGGTGATCTCCGCCAGCTCGACGACCGCCGCGAGCAATACGTCGAGTTCCAGCGGCTTGCCGCGCTCCAGGTCCTGGAGCGTGGAGGTGCGGTGGTCGCCGACCCGCTCGGCGCCCGCGAGCCGGCGCTCGATGGAGACGCCGACCTCGCAGCCGAGGGCCCGGGCGACCGTGAGCGTCTCGGTCATCATGATCTCGATGACCCGGCGGGTGCCGCCGTGCAGGCACATCTGCCGCATGGTGGCGCGGGCCAGCGCGCTGATCGGGTTGAAGGAGATGTTGCCGAGCAGCTTGACCCAGATGTCGTCCCGCAGATCGGGCTCCACCGGGCACTTCAGCCCGCCCGCCCGCATCGCCTCGCTGAAGCCGAGACAGCGTGCCGAGAGGCTGCGGTCGGGCTCGCCGATCGAGAACCGCGTGCCCTCCAAGTGCCGTACCACGCCCGGTCCTTCGAGCTCGGTCGCCGCGTAGACGACACACCCGACGGCCCGTTCGGGCGCGAGCACCGCACTGACCGCGCCGTCCGGGTCCACGCTCTCGACGCGGTGGCCGTCGTACGGGCCGCCGTGCCGGTGGAAGTACCACCAGGGGATGCCGTTCTGGGCCGCGACGACCGCCGTCGTCCCGTGCAGCAACGGTGCGATCAGCGGCCCGCACGCCGCGTACGCGTTGGCCTTCAGGCCCAGGAAGACGTAGTCGACCGGGCCCACTTCGGCCGGGTCGTCGGTCGCGTGGGGATGCGCGGTGAAATCGCCCCGCGGGCTGCGCACCCGGACTCCGTGCTGCCTCATGGCCGCCAGATGCGGTCCACGGGCGATGAGATGCACCTCGGCACCCGCGCGGTGGAGCGCGGCGCCGACGTAGGCGCCGATGGCACCGGCGCCGAGAACTGCGACTTTCACGGGAACACTCCGTTCGGTTTGAGGGATACCGCGGAGGTGTGACCGCCGTACGACCGCTCAGGAACGGGTCGTGCGGCTTGTGTCGACGAAATATTGTCTACAGTATGGAGGTTGGGGCGGCAAGGGTTCGCGCGGCGACCGTTCGGCGCATGCTGAATACCGCTCACCGCATACGGTCGACGCGCCGCCTTTCCAACTCCCGTGCGACTGCCTACCGTCCAGGACTCATGAGTCCCCCAGTCGCGCCCCCGGGCTGGAGCCGCTGGCTCGTTCCGCCCGCCGCTCTCTCCGTACATCTCTCCATCGGCCAGGCCTACGCCTGGAGCGTGTTCAAACCGCCCCTCGAGTCCGCGCTCGGCCTCAGCGGCACACAGAGCGCGCTGCCCTTCCAGCTCGGCATCGTCATGCTGGGCCTGTCCGCCGCGTTCGGCGGCACACTCGTGGAACGCAACGGCCCCCGCTGGGCGATGACCGTCGCCCTGGTCTGCTTCTCCTCCGGCTTCCTGCTCTCCGCGCTGGGCGCGTCCCTGGAGCAGTACTGGCTGATCGTGTTCGGCTACGGCTTCGTCGGCGGCATCGGCCTCGGCATCGGCTACATCTCGCCCGTCTCCACACTGATCAAGTGGTTCCCGGACCGGCCGGGCATGGCCACCGGCATCGCCATCATGGGCTTCGGCGGCGGCGCGCTGATCGCCTCGCCGTGGAGCGCCCAGATGCTGGAGTCGTTCGGCAGCGACAGCTCCGGCATCGCGCTGGCCTTCCTGGTGCACGGGCTGTCGTACGCCGTCTTCATGCTGCTGGGTGTGCTCCTGGTCCGGGTTCCGCGTCATGCCCCAGAGGCGCCGGGAACTGCGCGACAAACCCCCACCGGCCCGCAGGTTTCCGCGAAACAGGCCATCCGCACCCCCCAGTTCTGGTTCCTGTGGCTCGTGCTCTGCATGAACGTCACCGCGGGCATCGGCATCCTGGAGAAGGCCGCCCCGATGATCACGGACTTCTTCGCGGACACCTCCACACCGGTGTCCGTGACGGCCGCCGCCGGCTTCGTGGCGCTGCTGTCGGCGGCGAACATGGCGGGCCGCATCGGCTGGTCGTCGACGTCCGACCTGATCGGCCGCAAGAACATCTACCGCGTCTACCTGGGCGTCGGCGCGCTGATGTACGCGCTCATCGCCCTGTTCGGCGACACCTCCAAGCCGCTGTTCATCCTGTGCGCGCTGGTCATCCTCTCCTTCTACGGCGGCGGCTTCGCGACGATCCCGGCGTATCTGAAGGACCTGTTCGGCACGTACCAGGTCGGTGCCATCCATGGGCGGCTGCTCACCGCCTGGTCCCTGGCCGGTGTGCTCGGGCCGCTCATCGTGAACTGGATCGCCGACCGGCAGGAGGAGGCGGGCCGGCACGGCGCGTCCCTGTACGGACTGTCCTTCGTCATCATGATCGGCCTGCTCGTCGTCGGCTTCGTCGCCAACGAGCTCGTCCGGCCCGTCGACCCCCGCCATCACGTCCCGCAGCCGAAGGAGGCCGATCGTGTCCAGCAGCAGTCAGAGTCCGCCCAGCCCTGACCGGCGGTGGCTGATCGCCTTCGCCTGGGTGTGGGTGGGCGTACCGCTCGCCTACGGGCTGTACGAGCTCGTCCGGAAGGCGACACAGCTGTTCACCGGATGACGGCCTGGCCGGGCTTTCGACAGGTGTCCGGGTGTCCGAGGTCCTGACCGAAGCTGACAAGCCTGGCGCCGGTTTCCTGTTGCCTTGGCTGCCGTCGTACCCGTGAGTCACTGATCAGACTGGTGGGTCCCGCTACCCAAGGCAACGAGGGGGACCCACCCAGATGAACGGCTCGCGCATCGCCGCCGTCGGCCACTACCAGCCCGCCAAGGTGCTCACCAACGAGGACCTGGCGGGCTTGGTGGACACCAGTGACGAGTGGATCAGGAGCCGGGTGGGCATCCGCACCCGCCACATCGCCGGGCCCGACGAGCCGGTCGACGAGCTGGCCGCCCACGCCGCCGCAAAGGCCCTCGCGGCGGCCGGCCTCGCCCCCGCCGACATCGACCTGGTGCTGGTGGCCACCTCGACCGCCGTCGACCGCTCTCCCAACATGGCGGCCCGGGTCGCGGCCCGCCTCGGGATGCCGCACCCGGCCACCATGGACCTCAACGTCGTGTGCGCCGGATTCACCCATGCCCTGGCCACCGCCGACCACGCCGTCCGCGCGGGGGGCGCGAGCCGTGCGCTGGTCATCGGGGCCGACAAGATGTCCGAGGTGACCGACTGGAGCGACCGCACCACCTGCGTGCTCGTCGGCGACGGGGCCGGGGCCGCGGTCGTCGAGGCCGCCGAGGAGTCCGGCATCGGGCCGGTGCTGTGGGGCTCGGTGCCCGAGATGGGACACGCGGTGCGGATCGAGGGCACTCCGCCGCGTTTCGCCCAGGAAGGGCAGAGCGTCTACCGCTGGGCCACCACGCAGCTGCCGCCCATCGCGCGCCGGGCGTGCGAGCGGGCCGGTCTTGAGCCGGCCGATCTCGCCGGGGTCGTCCTGCACCAGGCGAACCTGCGCATCATCGAACCCCTCGCCGAGAAGATCGGTGCCGTGAACGCGGTCGTCGCGCGCGATGTCACCGAGTCCGGCAACACCTCCGCCGCGAGCATCCCGCTCGCCTTCTCCAAGCTCGTCGAACAGGGCGCGGTCGCCACCGGCGACCCGGTCCTGCTGTTCGGCTTCGGCGGGAACCTGTCGTACGCGGGACAGGTCGTGCGCTGCCCCTGAGTCCCGCTCCGGGCCGCCGTGGTGCCGCTCCGGTGTGACGCGGTCAACTGCCCGAATCCCTGGTCTTTGTGCGCCGTAGACTGTAGACGAAAGACAATCGATACTGACTCTGCGGCGACACCGGTAGCCGCCGCGCTGTGCACGGCCCTGCCGAGGAGGGGGACCGCGATGCTTTCGACAGGCCTGCCCCAGGGGGCGGTACCCAAGCTGGAACGCCCGGGTCCGCTGCGTGACCGCGTCTACGAGGCGCTCCTCGAACTCATCACCACCCGCGCGCTCCAGCCCGGCCAGCACCTCGTCGAGAGCGAACTCGCCGGGCATCTGGGGGTGTCCCGGCAGCCGGTGCGCGAGGCGCTGCAGCGGCTCAACACCGAGGGGTGGGTCGATCTGCGGCCCGCCCAGGGCGCGTTCGTGCACGAGCCGACGGAGGAGGAGGCCGACCAGCTCCTCACGGTCCGTACGCTCCTGGAGGCCGAGGCGGCCCGACTCGCGGCGGCCAACGCGAACAGCGCCGGCCTCACCGCCCTCGAATCCCTCTGCGCGGAGGGCGAGAAGGCCGTCGAGGCCGACGACGTGGACGGCGCCGTCGCCATGAACGCCCGCTTCCACGCCAAGATCATGGAGCTCGCGGGCAACGCCGTCCTCGCCGAACTCGCCGCCCAGGTCGACCGGCGGGTGCGCTGGTACTACACGCCCGTGGCCCGGCAGCGCGGCCACCAGTCCTGGATCGAACACCGCGAACTGATCGCAGCCATCTCCGACCGGGACGAACAGCGGGCCACCCAGCTGATGCGCGAACACACCGAGCACACAAGGCGGTCGTACCACGCGCGAGCGCGTTCGTAGAGCTGCCTCAGCCGGCGGTCAGCACCGCCTGGGTCTGTGTCGTCTGACCCACCAGGGTGCCGTCCTCGTCGTGCAGGTCCGTCCGTACGGCGATGAACGAGCGCCCCACGTGTACGGGCCGCGCCTCGGCGCGGACGACGCCCGACCGCACGGCGCGGAAGAAGTTCGTCTTCGACTCGACCGTCGAGGTGCCCGCTCCCGGCGGCAGATTGAGGAACGCGCAGACCGCGCCGGCCGTGTCGGCGAGCGCCATCAAGGCTCCGCCGTGCAGAGCGCCGCCCACCGTGCACAACTCCGGGGTCCAGGCAAGCACGGCGCTGACCCGGGCGGGGGCGGCCTCCGCGAGGGCGATGCCCAGCTTCTCGGCGAAGGGCACCGCCTTCAGCAGAGCTTCGGGGGCAGGGGTGTCGCTCATGAGGACCTCCGGACGTCGATGACGCGTGCTGGTGCCAGCCTGACCTGGGCCGCTCTCACGGTCGATTACCCGCCGGGTAAGACTCGCCCCTCGCGTCTTTGTCCTGTGAGTGGAAAAAGTAGAGGGCAATTCCTGCGCGACTTCTTCCCACCTCCGGCAGCCGCTGCTACGTTCCCTCCGAAAGCAAGCCACTGATGTGGCGGAAATCCGGCGCGCACAGGCCGATCGAGGCGGGGAGGGGCTCGTGAGACGCATGACCGCACGACCCGGAAACGCCCACCAGGCCCGACTGCTCACGCTGTTGCGCGACGGCGGCCCCAACTCCCGTGCCCAGCTGGGCGACCAGGTCGATCTCTCGCGGTCCAAGCTCGCCGTGGAGGTGGACCGGCTGCTGGAGACGGGGCTGGTCGTGGCCGACGGACTCGCCGCCTCGCGCGGTGGCCGTCGCTCCCACAACATCCGGCTCAACCCCGGTCTGCGCTTCCTCGGCGTCGACATCGGCGCGACCTCGGTCGACGTCGCCGTCACCAACGCCGAACTGGAGACCCTCGGCCACATCAACCAGCCCATGGACGTACGCGAAGGCCCCGTCGCGGTCTTCGAGCAGGTCCTGGCCATGGCCGCGAAACTGAAGGCCTCCGGGCTCGCGGAGGGGTTCGACGGCGCCGGCATCGGTGTCCCGGGCCCGGTCCGTTTCCCCGAGGGCATCCCGGTGGCACCGCCGATCATGCCCGGCTGGGACGGCTTCCCCGTACGGGAGGCGCTCAGCCAGGAACTCGGCTGCCCGGTCATGGTCGACAACGACGTGAACCTCATGGCGATGGGGGAGCAGCACGCGGGCGTCGCCCGCACCGTCGCCGACTTCCTCTGTGTCAAGATCGGCACCGGCATCGGCTGCGGCATCGTCGTCGGCGGTGAGGTCTACCGCGGTACGACGGGCAGCGCCGGCGACATCGGGCACATCCAGGCCGTGTCCGACGGCAGGCCCTGCGCCTGTGGCAACCGGGGCTGCCTGGAGGCCCACTTCAGCGGGGCGGCCCTCGCCCGCGACGCCACGGAGGCCGCCCAGCAGGGGCTTTCGGCCGAACTGGCGTCGCGTCTTGAGGCGAACGGCGGTCTCACGGCCGTCGATGTCGCCGCCGCGGCCGCCGCGGGCGACGCCACCGCACTCGACCTGATCCGCGAGGGCGGCAATCACACCGGCCAGGTCATCGCCGGCCTGGTCAGCTTCTTCAACCCGGGTCTCGTGGTGATCGGCGGCGGGGTGACCGGCCTCGGCCACACGCTGCTCGCCGCGATCCGCACCCAGGTCTACCGCCAGTCGCTGCCGCTGGCGACCGGCAATCTGCCCATCGTCCTGGGCGAGTTGGGACCCGCCGCCGGTGTCATCGGCGCGGCCCGGCTCATCAGCGATCACCTGTTCTCACCCGCGTAAGCGCACGTCAGCTCGTCAGCACGTCGCACCACGCTTCCGTACCGAGCCCTGCACAGTGCCCCGCTCCGCCCTGCCCTGAAACCGGCCCGCACGCCCGCCAAGGGGAATTCGCATGGCACCAGAACCACCGCTGCTCAGCATGTCCGGCATCACCAAGTCGTTCCCCGGAGTCCGGGCGCTCGACGGCGTCGACCTCGACGTCCAGGCCGGTGAGGTGCACTGTCTGCTCGGCCAGAACGGCGCGGGCAAGTCGACCCTCATCAAGGTCCTGGCCGGTGCCCACCAACCCGACACCGGCACCATCCGCTGGCGCGGCGAGGAGGTCACGCTCCGCTCGCCGATCGCCGCCATGCGCCTCGGCATCGCCACCATCTACCAGGAACTCGACCTGGTGGAGCATCTGTCGGTCGCCGAGAACGTCCATCTCGGCCACGAGCCGACCACCGCCGGATTCGTCGTACGCGGGAAGACGGCGCGCGAGTCGACCGCCCGGCTCCTCAAGAGACTCGGGCACCCCGAGGTCGATCCGGCCCGTCTGGTCGGGGAGTTGTCGGCCGCGCAGCAGCAGATCGTGTCCATGGCCCGGGCGCTCTCCCACGACGTGCGGCTCATCGTGATGGACGAGCCCTCCGCCGCCCTCGACCCTGACGAGGTCGACAACCTCTTCCGTATCGTCGGCGATCTCACCGCCGCCGGAGTCGCCGTCGTCTACATCTCGCACCGTCTGGAGGAGATCCGGCGCATCGGCGACCGGGTCACCGTGCTCAAGGACGGGCGGGCCGTCGCGAACGGGCTCCCGGCGAAGTCGACACCGACCCGCGAGGTCGTCGCGCTGATGACGGGCCGCAACGTCGAGTACGTCTTCCCCGACCGGCCCGTCTCCCCGCCGACCGGAGAATCGGTTCTCCGGATTCAAGGGCTGGCCCGCCAAGGGGAGTTCGAGCCCTTCGACCTGGAGGTGCGGCCGGGCGAGATCGTCGGCCTCGCCGGACTCGTCGGCTCGGGCCGCTCCGAGATCCTGGAGACCGTCTACGGGGCCCGGAAACCGACGTCCGGTCAGGTACTGGTCGACGGACGGCCCTTGAAGCCGGGCAGCGTACGGGCCGCCGTCCGCGCCGGACTGGGCCTGGCCCCCGAGGAACGCAAGGCCCAGGCCCTGCTGATGCTGGAGTCCGTCACCCGCAATGTGTCGGTCTCCTCCATGTCCCGCTTCTCGCGCGGCGGCTGGATCGACCGGGGCGCCGAACTCGGTGCCGCCCGGGCCGCGACACGCGAGCTGTCACTCAGGCCGGACAACCCGTCCGTGCCCGTGCGCACCCTGTCCGGCGGCAACCAGCAGAAGGCCGTCCTGGCCCGCTGGCTGCTGCGCGGCTGCAAGGTGCTGCTGCTCGACGAACCCACCCGCGGCGTCGACGTCGGCGCGCGCGCCGAGCTGTACGCCGTCGTCCGACGGCTGGCCGACGAAGGCCTCGCCGTGCTGCTGGTCTCCAGCGAGGTGCCCGAGGTGCTCGGCCTCGCCGACCGCGTCCTGGTGCTGCGCGAGGGCCGTGTCGTCCACACGGCACCCGCGCGCGAACTCGACGAACACCGCGTACTCGACCTGGTCATGGAAGGAAGCCCGGCGTCATGACGCAGCCCGTCTCCCCACCGCGGGACAGCACCGACAAGGTGCCCGAGGCTCAGCCCCCGGCCTGGCGCGGCCTGCTGTTCCGCGCCGACGTCCGCACCCTCTCCCTGCTCGGCGTGCTCGCCGCGCTGATCCTCATCGGCGGCATCACCAAGCCCGACGAGTTCCTCGACACCCGCAATCTGCAACTCGTCCTCACCCAGGCCTCCGTGATCGGCGTCGTCACCGTCGGCATGACCTTCGTCATCGTCTCCGGCGGCATCGACCTCTCGGTCGGCGCGATCGTCGCCCTCGCCTCGGTGTGGGCCACCACCGTCGCCACCCAGGAGTACGGCTTCGCCGGCATCCTCTTCACGGCGATGATCGTCGGAGTCGGCTGCGGCCTGGTCAACGGGGTGCTCATCGCCTACGGCGCGATGGTGCCGTTCATCGCCACCCTCGCCATGCTGGCCTCCGCCCGCGGCCTAGCCCTGCAGATCACCGACGGCAAGACCCAGATCGTCACCGTGCCCTCCGTCCTCGACCTGGGCGAGCGTGACGCCTACATCCTCGGCATCCCGCCCCTGGTCCTGGTGTTCGCCCTCGTGACGGTCATCGGCTGGCTGGTGCTCAACCGCACCACCTTCGGCCGCCGCACGGTCGCCGTCGGCGGCAACCCGGAGGCGGCCCGGCTCGCCGGCATCGACGTACGCCGCCAGCGGCTCTACCTCTATCTGCTGTCCGGACTGTGCTGCGGCATCGCCGCCTTCCTGCTGATCGTCCTGTCCGGCTCCGGCCAGAACACCAACGGCAACCTCTACGAACTCGACGCCATCGCCGCCGCGATCATCGGCGGCACCCTGCTCACCGGCGGCCGCGGCACCATCACCGGCTCCGTGCTGGGCGTCCTGATCTTCACCACGATCACCAACATCTTCGCCCTGAACAACCTGCAGAGCGACGTCCAGCAGATCGCCAAGGGCGCGATCATCGTCGCCGCCGTGCTGGTCCAGCGCCGTACCGCGAGCACGACCTGAAAGCCGTACCGCTCCCGCTTGGCACGACCTGAGGAAAGGGTTCACCGCCATGACCGAGATCACGAGCCGCAGAGGACTGCTCTTCGGGGCCGCCGCCGTCTCCGCCGGTGCCCTCCTCACGGGCTGCACGAGCAACGAGCCCTCCGACTCCAAGGACGAGCCGGCCGGGAACGACCAGCCCGCCGCCGACGACAAGCCGGGCAAGAAGGTCACCATCGGCTTCGCCGGACCGCAGGCCGACCACGGCTGGCTCAACGCCATCAACGACAACGCCAAGGAACGCGCCGAGAAGTACTCGGACGTCAAGCTGGAGATCACCGAGGGATCCAACGACACCGCCCAGCAGATCGGCCAGATCGAGACCCTCATCAACAAGAAGGTCGACGTCCTGGTGGTGCTGCCCGCCGACGGCAAGGCCCTCACCCAGGTCGGTCTGAAGGCGATGCGCGCGGGCATCCCGGTCGTCAACCTCGACCGGATCTTCAACACCCCGCAGGCCTACCGCTGCTGGATCGGCGGCGACAACTACGGCATGGGCCTCAACGCCGGGCACTACATCGGCGAGAAGCTCAAGGGGAAGTCGGGCGCCCGCGTCATCGAACTGGCCGGCCTGGACAACCTGGAGCTGACCAAGCAGCGCACCAAGGGCTTCGACGACGCCCTGAAGAACTACCCCAACATCAAGAAGGTCGCCCGCCAGGCCGCCGACTTCACCGTCGAGTCCGGCCAGGCCAAGATGGCCCAGCTGCTCCAGGCCCAGTCGAAGTTCGACGCGCTGTGGAACCACGACGACGACCAGGGCGTGGGCGCGCTGCGGGCCATCGAGCAGGCCGGGCGCGACGGCTTCCTGATGGTCGGCGGGGCCGGTGCGCTCTCCGCGTTCCAGGCCATCAAGCAGGACGACGGCGTGCTCAAGGCGACGGTGCTCTACCCGCCCACCATGGCCGCCTCCGCGATCGACCTCGCCCGGGCCCTCGGCCAGGGCAAGGGCATCGGCGGCATGGCCGAGTTCGAGATCCCCGCGTCGATCACGCTCTACTCGGCCGTCGTCGACAAGACCAACGTCGACCAGTACATGCCCACCGGCTTCCAGTGACCGGTTCCGCCCCCGCACCCCCCACGTGCGCGACCCCGACCAGGACGAGGAGGACTCCCCACATGGGACAGCCGCAGCAGCAGTCAGAAGGGACCGAGGAGGCAGGCAAGCCACCCCTGCGCGTGGGGATGGTGGGCTACGCCTTCATGGGCGCCGCCCACTCGCAGGGCTGGCGCACCGCGGGCCGCGTCTTCGACCTGCCGCTGAACCCGGTGCAGGCCGCGATCTGCGGCCGGGACGCCGCCGCCGCCCGGGCAGCGGCCGACCGGCACGGATGGGCGTCCGTCGAGACCGACTGGCGTGCCCTCGTCGAACGGGACGACATCGACCTCGTCGACATCTGCACCCCCGGCGACAGCCACGCCGAGATCGCGCTGGCCGCCCTGGCCGCGGGCAAGCACGTCCTGTGCGAGAAGCCCCTCGCCAACACCGTCGAGGAAGCCGCCTCGATGGAACGCGCGGCCGAAGAGGCGCACGCACGCGGCCAGGTGGCGATGGTCGGCTTCAACTACCGCCGGGTGCCGGCCACCGCCCTGGCCCGCCGGATGGTCGCCGAGGGCCGCCTGGGCAGGCTGCGGCACGTGCGTGTGACGTACCTCCAGGACTGGCTCGTCGACCCGCACTTCCCGCTGACCTGGCGGCTGCGCAGGGAGCAGGCCGGCTCGGGCTCGCTCGGCGACCTGGGCGCGCACATCATCGACCTCGCGCAGTACCTGACGGGGGAGCGGCTGGCGGGCGTCTCCGCCCTGACCGAGACCTTCGTACGGGAGCGACCGCTGCCCACCGGTGCCTCCAGCGGGCTGGCCACCGTCTCCTCCGCGGGCACCGGCCAGGTCACCGTGGACGACGCCGCCCTCTTCACGGCCCGCTTCCCCTCCGGCGCCCTGGCCTCCTTCGAGGCCACCCGCTACGCCACCGGCCGCAAGAACGCCCTGCGCATCGAACTCAACGGGGAGCGCGGCTCGCTCGCCTTCGACCTGGAGCGGCTCAACGAGCTGTCGTTCCACGACGGCACCGAGCCGGGCGCGGAGGCCGGCTTCCGCCGCATCCTCGTCACCGAACCCGACCACCCCTACCTGGACGCCTGGTGGCCGCCGGGCCACGGCCTCGGCTACGAGCACACCTTCGTCCACCAGGCCCGCGACCTGGTCCACGCCGTCGCCGAGGGCCGCCGCCCCGAACCCTCCTTCGCCGACGGGCTGCAGGTGCAGCGCGTGCTCGCGGCGGTCGAGGAGAGCGCGGAGAAGAACTCCGTCTACACGCCGATCGCGGTCTGAGGAGGCTGACGCGGAATGCCGCGTACGTTCACGCTGTTCACCGGCCAGTGGGCGGACCTGCCCCTGGAAGAGGTCTGCCGGCTCGCCCGCGACTTCGGCTACGACGGACTCGAACTCGCCTGCTGGGGCGACCACTTCGAAGTCGACAAGGCGCTCTCCGACCCCGGTTATCTCGACGGCCGCCGGGCGCTGCTCGACAAGTACGGCCTCAAGTGCTGGGCCATCTCCAACCACCTCGTCGGCCAGGCCGTCTGTGACGCCATCATCGACGAACGCCACCAGGCCATCGTGCCGGACGCAGTGTGGGGCGACGGAGACCCGGAAGGGGTTCGGCAGCGGGCGGCGGAACGCATGAAGGACACCGCGCGCGCCGCGGCCGCCTTCGGCGTCGACACCGTCATCGGCTTCACCGGCTCCGCCATCTGGCACCTGGTCGCCATGTTCCCGCCCGCCCCCGACGCCATGATCGAACGCGGCTACCAGGACTTCGCCGACCGCTGGAACCCGATCCTGGACGTCTTCGACGCCGAGGGCGTGCGGTTCGCGCACGAGGTGCACCCCAGCGAGATCGCCTACGACTACTGGACGACCGTCCGCGCCTTGGAGGCGGTCGGCCGGCGCCCCGCCTTCGGCCTCAACTTCGACCCCTCGCACTTCGTGTGGCAGGACCTCGACCCGGTCGGCTTCCTCTGGGACTTCCGCGACCGGATCTACCACGTCGACTGCAAGGAGGCCCGCAAGCGCCTCGACGGACGCAACGGACGGCTCGGCTCCCACCTGCCCTGGGGCGACCCGCGGCGCGGCTGGGACTTCGTCTCCGCCGGGCACGGCGACGTCCCCTGGGAGGACGTCTTCCGGATGCTGCGCTCCATCGACTACCAGGGCCCGGTCTCGGTCGAGTGGGAGGACGCCGGCATGGACCGGCTCCAGGGGGCGCCCGAGGCGCTGACCCGCCTGAAGGCCTTCGACTTCGACCCACCGAGCGCGTCCTTCGACGCGGCGTTCAACAGCTGAACCAGGACAACGAATCTCCGGGGTGACGGCGCACCCCGGCGCCCGCACCGCACGTCTACGCACCCATCCCGTACGGCCCACCCCCGTTCCCGGAGGGACTTCGTGCACAGAACCAGACTCAGAGGCACCCGCACCGCCAGCCGGCCCAGGCTGCGCACCGCCGTCGCCCTGTTCACCGGCCTGCTCCTGGCCGTGGGCGCCCCGGCCACCGTCGCCGGCGCCCACCCCGGCCACCCGGAGCACGACGATCCGGCGGCCGCCGAGGGCCAGTTCCAGCAGGTGCCGCTCGCCAAGGGCGAACCCGAGACGGGCGAGCCGATGTCGCTCGCCGTGCTCCCGGACCGCAGCGTGCTGCACACCTCGCGCGACGGCACGCTGCGCCTCACCGACCAGGGCGGCGTCACCAAGATCGCCGGCAAGCTCGACGTCTACAGCCACGACGAGGAGGGCCTCCAGGGCGTCGGCATCGACCCGGACTTCAAGAACAACCGGGCGATCTACCTCTACTACGCCCCGCCGCTCGACACCCCCGCGGGCGACGCCCCGGAGACCGGCACCGCCGAGGAGTTCAAGAAGTTCGACGGCGTCAACCGCCTCTCCCGCTTCACCCTGAACGCCAACGGCACGCTGAACAAGGCCAGCGAGAAGAAGGTCATCGACGTCGCGGCCTCCCGCGGCCTCTGCTGCCACGTCGGCGGGGACATCGACTTCGACGCGGACGGCAACCTCTACCTGTCGACCGGCGACGACACCAACCCCTTCGCCTCCGACGGCTACACGCCGATCGACGACCGCGAGGGCCGCAACCCCGCCTTCGACGCCCGCCGCAGCTCCGGCAACACCAACGACCTGCGCGGCAAGATCCTGCGGATCAAGGTCGCCGAGGACGGCTCGTACACCGTCCCGGCGGGCAACCTCTTCGCCCCGGGCACTGAGAAGACCCGTCCCGAGATCTACGCGATGGGCTTCCGCAACCCGTTCCGGATGAGCGTCGACGACAAGACCGGCATCGTCTACGTCGGCGACTACGGCCCCGACGCGGGCGCAGCCGACCCCAAGCGGGGCCCGGGAGGACAGGTCGAGTTCGCCAAGGTCACCAAGGCCGCCAACTTCGGCTGGCCGTTCTGCACAGGCAACAACGACGCGTACGTCGACTACGACTTCGCCACCAAGGAGTCCGGCGAGAAGTTCGACTGCGCCGCCCTGAAGAACACCTCGCCGTACAACACGGGCCTCACCGACCTGCCGCCCGCGCAGGCTGCCTGGATCCCGTACGACGGCGGTTCGGTGCCCGAGTTCGGCAGCGGCTCCGAGTCCCCGATGGCCGGCCCGGTCTACCGCTACGACCCCGGGCTCGACTCCAAGGTGAAGTTCCCCGAGGCCTACGACGGCGACTTCTTCGCGGGCGAGTTCGGCCGCCGCTGGATCAAGCGGATCGAGCAGAACGCCGACGGCGCCGTCGCGAAGATCAACGACTTCCCGTGGACCGGCACCCAGATCATGGACATGGAGTTCGGCCCCGACGGCGCGCTCTACGTCCTCGACTACGGCGTCTCCTGGTTCCAGGGCGACGAGCACTCCGCGCTGTACCGCATCGAGAACGCCGAGGACGGCTTCTCGCCGATCGCCGAGGTCAGCGCCGACAAGACGTCCGGAGCGGCCGGCTTGAAGGTCAAGTTCACCGGCTCGGCCAAGGACGCCGACTCCCCGGACCTCACCTACAGCTGGGACTTCGGCGACGGCACCAAGGGCGAGGGCCTCAATCCCACCCACAAGTACAAGAAGGTCGGCACCTACACCGCGACCTTCACCGCCAAGGACGCCGAGGGCCACACCGGCACCGCCAGCACCCGGATCGTGGTCGGCAACACCGAGCCCAAGGTGAAGATCGACATCCCGGGCAACGGTGCCCTGGCCGAGTTCGGCAAGCCCGTCCCGTTCAAGGTGACCGTCACCGACCCCGAGGAGACCGTCGACTGCTCCAAGGTCAAGGTCGCCTACAGCCTCGGCCACGATTCCCACGCCCACGAGCTGACCAGCGAGATGGGCTGCGAGGGCACCCTGAAGCCGCCCCCCGGTGACGGCGGCCACGACCCCAACGCCAACATCTACGGCGTCGTCGGCGCCAGTTACACCGACGGTGGGGCGAACGGCCAGGAGACGCTCACCGGCACCGCCCGCGCCGTGCTCCAGCCGCTGCACCGGCAGGGCGAGCACTTCACCACCCAGTCGGGCGTGACGGTGATCGACAAGACCGGCGCCAACGGCGGCAAGACCGTCGGCAACATCGACGACGGCGACTGGATCTCCTTCAGCCCCTACCGGTTCGACGGGCAGAAGAAGATGACCGTGCGGGCCTCCTCCGGCGGCGCGGGCGGCTTCATCGAACTGCGCACCGGCTCGCCCGACGGCAAGCTGCACGGCTCGGCCTACATCCCGCCGACCGGCGGCTGGGAGACCTTCCAGAACGTCGACGTGCCGCTGCGGTCGCTGCCCAAGAAGACCACGGAGATCTACCTGGTCTTCAAGGGCGGCGAGGGCGCGCTGTACGACGTGGACGACTTCGAGTTCTCCAAGGAGCCGTTCAAGGGAGGCAAGAAGGTCCTGGTCTTCTCCAAGACCGCCGGCTTCCGCCACGACTCCATCCCGGCCGGCATTGCCGCGCTGAAGGAACTCGGCGGCCCCGCCGGCATCACGGTGGACGCGACCGAGGAGGCCAAGCAGTTCACCACCACCAACCTCGCCAAGTACGACGCGGTGGCCTTCCTGTCCACCACCGGTGACGTGTTGAACGCCGAGCAGCAGAAGGCGTTCGAGAACTACGTCGCGGGTGGCGGTGGCTACATGGGCATCCACGCCGCCGCCGACACCGAGTACGACTGGGAGTTCTACGGCGGACTCGTCGGTGCCTACTTCGACTCGCACCCGGCCATCCAGAAGGCCACGGTCCGCGTCGAGGACCACGACCACCCGTCCACCGGGCACCTGGACGACGCCTGGGAGCGCACCGACGAGTGGTACAACTACCGCACCAACCCGCGTGAGCAGGCCAAGGTCCTCGCCACCCTGGACGAGACCACCTACCAGGGCGGGAACATGAAGGGCGACCACCCGATCGCCTGGTGCCAGAGCTACGGCGGCGGCCGCTCCTTCTACACCGGCGGCGGCCACACCAAGGAGTCCTACGCCGAAGAGGGCTTCCGGGCCCATCTCCTCGGCGGCCTCCAGTACGCCACCGGCCAGGTGAAGGCGGACTGCAAGCCCGCCAAGGACTACCGCAAGATCTTCAACGGCCAGACCCTGGAAGGCTGGAAGCAGGCCGGCCCCGGCAAGTTCGCCGTCAAGGACGGCGCGATGGAGTCCGAGGGCGGCATGGGCCTGCTCTGGTACCAGGCCAAGGAGCTGAAGTCCTACTCGCTCAAGCTCGACTGGAAGATGCGGGGCGACGACAACTCCGGGATCTTCGTGGGCTTCCCGGCCTCCGACGACCCCTGGTCCGCGGTGAACAAGGGCTACGAGATCCAGATCGACGCCACGGACGCGGCCGACCGCACCACGGGCTCCGTCTACTCGTTCAAGTCGGCGAACATCAAGGCCCGTGACCAGGTCCTGCGGCCGCCCGGCCAGTGGAACTCCTACGAGATCAAGGTCCAGGGCGAACGCCTCCAGGTGTTCCTCAACGGAGTCAAGATCAACGACTTCACCAACAAGGACCCCCAGCGGAGCCTGACCGACGGCTACATCGGCCTCCAGAACCATGGCGCCGACGACCAGATCTCCTTCCGCAACATCCAGTTGAAGGAACTGCCCGTCAAGGGCGACTGAACGGCGGCGGGCGGGGGACGCCGGACCCCCGCCCGCCGTCTCCCTCCCCCCCCCGGGTTCGCGCACGATCAGGAGGCTGCCCATGTCCGCGTTCCTCTCCCGACCGCGTGTGGGGGTGTGGCTGATCGGAGCCCGAGGCTCCGTCGCCACCACCGTCGTCACGGGGTGCGCCGCCGTCACCGCGGGTCTGCACCCGCCCACCGGCATGGTGACCGAGGCCCCGGCCTTCACCGACAGCGGCCTGCCCGCGCTCTCCGACCTCGTCTTCGGCGGCCACGACACCCTCGACTGCCCGCTGCCCAAACGCGCCGAGGCCCTGACCGCCGGCGGTGTCCTGCCGCCCGGTGTCGCCACCGCCGTGGCCGCCGAACTCGCCGCCGCCGACCGGGAGATCAGGCCCGGTGGCCCGGCCCCGGGAGACACCAGGAGCGAGGCCGAACTGATCGCGGCCTTCGCCGACGACATACGCGACTTCGTGCACCGCCACGAACTGGAGCGGGCGGTCGTGGTGAACGTCGCTTCGACGGAACCCGCGTCCGCGGGGCCCGTCGACCCGCTGCCCGCCAGCACCCTGTACGCGCTCGCGGCCCTGCGCGCAGGCTGCCCCTACGTCAACTTCACCCCCTCCGAAGGCCTGCACCACCCCGCCGCCGCCCGCGAGTCCGAGCGAAGCGGCCTCCCGTACGCCGGCCGGGACGGCAAGACCGGACAGACCCTCCTGCGGGCCGTGCTGGGCCCGATGTTCGCGCAGCGGGCGTTGACGGTCCGGGCCTGGTCCGGAACGAACCTGCTGGGCGGCGGCGACGGCGCCGCCCTCGCCGACCCGGCCGCCGCCGCGGCGAAGAACGCGGGCAAGGAACGCGTCCTCGCCGACACCCTCGGCACCGTCCCCGAGGGCGAGGTGCACATCGACGACGTCCCGGCCCTCGGCGACTGGAAGACCGCCTGGGACCACATCGCCTTCGACGGCTTCCTCGGCACCCGCATGATCCTCCAGACCATCTGGCAGGGCTGCGACTCGGCACTCGCGGCACCCCTGGTGCTGGATCTGGCCCGGCTCACGGCCCGCGCCCACGAGGCAGGGCTGTCCGGTCCGCTCGACGCCCTCGGCTTCTACTTCAAGGACCCCGTCGGGGACGGACCGTCCGGTCTCGCCGAGCAGTACGGGGAACTGCTCCGGTTCGGGCGGAGCCTGGGGCAGGCCGGTGAAGAGGGCCGGGGCGTGGGGCCGGCGGCACAGCCCGACGAGACGGGGGAGGCGCTGTGACGCTGCGCGAAAGCTCCTGCGGCTGCGCTGAGGGCGCGTCCACGGCCGCTCCTCGAGGCGGCGCCGGCGACACGGCCTCCTGCACATGCGCCGGCCGGTCGCGGCGCGGACGAGCCTGGGCCGAACTCCTCCGTCTGCCCGCCCTGTTCAGCGTCCCGGGTGACGCCCTGGCCGGAGCCGCCGCGACCGGCGCGGTACCCAACGCCCGCACCCTGCTCGCCATCGGCTCCTCCCTCTGCCTCTACGAGGCCGGCATGGCCCTCAACGACTGGGCGGACCGCGACGTCGACGCCGTCGAACGCCCGCACCGCCCACTGCCCTCCGGCCGCGTCCACCCGGCCGCCGCACTCACGGCGGCCTGTGCCCTCACCGGCGCCGGACTGGCCCTGGCCGCCGGCGCCGGCCGCCCCGCCCTGACCGTCGCCGCTCCCCTCGCGGCGACCGTCTGGGCATACGACCTCGGCCTGAAACACACACCCGCGGGCACCGTGGCCATGGCCGCCGCACGCGGACTCGACCTGCTCCTGGGAGCCGCCGCGACGACCGGCCGCACCCGTCCGGCACTCCCCTCAGCGGCCCTCCTCGGCACCCACACACTGGCCGTCACGACGGTCTCCCGCCAGGAAGCCCAGGGCGGTTCGCCTCTGGCCCCGCTGGCGGCGCTCGCGACGACCGCCCTGCTGACCCGTGTGGTGACGCACCGCCCCGCAGAGCACCGAGGGCCAACCGCCCTCGGCCACCTCGGGCCACGAGCGACTCGGCATCGAGGGCCTGTGCCCGGCCGGAAACCCGCGGCACACCTCACCACTGCTCTCGCGGCCGCCTACGTCGCGGCCACCGCCCGCCCCTACTTCCACGCCGCGCTCAACCCCTCACCTCCGCTCACCCAACGAGCCGTCGGCGCCGGCGTCCGCGCCACGATCCCCCTTCAGGCCACCCTGACCGCCCGCTCCAAGGGCACGGCCACGGCCCTCCTCATCGCGGCCCTGGCCCCGCTGGGGGCGAGGTTCGCGAAGAAGGTGAGTGTGACGTGACTCCGGACAACTCCCTTCTCCAGCCCCTCCAGCCCCTCCGCTTCGGGTACGGCACCAACGGTCTCGCCGACCTCCGGCTCGACGACGCGCTCTCCCTCCTCGCCGATCTCGGCTACGACGGCGTCGGTCTGACCCTCGACCACATGCACCTCGACCCGCTCGCCCCCGACCTCGCCACCCGCACCCGACGGGTCGCGCGGCGGCTGGAGGCGCTCGGACTGGGCGTCACGGTGGAGACAGGCGCTCGCTATGTGCTCGACCCGCGCCGCAAGCACGGCCCTTCCCTGCTGGACCCGGACCCCGGTGACCGGGCGCGCCGGGCCGACCTCCTCGTCCGTGCCGTGCGGGTCGCGGCCGACCTCGGCGCCCACGCGGTCCACTGCTTCAGCGGAGTCCTCCCGGACGGCACCGACACGGACACCGCGTGGAAGCGTCTCGCCGAGACCCTCACTCCCGTCCTGGACGCCGCCGCCTCCGCCGGTATCCCGCTCGCCGTCGAACCCGAACCGGGCCATCTCCTCGCCACCCTGGCCGACTTCCACCACCTCCGCCGCACGCTCGGCGATCCCGAGCCGCTCGGCCTCACCCTGGACCTCGGCCACTGTCAGTGCCTCGAACCCCTTTCTCCCGCCGACTGCGTGCGCGCCGCCGCCCCCTGGCTGCGCCACGTCCAGATCGAGGACATGCGGCGCGGCGTCCACGAGCATCTCCCCTTCGGAGACGGGGAGATCGACTTCCCGCCGGTCCTGGCGGCCCTCGCCGCCACCGGATACCAGGGCCTGACCGTGGTCGAGCTGCCCCGCCACTCCCACGCCGGCCCGCACTTCGCCGCACACTCCCTCCCGTTCCTCCGCCACGCCGAGCAGGCCGCTGCCACCGTCGCGCCGTCCCCAGCTCCGGCCCTCCAGCACACCGCGCCACCCCACGGCGCTCCCTCCGTCACCCCTGAAGGGAGCAGCACCCCATGACCCAGCCCCGCGCCACACCGGCGGCGAGAACCGGGAGCACCACCCCCACCGGCCGACCCGGTCCCGGCACCGCTACCACCCCCTCGACCGCCGACCTCCGAGCCCGCCTCACGGCCCGCCTCGCCCCCGACGCCCGGTCCTGGCTCGAGCACGCCCTCGACGAGGCCGCCGCCCACCCCGGCATCCACGGGCCGATCTCCCCGTGGGAGCTGCGTCTCGCCGAGGCCGGCCGGCGCTGCGGGGCCGCGCACGCCGACTCCGCCCGGGTGCTCATCCTCCACGCGGCCCGCGCCGGCACCGACGCCCTGACCCGGGTGTACTTCCAGGGCACCGCCGACGAACGCCGCGCCGTGCTGCACGCCCTGCCCCATCTCGTGTCCGGCCCCGGCGCCCTCCCTCTCGTCGAGGACGCCCTGCGCACCAACGACACCCGGCTCCTCACCGCCGCCGTCGGCCCGTACGCCGCCCGGCACCTGGCCGCCCACGACTGGCGCCACGCCGTGCTGAAGTGCCTGTTCACCGGCGTCCCCGTCGAGCACGTGGCCGACCTGCCCCGGCGCGCCCACGGCGACGGCGAACTCGCCCGCATGCTGGGCGACTACGCCGCCGAGCGCACCGCCGCCGGCCGCACCGTCCCCGAGGACCTGTACCGCGTCCTGGACCTGACCGAGTCCGAGACCCCGGCCCACCGGACGGACGGCACGGACCACCCCCACGGCAAGGAGTCCTGATGCGCATCTTCGACCCCCACATCCACATGACCTCCCGGACCACCGACGACTACGAGGCCATGTACGCCGCCGGCGTCCGCGCCCTTGTCGAGCCCTCCTTCTGGCTCGGCCAGCCCCGCACCTCGCCCGCCTCCTTCCGCGACTACTTCGACGCCCTGCTCGGCTGGGAACCCTTCCGCGCCGCCCAGTACGGCATCGCCCACCACTGCACGATCGCCCTCAACCCCAAGGAGGCGAACGACCCCCGCTGCGTGCCCGTCCTCGACGAACTGCCCCGGTATCTCGTCAAGGACAACGTCGTGGCCGTCGGCGAGATCGGCTATGACTCCATGACCCCCGCCGAGGACACCGCCCTCAGCAGGCAGCTCCAGCTGGCCGCCGACCACGACCTGCCCGCGCTGGTGCACACCCCGCACCGCGACAAGCTCGCCGGTCTGCGCCGCACCCTCGACGCCGTCCGGGAGTCCGCCCTGCCCCCGGAGCGCGTCCTGGTCGACCACCTCAACGAGACCACCGTCAAGGAGGCCAAGGACAGCGGCTGCTGGCTGGGCTTCTCCGTCTATCCGGACACCAAGATGGACGAGGAACGGATGGTCGCGATCCTGCGCGCCTACGGCACCGAGCAGGTCCTGGTGAACTCCGCCGCCGACTGGGGTAAGAGCGACCCCCTCAAGACCCGCAAGGTCGGCGACCTGATGCTGGCCGAGGGCTTCGACGAGGACGACGTCGACCGGGTGCTGTGGCGCAACCCCGTCGCCTTCTACGGGCTCAGCGGCCGTCTGAACCTCGACGTCACCGGCACCGAGGCCACGCACGAGGGCAACTCCGTCCTCCGGGGCGCACCGAAGGATCCGCAGGAGCCGGATCCCGGCCTGGGAGACGGCGACGAGCCGGCTCGCGTCCCCGTCGCGGAGGCGTGAACCATGCGCTTCCGCCACCCCGACGGGTCCACCGTCCACCTCGCCTACTGCACCAACGTCCACCCCGCCGAAACCCTCGACGGGGTCCTCGCCCAGCTCCGCGACCACTGCGAGCCCGTCCGCCGCCGACTGGGCCGCGACCGCCTCGGGATCGGGCTGTGGCTCGCCAGGGACGCCGCCCACGCCCTCGTCACCGACCCGTCCGCGCTGCGCGGTCTGCGCACCGAGCTCGACCGGCGCGGCCTCGAAGTCGTCACCCTCAACGGCTTCCCCTACGAGGGCTTCGGCGCCGAGGAGGTCAAGTACCGCGTCTACAAGCCGGACTGGGCCGACCGGGAGCGACTCGACCACACCAGCGCCCTGGCCCGGGTCCTCGCGGGGCTCCTCCCCGACGACGTGACCGAGGGAACCATCTCGACCCTGCCCCTCGCCTGGCGCACCGCGTACGACGACGAGCGCGCGGAGACCGCCCGTACCGCCCTGCGCACCCTCGCCGAACGTCTCGACGCCATCGAGGAACTGACCGGCCGCTCCATCCGCGTCGGCCTGGAACCGGAACCCGGCTGCGTCGTCGAGACCACCCGCGACGCCCTCGCCCCGCTCACCGCGATCGGCCACGACCGCATCGGCATCTGCGTCGACACCTGCCATCTCGCCACCTCCTTCGAAGATCCGGACACCGCCCTGGACGCCCTCACCGAGGCCCGTGTCCCCGTCGTCAAATCCCAGCTCTCGGCCGCCCTGCACGCCGAACACCCCCATCTGCCCGAGGTCCGCGAGGCCCTCGCCGCGTTCGCCGAACCCCGCTTCCTGCACCAGACCCGTACGGCCACCGCGGCCGGGCTGCGCGCCACCGACGACCTCGACGAGGCCCTCGCGGGCCACGCCCTGCCGGACGGCGCACCCTGGCGCGCCCACTTCCACGTCCCCCTGCACGCGCCGCCCGCCGCGCCCCTCACCTCCACACTCCCTGTCCTGAAGACCGCACTGACCCGGCTCGTCGGCGGCCCGGCCCCGCTCACCCGCCATCTGGAGGTGGAGACCTACACGTGGCAGGCCCTCCCACTCGAGCTGCGTCCCCGGGGCCGCGCCCAGCTCGCCGAGGGCATCGCCGCCGAACTCACCCTCGCCCGCGACCTGCTGACGGACCTCGGCCTGAAGGAGCTGCCGTGAGCACGCATGAGCACCCGGCCCCTGCCACTCCAGGCCGCCCCACACCCCTCCTCGTCCTCGACGTCGTCGGCCTCACCCCCCGGCTCCTCGACCACATGCCCCGTCTCAAGGCGCTCGGACAGTCCGGCTCCCGCGCCTCGCTGGGCACCGTCCTGCCCGCCGTCACCTGCGCCGCCCAGTCCACGTTCCTCACGGGCACGATGCCCTCGGAGCACGGCATCGTCGGCAACGGCTGGTACTTCCGCGAACTCGGCGACGTCCTCCTGTGGCGCCAGCACAACGGGCTCGTGGCCGGCGACAAGCTCTGGGACGCCGCCCGCCGCGCCCACCCCGGCTACACCGTCGCGAACATCTGCTGGTGGTACGCCATGGGCGCCGACACCGACTTCACCGTCACCCCCCGTCCGGTCTACTACGCCGACGGCCGCAAGGAACCCGACTGCTACACCCGGCCGGCCGCGCTGCACGACGAACTCACCGAGAAATTCGGCACGTTCCCCCTCTTCCACTTCTGGGGCCCCGGAGCCGACCTCGTCTCCAGCCGGTGGATCATCGACGCGACCCGCCACATCAACCGCACCCGGCACCCCGATCTGACGCTCTGCTACCTCCCTCATCTCGACTACGACCTGCAGCGCTTCGGCCCCGACGACCCGCGCTCCCTGAAGGCGGCCGCCGACCTGGACGCCGCCCTGGCCCCGCTCCTGGACGACGCCCGCGCCGAGGTCCGCACGGTCGTCGCGCTGTCCGAGTACGGCATCACCCGCGTGAGCCGGCCCGTCGACATCAACCGTGCCCTGCGCCGCGCCGGACTGCTGGAAGTGCACACGCAGGACGGCATGGAGTACCTCGACCCGATGGCGTCACGTGCCTTCGCGGTCGCCGACCACCAGATCGCCCACGTCTATGTGCGCCGCCCCGAGGACCTCGACGCCGCCCGGGCCGCCCTCGAGGGACTCCCCGGCATCGCCGAACTCCTCGACGACGAGGGCAAGAAGACCCAACACCTCGACCATCCGCGCGCGGGCGAACTCGTCGCCGTGGCGGAACCCGACGCCTGGTTCACGTACTACTACTGGCTCGACGACGCCCACGCGCCCGACTTCGCGCGACTGGTCGAGATCCACCGCAAACCCGGCTACGACCCGGTCGAACTCTTCATGGATCCCCTCGACCCCTACGTCAAGGTCAAGGCGGCCACCGCACTGGCGCGCAAGAAACTCGGCATGCGCTACCGCATGGCGGTCGTGCCCCTGGACCCCTCACCTATTCGCGGCAGCCACGGCCGCCTTCCGGCGAGCGACGACGACGGTCCGCTCCTCATCTGCTCCACCCCCCGTGCTGTCGGCGACCGCGTCGCGGCCACCGATGTGAAGTCACTGCTGCTCGAACTCGCCGGTCTCGGCTGAGGACAGAGCCCTCAGTCCCGACTGGTCACAAGTGAAGCACTCACCACTGACAACGCCACGCGATCACGAGGAGTTCCACGCATGAGCCGCTTCTCCCAGCCCGATCCCGAGCTCACCCACCGCCTCAGCAGACGCGGCATGCTCGGCGTCGCCGCCGGTGCCACCGCCGCCGCCCTGCTCGGCGCCACGGCCCCCGCGACCGCCGCCACCGGCAACGCGACCGGCGCCACCGGCAACGCGGCGGCCGCCACCGGCACCGCGTCCGGCGCCAAGGGCCGAGGCCGGCCCGTGCTGCCGCCCGGCCGCCTCGGCATCCAGCTCTACAGCCTCCGCGACAAGGTCTCCACTCTCGGCTTCGGCCCCGTCTTCGCCGAACTGGAGAGGTACGGCTACGACGAGGTCGAGTTCGCCGGCTACACCCAGGGCTCCGCGGGCCCCGTCACGCTCGCCCAGCTCAAGCGGCTGGCTCGCAGCCACGGCCTGAACCCCATCGGCAGCCACGTCGGCTACTACTCCAACGACCCGGGCGCCTACACCTTCGCCCAGAACCTCACCAAGGTCCTCGACGACGCCCAGGCCCTCGGCCTCAAGCACATCGGCACGGCCTCGGGCCCGTTCCGCTACGGCTCCACCGTCGACGCCTGGAAGCGCGCCGCCGAGGAGTTCAACACCTACGGCGCGGCGGCGAAGGCCCGGGGCATGAAGTTCTACCAGCACAACCACTCCGAGGAGTTCTCCTTCGCCACGGACAACCCCAAGGTCCGCCTCTACGACATCTTGCTCAAGGAGACCGACCCGGACCTCGTCTACCTCGAGATGGACATCTACTGGGCGTACGTCGGCCAGTTCCGCTTCTCCAAGCGGCCCGACGGCAGGCCCGCGCCGTTCGAACCGCTGGACTACGTCCTCAAGCGGCCCGACCGCTACCCGCTGTTCCACGTGAAGGACGGGGAGAGCGACCCGTCGAACCCGTACGGGTACAACATGACCGACGTGGGCGACGGCGACATCGACTACCAGCGGTTCATCTCCGCCGTCACCCGGCTGCGCGGCCGCCGCATGGCCCACCACTGGCAGGCCGAGCACGACAACCCGGCCGAGTCCTTCGCCTTCGCGCGCCGCTCCAGCGCGCACCTGCACTCCCTGAGGGAGAAGTGCTGAGGGCAGTACCGGCATGAGGAGGCCCCTCCCGCACCGGGGAGGGGCCTCCTCACACGTGGGACGTCGCCCACGGGCGTGGACGGTCAGGCCGTGTCCTCGCCGAGCGGTTGCGGGTTGGGGGCGATGCGGCGCGTTTCCTTGTCGCGTCCCGGCGGGGTGAGGAACAGTGCCACGCAGCCGGCGAAGAGCGAGATCGAGCCGGCCAGGATGAACGCACCGGAGTGACCCCAGGCGCCGACGACCACGGCACCCATACCGGCGCCCAGACCGGAGACGAGCTTGGCGCTGTAGACCATGCCGTAGTTGGACGCGTTGTTGTTCTCACCGAAGTAGTCGGCGGTGAGCGCGGCGAACATCGGGAAGATGGCGCCGCCGCCGAAGCCGGAGATCGAGGAGAAGACCAGGAAGAGCGGAAGGTTCTCGGCGTTCGCCGACCAGAGGATGCCGTACTGGGACAGGCCCAGGATCACGCACACGACGAGCAGGCACCGTTTGCGGCCGTACAGGTCGGAGAGCCAGCCGATGACACCTCGGCCGGTGCCGTTGACGATGGCCTTCAAGGACATGGCGGTGGCGACGATCCCGCCCGCGAATCCGGCCTCCTCGCCGATCTCCACCTGGAAGGCGATACCGAAGATGTTCACACCGGACGTACACGCCAGGCAGAACCACATCAGGGCCACCCGGCCGGTCTTCCAGGCCTCCTTGGGGGAGTACTGGCGCACCGCCGGCGGGTTCATCCGCATGGAGCGGGCCGCGCGCGGGTCGTCCGGCGGGTTCAGCGGGTCGATCGTGGAGGGCCACCAGTTCTTCGGCGGGTCCTTGAAGAAGTAGCCGGAGAACGCGACCATTCCGGCCAGGAACACACCCACCGAGACCAGCACCCAGCGGAAGTTGGTCAGGTCCATGTAGCCGTTGAAGAGGAAGACGAAGGGCACCGACCCGTAGGCGAAACCGCCGTTGACGAAGCCCGTCTTGCCGCCCTTCCGCTCCGGGTACCACTTGCCGACCATGTTGACGCAGGTGGCGTACACCATGCCCGCGCCCATGCCGCTGAACATGCTGAAGCCGATGTAGGCGAAGACGACGTGCGGCGCGAAAGCCAGGGACAGATAGCCCAGCAAGGTGCCCGTCGCGCCGAGCATCATCGCCCAGCGGGCCGGCAGTTTCCCGCTCTCACGCAGTTTGCCCGCGGGGAAGGCCACCGCGGCCTGGAAGAAGACCCAGACGGTCATCATCCAGAAGATGTGCATGCTGTTCCAGCTGTGCGCCGTGTGCAGGGTGTCCTCGGCCGACGCGAACGCGTACTCGGCGGAGGAGATGCCCATCATGCCGATCCAGGGCAGGATCACCATCCACTTGCGCTTGCGCCCCATGATGTCGATGTCGGTCTCACCGAGCCGGTAGACGCGACCGTTCGCGTCGGTGACCTCTCGGTAGGGAACCGTGGTGGGCAGATCGGTCGTTGTCATGTCGTGTCGCACCCCTTGCGTCGAAAGATCTGGCCAGCGCCCCCTGTCCCATGCCTTTCGTGCGCGTACGGGTCCCGGGGCCGGGCCCCCCCCCCCCCCGGCCCGCCCCCCCCCCCCCCCCCCAACCAACCCCCCCCCCCCCCCCCCCCCCCCCCCCCCCCCCGCTCCCTCACCTCATGTACCGCCCCCCAGCACCCCCGCCTCCCGCGCCCAGCGGTACTTGGCGCCGAGCACGGCCACCGGCTTCTCCGTCGTGTACGGGTACGCCACGACCCCGCGCTCGAAGAGGTACTGGCAGGCCTCCTCGACCTCCACATCGCCCGCGAGCGACGCCACGACGGGCTTCTCGACTCCCCGCGCCCGGAACTCGGCCACCACGCGCGCGGTGAGCTCCGCGAAGACCATCGGAGGGGTGACGATGGTGTGCCAGTAGCCGAGGACGAGCGCGTGGATGCGCGGGTCCTCCATCCCCAGCCGGATCGTCGCCTCGTACGTCGACGGCGGCTCGCCCCCGGTGATGTCCACCGGGTTGCCGGCGGCCCCGAAAGGCGGGATGAACTTCCGGAACGCCTCGTCCAGATCGGGCGGGATCTCCATCAGCGACAGGCCGTTGTCCGTCACCGCGTCCGAGAGCAGCACGCCGCTGCCCCCGGCCCCCGTGATGATCACGACGTTGTCGCCCTGGGGGGCGGGAAGCACCGGCAACGCGCGCGCGTACTCCAGCATCTCGTTCAGCCCGGGGGCCCGGATGACGCCGGCCTGCCGCAGGATGTCGTCGTACACGGCGTCGTCGCCCGCCAGGGCACCGGTGTGCGAACCGGCCGCCTTCGCGCCCGCCGCCGTACGCCCCGCCTTCAGCACGACCACCGGCTTCTTCGGCACGGTCGCCCGCGCGGCCTCCACGAAGGCGCGCCCGTCCTTGAGATCCTCCAGATGCATCGCGATGCACTGGGTGTTGGGGTCCTCACCGAACCAGGTCAGCAGGTCGTCCTCGTCCAGGTCCGACTTGTTGCCGAGCCCCACGATCGCCGACACACCCGTCTTGGTGGTGCGCGCGAAGCCCAGGATCGCCATCCCGATGCCGCCCGACTGCGAGGTCAGCGCGACCCCGCCCTTGACGTCGTACGGCGTGCAGAACGTGGCGCAGAGGTCCTGCCAGGTGGAGTAGTAGCCGTAGATGTTCGGACCCAGCAGCCGTACGCCGTGCCGCTCGGCGATCTCCACGATCTCCGCCTGGAGTTCGTGCTCGCCGGTCTCCGCGAAGCCGGAGGGGATCAGCACGGCGTTCGGGATCTTCTTGCGTCCCACCTCCTCCAGGGCCGAGGCCACGAACTTGGCGGGGATCGCGAAGACCGCCACATCCACCTCACCGGGAACGTCCGTGACACTCTTGTACGCCTTGCGGCCCAGGATGTCATCGGCCTTGGGATTCACCGGATGGATGTCCCCGGCGAAGCCCCCGTCGACGAGGTTGCGCATCACCGAGTTGCCGATCTTGCCCTGCTCGTTGGAGGCACCGATCACGGCGACCGAGCTCGGCTGCATCAGCCGGCGCATGGACGTGAGGATCTCGTCCCGGGAGTACCGTCGCCGCGGCGTGGGCGTCGACTCGGCGAGGATCACCCGGATGTCGGCCGCGACGGCCCCCTCCGCCGTCGCGATCACCGGATTGAGGTCCACCTCGGCGATCTCCGGGAAGTCCGCGACGAGTTCGGACAACCGTCGGATCTGCTCGGCCACGGCCCACCTGTCCACACCCGCCTGGCCGCGCACCCCGCGCAGGATCTCCGCCGAGCGGATCGAGTCCAGCATCGACAGCGCCTCGTCGGCGTCCACCGGGGCGAGCCGGAAGGTGACGTCCTTCAGGACCTCGACGAGCACCCCGCCGAGCCCGAACGCGACCACCTTGCCGAATGTCGGGTCCGTGACCGCGCCGACGATGACCTCCTGCCCCTTCGGCAGCAGCTCCTGCACCTGCACCCCGTCGATACGGGCATCGGCGTCGTAGGCGCGCGCGTTGTCGACGATGGTGTGGAACGCGGCCCGTACGTCGGCGGAGCCCTCGACGCCGACGAGGACCCCGCCGGCGTCGGTCTTGTGCAGGATGTCCGGCGAGACGATCTTCATCACGACGGGCCCGCCGAAGCGCGCCGCGAACGCCACTGCCTCCTCGACGTCGGTCGCCAGCTCCTCGCCCGGCACGGCGATCCCGTACGCGTCGGCGATCACCTTGCCCTCGGGCGCCGTCAGCGCGGTCCGCCCCTCGGCCCGCACGGAGTCGAGGAGGCCGCGCACCCGCAGGAGGCGGTCTTCTGCCATCACGTCAGATCACTCCGTTCGACTTGAGCAGGCGCACTTCCTCGTCGCCGAGGCCGAGTTCGCCGACGTAGACCTCTTCGTTGTGCTCGCCGAGCAGCGGTGAACCGGTCACCTCGACGGGAGAGTCGGACAGCTTGAGGGGGCTGCCGACGGTCACGAACTCGCCCCGCTGCGGGTGCGGGACGGTGACGACCATCTCGTTGGCGACCAGCGACCGGTCCTCGATGATCTCCCGGGTGGACAGGATCGGCCCGCACGGGATGTTGTGCGCGTTGAGCCGCTCCAGCACCTCCCACTTGGGCAGCGTCGAGGACCACTCCTCGATGAGCTGGAACATCTTGTTGAGCTTGGGCAGCCGCGCCTCGGGAGTCGCCCACTCGGGGTCGCCGGCCAGTTCGGGCCGGCCGATGAGCTCGCTGATCGGCTGCCAGCCGACGGGCTGCACGATGACGTACACGTAGTCGTTCGGGCCGCCTGGCGCGCACTTGACCGCCCAGCCCGGCTGGCCGCCGCCGGACGCGTTCCCGGACCTGGGAACCTCGTCGCCGAAGTCCTCGTTGGGATATTCAGCGAGCGGCCCGTGTGCCAGACGCTGCTGATCCCGCAGCTTCACCCGGCACAGGTTGAGTACGGCGTGCTGCATGGCCACGTTGACCCGCTGCCCGCGACCGGTGCGCTCCCGTTGGTAGAGCGCGGCGAGGATGCCCGCCACGGCGTGCACTCCCGTCCCCGAGTCCCCGATCTGGGCCCCCGTCGCCAGCGGCGGCCCATCTTCGAATCCGGTGGTCGACATCGACCCGCCCATGGCCTGCGCGACGACCTCGTACGCCTTGAAGTTGGTGTACGGGCCCTCGCCGAACCCCTTGATGGAGGCATAGACGATCCGTGGATTGATCTCCTGGATGCGGTCCCAGGTGAAGCCCATCCGGTCGACCGCGCCCGGTCCGAAGTTCTCGACCATGACGTCGGAGCGCCGGATCAGCTCGGTGAGGATCTCCTTGCCGCGCTCGGTCTTGGTGTTGAGGGTGATGCTCCGCTTGTTGCAGTTGAGCATCGTGAAGTACAGGGAGTCGACGTCCGGCAGATCACGCAGCTGCTTGCGCGTGATGTCACCGGTCGGCGCCTCCAGCTTGACGACGTCCGCGCCGAGCCAGGCGAGCAGCTGGGTCGCGGAGGGCCCGGACTGGACATGGGTCATGTCCAGGACGCGGATGCCTTCGAGGGCCTTGGTGGACGGAGCAGTCATCGGGGCACCTCACTTGTACATGGTCTGGTTCATGGTTCCGGGGGCGTACGCGTCGGGGTCGACCCAGACGTTGATCAGCGACGGCTTGCCGGACTCGCGGGCGCGCCTGAGGGCGGGGCCGATGTCGGCGGGGTCGCGGACCTCCTCGCCGTGACCGCCCAGCATCTGGGCGAACTTGTCGTAGTGGACGTCGCCGAGGGTGTTGCCGACCCGCTCGCGGTCCTTGCCGTACTTGGCGGCCTGGCCGTAGCGGATCTGGTTCATGGAGGAGTTGTTGCCGACGATGCCGACGAAGGGGAGGTCGTAGCGGACGAGGGTCTCGAAGTCCCAGCCGGTCAGGGAGAACGCGCCGTCGCCGAAGAGCGCGACGACCTCCTTGTCGGGCCGCGCCTGCTTGGCCGCGAGCACGAAGGGGACGCCGACGCCGAGCGTGCCCAGGGGGCCCGGGTCCATCCAGTGCCCGGGTGACTTGGGCTGCACGACCTGCCCGGAGAAGGTGACGATGTCGCCGCCGTCGCCGATGTAGATCGAGTCCTCGGTGAGGAAGTCGTTGATCTCGCTGACCAGGCGGTACGGGTGGATGGGCGAGGCGTCGGACCTCAGGCTCGGCAGCCGCTTCTCCAGAGCGGTCTGCTCGGCCGCCCGCAGTTCGTCCAGCCACTCCTTGCGCCTGGACGCACCGCCGTTGACGCGTCCGGATGCCGCCTCGGTGACCGCCTTCAGCACCAGCCCGGCGTCGCCCACGATGCCGAGGTCGATGTCGCGGTTCTTGCCGACCGTGCGGTAGTCGAGGTCGATCTGCACGACGGTCGCCTCCGGCGACAGCCGCTTGCCGTAGCCCATGCGGAAGTCGAAGGGCGTACCGACGATGACGATGACGTCGGCGTTGGAGAAGGCGTACCGGCGGGACAGCTGGAAGTGGTGCGGGTCGCCCGGCGGGAGGGTGCCGCGGCCGGCGCCGTTCATGTACGCCGGGACGTTCAGGGTGCGCACCAGCTCGACGGCCGACTCGGTGCCCCGGGTCGTCCACACCTGGCTGCCGAGCAGGACGGCCGGCTTCTCGGCGTGCACCAGCAGGTCGGCGAGCTTCTCGATCGCCTCGGGGTCACCGGCCGAGCGGGTCGAGGCACGGTACGCGCCGGACTGCGGCACGCGCGCCTTGGCCGCTGGCACCTTGGCGTCCAGCACGTCGCGCGGGATCTCCAGGAAGGAAGGCCCGGGCGCGCCGTGGAAGCACTCACGGAAGGCCATGGACACCATGTCCGCGGCGCGCGCCGTGTCCGGCACGGTCGCCGCGAACTTGGTGATGGGGTTCATCATGTCGACGTGCGGCAGGTCCTGGAGGGACCCCATCTTGTGCTGGGTGAGGGCCCCCTGACCGCCGATCAGCAGCATGGGGGACTCGGCACGGAAGGCGTTGGCGACACCGGTGACGGCGTCGGTCGTCCCCGGGCCCGCGGTGACCACAGCGCAGCCGGGCTTGCCGGTGATGCGCGCGTAACCGTCGGCGGCATGGGCGGCGACCTGTTCGTGGCGTACGTCGACGACCTCGATGCCCTCGTCGACGCAGCCGTCGTAGATGTCGATGATGTGGCCGCCGCACAGCGTGTAGATGCGGTCGACCCCCTCGGCCTTCAGCGCCTTGGCTACGAGATGACCACCGGAAATCAAGTCCTGGGTGTCGTCGGGCATGGCGAAGTCCTGTCCCTTCGTAGGGGGTTGGAACGGCTCGCGGTACATTGCATACAGTCGACGAATACTGTATGAAGCTTGTTATCCCGCATCCGGTGGGTGGTGTCCAGGGGGCGTGCGGCACTTTCAGTCAGGAGCCGGAAATGGACCTGTACGAACACCAGGCAAGGGAACTCCTCGAAGAACACGGCATCTTGGTCCCGAGGGCCGAGGTCACCGCCTCGCCCGAGCAAGCCCGTGGGATCGCGCGCAGGCTCGGCGGCCGAGTCGTCGTCAAGGCCCAGGTGAAGACCGGTGGGCGCGGCAAGGCAGGCGGTGTGAAGCTCGCCGCCGACCCGGCGGCCGCGGAGCTGACCGCACGCCAGATCCTCGGTATGGACATCAAGGGCCACACGGTCGGCACGGTCATGCTCGCCCAACCCGTGGCCATCGAGCAGGAGTTCTACGCCTCCTACGTCCTCGACCGCGCTGCGGGCCGCTTCCTCGCCATCGCCTCGGCGGAGGGCGGCATGGACATAGAGGAGGTCGCCACCACCCGCCCCGAGGCCGTGGCGCGCATCCCCGTCGACCCCGCCGAGGGCGTGACCTCGGCGAAGGCGGGCGCGATCGCCGAGGCCGCCGGGCTGCCACCCCAGTGTGCCGACGTCCTCGTACGGCTGTGGGACGTCATGGTCCGGGAGGACGCCCTTCTCGTCGAGGTGAACCCGCTCGTCCGCACGGCAGAGGGCCGGATCATGGCCCTCGACGGCAAGGTCACCCTCGACGACAACGCCCGTTTCCGGCAGGCCCGCTGGGGTGCGGAGGGCGCGGCCCACGACGATCCGCTGGAAGCGGAGGCCGCCGCGAAGGGCCTCAACTACGTCAAGCTGGACGGCGAGGTCGGCGTCATCGGCAACGGCGCCGGGCTCGTCATGTCGACGCTCGACGTGGTGGCCGGGTGCGGCGCCCGCCCCGCCAACTTCCTCGACATCGGCGGCGGAGCGAGCGCCCAGGTCATGGCGGACGGACTGTCGCTCATCCTCTCCGACCCGGCCGTGAAGTCAGTCTTCGTCAATGTCTTCGGCGGGATCACCGCCTGCGACGCCGTCGCCGACGGCATCGTCCGGGCCCTGGACGCCGTCCGGCTGACCAAGCCGCTCGTCGTGCGCCTCGACGGCAACAACGCGGCCAGGGGCCGGGCCGTCCTCGGCGAGCACGCGCATCCGCTGGTGCAGCAGGTCACCACCATGGACGGCGCCGCCCGCCGCGCCGCCGAACTCGCCACCGCGGCCTGAGGAGAGGGAACGCCATGGCCATCTACCTCACCAAGGAGAGCAAGGTCCTCGTCCAGGGCATGACCGGCGGCGAGGGCATGAAGCACACCCGGCGCATGCTCGCGGCCGGCACGAACGTCGTCGGCGGCGTCAACCCGCGCAAGGCGGGCCGCACGGTCGACTTCGACGTCCCCCAGTGCCTTAAGGGCCTGGGAGGTGCCCCCAGTGCCGTGCCGGTCTTCGGCTCGGTCGCCGACGGCATGCGCGCCACCGGGGCGGATGTCACCGTCGTCTTCGTACCGCCGGCCTTCGCCAGGGCGGCCGTCGTCGAAGCGGCCGACGCGGGCATCGGCCTCGCGGTCGTCATCACCGAAGGCATCCCCGTCCACGACTCCGTCGCCTTCACCGCGTACGCCAGGGAGAAGGGCACCCGCGTCGTCGGGCCCAACTGCCCGGGGCTCATCACCCCCGGCCAGTCCAACGCGGGCATCATCCCGGCCGACATCAGCAAGCCGGGCCGGATCGGCCTGGTCTCCAAGTCGGGCACGCTGACGTACCAGCTCATGTACGAGCTGCGCGACATCGGCTTCTCGACCTGTGTCGGCATCGGTGGCGACCCGGTCGTCGGCACCACCCACATCGACTGCCTCGCCGCCTTCCAGGACGACCCCGACACCGAACTGATCGTCCTCATCGGCGAGATCGGCGGCGACGCGGAGGAGCGCGCGGCGGCGTACATCCGCGAGCACGTCACCAAGCCGGTCGTCGGCTACATCGCCGGGTTCACCGCGCCCGAGGGCAAGACCATGGGCCACGCGGGCGCGATCGTGTCCGGCTCGTCCGGTACCGCGCGGTCGAAGAAGGAGGCGCTGGAGGCGGCCGGGGTGAGCGTGGGAGGCACACCGACCGAGACCGCGAAACTCGTTCAGGCGCGCCTCGAAGGCCGTCAGCCGTCCACCTCAGGCTGACCCCCGCCCCCGACTGTGCACCGAGAGCGGAGCAACCCCATGGCACCCACCCTCACCCTCAAACCCGGCACGTCCTGGCCCGACGCGTGGCGGCGCTGCCTCGCCGTCGCGCCCGAGGCCTTCCGCGACGACCGGGTCCTCAACCTCTGGAACACCGCCTGGCAGGCGGACGGCAGGGTCCTGCCCGCCGTCAGCCCGGTCGACGGCAGCCCCGTCGCCGGCCCGCCGCGCCTGGACGGCGCCACCGCCCGCCAGGCCGTGCGCGCGGCCCTCGACCAGCACCGCGCCTGGCGGCACATCCCCCTGCCGGAGCGCAGGGCCCGCGTCGCCGCCACGCTCGACGCCCTCGCCGAACACCGCCGGCTGCTCGCCCTCCTGCTCGTCTGGGAGATCGGCAAGCCCTGGAAGCTCGCCCAGGCGGACGTCGACCGGGCCATCGACGGGGCCCGCTGGTACGTCGACGGCATCGAACCCATGGTCGCCGGACGGGCCCCGCTGGACGGCCCCGTGTCCAACATCGCCAGCTGGAACTACCCGATGAGCGTGCTCGTTCACGCATTACTGGTACAGGCACTGGCAGGCAACGCGGTCATCGCCAAGACCCCGACCGACGGCGGTGTCGCCTGCCTGACCCTGGCCAGTGCCCTCGCCGCGCGCGAGGGGATCCCCGTGACCCTCGTCAGCGGCAGCGGAGGCGAGCTGTCCCAGGCGCTGGTGCGGGCGCCCGAGATCGGCTGTGTCTCCTTCGTCGGCGGCCGCGACACCGGCGCCGCGGTGGCCACGGCCGTCGCCGACCTCGGCAAACGACACGTACTCGAACAGGAAGGACTCAACACCTGGGGCATCTGGAACTACTCGGACTGGGACGCGCTGACAGCGCTGATCCCCAAGCTCTTCGACTACGGCAAGCAGCGCTGCACGGCGTACCCGCGCTTCGTCGTCCAGCGGCACCTGTTCGACGCGTTCCTGGCGGCGTACCTCCCGGCGGTCCGCGACGTCAGGGTCGGCCACCCGCTCGCCGTCGAGAAGCCCGACGACCCGTACGCCGAGCTGGACTTCGGGCCGGTGATCAATGCCGCCAAGGCGAAGGAGCTCCAGGACCAGGTCGCCGAGGCGATCGAGCGCGGCGCCGTGCCACTGCACCGAGGCAGCCCGGCCGACGCCCGCTTCCTGCCCGGCCAGGACACCTCGGCCTACGTCCAGCCGGTCACACTCCTCAACCCGCCCTCGTCCTCTCCGCTGCACCACGCGGAGCCGTTCGGCCCGGTCGACACCATCGTCCTGGTCGACACGGAGGCGGAGCTGCTCGCCGCGATGAACGCCTCGAACGGCGCGCTCGTGGCCACGCTGTCCACCGACGACCGGGCCACCTATGAGCGACTCGCCCCGCACATCCGCGCCTTCAAGGTCGGCCACGGCAGGCCTCGCTCCCGGGGCGACCGCGAGGAGCTCTTCGGCGGGCTCGGCGCGTCCTGGCGCGGCGCGTTCGTCGGCGGCGAGCTGCTGGTGCGCGCGGTGACACGGGGACCGGCGGGGGAGCGGCTGCCGGGCAACTTCCCGGAGTACCAGCTCCTGCCGTGAGAAGGAGAGCGGCTGTGCCCGACGCCGGTTCGCCCGCGGTCTCACCCCCGTGGGCGCCGGCGTCGGACATCGCCGCCGTGGCGCACGGCCGTTGCTCTGAGCCGTTGCTCTAAGCCGTTGCCCACGGCCGATCGACCGCTCGGCCGACGCCGTCAGGCGGTGCCTTCAGCCGATGCCCTGTCGGTCCGGGCGCAGGGCGAACGCGCGGTCCGACGGGAACTGTTCGGCCTGGTCGACCGCCTGGCGCAGCAGTTCGCGGTGGCGCAGCAGCGGCTCCCGCCGTTCCGCCGGCACGAGCAGGAGCAGGTCGTCCAGTCCGGCCAGCATGCGCCGGGAGACCTGCGGACTTCCGATGGCGCACGCCCGTACCTCGGTGAACCCCAGATCCACCAGCTCGGTCCACCCCGGCACGGGCTGCACCAGCCGCACCGCACCGGCCCGGTCCCGGTGCAGGGCGGCGTCCAGCGGGCGCCGGCTCAGCGAGGCCAGGAACTGGATGATGCGGTCAAGCGCCTGGACGGCGGTCGTCGGATCGTTGATCGCGGGCGACAGGGCGCGCAGCGCGATGTCGGACAACTGGCGCAAGCCGAAGCCGAGATCCTGGTGGTAGGTCCGCTCCACCCCGACCGAGGCCGTGTAGCGCAGCGCCCCGCGCGGCGGGGCCGGCCCCCCGTGGACGGCCAGCACGGGCGTACCGGGCACCACGAAGTCCCCGATCCGGGGGATCAGCCGCAGCACGACCCCGTGCTTGCGCGCCACCCGCACCAGCCGCGCGATGTGCACGTCCCGCAGCACACCCGCCCGGCCCTCGTGCGGAACCCACGCGGTCGCGGAGCCGAGGAGGGCGGCTTCGTGCCCGTCGTCCCCGCCCCTCGGCACGGGCATCGAGGCGGCCACCCGGAAGGACTCCGTGGCGATCCGCGCGATGACATGGCTGATCCGCATCAGCCGCAGGGTGGTGTTCACGTACAGCACGAAGAGGAACAGGCTCAGCGCGACCATGCAGAGCGTGAGGACCGACTGCACCAGCGGCACCGACGTCACGGCCCGGGGGTCGTCGGCGGTGTCGAAGGAGGTCAGCACCAGCAGGGTCAGCACGAAGGTCGCCAGGAACACCGCGAAGGTCGCCTTGGTGATCCGGCTCCGCACGAAGAGCCGCACCACACGCGGGGTGAACTGCCCGCTCGCCATCTGCACGGCCACCAGCGAGATGCTGAAGACCACACCGATGAAGGTCATCATCGCCGAGCCGACCGCGGTCACTACGGCCTTCGCGTCCTCCGCGAACCGCAGCAGCTCGTCCAGCGTCTCGTAGTCGCCGTCCTCCTGGAGCGCGTCGACGATGACCGTGTCGAGCACCTGCGCCCCCGCCCAGACCACGAAGACGCTCACCATGGCCAGGGTGGGAGCGAACCAGAACGTGTCCCGCAGGTGCTCCCTGAGCGGCGACAGCGCACGCGGGCGACGACCCGGTGCGGGGCTCTGCGCAACCATCCAGTCACTCATGGTGCCGACCCTAGGGGTATCGGGCCGCGAGGTCCCGGACCCCCGCCAGGCGGACGGAAACGCAGGTGAAAGGCACTCCGAAACCTTGGTATTGTTGTCCATGTCGCCGCGGGGAACACCCCTGGCAAGGCGACGGACACCTGGTCCGGGTGGCGGAATGGCAGACGCGCTAGCTTGAGGTGCTAGTGCCCTTTATCGGGCGTGGGGGTTCAAGTCCCCCCTCGGACACAGACCGGCTCGGGCGGGTCGAGGTTCTCCTCGACCCGCCCGAGCTGTTGTGCGTGGTCCACCCTTCCCGGATGCCCCGGTCGCTCAGTCCCGGTACCCCCGCAGCTTCCGGTAGAGCGTCGCCCGGCCGATGCCCAGCGCGGCCGCCGCGCGGGCCTTGTTGCCGCCGTGGCGGCGCAGTGCCTCCAGGATCGCGGCGCGCTCGGCGTGCTCCATCGGGCTGAGGGGCCGCGCGGCCGGGCCTTCGCGCACCGGGTCCGGGAGTTCGGCCCGGCGGACCGGGCCGGACATCCGCCGCTGCTCCGCCAGGGCCCGGACGACATGCGCCAGCTCGGTGACGTTCCCCGGCCACGGGTGCAGCTCGAGCGCGCGCAGGGCGTCCAGGGTCCAGGTCAGCGGGGGCTGTCCGGGCACCGGGCGAGGCGCGAGGACCGGCAGCAGTTCCCGGATGTCCTCGGCGCGTTCCCGCAGTGGGGGCAGGGTCACCGAGCGGGCGGACAGTTTGTCCAGCAGACGCTGCAGGCAGGGGCCGACCGGCGCGCCGGGCGTGTAGGTCACCAGGACGCGGGCGTCAGGGCGCGTGTCGAGCAGGGAGTTGAGCGCGGCGACGCCCGGCTGTTCGAGGCGCTCGGCGTGCCGCAGCAGGAGCGGCCGGTCGGCCGGCCACGCGGTCAGGGCCCCGGCGAGCCCGGAGTCCCGCGCCGCGTCGGCGACCCGGACGGCGCCCTGGCCGAGCAACTCCCGGGCCAGCGCGGACTTGCCGGTTCCGCGCTCACCGGTCAGCAGCAGCGGCTCCGGGGAGCGCGCCAGTTCGACGGCACATGTGACCGCGTGCCGCCAGGGGACCGAGGAACCGGTGAGGGTGACGGGAGAGCGGGGCGGGGCCGGCGTCGACGGCGGGGAATCGCCGAGCCGTTCCAGGACGGCGACGACCCCGAGGACCGTACCGTCGTCCAGACGCACGGGCGTGATCCGGGCGGTGCACCCGGCGCTCTCGGCCACGGCCGCCGCTTCCGCGGTGGCGTCCCCACGCCGCGCGCTCACCGCCGTACGCTCCAGTGCCTCGAGCACCCCGGGTGTCAGCAGTCGCTGCGCTGCGTCGCTGACCAGCCGATTGCGGCCGTCCAGGGCGACCACGGCCGGGTCCGCCCCGCACACCGTGTCGGCCGCCGCCCGCAGATACGCGTCCAGCAGCACCCGCTCGGCCCGGCCCGCCCGCGCGCGCAGTTCCGTCTCGACCGCGGCCGCGGCGGCCTCGGCGAGTGCCGCCTGCGGATGGGGCGAACGCGCGGTGGCCAGCCCTGCCGCCACGGTCACCGTGCCGAGCACCTGGGCACCCTCCGGGTCGAGCACCGGAACGGACACCGCGGACACGTCCTGCCACCGGTCGAGGAAGTGCTCCGGCCCGTGCATCTCGGCCCGGCGCCGGGTCCGCAGGGCGAGGGCCGCGCTGTTGTCGCCGACCTCCTGCTCGGACAGGACGGGGCACGTCTCGAGCCCGGGCACGCTCCCCGCCGTCCAGAGCACGCGCAGCCGCTCGTCGGTGAGGGCGAGGAGCGACCTGCCGGCGCCCAGGGCGGGGACGATCCGTTCGAGCACCGGGCGGGCGGCGTCGAGCAGGGCCGAATCCACCGGTCGTACGGGACGGGCCGCCGGTTCCCTCAAGTCGTGCGGCACCCCGAAGAACCGCGCCCGTCGCCACGCCGCGGCGATCTCCTCCGGTACGCCGTCGGGCAACGGGCGCCCCGTCAGGAAGCGTTCACGCGCGTCGTACAGCGAGGAGAGGGCGGTGGCGGCGGGAGTGTGCTCTGTGGTGGTCACGACATGTCCACCGTATCGGGTTCCGTTGAACGGACAACAACTGCCGTGTCCGGAACGTCCGGCGCGGACGGTGTCTCGCAACCGGCGCGGACGGTGTCTCGTAACCGGCGCGGACGATTCTCGCACCGGCGCACACGCTGTCTCGTAATGAGACACCCGCCTCCCGTCGATCCCCTCCATGATCATGAATGGCCGAAGTCCGATTCCCCCCGCAGGAGCGCCCCGTGTCCACCGTCGTCGAGACCGACGTCCTGATCGTGGGCAGCGGCCCGGCCGGTGCCTCGGCCGCGCTCGCCCTGAGCACCTACGGCGTGCCCAACCTCGTGGTGACCCGCTACGCGAGTCTCGCCGACACGCCCCGCGCGCACATCACCAACCAGCGCACCATGGAGGTGCTGCGCGATCTCGGCGTGGAGCAGGAGGTCGTCGCGCAGGCGACCCCGCAGCACCTGATGGGCAACACCACCTTCTGCACCAGCCTGGCCGGCGAGGAACTGGGCCGGGTGCGCTCCTGGGGCAACGACCCGCTCGTCCAGGCGGAACACGAACTCGCCAGCCCCACCCGCATGTGCGACATGCCGCAGCACCTCATGGAGCCGGTCCTCGTGAACGCGGCCGTCGCCCGTGGCACCCAGCTCCGCTTCAAGAACGAGTACCTCTCCCACACCCAGGACGCGGACGGCGTCACGGCCACCGTCCGCGACCGGCTGCGCGGGGACACCTACGAGATCCGCGCCAAGTACCTGATCGGCGCCGACGGCGGACGGTCGAAGGTCGCCGCGGACGCCGGGCTGCCGATGGGCGGCCAGATGGGCGTGGCCGGCAGCGTCAACATCGTCTTCGAGGCGGACCTGACGAAGTACACCGCGCACCGTCCGTCCACCCTGTACTGGGTCCTCGCGCCCGGAGCGACGGTCGGCGGCATCGGCGCGGGTCTGGTGCGCTGCGTCCGGCCATGGAACGAGTGGCTGATCGTGTGGGGCTACGACGTCACCGCGGGCGCCCCGGATCTGACCACCGAGTACGCGGAATCCGTCGTCCGGGGGCTCGTCGGCGACGAAGACATCCCCGTGACCATCAAGTCGTCCTCCGCCTGGACGGTCAACGAGATGTACGCGGAGAGGTACGCGAGCGGCCGCGTCTTCTGCGCCGGCGACGCGGTGCACCGCCACCCGCCGTCCAACGGCCTCGGCTCCAACACCTCCATCCAGGACGCCTACAACCTGGCCTGGAAGCTCAAGCTCGTCCTCGACGGCACCGCCGGGCCCGCCCTGCTGGACTCCTACACCGCCGAGCGCGCCCCGGTCGGGCGGCAGATCGTCACCCGAGCCAACCAGTCCATCCGCGAGACCGCCCCGGTCTTCGAGGCCCTCGACGGGCTCACCCCGCAGACCCCCGAGCAGCTCTGGGCCAACATCGCCGCCCGCAAGGACGCCACCGAGGCGGCCGAGAAGCAGCGGGCCGAGCTGCGCGAGGCGATCGCCTTCAAGGTGTACGAGTTCAACGCGCACGGCGTCGACCTCAACCAGCGCTATCCCGCCGAGAGCTCCGCCGCGATCGTCCCGGACGGCACGTCCGACCCCGGCTTCGCCCGCGACCCCGAGCTGCACCACCAGCCGTCCTCCCGCCCCGGTGCCCGGCTCCCGCACGCCTGGATCACCTCCGGCACCCGCACGCTCTCCACCCTCGACACCGTCGGCCGGGGCCGCTTCACGCTGCTGACCGGCATCGGGGGAGAGGACTGGGTGCGCGCGGCCGGGGCCCAGGACATCGAGATCGCCACCGTGGTGATCGGCCCCGGGCAGCAGTACGAGGACCCGTACGGCGACTGGGCGCGGCTGCGCGAGATCACGGACACCGGCGCCCTCCTCGTACGCCCCGACGGCTTCGTCGCGTTCCGGCACGCGTCCGTTGCTCCGGACGCCGGAGAACTGCTCGCGGACGCGCTGCGGCGGATCCTCGGTCACGCCTGAGCGCGCCATCATGGAAGCAGCGGACGCGATCACGGAAGCAGCGGACGCGATCCGGGAAGCAGCGGACGCCATCGGGCAAGAAGCCGACGCCGACGACGAGGAGCCGGGATGACCACCGACGCGACCGGGGCCGACGTCACCGAGCAGGCCCTCGTCAGCCTCCGCGCGACCGCAGACCCGCGGCTGCGCGAGCTGCTCACCGGACTCGTCCGCCATCTGCACGACTTCGCGCGGGAGACCCGGCTCACCCAGGAGGAGTGGGACCGGGCGATCGCCTTTCTGACGGCGACCGGGCAGGCCTGTACCGACACCCGGCAGGAGTTCATCCTGCTGTCGGACGTGCTCGGCCTGTCCATGCTCGTGGAGACCGTCAACGGCGACCGTGCGCCCGGGGCCACCGAGCCGACCGTGCTGGGCCCCTTCCACATGACCGAGTCGCCGGTCCGTGCACTCGGCGACGACATCGACCTGGTGGGCGGCGGCGAGCCGTGCGTGGTCAGCGGCCGGGTGCTGGCACGGGACGGCACACCGCTGCCCGGCGCCGTCGTCGACGTCTGGCAGGCCGACGACAAGGGCTTCTACGACGTCCAGCAGCCCGGCGTCCAGCCCGCCGGCAACGGACGCGGGCTGTTCACCGCCGACGCCGAGGGCCGCTTCTGGTTCCGCACCTGCGTTCCGGCCGCGTACCCCATCCCCACCGACGGTCCGGTCGGCGGTGTGCTGCGCGCGACCGGACGGCACCCCTACCGTCCCGCGCACATCCACTTCATCGCCACGGCCGAGGGGCACACGCCCGTCACCACCCACATCTTCGTGGCGGGCGGCGAGTACCTGGAGTCCGACGCGGTGTTCGCCGTGAAGCAGAGCCTGGTCAAGGACTTCACGGAGACCGACGACCCCTCCCTGGCGACAAGGTTCGGTGTTCCGAACCCGTTCCGGCTCGCCCGCTTCGACCTCGTCCTGGAGCGTGCCGAATGACGTTCCGCAGCGAGTTCTCGTACGAGACCCGGCCCGTACGGGTCGTCTTCCGGCCCGGCGCTGCCGTCACCGCGACCCCGGACGAGGCCGCCCGTCTGGGCCTGCGGCGACTGCTGGTGGTCTGCGGCAGCCGGGGCGAAACGGTCGCCCGCGCGGTCGCGGACGCGCTCGGCGACACCTGTGCGGGACTGCACGCCGAGGCCCGGATGCACGTGCCCGCCGAGGACGCCGACCGGGCCGTCGAGGTGGCGCGCGCGGCCGGGGCGGACGGGTGCGTCGCGGTCGGCGGCGGTTCCGCGATCGGGCTCGGCAAGGCCATCGCCCTGCGCACCGGGCTGCCGCTGATCGCCGTGCCGTCGACCTACTCGGGGTCCGAGATGACGCCGGTCTGGGGCCTGACCGAGCACGGCGCCAAGCGCACCGGCCGCGACCCGGTCGTCCAGCCCCGCAGCGTCGTCTACGACCCCCGGCTCACCCTCTCCCTGCCCCTGCCGCTGACCGTCACCAGCGGCGTCAACGCGCTGGCGCACGCCGTCGAGGCGCTGTACGCCCCGGACGCCTCGCCGTTGGTCTCGGTCATGGCCGAGGAGGGCGTACGGGCGATGGCCGGGGCGCTGCCGCACCTGGCCGCCGACCCGCGGGACCTGGACGCGCGCAGCCGGGCGCTGTACGCGGCGTGGCTGTGCGGCGCGTGCCTCGGCGCGACGACGATGGGGCTGCACCACAAGATGTGCCACGTGCTGGGCGGCACCTTCGGGCTGCCGCACGCCGAGACGCACACCGTGGTGCTGCCGTACGCCCTGGCCTACAACGCCCCCGCCGCCCCGCAGGCGTTGGCCGTACTGCGGCGGGCCCTCGGCGCCGACGACGTGCCGCGCGCCCTGTGGGAGCTGGCCGGACGCCTCGGCGCACCGCGGTCCCTCGCCGAACTCGGCCTCACGGAAGCGGACGTGGCACCGGCGGCGGCCCGGGTCGCGGGCGAGCCGTACGCCAACCCGCGCCCGGTGACGGCGGACGGGGCCCTGGCGGTGCTGCGGGCGGCGTACGAGGGAGGGCCGCCGGAGCCCGCCTAGAGCCGATGGGAAACCGGGTGCGGGCTGCCGGTCCTGTGGTGTGTGATCGGGACATGGCGATTGTCTTGGGCGAGCCCGAAGTCAACGGGCTGAGCGAGGCCGTGGGCGTGCTGCGGGAGTGGCAGTACGAGGGAGCGCCGACGCAACTGCATCCGGGTGACCTGGGCTGGTTCTGGCGGTCGGGTGCGGAAGCGACCGCCGCGGCGGTCCGGACCTGGAGCCGGGACGGACGGATCCTCGCCGTCGGTCTGCTGGACGGGCCCGGCCTGCTACGGCTGACGATCGCGCCCGCCGCCCGTCGGGACGAGGAGCTGGCACGGCAGCTGGTCGCGGACGTGACGGAGCCGGAACGCGGCGTGCTGCCCGAGGGGAAGGCGAACATCGAGGCACCGACGGGTGCGATGCTCCAGGACCTGCTGAGCGACGAGGGCTGGCAGATCGACGAGCCGTGGACCCCGCTGCGTCGCGACCTCACGGAGCCGGTGGAGGACCCGGGCGTGCGGATCGAGGTGGCCGGGCCGGAGCGGGCGGGGGTGCGGACCGCCGTGCAGCGGGCGTCGTTCGACGCGTCGACGTTCACGGACGAGCACTGGCACGCGATGGCGGCCGGAGTGCCGTACGCCGACGCCCGGTGTCTGGTCGCCTACGACGACGGGGGCAACGCGGTGGCGGCGGTGACGGTGTGGTCGGCCGGTCCGGGCAGGCCCGGGCTGCTCGAACCGATGGGCGTGCACCGGGAACATCGCGGTCAGGGCTACGGCAAGGCGATCACCGTCGCCGCGGCGGCCGCACTCCAGGAACTGGGCTCTTCGAGCGCGCTCGTCTGCACCCCGAGCTCCAACGTCGGCGCCGTCGCCACCTACAAGGCGGCCGGCTTCCGGCAACGCCCCGAGGTCCGGGACCGATACCGGCCCGCCTAGGCCAGTTGGGAAGGTTCCCAGAACCCCACCAGGACGGGCCGCTGACCGTCCGCGAGTTGTGGTGGGGCGTCCGCCGGCGCTTTCTCGCCGCCCTCGCTGTCAACGCGCTGACCGGGCTGGCTGTGGGCGCCGTAGAGCTGGCGGCCTTGGTGCTGTGGGCCCTTGCCGAGAGCAGCGAGGTGCCGGGTGTCGGGCCCACGCCGCTGGGCGGAACCGCGTTCCCGCACACGGACTGGTGGGCTGGGTGCTGCCATCGCCGTGGGGTGCCTCGGCCCGCTGCTGTACTCCCGCCTGGCGCCGGCCGCCGAATGTGTGGATCACCGGCGTGCTGGTGCTGATCCTGCCCACAGCCGTGGCGCTGCTCCTGCTGCCCCCGCTGGCCATGCCGCTGGTGTGCGCTGTGTTCGCGCGTCTGCACGGGGATCTGAGCGCACGTGAGGAGGCCTCTCAGTCCAGGTCGGACATGTCGAGTACGAAGCGGTAGCGGACGTCGCCTCGCCGTAGGCGGTCGAGGGCCTCGTTCACTTGTGCCGAGGGGAGCAGTTCGATGTCGGCGGTGATGCCGTGCTCGGCGCAGAAGTGCAGCATGGCGGCGGTCGCGGGCGTGCCGCCGCTGCCCGCGGAGCTGAGCTTCTTGCGCCCGATGAGCAGGTCGAGGGTCTCCACGGTGACGGGTCCCAGGTGCCCGAGATGGCTGAGCGTGCCGTCCATGGCGACCAGGCGCAGGTAGGGGCCGAGATCGTGCGGGGAGGAGATGGTGTCGATGACGACGTCGAACCGGCCGCGGGCGCCGGCCATCTGCTCGGGATCCGTGGAGACGAGGAGACCGCGGGCGCCGAGACGACGGGCGTCGCCGGCCTTGTCCGGTGAACGACTGATGACCGTGGTGTCGGCGCCGAGCGCCACCGCCATCTTGACGGCGAGGTGGCCCAGGCCGCCGAGTCCCGCCACGGCGACGCGGGTTCCCTGCCCTGCCCCGAGGGCGCGCAGCGGCTCCCAGACCGTGATCCCGGCGCAGAGCAGGGGAGCGGCGGCGGCCGGATCCAGACCGGCGGGAAGCGGGTGGGCGAAGCGGTCGCGGACGACGTACTCGCGGGAGTAGCCCCCCAGGGTGACCGATCCGTCCTGGCGGTCGGTGCCGTCGTAGGTCAGGGTCGGGAAGGAGTGACAGAAGTTCTCCTGGCCGGCCCGGCACATGGCGCATTCGCCGCACGAATCGACGATGTTGCCGACCGCGACGGGGTCGCCGGCGGTGAAGCGGGTGACGGCGGGGCCGGTCTCGGTCACCACGCCCGTGAACTCGTGCCCAGGCACCAGGCGTCGGCCCCCTTCGCGAGCACTGACGGCGTGCAGATCGGTGTGGCAGACACCGCAGTAGTCCACCCGGACGGCGAGGTCGTCGGGGCGCAGGTCACGCCGTTCCAGAGGCGCCCGTCGCAGGGTCGGCGAGGGACCTTCCACTTGCCAGCCGACGGTGTTCCTCATGACGCCTCCCCATAGACAGACTGGTTGGTCTATTTCAAAGTAGGGCCATCTGACCCAGGAGGCAAACCAACTGTTCTGTTTGGTAGCGTGAGGGCATGGCCGATCAGCCCCTGACCGCGCGCGGAGCCGCCACGTACCAGCGCATCCTCGACGTGGCGACCCAGGAGTTCGCCGAGCACGGGATCGCCGGAGCGCGCGTCGAACGGATCGTGGCCGCCGCGCGCACCAACAAGGCGCAGCTCTACGCCTACTTCGGCAGCAAGGAAGGGCTCTTCGACGCCATCTTCCTCGGCTCCCTGGAGCGGATCGTGAACGTCGTCCCGATCGACGCCGCCGACCTCGCGGACTGGGCCGTACGCCTCTACGACGAGTACCTCCGCCGCCCCGACCTCATCCGGCTGGCCACCTGGGCCCGCCTTGAGCGGCGCCCGGCCGGCCACCTGGTCGACGACCCCGACCGCCTCGAGGACCACAAGCTGCGCGCCATCGCCGAGGCCCAAGCCGCCGGACTGGTACGCCAGGGAGACCCGTTCGACGTGATGGCCATGGTGATCGCGATGTCCATGGCCTGGTCACCGGTCAGCAATGTCTACGCGGCGACCGCACAGGAGCCCCCCGAACTGCACGAGCAGCGTCGCGCCCTGCTCCACGAGAGCGTCCGCCGCGCCATGACGGCCGGCTGAGGCCAAGTCCGCCCCAGCAGCGGGACTTCGCGGACAGAAGGTGACCGCAAGGATTCCTACGGTCGAGGCATGACGCAGACGCAGAAGATCCTTGTCACCGGTGCCACCGGAACCGTCGGCCGCCAGGTGATCGCCGAACTGCTCGCCCGGGGCCACGCGGTCCGCGCCCTCACCCGTGACGCCGGAAAAGCCGCCTTCCCGGCCGGTGTCGAGGTCGTCGAGGGCGACCTGACCGACCCCGGCAGCCTGGCCCCCGCCCTGGCGGGGACCACCGGACTCCACCTGATCACCTTCGGCGGAGCCGCCTTCACCCCGTTGGAGACCGGCCCCCGGATCCTGGAACTGGCCCGCTCGGCCGGTGTCCGCCGGATCACCGTGCTGCACGGCGGCGGGCCCACCCCGCTGGAGGACGCGGTGCGCGGCGACGACGCAGTGAGCTGGACCGTGCTCATGCCCGTCGAGTTCATGGCCAACGCCCTGGAGTGGGCGGACGGGATCCAGGCCGCGGGCGAGGTGCGGGAGCCGTTCGTCGCACGGCTGAGTGCCATGGTCCACGAGGGGGACATCGGCGCCGTCGCCGCGGTCGCGCTCACGGAGGAGGGCCACGCGGGCCAGGAGTACGTGATCACCGGCCCCGAAGTGCTCACCGTCGGCGACAAGGTGAAGGCCGTCGCCGCCGCGGCCGGCCGGGAGATCGCCCTCGTCGAGCTGACCGAGGAGCAGGCCGTCGCCCAGTGGCGGGCGGCGTTCCTCCCCGAGGACGTGATCGGCTTCCTCCTGGAGGCGTACGGGAACACACCGGAGGTGGGCCGTACGGTCTCCGGCACCGTCGAGAAGGTCACCGGCCGCCCGGCCCGCACCTTCGCCCGGTGGGCCGCAGAACACGCGGACGCATTCAGGCCGTAAACACCCTTGACTGTCTCGTATTGAGACACCCGTGAACCAGCCCGGTCCAGCAAGATCGACAAGGGGGTGTGACCGCAACAGGGGTGCGGCCGTCGGCGTGCGCTGAACCACCGCTCGTACGGCCGTGCCACCCGAAGAAAGGTGAACCACATGGCCCTCGCACTGCTCCGGCGCCGGTGGCTCAAGAGCACCTCTGCCGCAGCGGCGGGCCTCGCCCTCCCCCTTCCGTCCGGCGCGGGTGCCGTGACCCGTGAGGTCGTGGACCCGATGGGCTCGCCCCTGGCGGCCGCGGACGTCACCGTCACCGCCCTGGACACCCACCGGGTGGCCGCCCGCGGGACCACGGACCCGTACGGCTACTTCCTCGCGGCGCTCCCGCCCGGCCGGTACAGCCTGATGATCGCGGCGGAGGGTCTCCAGCCGCACCGCGAGACCATCGAGGTGGCGATGGGCACGGCGACGCCCACCGAGCGGGTCTGGCTGCGTCCGGCCGAGGCCCTCCAGCTGCCGGCGCCCGGGACCTGGCTCTTCGACCCGCCGCACACCGCGATCCGGTTCATCGCCAAGCACGTCGGCATGGCCCATGTCCACGGCCGCTTCGAACGCTTCGACGGCGGAATCCAGATCGCCCATGACATGGCCGACTCCCGGGTGTCCGTCCGCATCGACGCCTCCAGCATCACCACCGGCAACACCACCCGCGACAACCATCTGCGGTCCGCCGACTTCCTCCACGTCGAACGCTTCCCGTACATCGACTTCACGAGCACCCGCTTCGCCTACCGCGGCGGCAGCAAGTGGACGCTGATGGGCTCCCTCACGATGCACGGCGTGAGCCGTTCCGTCTCGCTCGACACGACGTACCTCGGCACGGTGAACGGCGGCTACGGGCAGGAACTGCGCTGCGCGGCCCTGGCGACCGCGGAGCTGCACCGCGAGGACTACACGCTCAACTGGCGTTCCATGCTGGCCCGGGGCATCGCCGTGGTCGGGCCGACGGTCCAACTGGAGCTGGACGTCCAGGCGATGTACCGCACCCACGACACCCCGACCCCGCCGGAATAATCCCTGGCCCGATTCCACCCGCCCTCCCTACACTCACGGAGTACCAGGCGCCGCCCACGACATGAGCGGCGCGCACCGTCGTGACGAACGAAGGGAGACCGCCATGCGTGACCACACCGCTGCCGTCGTCTCCCTGCCGCGCTACGAGGTGATCCTCGTGTCCTCGTCGCTCCGGTGCCCGCTGCGCGGCGGGTGCCGGATGACCGGGACGAACTTCTGAGAAGCGCCTGCTCCGGCTCGCTGACATGACGCCAGCGAGCCGGAACGCACGTCTGCCATCACACCTGCCTCGCCCGGAAATCGCGCTGCCCCCTTCCTGATCGCCTCGAAAGGCCATGGGCCGTGCGCATCAACCACAACCCACTCGCCGTCGTCCGCAACCTCGGCATCCTCGCCCACGTCGACGCCGGCAAGACCACCGTCACCGAACGGATCCTGTTCGCCACCGGAACCACGCACAAGCGCGGCGAGGTCCACGACGGCACGACCGTCACGGACTTCGACCCGCAGGAGCGCGACCGGGGCATCACCATCTTCGCCGCGGCCGTGAGCTGCGCCTGGGACGGTCACCGGATCAACCTGATCGACACCCCGGGGCACGTCGACTTCGCCGACGAGGTGGAGCGTGCGCTGCGGGTGCTCGACGGCGCGGTGGCCGTGTTCGACGCGGTGGCCGGGGTGGAGCCGCAGAGCGAGTCGGTGTGGCGGCAGGCCGACCGGCACGGCGTACCGAGGATCGCGTTCGTCAACAAGATGGACCGCGCCGGTGCCGACCTCGACGCGGCCGTGGCGTCGATCCGGGAGCGGCTGCACCCGGCCCCGCTGGTCGTGCAGGTGCCGGTCGGCGCGGAGGACACCTTCACCGGCGTCGTCGACCTCGTACGTCTGCGCGCGCTGCTGTGGAGCGACGGTGACACCTGCGAGGAGGCACCGGTGCCGGACGGCCTCCGGGACGAAGTCCTGGCACGCCGCCGGGCGCTGGAGGAAGCCGTGGCGGAACTCCATCCGGGCGCACTGGAGGAGTTCTGCGCCACGGGCACGCTCGGCGAGCGGACTCTCTCCTCGGCGCTGCGGGACCTGACCCGGGACGGCGACGGCGTGGTCGTGCTGTGCGGCTCGGCGTACCGCAACCGCGGCGTCGAACCGCTGCTCGACGCGGTCGTGGCCTATCTGCCGTCGCCGCTGGACGTGCCACCGGTCCGTGGCACCGACGACGGCGGGGAACAGGAGCGGTCCGCCGACCCGGCGGCACCGCCGGCCGCCCTCGCCTTCAAGGTGCACGCCACTTCGACAGGACGGCTGACGTACCTGCGGATCTACTCGGGAACGATCGAGAAGGGAGACACCCTGTGGGACGCGAGCGCGCGGCGCACCGAGCGGATCGGCCGGATCCTGCGCGTCCAGGCCGACCGGCACGCACCGCTGGACCGGGCGGTCGCCGGCGACATCGTCGCCGTCGTCGGGCTGAAGTCCGCCCGCGCCGGCTCGACCCTGTGCGCGCCGGACGCGCCGCTCGTCCTGGAACCTCCGGGTGTGCCCGAGCCGGTGGTCTCGGTCGCGGTCGAGACCCGCAGGACCGGCGACACCGACCGGCTGGCGTCGGGGCTCGCACGGCTGACCGAGGAGGATCCCTCGCTGGTCGCGCGGACCGACCCGGAGACCGGCCAGACGGTGCTGTCGGGCATGGGTGAACTGCACCTGGAGGTGGCGGTGGAGAAGCTCCGGCGCGAGCTGGGAGTGGACGTCAACATCGGCCGCCCCAGGGTCAGTCATCGCGAGACGGTCGGACGGGGCGTGTCCGGACTGGTGTTCCGGCATGTCAAACAGGACGGCGGGGCCGGGCAGTTCGCCCATGTCGTCCTCGATGTGGAGCCGTACGACGGTGGCTTCGCGTTCCGCTCGGCCGTCGTCGGCGGGCGCGTGCCGCAGGAGTACGTCCGGGCGGTCGAGGCCGGCTGCCGTGACGCCCTCGCCGAAGGGCCGCTCGGTGGTCACCCGGTGACCGGGCTGCGCGTCACGCTCACCGACGGGGCGACCCATGTGAAGGACTCCTCGGACACCGCGTTCCGCACGGCCGGCCGGCTCGGCCTCCGCGAGGCCCTGCGCGCCTGCGCGATGGTCCTGCTGGAGCCGGTCGTCGAGGTCACGGTCACCGTGCCCGAGGACGCGGTGGGCGGTGTGCTCGGCGACCTGGCCGCCCGGCGCGGCCGGGTGAGCGGCTCGGTCACCCGGGCGAGCGCGGCGGTCGTCACCGCCACCGTGCCGCTGGCCGAACTGTTCGGCTACGCGACCCGGTTGCGCAGCCGCACCCAGGGCCGAGGCACCTTCACGGCCCGGCCTACGGGTTACGCCCCTGCGCCCGCGGCGACCGTGGTGCGCTAGGAACGTGGCCGGCCCCTTCCCTTCGCGCGACGGGAAGGGGCCGGCCCGTTCCTACGGGCAGGACACGACCGGCGACGGCATGGTGGACGTCGGCGACGCCGTGTGGTTGATGACGCACTGGTGCTGCTCTCTGCGGCCCAGCGACATGCCACCGGCGGCGAGCGCGTCCTCGTCCGGCACGGCTCAAGCTGCACGCGCTGCCGGTGTGACGCACACGCCGGAGGGCCCGCAGGTGGTCGGCACCCTGTGAGCCGACCACCTGCCACGCACTACCCGGGCGACACAATCACAGCGGATTCCTACGGACCGGGGCGTCACCCTCTGGCTCCCAGACCGGAGGGTGCGAGCGTGCCTACGCCGACGCGGGCAGGGCGGGGAAGACGACCACCGAGCCGTCCTCGTCGCGGGCGATCTCGATCGCCACGTCTGTCGCGCGGCTGTCGACCATGACGCCGTCGCCCAGTTGGCGAATCCGGTGTGCCGCCCGCATCAGGCGATCGACTTCCGCGGTCGTGAAGACGGGACGCAAACCGTTCGGGCGGGCCAGTTCCAGCGTCGACAGGCGGACCAGGACACTGGCGATGCTCGACTCCAGTTCGTCGAGGCGCTGCTGGTCGCGCTTGAGCGCCCGGGTGAAGTTCCCGAACAGGTTGCCGGGGTCGGTCTGGGCATGCTCGACGGCTTGCAGGACGACGACCCGCCGCTTCAACGCGATGGCCAGCGTGGCGAGTTCGAGGTGGGCGCGGAAGATGCCGCTCTGGTCGTCGATGCCGGGGAACGACTTGGTCAGCGTGCCCAGATCGACGGCCTTGCCCTCGGGGAGCTTGTCGAGTGCGTTCTGCCATTGGGTGAGGCGGCGGTCGGCGGCGCCCAGTGCCGAGTTGATGGCATGCACTGCCGAGTCCAGACCCAGCGAGACTCCGGGCCTGCCCTGGTCGAGCAGGATGGCGGTGGCCTTGTCGATGGCGTCGCGGCAGCCGTCGAGTTCGCTGTGCTCCTCCACGAGCTTCTGCTCGCGCAGCTGCTCCAGCAGTTCTGTGATGTGCTCGATGGCCTGCTGACGCCTGCTGTCGGCATGCGCGCTCACCCCCACCGCTACGGCCATGAGGACGAGCGGCGCGGCCACGGTGAGCATCGCACTGCCGCCGATCGCCACACCGGCTGTCGCACCGGCTCCACCGGCCGCGCCCGCCGCTGCCGCTTGCCCGGCCGGCACGAACTTCGCGGCGCCGGCGATCTTCCCCGCCGAGTTCACCAGCGGGCCGCGGATGGCACCGGCCGCCCCCTTCGCCGCCATCGGACGAATGATGCCCTGACCGAACTGGGCGGCGACCTTGGCCGGAATCACCATGCGATACAGACCTTCGCCGGCCGCCGTCGCCGTGGTCGATGCAGAGGAACTTCGCGCCGATTGCGTGATGAGCTGCGACAGGTGCTGCGCCAGGGGACTCGCGGCGTCGAGCGGGATTCCTCGGCCGCGGTCGAGCTGGTCGGGCAGCGGGTGCACCTCGAGCGTGGCGATCGGATCCTCGGCCAGGGCGGCCAGCACACCCCGCAGTTCAGCCAGGCGTTCAGCCGTCATCGGCCCGTCTCCGGCCAGTGCGGGCACCCGGACATCACCGGTCGCCAGCGTCCACACCGGAATGGTTCCCCTGCGGTCGTCAGTCATCGTCTCCCCCTCTTTCTTCGGCACAGCCTACGGTTGGCGTCCGTCAAGAACGGCATGAACTCGTGTGTACGAGCTGGGTGAGAGGCATCGGCTCCCCTGCCAGGGCCCTGGCATTCTCCAACAGCGCGTGCAGCAGCTTCGGTTCACCGACAGCAGTGCGTGCGGCCTCGGCGTACCTCGGCCCGCGTTTGCCGTCCACGTAACCCTCACCCTGCACGATCGGTTCCTGACGGCGGGCGTTCCAGGCGGGCCAGGCGTCCCTGAGGTAAGTGTCGAGGTCGTCCTCGAAGAGCGTGTGGGTCGCCTCGCTCACGCTCGCGGGGCTGGCTTCGGGATGTCGGCAGGGTATTGGGCGCCACTCAGTCCCAGGGGGTGTGGGTTCTCAACCCACGCAGGCCCAACATGGCCGGGGCAGCGGGGCGTCGGCACTGACGTCGGTTCGACCGGAGCTGCCGCAGGCAACGCATGAGAAGCGGTGCGGCTCTTGACAGCCGTCGGTGGCAGCGCGTCACCACCGACGGCACGACCTGGTGCGCCGCGCCCGGACCGAGCGCGGCGCACGGCGTCCTCAGTCCGCCCGCACCGCGACATAGCGGACAGGCCAATCCTCCACCTTCGTCAGCAGGCCCTCCCGGGCGAGGTCCCGGAGGATCTGGCGGGTGTGCTTGTCCTGTGGGTCGTGCCCCGCGTCGCGCAGCGCGCGCAGGCCGCGTTCGGTGTCCCAGTGGCCGCCGTACGTCCGTACGGCCTTCTCGAGGTCGGCGCGCTGGCTGGTGGCTGGTTCGGTCAACGCTCCGCCGCCTGCGCCTGCTCGGCGATGGTGTGCGCCTTCTTCGTGTGGTTGGCGATGCTCGCCGGTGCGCCGACGTAGTCGCATGCGTGGCACTTCTGCCACACACCCTCGGACACGGCACGCGCGCTCACCGAGTGTCCGGGCCCGTATCCGTGCCCGTGCAGCAACTGGGCGACGGAAGAGCCGTACTCGACCGCGAGCAGTGCTGCCTCCGCCACCTTGTCGTGACCGGGAGCGAAGTACGACCCCGTTCCGACCTTCTTGGCACAGCCGCACCAGCAGGTGCCGGTCGGAGTGAGACTGGGAAGAGGCTTCGTCGTCATGCCGTCACAGTAGATCAGCGGACCTTACGGGACGTGGTCTTCGCTGTGTGTTCGGTGCCCTCACCGAGCCGCGATGAAGGACACCGGCGCGGGGCGCCCTACGCCTGAACGGCCGCCGTCGTGGCGCTTCCCCCCGCTCCGGCGCCCGGTACCGGCCCGGTGAGGTCCGGGTCGCCGAACTCCGCGCGCAGGGCCTGGAAAGCGGTCACCTTGTCCGCGCCGAAGCGGCGGACGTGGGCGGCGTATTCGTCGGGGGAGAGGAACACCGACGGCCGGGACTTGGTGTGGAACTTGTCTGCGTACATCACCAGACTCTCCTCCTCGGTCACCGCCAGGTAGTCGGCCGGAGGGAGGGGGAGCCCCTGGCTCTCGATGTCGTGCCGCGTGAGTCCCACTCCGGTGTGGTGGGAGCAGAAGCGGCGGAGGATCTCGGGGAAGCCCTCCGCTTCGAGGATCTCGTGGCCGAGCAGTCCGTGCCGGATGTAGTTCGCGTGGTCCAGCCGTCCGTCGTCCCCGTAGAGGCGGTAGACGCCGATGTCGTGGAGGAGGCAGCCGGCGCGGACCAGCTCGGCGTCGAGGTGGGCGAGGTGGGGCGCCGCCAGGAGCTGCTCGGCGATGGCCCAGACGATCTCGCAGTGCGTGTGGACGAGTACGAACGCCTCGGGGGTGGGCGCGTGCCTTTCGTGCAGCGCACGGATCTCTTCGGGATCCGGAATCCTCATCGAGAGAGCGTAACAACCGTTCATCCGGCTGAGCCGAGCAGTTCCCGCAACACCCTATCTTCACGCGATCGGATGGTGCTTCGGGGAGAGGGCACCTGCCCGGTCCGCGGGCCGTTCGAGCTGGTGACGGGACTTGTTGTCCATTCTCAGCACGGTAACGGGAGCACACCATGGGACTGACCTTCCGCCGCAACCCCGACGGCACGACGACCGGGCGCAACGAGGCGAACGGCTTCACCGTGACGCATGCCGAAGAAGAAGAGGTGAAGCGGCAGCTGTACGAGGACGCCGGGTGGGAGTACACGCCCCCTCCGCCTCCGGTCCCGCCCGGGTTCCATCGGTTCTCCTTGGTGCACGACGAGTTCCGGGCCTCCGGGTTCGGCGACGAAAGGTATGCGGGGCTGCGGGCGCGTCCGCCGGAGGGGTGCGTGCCGGTCGACTGGGGGTGCTTCGCCCTGGAATGCGAGCGGCCGGGGAAGACGCTCATGGACGCGGTCGCCGCTACCGTCGCGGAGGTCCGCCGCGAGTACGGGCTGGTGATGAACAGCCTGGGTGTGGAGAAGCCCCAGGAATGGTTCGACGCGGACAACAAGAACGGATACGCGGCGGAGATCGTCGCGCACTTGGTGCTGATGGCCGCCGACCGCGCCCGACTGCTCGGGTACGGGCGCAAGGACGTGGTCCGGCTACTCGATGCCACGGGGATCGAGTAGCCGGCGGGACGAGTCAGCGCAGGGCGGCCGGCCCGGGGGCGAAGTCCGGATCCACCTGCGCCGCCAGGTCCTCTCCCGTGCGCGCGTCCGCCCAGGCCCGGACGTTGCGCAGGTGGAACTCCACGGCGTGCCGGTGCAGCCGGTCCCAGTCGCGGGGGTGGGAGTCGACTGCCTCACGGAGGAGGGAGAGGGCGTGGATGTTGTGGGGCTCCAGAGACGCCAGGGGGTCCGGGCCCGACCCCGCGCGGCCCTGTTCCGCCGCGCGGACCCACGGCGAGTGCACCAGGTGCGTCAGGAGGTCGTCCCCTACCTCCTCCTTCAAGAAGAGAAGGTCCTCCTCGCACGTCACCTTGTTGCCGACCACGGCGACACGGATGCCGAACTCGCGGGCGTGGTCGCGGTACTGGCGGTAGACCGAGACGCCCTTGCGGGTGGGTTCCGCCACCAGGAAGGTGATGTCGAAGCGGGTGAACAGGCCGGAGGCGAAGGCGTCCGCGCCCGCCGTCATGTCGACCACGACGTATTCGCCGGGGCCGTCGATCAGGTGGCCGAGGTACAGCTCGACCGCGCCGAGCTTGGAGTGGTAGCAGGCCACGCCCAGGTCGGACTCCTCGAACTCGCCCGTGACCATCAGGGGTACGCCGCCGGCGCGGCCGACGTGCCGGGCGTGCAGTTCGTCGTCGCCGAGCGGGCGCAGGAGGCGGGAGCCGCGTCCGGGCGGGGTCGTTTTGATCATCGCCTCGGCGGAGGTGATGCGGGGGTTCGTGCCGCGCAGACAGTCCTTGATCGAGGACAGGTGGGCGCCCAGGGGAGGGGCGGACTCCTCCTGCCCGCCGAGCGCCTCGGCCAGGTGCTGGTTGATGTCGCCGTCGATGGCGAGGACCGGGGCGCCGGAGCGCGCCAGATGGCGGGAGAAGAGTGCCGACAGCGTGGTCTTGCCGCTGCCGCCCTTGCCGACGAACGCGATCCTCACGGCCGCCCCACCTTTTTGAAAATGGATGTCATGTGGCTAGATTTAGGGAGTGATCGTCACCACTGTCAAATCCCTTGGGCCGTTCGGGATCACGTGATGCATATGCTGTGCAAGTGCGTGTTCAGAGCATCAACAGTCCCCTCCGGTTCCTCGCCGCCTTCGCCCTCGTCCCGAGCCTGGCCGGCTGCTTCGCCTCCCCGGGAGGGGAGTCGTCGTCGAACGGCGGGCAGTCGGGCTCCCGGCTGCGTGTCGCCCTCGCCTTCCCGCCCGCCGAGAACTTCTCGCCGTACGGAGCCGACGCCACGCTCCTCAGCCGTCTCGGCGTCACCGAAGGGCTGACCGCCCTGGACGCCAACGGCGCCGCGGCCCCCGCCCTCGCCGAGTCCTGGCGCCGGGAGAACGACCGCACCTGGCGGTTCACGCTGCGCGAGGCCACCTTCCAGGACGGCGCGGAGGTCACCCCGTCCGCCGTGGCCGCGGCGCTCACCCGCGCCACGAAGGCGAAGCCCGCGCCCGCCGCTCTCGCCGGTGTCACGCTCGACGCGAAGGCCGACGGCGACCGCGGCGTACGCGTCACCACGGCCGCGGCCGACCCCGTCCTGCCCATGCGCCTGTCCAGCCCGAGCCTCGCGATCCTCTCCCCGAAGGCCTACGGCGAGAAGGGCAACCCCGACCCGGTCGGAACCGCCACCGGGCCCTTCGAGATCACCAAGGTCAACGGCGGCGGCTCCGCCACCCTCGACCGCTTCGACGACTACTGGGGCGGCCGCGCCCAGGCCTCCGGGATCGACGCGCGCTTCGTCAAGGACGGCACCGCACGCGCCAACGCGGTCCGCACCGGCGACATCGACATAGCCGAGGCCATCCCGGTCGCCCAGGCCGCCACGCTCGACAAGGCGACCCTGAAGGAAGCCGGCACCACCCGCACCACCAGCCTGCAGCTCAACACCAGGACAGGTCCCTTCAAGGACCCGAAGCTGCGCGCCGCCGCCCGCACGGCGATCGACTCCTCCACCATCGTCAAGGGAGTCTTCGAGGGGTACGCCGACCCGGGCGCGGGCATCTACGGTCCCGCCGTCACCTGGGCCGAGAGCAAGCGGGTGAAGCCGGCCGGACGTGCGGAGGCCGCCGAGCCCGACGGTGAGCGGATCACCCTCGCCACCTATGACAACCGGCCCGAGCTGCCCGAGGTCGCCCAGGTCGTGCAACAGCAGCTCGAGAAGGCCGGCTTCAAGGTGAAGCTGGAGGTGCGCGAGTACTCACGGCTGGAGAGCGACGCCCTCGCCGGGAAGTTCGACGCCTTCATCGGCGCCCGCAACAGCCTCCTCGACACCGGCGACCCCGTCGGCGTCCTCGGCAGCGACTACACCTGCGACGGCAGCTACAACCTGGCCCTGCTCTGCGACAAGAACGTCGACCGGGCCGTCACCAAGGCCGACGGGACCGACGGCACCGGCGAGCGGCAGGACGCGGCCATGGCCGCCGAGGCCGCGATCCTCGGTACGGACGCCGTCGTGCCGCTGGCCCACCAGCAGATCATCGCCGGGGTCTCCACCAAGGTCCGGGGCGTCGTCCTCGACCCCTACGAGCGGACCCTGGTGGGCACCGGGACGCGTCGCTGAGGCTCCGTCACGCGGGCAGCTTGGTGTCGATCACACAGCTGATCTCGACCAACTGCCCGGGGAAGGTCAGCTCGGTGACGCCGAGGGCCGTGGCGACCGGGCGGTGGGCGCCGAAGTACGCCCGGTTGGCCTTCGCCACCACGTCGGCGTGGCGCACCAGGTCCACCGCGTACAGCGTCTGGGAGACGACCTGGTTGCGCGTGACGCCGTAGTGGGCCAGGACCTTGTCGATGTTGACGTGGGTCAGCCGGAGCTGGGTGGCCACGTCGTCCTCGGGGCGGAAGCCGCCCGCCTCGTCGAACGCGAGCTGCCCGGAGACGTGGATCAGGTCGCCGGACCTGATCGCCTGCGCGTAGCCGAAGTGGGTCTCGGCCGGGATGGCGTGGTCGTAGACATCGGGAGTCGTCACAGTTCCTGTCCTTCCGTTCCTTCCGCCGAGCACGCGCTCACGTGCTCTCTTGCGGTTACTCGGGAACTGTAGGAGAGTGACCGCCGACCTGGAAGAACGCACTTTTCGGTGACTGGGGAACCAGATGGTGACCAAGCAGGAGTTGAGCGGTCTGCCCGAGGACGCGGATCTGCGGCGGGCGGACTCGCTGGCGCGCGAGATCTTCTCGGACGTCGCCAACAAGTGGGCCTTGCTGATCATCGAGGCCCTCGGCGAACGCACCCTGCGCTTCAGCGAGTTGCGGGACGAGGTCGAGGGCGTCAGCCACAAGATGCTCACCCAGAACCTGCGGATGCTGGAGCGCAACGGCCTGGTCGACCGGAAGGTGCACCCCACCGTGCCGCCGAAGGTCGAGTACACGCTCACCGAGCCGGGCCGGGCCCTGCGGGCCACGGTCGACCTGCTCTGCGGCTGGACCCACCAGTACCTCGGTCACATCGAGACGGCGCGAGGGCGCTTCGAGGCCTGACCGGCCGACGGCGTCAGCTCGCGACGAGTTCCCGCACCTGCCGCCGCGCGGCGGTCTCCTCGACCCGCGAGGTCCGGTACAGCCACAGCACGTCTCGCCCGAACGACCACACCAGCAGGCCCAGGGCCAGGGCGGCGACCCCGAAGTTGCCCGCGTACGGCAGCAGATCGGCGCCCGCCACCAGCAGGAGCACGCCCTGAAGCGCAGCCACCGTCTTGCGGGCGGTGCTCGGCGGGAGGGCGGCGGTCAGCCAGGGCCAGACCCGCGCGGCGGCGACGAAGACGTACCGCATACCGCCGATGAGCAGCACCCACGGGCCCAGCTCCATCGACACGTACACGCTCAGCACCAGGATCAGGAACGCGTCGACCTCCATGTCGAAGCGCGCGCCCAGCGCCGTGGAGGTGCCGGTGCGGCGGGCCACCTTGCCGTCGACGCCGTCGAGGATCAGGGCGATGGCCGTCAGGCCGACGAACAGCGACACGGGCGGCGAACTCTGGAAGGAGTCCGCGACCAGGGCGGTGACCCCGCCGACGAGGGTGGCGCGGCCGAGAGTGACCCGGTTGGCCGCGCCGAAGGAGCGCAGCCGGGAGCGGTGCAGGGCCCGGGAGAGCACCGCCCAGGTGGCGAGGGCGAACGCGAGGCCGGTCAGCCAGCCCGCCGGGCCCATCCCGATCGCCGTACCGATCAGGGCGAGCAGCAGGATCTGCACTCCCGCCCCCAGGGCGGTCTCCTGCTGTACGAGCCTCGCGTCGTAAGTGTTGTTCAGGGCCACCGAACACCCTCCGGCCGTGTGACAGAGTCGATCAACGCCGCTACCTTGTGCGCGGCCTGTGCACCCCTCGGTACGCAAGCAGCTTCCCGATCGTTCAGGAGGACTTCGATGAAGCACACCGCACGGGCGTTCTGGATCGACTCGCCTGGACGAGGCGAGATCCGGGACGTCACCCTGCCGGAGGCCGGCGAGGGCGAGGTGCTGGTCCGCGCCCTGTACTCCGGAGTGAGCCGCGGCACGGAGACGCTCGTCTTCCGCGGCGGCGTGCCCGTCAGCCAGCACACCGCCATGCGGGCACCGTTCCAGGAGGGGGACTTCCCGGGCCCCGTGAAGTACGGCTACCTCAACGTCGGCGTGGTGGAGGAAGGGCCCGGAGAGCTCGTCGGCCGTACGGTGTTCTGCCTCTATCCGCACCAGAGCCGGTACGTCGTCCCGGCCCGGGCCGTCACACCCGTACCGGACACCGTGCCGGCCGAACGGGCCGTGCTCGCCGGGACCGTGGAGACCGCCGTCAACGCCCTGTGGGACGCCGCGCCCCTGGTCGGCGACCGGATCGCCGTCGTCGGCGGCGGCATGGTCGGCTGCTCGGTGGCGGCCCTGCTCGCCCGTTTCCCCGGCGTCCGGGTCCAGCTGGTCGACGCCGACCCGTCCCGTGCCGACATCGCCAAGGCCCTGGGCGTCGGCTTCGCCACCCCCGCGGACGCCCTGGGCGAGTGCGACCTGGTCGTCCACGCCAGCGCCACCGAGCAGGGACTCGCCAGGTCCCTGGAACTCCTCACCGCCGAGGGGACCGTGCTCGAACTGAGCTGGTACGGCGACCGGCGGATCAGCCTGCCGCTCGGCGAGGCCTTCCACTCCCGGCGGCTCGTCATCCGCTCCAGCCAGGTCGGCACCGTCTCCCCGGCCCGCCCCGACCGCAGCTACGCCGACCGGCTCGCCGTCGCCCTCGACCTGCTCGCCGACCCGGCGCTCGACGCCCTCGTCACCGGCGAATCCGCCTTCGAGGAGCTGCCGGACGTACTGCCGAGGCTCGCCTCCGGAGAGATCCCCGCCCTGTGCCACCGCGTCCGCTATGACGAGAGCGATTGACGCATCGGCTGACGATTCGTTCCATCCGGTACGACATCGGTAAGACAAGAGCGCCTGACCTGAGAAAAGACGTAGCGGAGGCTGAACAGGGGAAGGCAAGGAGCCGTATTACCCGGCATCCCCGGCAGCCGACAGCGGGGGAGCAGACGCGCCGCACCTGGAGGGTCGTCCGTTGTTCAGCATCACCGTCCGCGATCACATCATGATCGCCCACAGCTTCCGTGGCGACGTCTTCGGACCGGCGCAGCGCCTGCACGGGGCCACGTTCCTCGTGGACGCCACATTCCGGCGCGAACAGCTGGACGAGGACAACATCGTCGTCGACATCGGGCTGGCCACCCAGGAACTCGGAGCCGTTGTCAGCGAGCTGAACTACCGCAACCTCGACAACGAACCCGACTTCGCCGGGGTCAACACCTCTACGGAGTTCCTCGCCAAGGTCATCGCCGACCGGCTCGCCGAGCGCATCCACAAGGGGGCGCTGGGCGAGGGCGCCAAGGGCATCGCGGGCCTGTCCGTCACCCTGCACGAGTCGCACATCGCCTGGGCGAGTTACGAGCGTGCGCTGTGACCGACACGACCATCGAGCGGCCCGGGCAGACCGGCCCGGCACGCCTGAACTACGTTCCGGTGCAGCACGCCGCCCTGAAGAACGCCGAGATCATCCCCATGTCCCTGCGCACCGTGCACTTCGTGCTCCCGGGCGGCATCGACGACCCGGCGGCCCCCAGCGGCGGCAACGCCTACGACCGGCGCGTCTGCCTGGACCTGCCCGGCTTCGGCTGGCAGGTGACCAAGCACGCCGTCGCCGGTGACTGGCCCCGGCCGGGGGCCGAGGCCCGGACGGAACTGGCCCGCGCCCTGAGCGGACTGCCGGACGGTGCCGTCGTCCTGCTCGACGGCCTGGTGGCCTGCGGGGTCCCGGAGATCGTCGTGCCGGAGGCGGAACGGCTGCGGATGGTCGTCCTCGTCCATCTCCCGCTCGGCGACGAGACCGGCCTCGACCCGGTCGTGGCCGCCGAACTGGACGCCAAGGAGCGGTCGGTGCTGCGGGCCGTGCCGGCGGTCATCGCCACCAGCGACTGGGCGGTCCGCCGCCTGGTCTCCCACCACGGCCTTCCCCCGGAGCGCGTCCACGTCGCGGCCCCCGGTGCCGACATCGCACCCCTCGCGCCCGGCACCGACGGTGTCTCGCGTCTGCTGTGCGTCGCCGCCGTGACCCCGCGCAAGGGCCAGCACCGGCTGGTGGAGGCGCTGGCCACGGTGACCGACCTGCGGTGGAGCTGCGTCTTCGTCGGCAGCCTCACCCAGGAGCCCGAGTACGTCGCCCATCTGCGGTCCCTCATCGCCGAGCACGGCCTTCAGGACCGGCTGGAGCTGGCGGGCCCGAAGTCCGGCGCCGCACTGGACGCCAGTTACGCCACCGCCGACCTGATGGTCCTCACCTCCTACGCCGAGACCTACGGCATGGCCGTCACCGAGGCACTGGCCCGGGGCATCCCGGTCATGGCCACGGACGTGGGCGGACTCCCCGAGGCGGTCGGCCGCGCCCCCGACGGCGGCGTGCCCGGCATCCTCGTCCCGCCGGAGAACCCCGCCGCCATCGCCGCCGAACTGCGCGGCTGGTTCGGCGAGGCGGACGTACGGCGTCGCCTCAAGGCCGCCGCCCGCAGTCGCCGCGCCTCCCTCGACGGCTGGGCGACCACCGCACAGAGCCTGGCGGCGGTACTGCGCCGGCTTCCGACCGAACCCCGGAGGGCCGCATGACGAACCCGGCGACGACCCAGCAGAGCGGGGCGATTCCGACGCAGCCCGGGCCCAGAGAGGCCGCCGAGTCGAAGGAGGCCGCCATGGTGGCGGACGCCAAGGCCCCGAAGCCGGGTGACGCGGTGATCGCGTGGGCGGGTGACGCCATCGTGGCGGGCGCCGACGGCGCCGTCATCCCGGGCGCGGGCCCCAGCGGCACCCCCGGCTCCCGGCCCACCGTGAAGCTGCGCGAGGCCGACCCCGGCGATCCGCCCCGCTACGCGCCCGAGTGGCTGGAACTGCGGGAGCCGGCCGACGCCGACGCGCGGGCGCACGACCTGCTCGACCCGCTGCGTATCCGGCTCGCCAACCTGCCGGGGAAGTCGGGCGTCGCCATCCACGACCTGGGCTGCGGCACCGGGTCGATGGGCCGCTGGCTCGCCCCCCGCCTGGACGGCGCCCAGCACTGGGTCCTGCACGACCGCGACCCCTATCTGCTGCACTTCGCCGCCGTCGCCTCCCCGCGCTCCGCCGCCGACGGCAGCAGGGTCTCGGTCGAGACACGGCGCGGTGACGTCGCCCGGCTCACACCGGACGCACTGAAGGGCGCGTCCCTGGTGACGGCGTCCGCGCTGCTGGACGTCCTCACCCGCGACGAGATCGACGCCCTCGCCGCCGCCTGCGCCGGAGCCGGCTGCCCCGCCCTGCTGACACTGTCCGTCGCCGGGCGGGTCGAACTGACCCCGGCCCACCCGCTGGACACGGAGATCGCCCAGGCGTTCAACGAACACCAGCGCCGTGACGGCCTGCTCGGCCCGGACGCGGTCACCGCGGCGGCCGAGGCGTTCTCCGAGCACGGCGCGACCGTACGGCTGCACCCGAGCCCCTGGCGGCTCGGCCCCGAGCAGGCCGCGCTCACCGAACAGTGGCTGCGCGGCTGGGTCGGTGCCGCCGTCGAGCAACGCCCCGACCTGCGCGACCGCGCCGACGCCTATCTGGCCGAACGCCTGGCCGCCTGCGCCGCCGGGCAGTTGCGCGTCACCGTCCACCACACCGACCTCCTGGCCCTGTGCCGTCCGGTGGGCGGAGCGTCATGAGCCCCCAGGCGACGGGGACGCGTCCGCGGCCGACGTCCGTCGAGAGCGACCGGCTGCCCCGGAGCGGCGACAGCGGCAGTCCGCTCGGGGAACCCGGTGCACCGGCACCGGAGGCTTCCCGCCCCGCCGGTTCCCCGTCGCCCGGCCCGGTCCGGGCCGCCCTGGCCCGGATCGGCTCCCGCAAGGTCCGTACGCGTCTCGGCACCCTCGCCGGAGTCGCCATCCTCGGTGTGCTGTTGTGGCGCCTCGGTACCGGTGTCTTCCTGGACGGGCTGAGCCGGATCGACGGGACGTCGCTGGTGCTGGCGCTCGGGATCGGGCTCGTCACCACGGTGTTCAGCGCCTGGCGGTGGGCGCTCGTGGCCCGGGGGCTCCGGATCCGGCTGCCCTTCGGACCGGCCGTCGCCGACTACTACCGCGCGCTGTTCCTCAACGCGGCGCTGCCCGGCGGCGTCCTCGGCGATGTGCACCGGGCGGTCCGGCACGGGCAGAGCGAGGGCGACCTGGGCCGGGGCGTGAAGGCGGTCGTCCTCGAACGCGCCGCCGGGCAGATCGCCCTGTTCGCCGTCGGGGCCGTGGTGCTGCTGACCATGCCGTCCCCGGTGCTGTCCGAGGCCCGGCACATCGCGCCGCTCGCGGCCCTGGCCGCGGTGGGCGCCCTCGCCGTGGTCCTCGCCCTGCGCATGAACCGGGCGGCGCCCTCACGCCGCGGCCGGAAGCTGCGCGGGGTCCTCGCCGAGGCGCGCGAAGGGCTGCTGTCCCGCCACAACGGGCCCGGAGTCATTGTCTCCTCCGTGGTCGTTCTGGCAGGTTACGTGGCCATGTTCGTACTCGCCGCCCGCGTCGCCGGGGTCGCCGCCTCCGTGGCCGTCCTGCTGCCGCTCGCGGTCCTCGCGCTGCTGGCGATGGGACTGCCGCTGAACGTCGGCGGCTGGGGGCCCAGGGAGGGCGTCACCGCCTGGGCGTTCGGCGCCGCCGGACTTGGCGCCGGCCGGGGACTCGCCGTCGCGGTCGTCTACGGGGTGCTCAGCCTCGTGGCGAGCCTGCCCGGCCTGATCGTGCTCGTCGCCCGCTGGTACACGGGCCTGCGTGCCCGGTCCCGGACCGGGAACGACTACCCGTCAGCTACGTCGCTCGTGGAGGCGGCCCCGTCGTCCGCGGAGGTCAACATCGAGAAATACGCCCCGAAGGAATCCGCCAGGCTCGCCAGGAGTTCCTTCCCCTTTTCCGCCGAACCCAGCGAAGCACGGCCGATGACACCGGAATCGGTATAGCCGGACATGCCGAGGGTAAGCAGATGACGCCGGTCGTCAGCGACGAAATCGGAGGTCTCATAACCGGGTCGGAGCATTTCGGGATGAGCGTGCAGAAGGATGGAGGTCTCTATTTCCCCCGCGTGCATGTCGGTGAGCAGCGAGGTGACCACACCCGCCCGCTGCCGCGCCTCCTCCCAGTCCTCCGGGGCCGGGAAGAGCGCCATCCGCTCACCGCGGGCGGAGGATTCCTGAACCACGTTGCCCAGTACGTAGTTTCCGCCGTGCCCGTTGACCACCACCAGGGCCTCGACGCCGGAGCGGCGGAGCGAAGCCGCAATGTCCCGTACCACCGCATGAAGGGTCACCGAGGAGATGCTGACGGTCCCCGGCCAGGCCGCGTGCTCGTGCGAGCACGAGATCGTCACCGGAGGAAGGAGGTGCACCGGGTACGCGCCGGCTATCTCCCGCGCGACGGCACACGCGACGAGCGTGTCGGTCGCCAGCGGAAGAAACGCACCGTGCTGCTCGAAGCTCCCCACGGGAAGCACCGCGACCTGCCGTGAGACACCGGCGCCCCGCGTCCGTACGTCTTCCGTGGTGTCCGCCGGCACCAGATCACTCATAACGTCACGGCCTTTCGTCTCTGCTTAGGAACTCGAGAATCATGACAGAAAAAATTGGCGTACTCGGCAAGAAGTCACCGCAGCGGACCGGCGTGGAACGCGTCGTGAATGCCCCCTTGCCCACTGTGTACGGGAAATTCCAGGCGATCGGCTACATGGACCACGACCGCGGCGACGAACAGGTCGCGCTGGTCTATGGCGAGATCGGCACGGACGACGTCCTCATCCGGCTGCACTCGGAGTGCCTGACGGGCGACGCCTTCGGCTCCCAGCACTGCGAGTGCGGCGACCAGCTCGACGCCGCCCTGCGCGCGGTCGTCACCGAGGGCGCGGGCGTCGTGGTCTACCTCAGAGGGCATGAAGGCCGTGGCATCGGCCTGCTCGCCAAGCTGCGCGCGATGGCCCTGCAGGCGGAGGGCCTGGACACCGTCGAGGCCAACCTCGCCCTGGGCCTGCCGGTCGACGCCCGCGACTACGGGGTGGCCGCCAGGATCCTGGAGGACCTGGGCGTGAAGTCCGTGCGCCTGATGTCCAACAACCCGCGCAAGCGCGACGCCCTGGTGAGCCACGGCATCCAGGTCGCCGAGCAGGTGCCGCTGCTGATCCCGCCGTGCGAGAACAACATCACCTATCTGCGGACGAAGCGGGAGCGTCTCGACCACCATCTGCCCCACCTGGACGCGGTGGTCAGCTCCTCCTGAGGCACCGGGTGCCCGCACGGGCGGGCTCCGGTTCTCCTCGGCGTGACCTGGGCGCATTCGTGCGCGACCCGAGAGCGGGCCGCGTACGCTTCGTGGACGTCAGCCCCTTGAGCGTCGGCCCTCAGCGGCCGACGCCTCACGCCGGAGGCCCACCTGGTATGACCGAGCTCCATCTGTGGCTGCGCCACGAGGCCCGAACGACCGAGCGACGCACACCGATCGTGCCCGACGACGCCCGGCGGCTCGTCGGGAACGGAGTGGAACTGACCGTCGAGGAGTCCCCCCAGCGGGTCTTCCCGATCGAGGAGTACGAGGCGGCCGGCTGCCGTGTCGCGCCCGCGGGCTCCTGGGTGACGGCGCCGCGCGACGCCGTCGTGCTCGGCCTGAAGGAACTGCCCGGAGACCCGGCGGAACTGACGCACCGGCACATCTTCTTCGGCCACGCCTACAAGGGTCAGCCGGGAGCGGCCGACCTGCTGGGCCGGTTCACGGCCGGGGGCGGGACGCTGTTCGACCTGGAGTACCTGGTGGACGACACCGGGCGGCGCCTCGCCGCCTTCGGTTTCTGGGCCGGCTACCTGGGCGCCGCCCTGGCGGTGCTCCAGCACCGGGGCCGGCTGCGGGCACCGCTGACGCCCACCACCAAGGCGGAGCTGGACGAGAGCCTCAAGCCCGCCGCCGACGACGCCGAGTTCACCGGCCTGGTCATCGGCGCCCTGGGGCGCAGCGGCCGCGGTGCCCGCGTGGCGTTCGCCGCCGCCGGGGCCGACCCGACCTGCTGGGATCTCGCCGAGACCCGCGACCTGGACCGCCGCGCCCTGCTGGAGCACGACGTGATGGTGAACGCGGTCCTCGCCACCACCCCCGTCAAGCCCTTCCTCCGAGAGCTGGACCTCGACACCCCGGACCGCCGGCTGCGCACCCTGTGTGACGTGACCTGCGACGTCGGCTCCCCGCTCAACGTCCTCCCGGTGTACGACGACACCACCGACTGGGACGAGCCCGTCCGCCGGCTGCGCGACGCACCCCCGCTCGACCTGATCGCCATCGACAACCTGCCCTCCCTGCTGCCGCTGGAGTCCAGCGCCGACTTCTCGGCAGCCCTGTACCCGCAGTTGCTCGACTTCGGCGTCGGCGGGCCCTGGGGGCGCTGCGCGGACCGATTCCGTCAGGCCCGCCGTGAACACGGACTCGACAAGGGGGAGTTCGATGAGCACTGACCCGGTACCCGCGAGCGGCACCGTCCACTGGATCGGCGCCGGCCTCTCCACCGGCAGCGGACTGGCCGCGCTGTGCGACACCGCCGAGCGCGTACGGCTCTGGCACCGCACCGAGAGCCGCGCGGCCGACGCCCTCGGCCGGCTGGGCCTGGCCGGACGCGCCGAGCCCCGCGCGTACACGCCGGCCGCGCTCGCCGCCGAACTCGCCCCCGGCGACGTCGTCGTGTCCATGCTTCCCGCGCCGGAGCACGCGCCGCTGCTCGCCGAGTGCGTACGGCGGGGAGCGCACTTCGCCTGCTCCAGCTATGTGTCCCAGGCCGTGCTGGACCAGGTGCCCGCTGCCGAGAAGTCCGGGGTCGTCGTCCTCACGGAGGCCGGGCTCGACCCGGGCATCGACCATCTCTTCGCGCACGCCCTCGTCGCCCGCGCCCGGGACGCCGTCGGCGACGGAACGCCCGCCTCGTACACCCTCACCTCGTACTGCGGCGGTGTCCCCGCAGTCCCGAACGACTTCACGTACCGCTTCAGCTGGGCACCCGCGGGTGTCCTCAACGCCCTGCGCTCACCCGCCCGTTACATCGAGGACGGTGCCGAGACCGTCGCCGGCCGTCCGTGGGAGGCGACCCGGCGGCATGTCGTCGAGGGGGAGGCGTTCGAGGTCTATCCCAACCGCGACAGCGTCCCGTTCGTCACGCAGTACGGGCTGCCGGACGCCTGGACGCCGCGGACGTTCGTACGCGGCACCCTGCGTCTGGAGGGCTGGCTGCGGGCCTGGGACGGTGTCTTCGAGGAGCTGAAGAGGGGCGACGACACCCGGATCGCCGCCCTGGCCCAGGAGCTGGCCGCCGCCTATCCCACGACGGACGAGGATCGTGACCGGGTCGTCCTCGCCGTATCGCTGGAGGTACGGGCCGAGACGGGGCGTTCCTGGGCCGGCGGCTACCTCCTCGACCTGGTGGGCGACGCGGGGGAGAGCGCGATGGCCCGTTGTGTCTCGCGCACCCTCGCCCTGGGTGTCCGCCACGTCCTGGACGGCTCCCTGCCGCCGGGGCTGAACCGCGCGGCGGAGACGGCGGCCCGGTCCGAACAGTGGCTGCGCGAACTCGCGCAGGAGGGAGTCGAGTTCACGCTGCGCGTCGACCGGTAGCGGGCTCAGTCCGACAGGGCCTCGTGGACCATCCTCTTCAGGTCCCGGAACACCGTGTGCGAGGACCGGGGCCGCACCTGTGTCATGAACTGCACCGTCAGGTCGCGGCCCGGGTCCACCCAGAACGTCGTCGTCGCCACCCCGCTCCAGCCGTAGGCGCCGGGGCCGGACGGCACTGGTGTGCGGGACGGATCGATCACCACGGAGCAGTTGAGGCCGAAGCCGAGCCCGTCGTTCCCCGGTACGTCGTGGGCGGGGCTGCTGCCGAAGGAGCGCAGGTCGACGCCGTCGGGCAGGTGGTTGCGGGTCATCAGGTCCACGGTCCCGGGCGCGAGGAGCCGGACGCCGTCCAGTTCGCCGCGGCGGCGCAGCAGCTCCATGAAGCGGTGGTAGTCGTGGGCGGAGGCCACCATGCCGCCGCTGCCCGACAGGAACCGCGGCCGGCCGCGCAGCGGCAGTCCCGGGATCGGCTCGATGCCGCCTCCCTCCTTCTCCCCGTACATCTCCGACAGCCGGGGTGCCTGCTCGTCCGTGACGTGGAAACCCGCGTCCGTCATGCCGAGGGGGCCGAAGACCCGCTCGGCGCAGAACACGTCGAGCGGCTGACCCGTCACGACCTCGATGATCCGGCCCAGGACATTGCTGGCCACCGAGTAGTTCCACTCGGTGCCCGGCTCGAACTGCAGCGGCAGACTCGCGTACACCTCGATGGTCTCGGCCAGGTCGGCGCCCGGCGGCACCGAGGACTCCAGGCCGGCCGCGCGGTACAGGGCGTCGACGGGGTGGGTGTGGTAGAAGCCGAAGGTCAGACCCGAGGTGTGGGTCATCAGATGCCGGACGAGTATGGGGCCGTCGGCGGGGCGGGTCCGTACGTCGGCCCCGGAGCCGCTGACATACACCCGCGGCTCGGCGAAGGCAGGCAGATGGCCGGCGACCGGGTCGTCCAGCGACAGCCTGCCTTCCTCCACCAGCAGCAGGGCGGCGACCGCGGTGACCGGCTTCGTCATGGAGTAGAACCGCCACAGCGTGTCCGGTTCGACCGGCAGCCCGGCTGCGATGTCCCGCAGGCCGTACGCCGTGAGGTGTGCGACCCGCCCGCCCCGGGCGAGCGACACGAGGAAGCCCGGCAGCCGCCCCTCGTCGACCAGTCGGGTGAAGTGCCGGTCCATGTCGTCCAGCGCCTTCGGATCCAGCCCCGCCTCAGCCGGATCGACCTCTTGCCGCAGCTGTGCCATCGCTCTTCCTCCGTCGCGCTCGTCGAGGTGAGATCCGGCATACCCCGCCAGGACCGCGCAGGAACAGGTGAATGTCAGAGCTCACCGGTACCGTCGAACCCGACGGCCGCAGCCTGTCCGAGATCAGGTCCGACACTCCGGAGAGCAGCTCATGAGGATCCACATCACCAGCGTCTTCGTCGACGACCAGGAGAAAGCCCGGAGCTTCTACACCGACGTACTGGGCTTCGTGAAGAAGCACGACGTCCCGGTCGGGACGGACCGGTGGCTGACCGTGGTGTCGCCGGAGGACCTCGAAGGGACCGAGCTGCTCCTCGAACCCTCGGGCCACCCGGCCGTGCAGCCGTACAAGACGGCCCTGGTCGAGGACGGCATCCCGGCCGCCTCGTTCGCCGTGGACGACGTGCACGCGGAGTTCGAGCGGCTGCGCGGGCTCGGCGTGCGGTTCACGCAGGAGCCGACGGAGATGGGCCCGCTCACCACCGCGGTGCTGGACGACACCTGCGGCAACCTGATCCAGATCGTGCACACCAAGGCCTAAGCCTCTGGTTGCAGGACCGATGGCCGATGTCATGGGGCGGCCGGGTTCCTAGGCTGCGAGACGGGTGCGCGGCCGCCGCGGACCGGGACGCCATGAGAAGAGGTCACCATGCCCGTGCACGGTCGCAGCCACATCCGTATCGCCCGGCCCTCCCGGGACCTCGCGGCGGCCGAGCGGTTCTGGCGCGAGGGGCTCGGGCTCGATGTGGTGTGGCGCGCCGAGGGCGGGGGCGAACCGGGGGAGCACGACCTGCTGATGCTCGGCTGGCCCGACGCCGACTGGCACTTGGAGCTCGTGCACGAGGCCGACCGTCCGGTCGAGCCCCGCCCCACCGAGGAGGACCTGCTGGTGATCTACGCCGACGGCCCGGTACCGGACGATCTGATCGCCCGCCTGGAGCAGTACGGCGGCAAGCGGGTGGAATCCCCCAACCCCTACTGGAACGAGTGGGGCGTCACCATCGAGGACCCCGACGGCTACCGTCTCGTGCTGTGCCGCCGGGGCTGGTCCAACAGCTGAAGCCCGGCCCTCCAAGGGGCGCGGGGAACTGCGCGACCAGCCCCCCACGCACCCGCACCCGACCCCAAAGGGTCAGACCGCCACCTTCTCCGGCTGACCGGTTCCCCGAGCCGCACGCTCACCGAGCAACTCCGTCGGAACCCGGTTCGTCTCACGCGCGGACAGCGCCGCGATCACCGGCGGCACGCACAACGCCGCCGTGAACAGCGCCACCGCCGACCAGTCGTCGCCGTCCGGCCCGGCGATCTGCGCGGCGAACGTCACCGCGAACCCGGCCGCGGCGAAGCCGATCTGCGTGCCGATGGCCACGCCGGACAGCCGGACCCGGGTCGTGAACATCTCGCCGTAGAAGGCGGGCCACACACCGTTCGCCGCGCTGTAGACCACGCCGAAGCAGAAGACGCCCGTCAGGAACGTCAGCGGGTAGGAGCCCGTGGAGACGGCCCACAGGTACAGGAACATCGTCACGGCGCTGCCGGCCGCCCCGATCAGGAACACCGGGCGGCGGCCGATCCGGTCGGACAGCGTGGCCCACAGCGGGATCGCGGCGAGCGCGACGACATTGGCCAGGGCACCCATCCACAGCATGGCGGTACGCGACATGCCGACCGCGTCGCTGGTGGCGTACGCCAGCGCCCACACCGTGAAGATCGTGCTGACCGAGGCGATGAGCGCGCCCCCGATCACCCGCAGCACATCCGCCCAGTGCTCGCGCATCAGCACCACCAGCGGCAGCTTGACGACGCCCTCCTCGGCGGTCTGCTGCGCGAAGGCCGGGGTCTCGTCCAGCTTGCGCCGGATGACCCAGCCGACGACGGCGACCCCGAGGCTCAGCCAGAACGGCACCCGCCAGCCCCACGACAGCAACTGCTCCTCCGGCAGCGCGGCGACCGGGATGAAGACCAGCGTGGCCAGCAGCTGGCCGCCCTGGGTGCCGCTGAGGGTGAAGCTGGTGAAGAAGCCGCGCCGGCCCGGCGGCGCGTGTTCCAGTGTCATGGAGTTGGCGCTGGCCTGTTCGCCCGCCGCCGAGATGCCCTGGAGCACCCGGCACAGCACCAGCAGGACCGGGGCGAGCGTGCCGACCTGGTCCCGGGTGGGCAGACAGCCGATCAGGAACGTCGACAGGCCCATCAGCATCAGCGTGAAGACCATGATCTTCTTGCGGCCGAGCTTGTCCCCGAAGTGGCCGAGGACCAGCGCGCCGACCGGGCGGGCGGCGTACGCGACGCCGAACGTGGCCAGCGACAGCAGGGTCGCGGTCGCCGGATCCGACTCGTCGAAGAACACGGCGGGGAAGATCAGCGCGGCGGCGCTGCCGTAGATGAAGAAGTCGTAGTACTCCAGTGCGCTGCCGATCCAGGCGGCGGTCGCGGCTTTCCTGGGCTGACCGGGCGGGGCGGCGGCCCCTCGGGGCGTGGCGGGGACGGACACGTGCGGCTCCTTAGCGGGCTCCACCCTAGGCGGAGTGAGACGAACGGCGAGCAGAGGGGGAGGTGCCGGATCGCGGCTAATTAACCCACTGGGTAGTTAGTAGGGGATGGCCAGTGATGCTGCGCCCGTGTGCCGCCGGTGTCAAGGGGTCGCGTGCGGGACTTCAGTCCGCCGTGCGCTCCGCGGTCAGATACGCGATCACCATGTCGCCCAGCATGGTGCGGTAGTGCGCGCGCTGTGCCGGATCCAGCAGGTCGCGGCCGAACAGCGCGCCGAAGGTGTGCCGGTTGGAGACCCGGAAGAAGCAGTAGGAGGAGATCATCGCGTGCAGGTCGACGGCGTCGACGTCGGCCGTGAACAGGCCCGACTCCTGGCCCGACGCCAGGATCCGGCGGATCACGTCCAGGGCGGGGGAGCCGATCTTGCCGAGCTTCTCGGAGGCGGCGATGTGCTGCGCCCCGTGGATGTTCTCGATGCTGACCAGGCGGATGAAGTCCGGGTGCTGCTCGTGGTGGTCGAAGGTCACCTCGGCCAGGCGCCGGATCGCCGCCACCGGGTCCAGGTGCTCGACGTCGAGCTGCTGCTCGGCCTCCCGGATCACGCCGTACGCCCGCTCCAGCACGGAGGTGAACAGCTGTTCCTTGCCGCCGAAGTAGTAGTAGATCATCCGCTTCGTGGTGCGGGTGCGGGCGGCGATCTCGTCGACCCGGGCCCCGTCGTAGCCGGCCCGCGCGAACTCCTGTGTGGCGACGTCGAGGATCTCGGCCTGGGTGCGGGCGGCGTCACGGATGCGCTCGCCAGGACGTGCCGGTTCTTCGACGCTGGTCATCAGGTTCCTTCGGGCGGAGGGGCCGGTGCCGGTGATTGTAGAAGCAGGGGTGCGCTCGCCCACGGGGTCTTCCCGAGCCCGTCCTCGGCTGATATAGCTAACGTACTAGTTCGTACATTAGTGAAGCTGCTCGGGAGGCCCGTGTGCCCAAGGACTCGTATCTCGTCGGACTGATCGGTTCCGGCATCGGCCCCTCGCTCAGTCCGGCGTTGCACGAGCGGGAGGCCGACCGCCAGGGCCTGCGCCTGCTGTACCGGCTCATCGACATCGACCCGCTCGGGGTGCCGCCCGAGGCGGTGGGCGATCTGGTGCGGGCCGCTCGCGACCTGGGCTTCGACGGGCTCAACATCACGCACCCCTGCAAGCAGCTCGTCATCGAGCACCTGGACGCGCTCGCCCCGCAGGCCGAGGCGCTGGGCGCGGTCAACACCGTCGTCTTCGAGGACGGCCGGGCCGTCGGCCACAACACGGACGTCACCGGCTTCGCCGCGTCCTTCGCGCGCGGACTGCCCGACGCACCGCTGGAGCGGGTCGTGCAGCTGGGCGCCGGAGGCGCGGGCGCGGCCGTCGCGCACGCCACGCTCACCCTCGGCGCCGAGCGGGTCACCGTCGTCGACGCACTGCCCGAAAGGGCCGCGGCCCTCGCCGACTCCCTGAACCGCGCCTTCGGCCAGGGCCGCGCCGCCGCCGCGCCCCCGGAACGGCAGGCCGAGCTGCTCGCGCACGCCGACGGCATCGTCCACGCCACGCCCACCGGTATGGCGGCCCACCCCGGCCTGCCCCTGCCCGCCGGCCTGCTCCACCCCGGGCTGTGGGTCGCCGAGGTGGTCTACCGCCCGCTGGAGACCGAACTGCTGCGCACCGCCCGCGCGGTCGGCTGCGCCACCCTCGACGGCGGCGGTATGGCCGTGTTCCAGGCCGCGGACGCCTTTCGGCTGTTCACCGGGTGCGAGCCGGACAGTGCCCGGATGCTCGCGGACATCGAGGAGTTGGCCGGTGACGTCGAGAGCTCGGTGGGCGAGGCCGCTTGACGGCTGCGGGTCGTCCTCGGTCGCTCGCGCAGTTCCCCGCGCCCCTTACGGGGCGCTGTACAGCGGCATGTCGAAGGAGCAAGTATCCATGCGTACGTCCATCGCCACCGTCTCCCTCAGCGGATCCCTCACCGGGAAGCTCGACGCCGCCGCCCGGGCCGGCTTCGACGGGGTGGAGATCTTCGAGAACGATCTGCTGGCCAGCCCCCTCACCCCCGAGGACATCCGCGCCCGCTGCGCCGACCTCGGGCTCACCATCGACCTCTTCCAGCCGATGCGGGACATCGAGGCCGTGCCCGAGGCCGAGTTCGCCCGGAACCTGCGGCGGGCCCGCCACAAGTTCGAGCTGATGCGCAGGCTCGGCGCCGACACCGTCCTCGTCTGCTCCAGCGTCTCCCCGCAGGCGGTGGACGACGACGCCCTCGCCGCCGAGCAGCTGAGCCGGCTCGCCGACCTCGCGCGGGAGTCCGGCGTCAGGGTGGCCTACGAGGCGCTCGCCTGGGGGCGGCACGTCAGTACGTACGACCACGCCTGGCGCATCGTCGAGGCGGCCGGGCACCCGGCGCTCGGCACCTGCCTGGACAGCTTCCACATCCTCTCGCGGGGCTCGGAACCCAAGGACCTCGAAGGCATAGCGGACATCCCCGGCGAGAAGATCTTCTTCCTCCAGCTCGCCGACGCCCCGCTGCTCGCCATGGACGTCCTCCAGTGGAGCCGCCACTACCGCTGCTTCCCCGGCCAGGGCGGCTTCGACGTGGCGGGCCTCGTGCGGCACGTCCTGCGCACCGGCTACGACGGCCCGCTCTCCCTGGAGGTCTTCAACGACGTGTTCCGGCAGGCCGACGCCGGCCCGACCGCCGTGGACGCCCGGCGTTCCCTGCTGGTCCTCCAGGAGACGCTCGGCCGGGCGCACCTGCCCGAGCCCGTCGTCCCCACCGGCGTAGCCTTCGCCGAGCTGGTCACGCCCGACGCCGAGCCCCTCACCGCCCTGCTCGGTGCCCTCGGCTTCACCCGGACCGCCCGGCACCGCGGCAAGCCCGTCGCCCTGTGGGAGCAGGGCGAGGCCCGGATCCTCGTCAACACCGGCCCTGCCGTCCGCCGTGACGGCACCCAGCTCGCCGCGATCGGGCTGGAGTCCCCCGACCCGGCTGCGGCGGCCCGGCGCGCCGAGGCACTGCTGGCCCCCGTCCTGCCCCGTCGCCGCGCACCCGAGGACGCCCCGCTCGACGCGGTCGCCGCCCCCGACGGCACGGAGCTCTTCTTCTGCGCCACGGGCTGTCCGGGCCTGCCCGACTGGCGTGCCGACTTCGAGGACACCGGCCCGGCCCCCGCCCCCACGGGCATCCGCGGGATCGACCACGTCGCCCTCACCCAGCCCTGGCACCACTTCGACGAGGCGGCCCTCTTCCACCGCGGGGTGCTCGGCCTGCGCGCCCAGGAGAGCGTGGACGTCGCCGACCCCTACGGTCTGCTGCGCAGCCGCGCCGTCACCAACCCCGACGGCAGCGTCCGGATCGCCCTGACCGTCGGCGCCGCGCCCACGGACGACACCGTGCACGCCCAGCACATCGCCCTCGCCGCCGACGACGTGGTCGCCGCGGCCCGCCGCTTCCGCGAGGCCGGCGGCCGGCTGCTGCCCGTCCCCGCGAACTACTACGACGACCTCGCCGCCCGCTTCGAGTTCACCGACGGGGAGCTGGAGACGTACCGCGACCTGGGCATCCTCTACGACCGCGACGCCCACGGCGCCTTCCGTCACTGCTACACCCGGACCATCGGCCGCGTCTTCTTCGAACTGGTCCAGCGCGACGACGGCTACCGCGGCTACGGCGCCGCCAACGCCCCGGTACGGCTGGCGGCCCAGCACACGGTGCGGGCCCTCACTGGCGGCTGACGGTCCGGGTGATGCCCGTGACGACCGTCGTGGCGAGGATCCAGCCGGTGAGGACCAGGGCGTAGGACAGCCACTGGTAGCCGTCGGCCGGTGCGAACGCCCCCTCCTGCCCGAAGGAGATCACGGGCAGGAGCAGGTCGAGCGTGTAGAACACCGGGTTGAACTGCGGGGCCTCGTCAGACTTCAGCGGCTGGGGGTGGTGCAGCGCGTAGGCCACGGAGCCGATCACGAGCAGCGACACCAGCCAGCCCGCGGCCCGCAGCGGGCGGAAGCCGTAGCCGACGGTGGCGTCCTGGACATAGCCCCACAGCCGGCCGTACCAGGAGAGGGTGCCGCGGTGGCGGCGCTGCTTGGCGAGCTGGACCTGGCGGGCGGCGTGGTCGTCGCCGATCCGGCGGTAGGCGGCGGTCAACTGCTCGTAGGCGTGCGGGACATAGCCCTCGCCGTCCCGCTCCAGCATCGCCAGACGGCGCTCGGCGGGCGCGTGCGGTGTGAGGGACGTATAGACGAGGCTGTCGAGCAGGACCTCCTCCGGGACCACGTCCGGCTCCAGCCACAGGACGTCCAGCTGGGCGCGGCGCAGGTTGAGCGTGCCGTCCATGGGCGGGCTCTTGCGCAGCCAGACCTCCCCGATGGTGCAGCTGCTGGCCCGCAGCGCGGCGTCACCGGGGTTCGACAGGCGCGCGTGCGACAGGTCGAGGCGGCCCCCGATCCGGGCGCCGCGCAGGCCGATCCAGCCGAATGTCTCCACACCGCGCAGCAGGACGTCGCCCTCCACCGCGGCCAGCTCAGCGTCGAGGACGACCTCACCCGTGCCGCCCCGCAGCCGGGCCTCGCTCAGGTCCACGGATCCGGCGACCGACGCGCCCGTCAGCCGTACCCCGCCCCGCGTCCGCAGACCCGGAGCCGACAGGCCGTCCCCGATGGTCACATGGTTGAGCTGGAGTGCGGGCTGACCGGTGGACCGTTCGTCGATGTCGGCCCGGTCCAGGAACAGCGCCCCGGCGATCTGCGCGCCGCCGAGCCGCACGGGCCCGTCGAAGAGGGAGTCCGACATGCGCAGGACGCCGTCCACCCGCAGCGTGGCGGCGTCCAGGCCGGGCAGGACGGAGTCGCGCAGGTTCAGCTGGCGCACCCGCGCCGCGTACAGCACGGGTGTCTTCTCGAAGTAGCAGTGACTCAGGCGCACGGCGTGATCGATTTCGCTGTACTTGAGGTCGAGCATCCCGGTGATCCGCGCACCACCCAGTCTGAGGGCGGCGGTCTCCCCGTCCTCCTGGGGCGCGCTCAGCAGCAGGGCCCGCAACACGGCCGCGCGTACGGTCCGTTCGGGGCCCCACTCCGCTCCCCGCTCCGGATCCTCGTCCGCCGACTCCCGGAAGTTCACGTCCCGCCCGCGCGAGAAGGCACGCCACACCCGCGCCTCGGCGGATGTCATGTTGTCGATCTCCATCAGCGGGGACTCTGACGCGCCGGCCGGAGGCTGTCAACCCACCCTCAACTCGCCCCCGGCCGACGTCCGTTACGCCCGCGCGTTCCACTCCGCGATCACGGGCCGGCCGTGCTCGGTCGACAGCCGGCTGACCGTGCCGGTCTCCAGCCGGAACAGCCGTCCCTCCGCCGCCGACAGGCCAAGGCGGCGTGCCGTCAGGGCGCGGAGGAAGTGGCCGTGTGCCACCAGCATCACATCGCCCTCGGGCAGCGCCCCGGCCACCCGGGACAGCACCCGGTCGGCGCGCTCGCCGACCTCCTCGGGGGACTCGCCCGGCTTGCCGTCGGCACCGGGCGGGCCCCCGTCGGTCCACAGGTCCCAGTCCGGGCGGGTGCGGTGTATCTCGTCGCTCGTGACGCCCTCGTAAGCGCCGTAGTACCACTCGTGCAGGTCCGCGTCCCGCACGGCCCCCGTCAGGCCCGCGAGTTCGGCGGTGCGCACCGCGCGGGTGAGAGGGCTCGTGAGGACCAGCGCGAAGGGGCGGTCCGCCAGCAGCGGAACCAGCGATTTGGCCTGTTCCTCACCGCGCGGGGTGAGGGGCAGGTCGGTGAAGCTGGTGTGCTGTCCGCTCCGGCTCCACTCCGTCTCGCCGTGACGGACCATCAGCAGATCGCCCACGGTGCTACGCCTTCTTCGCGGACTCGACGGCGTGGCCGCCGAACTGGTTGCGCAGCGCCGCGATCATCTTCATCTGCGGCGAGTCGTCCTGACGGGAGGCGAACCGGGAGAAGAGGGAGGCGGTGATCGCGGGCAGCGGCACGGAGTTGTCGATCGCGGCCTCCACGGTCCAGCGTCCCTCGCCGGAGTCCTGGGCGAATCCCCGGAGGTTCTCCAGGTGCTCGTCCTCGTCGAGCGCGTTGACCGCGAGGTCCAGCAGCCAGGAGCGGATGACCGTGCCGTCCTGCCAGGAGCGGAACACCTCGCGGACGTTGTCCACCGAGTCCACGGCCTCCAGCAGCTCCCAGCCCTCGGCGTAGGCCTGCATCATCGCGTACTCGATGCCGTTGTGGACCATCTTCGCGAAGTGCCCGGCGCCCACCTTGCCCGCGTGGACGAAGCCGTACGGGCCCTCCGGCTTGAGTGCGTCGAAGATCGGCTGGAGCCGGTCGACGTACTCCTTGTCGCCGCCGACCATCAGGGCGTAGCCGTTCTTCAGGCCCCAGACGCCGCCCGAGACGCCCGCGTCGACGAAGCCGATGCCGTGCTTGCTCAGCTCCTCGGCGTGCTTCTCGTCGTCCGTCCAGCGGGAGTTGCCGCCGTCGACGACCGTGTCGTAGGGCTTGAGGAGGCCCCCGAGCTGGTCGACGACGTGCTGGGTGGGGCCGCCGGCCGGGACCATGACCCAGACCGTGCGCGGTGCCTCCAGCGCGTTGACGAGGTCGGCCAGGCTGGCCACGTCGGACTTCTCGGGGTTGGTGTCGTAGCCGACGACGGTGTGGCCGGCGTTGCGCAGGCGGTCGCGCATGTTGCCGCCCATCTTGCCGAGACCCACAAGACCGATCTGCATGTCAGTTCACTTCCCGAAGATTGCGGTAGGCGGCCACCAGCGCGGCCGTGGACGGGTCGAGACCGGGGACATCCGCGCCCTCGGTCAGGGCGGGCTCGACGCGCTTGGCGAGGACCTTGCCGAGCTCGACGCCCCACTGGTCGAAGGAGTCGATGTTCCACACCGCGCCCTGCACGAACACCTTGTGCTCGTAGAGGGCGACCAGCTGGCCCAGGACCGACGGGGTCAGCTCGGTGGCCAGGATCGTCGTGGTCGGGTGGTTGCCCCGGAACGTCTTGTGCGCCACCAGCTCCTCGGGCACCCCCTCGGCCCGCACCTCCTGCGGCGTCTTGCCGAAGGCGAGCGCCTGCGTCTGCGCGAAGAAGTTCGCCATCAGCAGGTCGTGCTGCGCCCTGAGCTCCTCGCTCAGCTCGGCGACGGGCCGGGCGAAGCCGATGAAGTCCGCCGGGATCAGCTTGGTGCCCTGGTGGATGAGCTGGTAGTAGGCGTGCTGCCCGTTGGTGCCGGGCGTGCCCCACACCACCGGGCCCGTCTGCCACTGGACGGGACGGCCCTCGCGGTCCACCGACTTGCCGTTGGACTCCATGTCGAGCTGCTGGAGATAGGCGGTGAACTTCGACAGGTAGTGGCTGTAGGGCAGCACCGCATGCGACTGGGCGTCATGGAAGTTGCCGTACCAGATGCCCAGCAGGCCCAGCAGCAGCGGGGCGTTGGCCTCGGCGGGCGCGTTGCGGAAGTGCTCGTCGACGATGCGGAAGCCGTCGAGCATCTCCCGGAAGCGGTCCGGCCCGATGGCGATCATCAGGGAGAGGCCGATCGCGGAGTCGTACGAGTAGCGGCCGCCGACCCAGTCCCAGAACTCGAACATGTTGTCGACGTCGATACCGAATCCGGCGACCTTCTCCGCGTTCGTCGACAGGGCCACGAAGTGCCTGGCCACCGCCTTCTCATCGCCCCCCAGGCCTTGCAGCAGCCAGGAGCGCGCCGAGGTCGCGTTGGTGATGGTCTCGATCGTGGTGAACGTCTTGGACGCGACGATGAACAGCGTCTCCGCCGGGTCCAGGTCGCGCACGGCCTCGTGCAGGTCGGCGCCGTCCACGTTCGACACGAACCGGAACGTCAGCGAGCGGTCCGTGTAGGCGCGCAGCACCTCGTACGCCATCGCCGGGCCCAGGTCCGAGCCGCCGATACCGATGTTGACGACGTTGCGGATCCGCTTGCCGGTGTGGCCGGTCCACTCCCCGGAGCGGACGCGGTCGGCGAAGCCGGCCATCTTGTCCAGCACGGCGTGCACACCCGGCACCACGTTCTCGCCGTCGACCTCGACCACCGCGTCCCGCGGCGCCCGCAGCGCGGTGTGCAGCACGGCCCGGTCCTCGGTGACGTTGATCCGCTCGCCGCGGAACATGGCGTCCCGCAGCCCGAAGACGTCGGTGGCGGCGGCCAGCTCCTGGAGCAGGGCCAGCGTCTCGTCGGTGACCAGGTTCTTGGAGTAGTCGATGCGCAGATCGCCCACGCGTACGACATAGCGCTCGGCCCGCCCCGGGTCGGCCGCGAACAGCTCACGCAGGTCCGGCTGCGGCAGGGCGTCCTTGCGGTGGTCCTCCAGGGCGGTCCACTGGGGCCGCCGGGTGAGCTCGGGGGAGCCGGAGGGGGAGTCAGACATGAGCGGGAGTCTCCTCGTCGGCCTCGCCGTTCAGGGCGATGGCGTACATCTCGTCGGCGTCGAGGCGCCTGAGCTCCTCGGCGATGAGTTCGGAGGTGGCACGGACCTTCAGCGCCAGGGTGCGAGAGGGCTGGCCCGGCAGGGTCAGCGTGGCCAGCGGGCCCTCGGGACGGTCGATGACGATCTCGCCGTTCTCCGTGCCCAGCCGTACGGCCGTGACGACCGGCCCGGCGGTGACCACCCGGTCGACCGAGACGTGCAGCCGTGCCTCCAGCCAGCGGGCCAGCAGCTCGGCGGCCGGGTTCTCGGCCTCGGCCTCCACTGCCGCCGAGGTGATCCGCGCCCGGGCCTGGTCCAGCGCCGCCGCGAGCATCGAACGCCAGGGCGTCAGCCGGGTCCAGGCGAGGTCGGTGTCGCCGGGGGCGTAGGAGCGGACCCGGGTCCGGAGCGTCTCCAAGGGGTTCTCGACCGCGTACAGGTCGGTGATCCGCCGCTGGGCCAGTGCCCCGAGCGGGTCCTTGGAGGGCACGTCAGGGGCGTTCACCGGCCACCACACCACCACCGGCGCGTCCGGCAGCAGCAGCGGCAGCACCACCGAGTCGGCGTGGTCGGAGACCTCGCCGTAGGTCCGCAGGATCACCGTCTCGCCGGTGCCCGCGTCGGCGCCCACCCGGACCTCGGCGTCCAGCCGGGAGGACTGGCGGTCGCGCGGGGTGCGGGCGTGCCGCTTGATGACGACCAGGGTGCGCGAGGGGTGCTCGTGCGAGGCCTCCTCGGCCGCCTTGATCGCGTCGTAGGCGTTCTCCTCGTCCGTGACGATCACCATCGTCAGGACCATGCCCACGGCGGGGGTGCCGATGGCCCGGCGCCCCTGCACCAGCGCCTTGTTGATCTTGCTTGCCGTGGTGTCGGTCAGGTCGATCTTCATGGCCTGCGCCAGCTCCGTCCGTCTCGTGCGAGCATCTCGTCGGCTTCCGCGGGTCCCCAGCTGCCCGACGTGTACTGCGCGGGCCTGCCGTGCGTGGCCCAGTACCGCTCGATCGGGTCGAGGATCTTCCAGGACTCTTCCACTTCCTGGTGACGGGGGAACAGGTTGGCGTCGCCCAGGAGGACGTCAAGGATCAGCCGTTCGTACGCCTCCGGGCTCGATTCGGTGAACGACTCGCCGTAGGCGAAGTCCATCGTCACGTCCCGGATCTCCATCGACGTACCCGGCACCTTGGAGCCGAACCGGACCGTCATGCCCTCGTCCGGCTGGACGCGGATGACGATCGCGTTGGCGCCCAGCTCCTCGGTCGCGGTGGAGTCGAAGGGGGAGTGCGGGGCCCGCTGGAAGACGACCGCGATCTCCGTCACCCGGCGGCCGAGCCGCTTGCCGGTGCGCAGATAGAAGGGGACGCCCGCCCAGCGGCGGTTGTCCACCTGGAGCCTGATCGCGGCGTAGGTGTCGGTCTTCGACGAGGCGTCGATGCCGTCCTCGTCCAGATAGCCGCCGACCTTCGCGCCGCCCTGCCAGGCCGCCGCGTACTGCCCGCGCACGGTGTTCAGCCCCAGGTCCTCCGGCAGCTGCACGGCGCGGAGCACCTTCAGCTTCTCGGTGAGCAGTGACGCCGCGTCGAAGGCGGCAGGCTCCTCCATCGCGGTGAGCGCCATCAGCTGGAGCAGATGGTTCTGGATGACGTCACGGGCCGCCCCGATGCCGTCGTAGTACCCCGCGCGGCCGCCGATGCCGATGTCCTCGGCCATGGTGATCTGCACATGGTCGACGTACGACCGGTTCCAGATCGGTTCGAACATCTGGTTGGCGAAGCGCAGCGCCAGGATGTTCTGGACGGTCTCCTTGCCGAGGTAGTGGTCGATCCGGAAGACCTGCTCCGGGTCGAACACGTCGTGCACGATCGTGTTCAGCTCTTCGGCCGACTTCAGGTCGTGCCCGAACGGCTTCTCGATGACCGCGCGGCGCCAGGAGCCCTCGGGCGCGTTCGCCAGCCCGTGCTTCTTGAGCTGCTGGGCGACCTTCGGGAAGAACTTCGGCGGCACCGAGAGGTAGAAGGCGTAGTTGCCGCTGGTGCCCCGGGAGGCGTCCAGCTCCTCGACGGCGGACCGCAGCTGCTTGAACGCCGTGTCGTCGTCGAAGTCACCGGGGATGAACCGCATGCCCTCGGAGAGCTGCTGCCAGACCTCCTCGCGGAACGGGGTACGGGCGTGCTCACGGACCGCGTCGTGCACCACCTGCGCGAAGTCCTGGTCCTCCCAGTCCCGGCGGGCGAAGCCCACCAGCGAGAAGCCCGGCGGCAGCAGACCGCGGTTGGCCAGGTCGTACACGGCCGGCATCAGCTTCTTGCGGGACAGGTCGCCGGTCACCCCGAAGATGACGAGTCCGGACGGGCCCGCGATCCTGGGCAGCCGGCGGTCGCGCGCGTCACGCAGAGGGTTGGCGTAGTCGGCCTCGGTGTAGTCCCTGGGCGGGACGGCGGGCTCAGTCGTGCCGTCCACCCCGGTCTGCTCGACCCCGGCCGCCTCCTGGGCCGCCACGGCCTCCTTCTCCTCCTTGGTCCCCTTGGTCTCCTGTTCGGCCGTCTGGGGGATGGCCGTCCGGGGGATATCCGTCCGGGGGATGCCCTCGCTCATTCCGCGTCAACTCCCTTGCTGTTCAAGGACTTGGTGACCGCGTCCAGCAGGTCCTGCCAGGCCACCTCGAACTTGGCCACGCCCTCGTTCTCCAGTTGCCGCACCACCTCGTCGTACCCGATGCCGAGCCGCTCGACGGCCGCCAGGTCGGCGCGGGCCTGGGCGTAACCGCCGGTGACCGTGTCGCCCTGGACGTCGCCGTGGTCGGCGACGGCGTTCAGCGTGGCCTCCGGCATGGTGTTGACCGTGCCGGGGGTGACCAGTTCGTCCACGTACAGGGTGTCCTTGTATGCGGGGTCCTTCACACCGGTGGAGGCCCAAAGGGGGCGCTGCCGGTTCGCGCGGGCCCCGCCCAGCGCCTGCCAGCGCGCCCCGGCGAAGACCTGCTCGTACGCCTCGTAGGCGAGCCGCGCGTTGGCCAGGGCCGCCCGGCCCTTCAGAGCGAGGGCCTCGTCCGTGCCCAGCAGCGTCAGCCGCTTGTCGATCTCGGAGTCGACGCGGGAGACGAAGAAGGACGCGACCGAGTGGATGGCCGACAGATCGAGACCGGCCGCCTGGGCCTTCTCCAGACCGGCGACATAGGCGTCCATGACCTCGCGGTAGCGCTCCAGCGAGAAGATCAGCGTCACGTTCACGCTGATGCCCGCGCCGATCACCTCGGTGATCGCCGGCAGGCCGGCCTTCGTCGCCGGGATCTTGATCATCACGTTGGGGCGGTCCACCAGCCAGGCCAGCTGCCGGGCCTCGGCGACCGTCGCCGCCGTGTCGTGGGCCAGACGCGGGTCGACCTCGATGGAGACCCGGCCGTCCCGGCCGCCGGTGGCGTCGTACACCGGCCGCAGGACGTCGGCGGCGGCGCGGACGTCGGCGGTGGTCATCATCCGGACGGCCTCGTCGACGGTGACGCCCCGCACCGCCAGGTCGGCGAGCTGCGCCTCGTAGCCCTCCCCGGAGCCGATGGCGGCCTGGAAGATGGAGGGGTTGGTGGTGACACCGACGACGTTCCTGGTGGCGACGAGCCCGGCCAGGTTGCCGGACTCGATCCGCCGGCGCGACAGGTCGTCGAGCCAGATCGACACGCCCTCGTCGGACAGGCGCTTGAGTGCTCCCGCGCTCGCGGTCGCTTCGGTCACAGTGATCATCTTCTTTCGGGCGGTCGGATCAGCCACGGGCGGCGGCGAGGGACTCGCGGGCCGCGGCGGCGACGTTCTCGGAGGTGAAGCCGAACTCGGCGAACAGGGTCCTGGCGTCGGCGGAGGCGCCGAAGTGCTCCAGGGAGACGATGCGTCCCGCGTCCCCCACGAACCGGTGCCAGGTCAGGCCGATACCGGCCTCGACCGCGACCCGGGCCTTCACGGACGGCGGCAGCACCCGCTCGCGGTACTCGCGCGGCTGCTCCTCGAACCACTCCACCGACGGCATCGACACCACCCGGGTGCCGACCCCCTCGGCCTCCAGGGCCTCGCGGGCGGCGACGGCGAGCTGCACCTCGGAGCCCGTGGCGACGATCACCACGTCCGGCACCTCGGTCGAGGATTCCGCCAGGACATAGCCGCCGCGTGCCGCGTCCGGGTTCGGCTCGTACGTGGGCACGCCCTGGCGGGTGAGCGCGAGGCCGTGCGGGGCCGGGTCGGTGGTGTGCCGCCGGAGGATCTCGGCCCAGACGGTCGCGGTCTCGTTGGCGTCGGCCGGGCGTACGACGTTCAGGCCCGGGATGGCCCGCAGCGCGGCCAGGTGCTCGACCGGCTGGTGGGTCGGGCCGTCCTCGCCCAGGCCTACCGAGTCGTGCGTCCACACGTACGTCACCGGCAGCTGCATCAGGGCCGACATCCGCACCGCGTTGCGCATGTAGTCGGAGAACACCAGGAAGGTGCCGCCGTAGATCCGGGTGTTGCCGTGCAGGGCGATGCCGTTCATCTCCGCGGCCATGGAGAACTCACGGATGCCGAAGTGGATCGTCCGGCCGTACGGGTCGGCCTCCGGCAGCGGGTTGCCCTTCGGCAGGAAGGACGAGGTCTTGTCGATCGTGGTGTTGTTCGAACCGGCCAGGTCGGCCGAGCCGCCCCACAGCTCGGGGACGACCGCGCCGAGCGCCTGGAGGACCTTGCCGGACGCGGCCCGGGTGGCGACCGCCTTCCCCGGCTCGAACACCGGCAGGGCGTCCTCCCAGCCCTCGGGCAGCTCGCCCTTGCTGACGCGGTCGAAGACGACGGCGCGCTCCGGGTTGTCGCCGCGCCAGGCGGCGATCCGCTTGTCCCAGGCGGTGCGCGCCTCGGCGCCCCGGTCCAGGGCCCCGCGGGTGTGGGCCAGGACCTCGTCGGTGACCTCGAAGGACCGCTCCGGGTCGAAGCCGAGGAGGCGCTTGGTGGCGGCCACCTCGTCCTCTCCGAGCGCCGAGCCGTGCGAGGCCTCGGTGTTCCGGGCGTTGGGGGCGGGCCAGGCGATGATCGTGCGCATCGCGATGATCGAGGGGCGCCCGGTCTCGGCCTGAGCCGCCCTCAGGGCCGCGTACAGCGCCCGTACGTCGACGTCGCCGTCCTCCTGCGGCTCGATCCGCCGCACATCCCAGCCGTACGCCTCGTACCGCCCCAGCACGTCTTCCGAGAAGGCGGTCGCGGTGTCGCCCTCGATGGAGATGTGGTTGTCGTCGTAGAGGAAGACCAGGTTGCCGAGCTTCTGGTGGCCGGCCAGCGAGGAGGCCTCGGCGGAGACACCCTCCTGGAGGTCGCCGTCGGACACGATGGCCCAGATGGTGTGGTCGAAGGGGGAGGTGCCCTCCGGGGCCTCCGGGTCGAACAGGCCGCGCTCGTAGCGGGCGGCCATCGCCATGCCGACGGCGTTCGCGACGCCCTGGCCCAGCGGGCCGGTGGTGGTCTCCACGCCCGCGGTGTGCCCGTACTCGGGATGCCCGGGCGTCTTCGAACCGTGCGTGCGGAACGCCTTCAGGTCGTCCAGCTCCAGCTCGTAGCCCGCGAGGTACAGCTGCGTGTACAGGGTCAGCGAGGTGTGGCCGGGCGACAGGACGAAGCGGTCACGACCGGCCCACTCCGGGTCGGCGGGGTCGTGCCGCATCACCTTCTGAAAGATCGTGTAGGCCGCCGGCGCCAGGCTCATCGCGGTGCCGGGATGGCCGTTGCCGACCCGCTGGACGGCGTCCGCCGCAAGAACACGGGCGGTGTCGACGGCACGCCGGTCGAGTTCGGTCCATTCGAAGCTGTCCGCGCTGTCCGCTGTCTGCGTGCTCATCTTCAAGAAGTCCTCGATCGGAGCGAAGGGGCTGGTCTGACGTGTTCAAAATTAAAAGTCTGACTTTTTCGACGGAAGGTCGCCCTGTGCCAGGGTGTGGTGAAAGTGGGACACCCGGAGGCGACGCGGGGCGCGAACGGGGCGGCACGAGGCGGACATGGCAGATATGACGGACATGGCGGACAGCACCATCCGAGGCGGCGACGGGATCAGAACCTTCCCCTTTCCGGTCGAGCTGAGCGTCGGCGGTGTCGGCATGCAGGTCGGCCCGATGGGCACCGGCCGCACCTGGCACGCCGACGCGCCGCTGGAGCGCGTGCACCGCATCGACTTCCATGTCGTGATGCTGTTCGCCGAGGGCCCGGTCCGGCACATGGTCGACTTCACCGAGCACGAGGCCGGGGCCGGGGATCTGCTGTGGATCCGCCCGGGGCAGGTCCACCGCTTCTCGCGGACGAGCGAGTACCGCGGAACGGTGCTCACCATGCAGCCGGGCTTCCTGCCCCGCGCGACCGTGGAGGCCACCGGCCTGTACCGCTACGACCTGCCGCCGCTGCTGCGTCCCGGCCCGGCCGAGCTCGCCGGGCTGCGCGCCGCGCTCGAACACCTGCGGCGCGAGTACGAGGACACGGCCACGCTGCCGCTCAGCCTGCACACCGCCGTGCTGCGTCACTCGCTGACGGCGTTTCTGCTGCGGCTCGCCCATCTCGCGGCGAGTTCGGCGGAGTCGGTGCGCCGGCGGTCGGACTCCACCTTCACCCTCTTCCGGGACGCCGTGGAGCGGGACTTCGCCACCAACCACAGTGTCAGCGCCTATGCCGACGCCCTCGGCTACTCCCGCCGCACCCTGGTCCGCGCGGTCCGCGCAGCCACCGGCGACACCCCCAAGGCCTTCATCGACAAGCGCGTGGTCCTCGAGGCCAAACGGCTCCTCGCCCACACCGATCTGCCGATCGGCCGGGTCGGCGCGGCGGTCGGCTTCCCCGACGCGGCGAACTTCTCCAAGTTCTTCCACCAGCACACGGACCAGACCCCCGCGGTGTTCCGGGCTGACCTGCGCTGAGGGCAGCGAAGAGGGGCCCCACGCGCGCGTGGAGCCCCCTGCCGAGATTCGTCAGCGCCCGAAGGTGAACCAGTTGACGTTCACGAAGTCCTGTGGCTGACCGCTGGTGAAGGTCAGATACACATCGTGCGTGCCCGTCACGGAGCTGATGTTCGCCGGAATCGTCCGCCAGGACTGCCAGCCTCCGGTGCCGCCCACCGAGAAACTTCCGACGGGTGCGTTGCCACGGCTGTCAAGACGCACCTCGACCAGCCCGCTGACGCCGCCCGCCGCACCGCTCGCGACCCGGGCGCTGAACTGCCGGGCGGCAGTCGAGCCGAAGTTCACGCCCTTGAAGTGCAGCCAGTCGCCGTTGGCCAGCGAACCGACGTTCTGGCCGCCGCCGGAGTCGGTCGTCGTCTCGGTGCTCACTCCGGACTGGCCGTCGTAGGACTCGGCCTGGATGGCGGAGTAGGCGTCGCGGTTGCCGGTCGGCGGGGGAGTGGTGCCCCCGCCCGACGACAGCACCTGGACGTAGTCGACGACCATCGCGTGGCCCGGCTGCGTCCCCGCGTCCGGGCCGCCGCCGAACGCGTCCGGGAAGCCGCCGCCCATCGCGACGTTCAGGATGACGAAGAAACCGTGGTCGGTGGCGTTCCGCCAGGTCGTCGCGTCGACCTGGTTGGCGCGCACGGTGTGGAAGTTGGTGCCGTCGAGGTAGAAGCGGATCTCCTCGACGCTGGTCGAGCGGTCCCACTCCATCCGGTAGGTGTGGAAGCCCGCCTGACAGCTGGTGCCCTGGCAGGTGGTCGAACTGCCGATACCGCTGGTCTCGTTGCAGGGGCCGCCCGGCGAGGTGCCGCAGTGCATGGTCGCGAACACCGTGTTCATGCCCTGCGTGTTCTCCATGATGTCCAGCTCGCCGACGGCCGGCCAGTTCCAGTAGTTGCCGCGGTAGGGGGCGCCCAGCATCCAGAAGGCCGGCCAGTAGCCCTTCGCCGCGGCCCCGGTGACGTTCGGCACCTGGATGCGCGACTCGACGCGGAGTGTGCCGCCGGCCGGGGGCTGGAAGTCGGTGCGGTTGGTCTCGACGCGGCCGGAGGTCCAGTTCCCGGCGGCGTCCCGGCGGGGGGTGATGCGCAGGTTGCCGTTGCCGTCGAGCGCGACGTTGTCGGTGCTGCTCGTCATCGTCTCGATCTCGCCGGTGCCCCAGTTGGCCGGGCCGCCCGGATAGCCCTTGCCCGTCGCGTACTGCCAGTTGGAGGTGTTGACGCCGCTGCCCGCGGCGCCGTTGAAGTCGTCCACGAACATCTGCGTCCAGCCCGACGGGGGCGGCGGGGCGGAGGCGTTCGCGGCCGGGGCGGAGGCGGTGGTGGCCGCCGCCGCGAGGCCGAGCGTGCTGACGACGGCGACGAACGCCCGCCGCAAGGGACGGCGTCTGTGCGAGGTGCGGGAGGTGTCGCTCATGGGGGGATGCCTCTCGAGTGGAGGGGTGAGAGCGCTCTCAAAGTGCCGCCAATGTGCTCCACGTCACCCAGGTCGTCAAGAGGTAAAGCCGGGAAAAGTACGGGCCGTTCGATGAGTGCACAGCTTGAACGGGGGGCCGGTGACGACACCCGTCACCGGCCGCGGGGAATCAGGTGAAGGCCGGATCGTAGAGGCCGTACCACCGGCGCTCGGGGTCGAGGGTGAAGCCGAAGTAGTTCCTGTAGAAGGCCAGATGCCTGCCGAAGCCCCTGTTGACGTGCATCAGCGGGCGAGGGCCGGTGGTGTCGCGCTCGGCGTAGGTGCCGAGGAGTCCGCCGAAGGTCTTCCGCCCGGAGTTCACCGCGAGGGTGTGGCAGTAGCCGGCCAGGATGTGCCTGCGGAAGAACCACTTCATCTCGCCGAAGGTCACCTCCGCCTTCCGGTGGTCCGGGAAGGTCCTGCCCAGGTGGTCCCCGAGCAGGGAAGCGTCACCGGAGCCGAGGTTCCGCAAGACCAGGACCTTGCTGTCGGGAAGGCCCAAGGACCGGTAGTCGGGATGGAGTTCCAGCTTGGTCAGGATGCGGTGGTAGGGCTCCTGGAAGTTGCATCCCCAGCTCCAGTTGATGCCGTCGGGGTGGTAGGCGGCCTGGAAGGCGGCGAGATCCGCGGGCGGCATGTTCGCGGTGTGGAAGTCCTTCGGGCGCGGATCCATGTCGCCGGGATCACGGAGCATGTCGGTGGTCCGCCGGTAGTCGAAGCTGTCGACCAGGACCGGGCCGTCGTAGCCGTGGGAGAAGAAGCTGAGCTCCATCAGGGTGCCGGGCGCGGTCACACCGATGGTCCGCACCGCCGCGTAGATGTTCAGGATCGACATCACGCCACGCACCCCGTCCTTGAAGGCGTTGCCGTCGTAGTGGGCGCGGGTGACGCGGTGGAAGGGGCGGGCCGTCGTGACCGACTCCGTCCGCTGGCCCGCCGGATAGGTGAACGTCCGGACGACGACCTCCCCGCTCCCCACGTCGAAGATCTGGAAGACCAGTTCCTCCATGGCCTTGTTGGCCGCCACATGCTGTCGGACCCGGTTCTCGCAATAGGCCCGGAACGGCAGATCATGGGGCGGCTTCCCATAGCCCGCCACCAGGACGAAGCGCTTCATCGGCTCAGTCCTCGACCCACTCGCCCTGGGCGTTCTGCACCCAGCGGGGCAACTGGTCGTCCGCGCGCAGCCGTACCAGGTTGGTGGGGATGCGCACCGTCCACGGGTCGCCCTGGGGGATCTCGTCGCCGGGCCGGTCGAGGCGCTCGGCGATCTCGTCGGCGATCGGCAGGTAGAGGGGACTGGAGACGGTGGGGAGCGGGCCGCCGTCCCACAGTTCGCCGAACTGCATGAAGTGGTCGATGGCGCCCTCGAAGCCCAGGCGCGCGGGGACCGTGACCCGGCAGTACCCGGCCTTGAGGAACTGGTTGAACAGCGGGTCGGGGTCGTCGTAGGCGAGACGCTCGTCCCATTCGCTCTTGCGGCCCCAGAAGTACGGGTACGCGACCCACGTCAGGTGCTCCCACTCGAAGGCCTGCTCGAAGAAGCGGACATAGGCGCCCTCGGCCGCGGCCTCGTCGATGTCGAACTGCGGGACCTTGCCGCGCTCGCCCTTCATCGCGTCGAAGAGGTCGAAGTGCTGCTTGGTCAGGATGCTGACGCAGCTCTTGCGCAGTTCGTGGGCGATCAGCTCCTGGTTGGCCAGCGGGTTGCGGCCCTCGATGGCGACGCCCGCCTGGAACGACAGAGCGGCGACCTTCTCCTCGTACTCCGCGAGCCGGGCACGGTAGGCGGTGGTCAGCTTGGCGTGGGTCTCCGCCCGCCACTTCTCCATCGCGCGCTCGGTGCGCCGGCACTTGATCTCGATCGCGACGGCCACCTGGGACAGGCGGAAGCTGTCGACGGCCACCGGGATCGAACTCTGCTCCTCGTCCAGCATGGTGATCCACACCCAGTTGCCGTCCGGGCCGAACCGATGGGTCCGGCGGCCCACGGCGACGTCGAGGGAGTGGTCGCCCTCCCAGATGTTGCACAGGCGGGCCACGGACGCCTGGAACGCCTGGTAGCCCTCGTCGAGGGTGACCTGGCCGGAGTGGTTGTAGTTGGTCCTGCTGTCCCCGCCGCCCGCCTTGAAGTCGAAGGACTTGGTCAGGTACATCTCGGGCGGCGGGGTGACGTCCGTGGCCTGGTACACCTGCACCCAGTAGTGGTAGTTGGTCTCGTCGATCTTGTTGGCCTGGAGCGTGAACGCCGGCGGCTTGTCCACCTGGACGGCTCCGGCGTGGGCCGACTGCAGGGTGTGGATGAGGAACGCCGCGGGCTCCGGGATCATGAAGTCGAACATGGTGCGCAGCCCGTAGTTGTACATCTGCGCCCGGTAGACCTTGTTGACCCACTGGTAGACCCCGGAGATGTGGTCGATGCCGGGGCTGTTGTCGAGCGTGTGGGTGTTCTTCTCGGTGACTTCGGTGGTGATCCGCAGGGTGGTGCGCTGGAGCACCCGCTCGGAGATCTTGGAGGCGCTGCGCTGGGTGACGTCCTGGGAGAAGGTGGACGCCGACTTGGTCGCCTCCTCCTTCGACCGGGAGACGGACCCCTCGGCGGAGGCCGAGAACTCCACCGTGGGGCCGTACTTGCCGGTGACGGTCAGGCCTGCCTTCAGCGCCGCGTCCTCCTTGATGACGGCACTGGCCTCCCTGGTCATCTCGAACCGGTCCGTCGACTCCAGCTCGCGTTCCTCGGAGGTGATCGTCTCCGTCTCGGTCACGGTGGTCTGCTCGGTCTCCTCGCGCCGGGTGTGCTCGCGCAGCTTGGTCTCGCCCTTGAGGACGTTCTCGATGTGGGCGACGTCGGCGCCCTCGTAGCCGATCAGCTGCTGGCGGACCACGAGCAGGTCGGCGACGCCGGACGGCTTCACACTGCCCCGCGTGGCCGGGATGGGGTCGGCCTCCAGGGGGATCTGCTCGATCGGGTCCAGGTCCCCGATGCTGATCGCGTTCCAGACGGACGGCACCGGTGTGGAGGTCATGACCAGCGTGTCCCCGAGTCGCCGCACGCTGCGCCTGGCCGGCCTGCCGAACAGTTTCTCCAGCTCTGCCGCCGTCCGGTCGGCCTCGCTCTGGAGGAGGGCGACGACGCGGTCCAGCGGCTGGGCCGTGACGTCGATGCCGCGTGCCGTCAGCAGGGCCCGGGTGGCCTCCGACAGCTGCTGCACCGCCGGCGGCTCGAGCCGGAAACCGAGGTCCTTCAGCTGAGCCGGGACGAACCCGGGGGTGCCGGCGAGGAGGTCGGGCCTGGCGCCGAAGACCTGCCCGGCGAGCTGGGCGGCTCCGGCCACCGCGGTGGGCTCCGGGGGGTTCGGAGCGGGCTCCTCGGCCGCCGCTTCCGCGGTGCCGCCACCGCCGGTGCCGCTGCGGGTGCCTCCGCCTGTGCCGCTGCCGGTGCCTCCGCCCGTGCCTCCGCCGGTGCCGGTGCCTCCGGCCAGGGCCCGCAGGTTGGCCTCCGAGAGGAGCGTGTGGAAGGTGACCTGGCGGGCCAGTTCGGCGGGCGGGGTGTACTCGGGCGGTGGCAGCACCTGATCCGACCGGTTCTGCGTCGAGATGCTGAAGTGTTCGCCGCCGAGCCCGGTGAGTTCGCCGATGGCGGTGCGCAACTGGCGGAAGACGGTGAGCAGTCGCTCGGCGCGCTGCCGTCGCTCTCCGGCCGCCTCGGCCTCCTTCTCCCGCTGCCGGCGCTCGGCCTCCACGGTGGACAGCACGGGTTCGAGACCTGTGGCCCCCGGCAGCCGCAAGGGGCGCCTGCGGGCCCGCCGCAGTTCCCGCGGGGTGGCGGGGAAGGCGGTGTGCGTCACGAGGCGAGCGACGATCTCCAGGTGGCGCAGCCGGCGGATCAGCTCCTCCAGGGGCCTCGCGTGCTCGGCTGGCAGGTACTTGACGGCCAGCACGCTGTCCCGGAGCCGGGCCACCGCGTCCTTGTACGGCGCGCCCTGCACGACATCGGCCGGGGCCGCGCCGAACGCGTCCCGGACGGCGGCGATCACCGTGTCCCGCAGCGACGGCGGGGGATGCGCGGCGGCTCCCGGACGGGCCTCGGCCGCGGCCCCCGCCAGAGCGGGCAGCCGGTCCAGGGCGGCCACGAACCTGGCCGTCTCCTTGGCAAGCGGGGCCTGCTCGGGCTTTCCGACAAACAGTGGTCCGGCGACGTACTCGCCCACCACGCGCCGCAGTTCGGTCCGTGGGTCCGCCGCGCCGGCCGCGGCGGTCAGCGCTCGCTGGAAGTCCGTCGGCTGCGCCAGTTCGATGCCGGTGTCGTCGGGTTCCGGTGCGATCGCGGGTCGCAGCAGGGCAAGGCGGAAGAGCGGCTCCATGGTGACCCCCCGTCGGGAGGGCGGGGCACTGGTCGCGTCCCGATTCCGCTCCTCCCGGTCACCTCACTATGCGGTCGTTCGCCGGTGACCGGACGGAAATTCACCCGCACGAGTGCTTTCTTCGTCATCGCGGCGCCAGCCGCCCCGGGCCCGCTCCGGCTGCCACCCCAGGGCCCGTGAGATCCCCCGCGCCGCCACGCGCACCGCGGGGGCCAGCACGGGCACCTGGGCGTCGGCCTGCGGTACCACGATGGAGACGGCAGCGGTGACCGTGCCGTCCGCCGCCCGTATCGGCGCGGCCACCGACAGGGCGTCCTCGGTGATCTGGCGGTCGCTCACCGCGACGCCGGTGCGGCGCACTTCGGCCAGTTCCCGCCGCAGCCGCGCCGGTTCGGTGATCGTGTACGGCGTGAAGGACGCGAGTTCGCCCGCGCAGTACTCCTTCTGGAGCTCCGGGGTGCCGTGGGCCAGCAGGGCGAGCCCGACGCCGGTGGCGTGCAGCGGCCAGCGGGCTCCGACGCGTATGTGCACGCCGACCGCCGACCGGCCCGAGAGCCACTCGATGTAGACGACGTCGGACCCGTCCCGCACGGCCAGTTGCACGTTCTCGTGCGTGGCCTCGTACAGGTCCTCCAGATACGGCAGCGCGATCTGCCGCAGGGCGAGGCCGCGCGGCGCCAGCGCGGCGAGCTCCCACAGCCGGAGCCCGACGTGGTAGACGCCGGAGTCGTCCCGCTCCAGGGCGCCCCACTCGGTGAGCGCGCCCACCAGCCGGTGGGCGGTGGTCAGGGTCAGCCCGGCCCGCCGGCTGATGTCCGTCAGGGACAGCGCCGGGTGCTCGTGGTCGAAGGCCGCGAGCACGGACAGCAGCCGGTCGGGCGCGGTGGGGCCGGTCATGGCCGGATGTCTCCCGGGTGGGCGAGGTCGTGGGGGCGGGGATAGGCGGTCGGGCGGTAGGGAACGTAGCGGGCCGCCGTCGTCGGGTCCTCCTGCTGCGCACGGGAGTTGAGCGTGCCGGGCGACACGTCCCAGCGGCCCGTGTCCAGGCGGTCTTCCAGGGTGTCCAGGGCGGCCAGCGTCTCGCCGGTGGTGAAGGTGCAGTGGCCGGGGCCGTCGACGTACGCCTGGCGCAGCAGTCCCGCGGAGCCGCCCGCCGTGGCCGCACGCCGATAGGCGCTCTCGGCCTGCACCGGGATCAGCGCGTCACCCGTCGTGTGGATGTTCAGCTGGGGGTCGGTGAGCCGGCCGGAGAGCACGCTGGTGTTCCGCATCCACCCCACGGCCGAGGGGTCGGCGGAGATCCGAGGGGCCCGGCCGAGGGCCGAGAGGTCGGTGCGCAGGGACAGTCCCGCCTCCTTGTAGAGCTCGGTCACCTCTTTGTACAGCGGGGACCGGGCGAGCATGGCGGTGTAGTCGACACCGGTGTTCCAGGACGGGTTGCCGCCCGCCCGGCTCTCGGCCTCCTGCCGCCAGCTGAAGGCGGGCATCTGGAGAAGCCCCCGGACGGCGGTGAACTGGTTGGACTGCTGGGTCCCCCAGTCGGCGGGGCCCGGCTTCTGCTGCGAGGCGTCGTTGTAGCCGGGGATGTTGTGCAGAGCCGCTGCGAGGGCGATGCGCGCCCGGCCCCGCGGGGTCTGCTGGGCCGCGTCGACCTTCGTGGTCAGCGACTTCGCGGCGGCGACCGCCTCCGCCTGGTCCGCGAATCCCGCCAGCCGGATACCGGAGCCCGGGGCGAGCAGCGTGCGCAGCGCGAACACCGGGTCCAGGGTGCTGTTCCAGTTGGCGACGCCGCCCTGCACCAGCCCGCACATCGACAGGGAACCGTCGAAGCGGTCGGCGTGCCGCTCGGCGAGCATGGTGGTGACGAAGCCGCCGTACGAGGTGCCCCAGGCGAGCGTCCGCCGGGCCGGGCCGAACTTCTCGGTGAACACGTCCAGCGTGGCGAGCTGGTCGGGCACCGCCTCGGTGATGGCCCAGCCGTTCGTCGCGTACGAGGATCCGATCAGCGCGTAGCCCTCGGCCAGCAGCTTGTCCCGGGCGGCGGAACCCGGCGTGTTCTGGGCCGGGTTGGGGGCCCCGGCCGGGCTGTAGCCGTGGCTGTACAGCAGCACCGTGCCGTTCCAGGACGCTGGTACGTCCATCACGTACGCGGCGCCCGAGGGGAGCTTGCCCTCCAGGTGGCTGTCGCCGGCGTCGGCGGCCTGCGCGGGCAGGGCGGTCGCCAGGGACAGGCAGGTGGTCAGTAGGGCGAGGCGGATCCTCAACGCGGGGTTCCTTCCAGAGTGGGGGTGGCGGCGGGGGAGTCCAGGGCGTCGGTGTGTGTCTCGCGCAGCCGCCACACGGTCACGGCGGTGATCGCGGCGCCGACGCACAGCAGCAGCGAGACGGGCGTGCTGCCACCCCCGTACGAGGCGAGGAGGCTGCCGGCGATCAGCGGGGAGAAACCGGCGCCGACCAGGGTGGCCGCCTGGTAGCCGAGGGAGGCGCCGGTGTAGCGGACGCGGGTGCCGAACATCTCGGTGAGCAGCGCCCCGAGCGGCCCGTACATCGTGGACTGGGCGACCCCGTGACCGAGGGCGAGCGCGAGGATGAGCAGGCCGGGCGAACCGGAGTCGACCAGGGCCAGCACGGGGAAGGCGAGCGCGGCCGAGGCGATGGCACCGGCCAGCACCACGGGCCGGCGGCCGACCCGGTCCGACAGCGCGGACGCGGCGGGCAGGACGGCGAGGGCCACACAGGAGGCGACGGTCACCGCGGTCAGCACCTGCGGCCGGGTGTACCCCTCGTCGACGGCGTAGGAGATCATGAAACTCGTCAGCAGCGACTGGGTGGTGAAGGCGCCGATGCCGACGCAGGCGGCGAGCAGCACCGGCTTCGGGCGGCGCAGCACCTCCACGATCGGCGGCTTGTCCACCGGCTCCCGCCTGGCCTGCGCGAACAGCGGGCTCTCGGCGACCTTGAGGCGCACGAAAAGACCGACGGCCAGCAGCACGATGCTCAGCAGGAACGGCACCCGCCAGCCCCAGGAGCGGAAGTCGTCGTCGGGCAGTCCGGCGACGAGGGTGACCACACCGGCCGACAGCACGGAGCCGAGCGGGGCGCCGAGCTGGGTGAAGCTGGACCACAGACCGCGCCGGGAGCCCTGCGTCCGCTCGGCGTGCTCGACGACCATCAGCATCGCGCCGCCCCACTCACCGCCGATCGCGATGCCCTGCACCACGCGCAGCGCGACGAGCAGGACCGGGGCCCAGACGCCGATCGCGTCGTAGGTGGGCAGCAGGCCGATGAGGAAGCTGCCCAGGCCCATCAGGACCATGGTCAGCAGCATCATCGACTTCCGTCCGATCCGGTCGCCGAAGTGGCCGAAGACGATGCCGCCGAGCGGGCGGGCGAGATAGCCCGCGGCGAAGGTCCCGAACGCCGCGATGGTGCCGACGGCCGGGTCGGCCTGGGGGAAGAACAGGTCGCCGAAGACGAGCGCGGCGACCGTGCCGTAGACGAGGAAGTCGTAGAACTCGACGGTCGTGCCGAGCAGGCCGGAGACGGCCACGCGGCGCAACTGCTTCGAATCCGGGGCGGGTTGAGCGGCTGAGGGGGATGGCTGCACGGGGAGCTCCCTGGGGACGGGTCTCGGATAGCCCGTGAAGTTATGCATCCATCGTGCAGCAGTCAATCATTTGCACAACATCAGTTCAGGCCGTCCTCCGCGATCCGCAGCAGCAGCGCGTGCAGCGCCTCCCGCTCGGCTTCCTCCAGCGGGCCCAGCAGTTCGTTGGTCACTCTCAGTCCGGCCTCGTCGGTGTCGCGCAGGAACGCGCGGCCGCTCTCGGTCAGCACGACGATCCGGCTGCGGCGGTCGTCGGGGGAGGGGCGGCGCTCGGCGAAACCCAGCTTCTCCAGGTCGTCGACCAGGCCGACGATCGCGCTCGGGTCGTAGCCGAGCCGGGTGCTCAGCTCGCGCTGGAGAGCGCCCTCGGTGGTGGCGAGGAAGCGCAGCACCGCGTAGTGGCGCAGACGCACGCCCGACTCCTGGAGGCAGGCGTTGAAGAGCTGCCCCGAGCGCAGGCCCAGGCGGTACAGCAGGTAGCCCGTGTCGGCGTGCAGCCCGCGCATCCACGGCTCGTGCGCGTCGATGGGCTTCGGGGTGACGTTCTGGCGTGCGATGGCGGGCTCCCTGTGCTCGGTGCTTCCTGGGATTCCAGCATCTCGCACCCGTGGGTCATCAACAACTATTGACGTCAACAATTATTGCTCTTAGCTTCGATCTCGAAGACGCGCCCCCCGCGTCGAGAAGTCGCACCACCCCGCATCAGCTCGTGAAGGGACCCACCCGTGCCCAGCATCGATCTCTCCGGCAAGGTCGCCGTCGTCACCGGCAGCGGCCGGGGCCTCGGCCTCGCCTACGCGCATGCCCTGGCCGCCCACGGCGCGTCCGTGGTGGTCAACGACGTCGACGAGGCCGTGGCCGAGGCGGCCGTGAAGTCCATCGCGGAAGCGGGCGGCCGGGCCGTCGCCGAGGTCGTCCCGGTCGGCACCTCCGAGGCCGCGGAGCGGTTGGTGAACCGCGCGGTCGAGGAGTTCGGCCGGCTGGACGTCCTCGTCACCAACGCGGGCATCCTGCGCGACAAGGTGCTGTGGAAGATGACCGACGAGGACTTCGACGCGGTGATCACCACCCACCTCAAGGGCACCTTCACCTGCGCCCGCGCCGCCGCCGTAAGGATGCGCGAGCAGGGCGAGGGCGGCTCGCTGATCCTGGTCGGCTCCCCGGCCGGGCAGCGCGGCAACTTCGGCCAGACGAACTACGCCGCCGCCAAGGCCGGCATCGCCGCCATGGCCCGCACCTGGTCCATGGAGCTGGGCCGCGCGAACATCACCGTCAACGCGATCGTGCCGGTCGCCGCGACCGCCATGACCGAGACGATCCCGGCCTTCGCCCCGTACATCGAGGCCATGCGCGGCGGCGAGCCGCTGCCGGACTTCCTGCGCAAGGGCGAGGGCTTCGGCACCCCGGAGGACTGCGCGGCCGTGGTCCCCTTCCTCGCCTCCGAGGCCGCCCGGGGCGTGACCGGCCAGGCCATCGGCATCGGCGGCGACAAGGTGGCACTCTGGTCGCATCCGCAGGAGATCAGGGCGGCCTACGCCGACGGCGGCTGGACCCCCGGCGCCCTGGCCGACGCCTGGCCCACCTCCGTCGGTGCCGAACCCCAGTCGGTCGGCATCCCGGCGCCGAAGTTCCCGGAGGCGTGATGGCCCCCTCGATGAACGCAGACGACCTCGTCGCGATCGACGTCCACACCCACGCGGAGGTGTCCTCCAAGGGCCACTCCTCCCTGGACGACGACCTGCACGACGCCTCCTCGGCCTACTTCAAGGTCGAGGGCAAGCGGAAGCCGACCCTGGAGGAGACCGCCGCGTACTACCGCGAGCGGAGGATGGCCGCCGTGATCTTCACGGTCGACGCCGAGTCCGCCACCGGCACCCCGCCCGTCCCCAACGAGGAGGTCGCCGAGGCCGCCGCCGCCAACGCCGACGTCCTCATCCCCTTCGCCTCGATCGACCCCTTCCGGGGAAAGGCGGGCGTCAAGCAGGCCCGCCGCCTGGTCGAGGAGTACGGGGTGAAGGGCTTCAAGTTCCACCCCAGCATCCAGGGCTTCTTCCCCAACGACCGCTCGGTGGCCTACGACCTCTACGAGGTCATCGAGGAGACCGGCACCATCGCCCTGTTCCACACCGGCCAGACCGGCATCGGCGCCGGAGTCCCCGGTGGAGGCGGCATCCGCCTCAAGTACTCCAACCCCCTCCACGTGGACGACGTCGCCGCCGACTTCCCGCATCTGAAGATCATCCTGGCGCACCCGTCGTTCCCCTGGCAGGACGAGGCCCTGGCCGTCGCCACGCACAAGCCGGGCGTGCACATCGACCTGTCCGGCTGGTCGCCGAAGTACTTCCCGCCGCAACTCGTGCAGTACGCGAACACGCTGCTGAAGGACAAGGTCCTCTTCGGCTCCGACTTCCCCGTCCTCACCCCCGACCGCTGGCTCGCCGACTTCGACAAGCTGACGATCAAGGAAGAGGTCCGGCCGAAGATCCTCAAGGAGAACGCCGCCCGTCTGCTCGGGCTGACGAAACCGTAAGGGGCGTGACATGCGCAACGAGGGACTGGGGTCATGGCCCGCACGCCGGGCCCGCAAGACCCCGCACCGCACCGCCCTGATCCACGGTGACACCACCCGCACCTACGCGGCCCTGTACGAGCGCACCACCCGCCTCGCCCACGCCCTGCGCGAGCGGGGCATCCGGCGCGGCGACCGGATCGCCTACCTCGGCCCGAACCACCCCTCCTATCTGGAGACCCTGTTCGCGGCCGGCACGCTCGGCGCGGTCTTCGTCCCGCTCAACACGCGCCTGGCCGGCCCCGAGATCGCCTACCAGCTCGCCGACTCCGGCGCCAAGGCCCTGGTCTACGGCCCCTCGCACGCCGGTCTGGTCGCGGGACTCCCGGGCAGCACGGATGTGCGTACGTACGCCGAGGTGGGCGCCGAGTACGAGGAGGCGCTGGCCTCGGCCTCCGAAGAGCCCATCGACACACCGGTCACTCCGGACGACACCTGCATCATCATGTACACCTCGGGCACGACCGGCCGCCCCAAGGGCGCCATGCTCACCCATGGCAATCTCACCTGGAACGCGGTCAACGTCCTCGTGGACACCGACCTGATCGCCGACGAACGCGCCCTCGTCTCCGCCCCGTTGTTCCACACCGCCGGCCTGAACATGCTGACGCTCCCGGTCCTGCTGAAGGGCGGTGCCTGCGTCCTGGTCGAGGCCTTCGACCCGAACGCCACCTTCGATCTGATCGAGCGGCACCGGATCACCTTCATGTTCGGCGTGCCCACGATGTTCGACCAGGTGGCCAGGCACCCGCGCTGGCCGGGGGCCGACCTCTCCTCGCTGCGCATCCTGACCTGCGGCGGCTCCCCGGTCCCCACTCCGCTGATCGCGGCCTACCAGGAGCGCGGCCTGACCTTCCTCCAGGGCTACGGCATGACCGAGGCCGCGCCCGGCACGCTGTTCCTCGACGCCGAGCACGCCGTCAGCAAGGCGGGTTCGGCGGGCGTGCCGCACTTCTTCAGCGACGTACGCGTCGTACGGCCGGACCTCGCGCCGGTCGACGTGGGCGAGGTCGGGGAGGTCGTGGTGCGCGGACCGCATGTCATGCCCGGCTACTGGGGGCTGCCCGAGGAGACGGCCGCGTCCTTCGTGGACGGCTGGTTCCGCAGCGGCGACGCGGCCCAGGTCGACGAGGACGGCTACGTCCACATCGTCGACCGCATCAAGGACATGATCATCTCCGGCGGCGAGAACATCTACCCCGCCGAGATCGAGGACCAGCTCCTCGCCCACCCGGACATCGCCGAGTGCGCGGTCATCGGCGTTGCGGACGACAAGTGGGGCGAGGTGCCGCGCGCGGTCGTCGTCCCCCGCGAGGGCGCCGCGCTCGACCCCGACGAGGTGCTCGCGTCGCTCGCGGGACGCCTCGCCAAGTACAAGATCCCGAAGTCGGTCGTGGTCGCGGACGAACTGCCGCGCACCGCCTCCGGAAAGCTCCTCAAGTCCCGCGTGCGCAAGCGCTACGGCACCAACTCCTAGCGAAGGACAGCTGAATGAGCATCACCGTCAACGGTCTCGACGAACTGAAGAAGCTCGCGGGCAGCGACCTCGGCACCAGCGAGTGGATCGAGGTCACCCAGGAGCGGATCGACACCTTCGCCGACGCGACCGGGGACCACCAGTGGATCCACGTCGACCCCGAGAAGGCCAAGGAGGGCCCCTTCGGCGCCCCCATCGCGCACGGCTACCTCACGCTCTCCCTCTTCATCCCGCTGTTCACCGAACTGCTGGACGTCCAGGGCGTGACGACGAAGGTCAACTACGGCCTCAACAAGGTGCGTTTCCCCTCCCCCGTGAAGGTGGGCTCCCGCATCCGGCTGACGGCGAAGCTCGCCGAGGTCGAGGAGGTGCCCGGCGGCGTCCAGATCACCGTCGAGGGCGCCATCGAGATCGAGGGCGGCAGCAAGCCGGCGGCGGTACTGCAGAGCCTGTCGCGGTTCTACGCCTGAGGCCGCGCCGGCACCATGTCGAGCAGGCGCTCCGAGGTGTCGCGCGCGAGCGGTGAGAACCGGTCGTGCACCGACCGGAACGTCTTCTCGGCCTGGTCCGCCGGCCAGTCGTCCGGGAGGTGTCTGACGGGGAGTCGCGGGTCGCGCCGGACGATGCGCAGCCACTCGGTCTGCAGGCGAAGGCGCAGCACGAGGGCGTCGTCGGCGTCCGGGAGGTCGTCCTCCCACGGCTGCCAGCGCCGTACGAACGCCTCGTAGCGCCCGGCCAGGTCGGACAGCTCCCAGGTCTCCTCGATCATCAGGCCGATGTCCATGCCGGTGTCCGCGTGGGCCCGGAAGACCTTCACATGGGCGGACAGGCCGAGCTCGGCGACCAGTGCCGACACGTCGACCTCGCCCGGGGCGATCCACAGGCCGTTGAACAGCGGTCCGAAGCCGCTCCAGGTCAGCTGGGAGCGCAGGTCGTGGCGCTGGCGCTGCCAGGACTCGGGCAGGGAGAAGCCGAGCAGGGTCCAGGTGCCGTCCCAGTGCCGGTTGACGGCGCCGGTCTGCCAGATGCGCCGCTCGCCGTCGCGCAGCACCGCCTCCGAGCGCTCGGTCAGCCCGAAGTACATCCGGCGGCCCTCGCGCTGGCGGCGCAGCAGGTCACGGCCCACCATGCGGGACAGCGTCGAGCGGGTCGCCTGCTCGCCGATACCGGCGCGGGCGAACACGTCGATGACGCTGCCCGAGTACACGCACACGTCGCGCCCGAGCACCTGGTCGCCCAGGAACGTCAGCATGAGGGACTGGGGCCGCAGCGACTCTTCACCGGTCACGCGGCCCACCGTACCTCCGCCGGATCGTCCGTGACCTGCTGGTACGCGTGGACGGCCGTCGCCACCGCGCCGACATGGCCGCGCGGAGGCGACGTCCGGGGCGCCTGAGGTCAGGAACCCTCCACGTCGACGAACACGGGGTTGGAATAGAACCACGTGTCCGCCCACGGGTCACCGTCCCCGGGCGCGTGCGGGACCGGACCGTGCGGGTCGACCGAGGCTCCGAGGTAGCCGGTGCCGCCCCGGTTGCCGTCGCTGCCGCGCAGCCGGACGTAGAAGGACTCCTCGCCCGCGGTCAGCGGGACGCGCAGGGTGTAGGTGCCCTCGCGGCCGGAGACGTCCTGCGAGCGGACGACGCGGGTGTCCGGTGCCTTCCAGGTGTCGCGGTCGGTGACCGGGCCGTGCACCGCGCCGCGGATGACGTCCACGTGCGCCAACTCGGGCAGGATGCCCTGGGGGTTGGGCCGCGAGGCGGTCGTCACGGTGATGTGCAGCGTGAGCCTCTCGCCCTTGCGGACGCGCAGCCTGCCGCCGAGCGTCACGCCCCGGCCCCGGTCGCGGTCCCGCGTCAGCCGTACGTCGAGCCCGTCGAGCAGATGCCCGTGGTCCAGCCATACCCGGCCCGCGCGCAGGCCCGCCATGACCGCGCGGTAGCCGTAGCGGGTCACGCCCACGTGGGTGCGGCTGAACTGGCCGGGCCAGAAGTCGCTGCCGGGCTGCGGGGTGTCGGTGTTCACCGGGTCGGGCAGCTTGCCGGTGCTGTCGAAGTTCTGCCCGGCCGGCCAGTCGCCGTTCTTCCAGGTGTCGAAGACGATCCGGTGGGCGTCCGAGTTGGTGGTGATCGAGAACAGCCGGCCCTCGGCGAGCATCGAGTCCCACAGGCCGCCGACGGTCGCGGTCGCCCAGTCGAAGCCGCCGTACGTCAGATAGGCCTCCGCCGGGTAGCCGGGCCAGGACTGCGCGGAGGGCTTGTTCTCGTACTCGCCGCGGATGGAGGTGGCACCCCGCCAGCCGGGGATGGCGGCCCCCTGGGCGCCGGGAGCGCCCTCCATGCCGATCATGATCTCGGGGGCCGCGTCCCGCCAGGCGCGCATCTCGTGCGGGGAGTCGATGCCCAGGCGCAGGGGGTGGTTGGCGAGGACCAGGACGTCGTCGACATAGCCTGAACGGCGCTGCTGGGACAGCCACTTGAGCGCCTTGACGGCGTGGGCTTCGTTGCGGGCGGTGTCCGCGTCGGCGGGGCCGCCCTTGTCATAGCCGAGCAGCTTGCCGTCGTAGGCGCGCTCGAAGCGGGTGAGCAGGTCGACCTCGTGCCGGCCGGGCGTGGTGAACACCGTGCAGTGCTCGGCGGCCGGGATGTACCACTCCAGGCCCTGGAAGATCAGCTGCCGAGGGTTCTCGGCACGCGCCTTCAGGATCTCCTTGTGCTCCAGCGCGGCCCCGTAGTCGGCGTGCCCGAAGTTGGAGTGCTCGGTGAACACCATCCAGTCCAGGCCGTACTTCGCGCCCGCCGCGGCGAGCTGGGAGAACGTGTACTTGGCGTCGTGGCTGTAGACGGTGTGGATGTGATGGTCGCCGACGAGGTAGGCGAGGCGGGGGTCCTCGCCGCCCAGCCGTCTGTCACCGGCGGCCAGGGCGGGGGTCTGCGTGGTCGCCGCCGAGCCCAGGGCGAACGCGGCGCCGAACAGGCCCGCGCGGCGCAGGAGCCCGCGGCGGGAGACGCCCTGCGGATCGAGGGCGGCGGGGGAGACGGACGGATCGGCCCAGGCGGGCAGTTGCTGCTCGGACATGATCGACAAGCCCTTCGGGATCTCAGTGGTTCATGAACGAGGTGACGGGCAGCGCCCGGGCGACGATCCGGACGTCGCCGAGCCGGCCGTGGAAGATCTGGTCGATCTTGCCGCCGTACTCGTAGCCGCCCAGCAGCCACGGCAGACCGACGGAGGTGATGCCGACGGAGGCGGCCTTGGGGTTGCGCAGCACCGGGCAGCCCTCGACGTACAGCGTGCTGTGTCTGCCGTCGTTGACGACCGCGAGGTGCCACCAGGTCTCCAGCGGCGTCTCCTGGCCCCAGTTGGTGGCGATGCCCTGCTGGTTGAGCGGGCGCATCGCCCACTGCGGCTCACGGTCGTTGGACAGGGACAGGGTGGCCAGGGGCTCGTCAGGGTCGTCGGCGGTCTTGCCGGCGGCGCCGCCCGTGCCGGTGCGCGAGACCAGGCCCGACCAGGCGTTGTGGGCCGGGTCCCAGTCGGCGGGCAGCCGGTAGAACGCCTCGACGGTGTAGCCGTCCCCGAAGGTGGCCGAGTTGAGCGGGGCGCCGTCGACCGTGCGCAGATAGGCGCCCTTCAGCGGCGACTTGAAGCCCTGGAACTCCAGGCTGCCGTGGCCCGGCTGGTCGGGGTGGTGGTCCGCCGACCAGCCCAGCGCGCCGCCACCCACGGTGACGAGCGAGAGGTCGTTGCCGCGCCCGGACAGGTCGCGGACCGCTCCGTCCACGGGCTTCTCGAATCGCCAGTACGCCACAGTGCCCGGGACCAGCAGCTTCGAGACGGGCCTGGCAGGCCGGGCGGGCACGGGCGCGAAGCCGGAGAATCGTTTCTGGAAGTCGATCTCGACGGAGAACCGGTCGGCGTCGCCGCTCAGCTCCATCTCCTGCCGCTCCAGCTCGTTGAGCCCCTTCTTGGCCCGGCCCAGGATCCACGGGGAGACCGTCTCCACATCGATCACGTTCCGGTCCAGGTCGAAGCGGTAGAGGCGGATCATCGCCGCGCCGCCGAAATAGCGGTTCTGGTAGTTCGTCAGATGCAGATGGACGTCGTGCCCGGCCGCGTTCTTCCGCGTCGCACGGGCGGCGGGCCAGTAGTGCCCGTTGAGGGTGAGGAAGATCTGGTCGTGCTCCTCGACGAGCTGGTCCCACAGCTGCTGCCCGTACTCCGACAGGGAGTCGTGCTCGACGACCAGTTCGTGCGTTGTGAGGATCACCGGCGTCTTCGGGTGCTTCGCCAGAATCTCCTTCGCCCACGCGTAGCCCTGCGGCGACAGCCGCCAGTCCAGGGCCAGCACCATCCACTCCCGGCCGCCCGCCGTGAACAGGTGGAAGGTGTTGTAGCCGTCCGGGGAGGCGCCGCCGAACGTCGGCTTTCCCTTGAACCGCCGCGGACCGAAGGCGTCCAGGTACGGCGTCGCACCACGCTGGTCGGTCGTCGAGGACTTCACGTCGTGGTTGCCGGCCAGGACGCTGTAGCCGACGCCCCGCCGGTCCAGCAGCCGGAACGCCTCGCCGATCGCCGCGAACTCCTCCTTCGCGCCGTTCTGCGTGAGGTCCCCGAGATGCGACAGGAAGACGAGGTTCTCCTCCTTGCCGTGCTCCAGCAGATAGCGCAGCGACGCCTCGACCGGAGCCTTGTCGATGCTCGGCCCGTCGAACAGGTACTGGGTGTCCGGCATCACGGCGAGCGTGAAGCGGCGGCTGCGCGGGTCGGGGCGCCAACCAGACGGCGCCGCCTCCGCGGTGACGGCCGGCAGCGCGGTCACGGCGGCGGCGGTCGCGCCGAGCAGCGCGGTGGCGCGGAGGAAACTGCGTCTTCCGGCACCGGCCTGGGGCGCCTCGCCCAGGTCGTGGTCATGCGAAGTGCACACGGGTGCTCCATGAGGTGACAGAGAGAAGGGAGATGGGGAGAGGAACTCAGAGAACGCGCAGCGTCCAGCTCCAGCGATGGACTCCGGCCGCGACGAGATAGGAAGCGAAGGTGTCGGGCCCGCACGACGCCGTGCCAAGACCCCGGTGCGCCGCGTCGATGTGCACCACGCACCCGGCACGCGGCACCAGTTCGTCGTGATGCGCCGCCGAGGCCAGGTCGGCCGCGCGATGGCGGGTCACGGACACCTGGCGGGGCCGGTCCAGCCGCACCGCCAGCCCGGTGGCGTCCGGCGCCGACAGCGTGAACCGCCGCACGCCGTGCCGCCCGCCGCTCTCCTGAGGGCGCAGATACGGCGTGAACAGCTCGTCCACGGGCAGACCGTGATGGCCGACGGGTGCCCCCGCTCCCCGGTCCGGATACGACTCCCAGGGGCCCTGCCCGAACCACTCCAGCAGATTCAGCCCCGCGACCGTCTCGAAGACCGACCCGACCCGGGCCACGTCGTCCAGCGGCTCGGGAAGCTCGGCGCACTCCTCCACCAGGAGCCCGCCCTCCACCGCCGTGAACACCTGCTCGTGCCGGACGGTCCCGGCCTGCGCGGGATAGTCCGTGACCACGGTGACGCGCCCCCGCTCACGCCGTACGGCGACGACCTCGCGGGTGAGCGCGTCCAGCCCCCAGTCACGCCAGCGGCCCGCCATGCCGCCCAGTTCGTCGTTGTCGGTGGGCGCACGCCACAGGGACAGCGTGGGCGCGGCCGTCAGCAGCGGATGGACCAGCAGCCCGTCGTCGCCGACCTCCACCGGGCGGCTCGTGACCCGGGTGTGCGCCACCGGCTCCGCCGCCCGCAGCCGTACCTGCGGCAGGCACACGACCGTGCCGCGCGGCGCCCACGGCTCGTCCCCGGCCGTCGTGACCCGCAGCGTCAGCCACGCCTCGCCGCCGTCCTCCGGCAGCTCGAACGGCAGCGGCACGGCGGCCGTCTCACCCGGCCGCAGACCGGGCAGCTCGGCGGGGGCGGTCAGGGTGCCGCCGTCGGCGAGGGAGAGCTCCCACGTGCCGGACAGCCAGTCCAGGCCCCGGAAGTGCTGGTGGTTGCTCAGGACCACGCCCTCGTGCCGGAAGCTCTCGATCCGCACCGGCGCGGCGATCTCCCGGTGCTCGAACATCACGGGCTTGGGGGTGCGGTCGGGGAAGACCACCCCGTCGGCGATGAAGGCGCCGTCGTGGTCCGTCTCCCCGAAGTCGCCGCCGTACGCCCAGCGATGCCCGGGCGCGGCGACACCGCTGTCATAGAGCCCGGCGCCCCCACGCCCGGCCGGTCTGCCGTCGTTCACACGCTGGAGGATGCCGTGGTCCCAGAACTCCCAGATGAACCCGCCCTGAAGACCCGGGGTGGCCTCGATGGCCTCCCAATGGTCGGCCAGCGTGCCGTTGCTGTTGCCCATGGCGTGCGAGTACTCGCACTGGATGAGCGGCTTGGTCTGGGTGCCGGACATGGCGTGCGCCAGGCACTCCTGGAGGGGCGCGTACATCGGGCAGGCGATGTCGGAGGCCAGGTCCGGATCGGCCCAGCCGAGCTTGGCGGCGCCCTCGTACTGCACCGGCCGCCGGGCCGGGTCGTGCCGGCGCACCCAGCCCGCCGCCGCGTCGTGGTTCGCCCCGTAGTCGGACTCGTTGCCCAGCGACCAGATGATGACCGACGGGTGGTTCTTGTCCCGCAGCACCATCCGCGCGACCCGGTCGACGAAGGCGCCCAGATAGCGCGGGTCGTCGGCGATCTCGTGCGCGTGGTCGTGGGACTCGATGTCGGCCTCGTCGACGACGTAGAACCCGAGCTCGTCGGCCAGGTCGTACAGGGACGGGTCGTTCGGATAGTGCGCCGTACGGATCGCGTTGAAGCCGAACCGCTTCAGCAGGACGAGGTCGGCGCGCATGTCGTCGTACGACACCGTCCGGCCGGTCAGCGGATGGAAGTCGTGGCGGTTGACGCCCCGGATGAACACGCGCTCGCCGTTGACCAGCAGGTCCCGGCCGGCGATCTCGACGTCGCGGAAGCCGATCCGGTGGTGCGAGGTGTCGGCGACCGTGCCGTCGGCGCGGTGCAGCCGTACGGTCAGGCCGTACAGTTCGGGCGTCTCGGCGTTCCAGGTGCGCACGTCCGGTACGGCGGCGCGCAGCCGGGCCTCGCCGAGGAAGTCGGAGACGCGCTCGTCCTCGGTGTTGGCCCGGTCGAACTCCGTGTCCTGCGTGAGCAGGTGCCCGTCCAGCTCCCCGCTGACGTACCAGCCCTCGGGCAGCGCCCCGCCGGTGTTCCGCACCCGGCAGTCCACCCGCAGGTCACCGTCCCGCCGGGCCCGCACGGCCACGTCCGCGAGATGCAGCGGGTCCCGCGCGTACAGCAGCACCGAGCGGGTGATCCCGCCGTGCCACCAGTGGTCCTGGTCCTCGATGTGCGAGGCGTCCGACCACTTCACGACCGTCAGCCGCAGGGTGGCCCGCTCCCCGGGGCGCACGACCGGCGTCAGATCGAACTCGGCGGCGAGATGCGAGTCCTTGGAGATCCCGACGGGCCGCCCGTCCACATGCACCAGCAGCACACTCTCGGCGGCCCCCACCTGGAGCACGATCCGCCGCCCGGTCCACTCGGCCGGCACGTCCACCGTCCGCTCGTACACGCCGGTCGGGTTGGCCGCGGGCACCTCGGGCGGGAACTCGGCGAACGGCATGCGGATGTTCAGGTACCGCGGAAGGTCGTCGGTGCCCTGCATGGTCCACACGCCGGGTACGTACGACGACGACCAGACCTCCCCGAGCGGGGCGTCCGGCGCGGGCAGCAGTTGGAAGCGCCAGTCGCCGTCCAGGGAGACGGCCCCGGTCCGGCGGTCGACGGCGTTCATCGGAAGACGCCCCCAGGAGGTGACCTCGGGTGCCTCCCAGGGGCGCAGGGCGAGCAGGGGATCGAGAGATGCGTCGGTCATGGCCGTTCCGGAGTCGGTGCGGTGGGGCGGGGCAGGACGCGGCCCGGCAGGCCCCAGGCGGGGTCGACGGGGATGCCGAGCCGGTCCAGGACGGTGGGGGCGATGTCGATGAGGCGGGGCGTGTCGAGCCGGGTGCCTCCGGGCCCGGCGGGCCCGCCCGGCTCGGCGAGGATGACGAAGACCTCCCGCTCGGCATGCGAGTCGCCACCGTGGCCACCGGAGTCGAGGTGGCCGTGGTCCGTGGTGATCAGCACGGTCCAGCGCTCGTCGGCGCGCCCCGGATCCGATGCCCGTGCGTCGATGGCCTCCAGCAGCCGCCCGAGGTGGGCGTCCTGGGTGAGGAGGGCTCGGTCGTAGGCGGGGGAGAGGGGGCCCGTCGCGTGGCCGGCCTCGTCGGTGGCGCCGAAGTACACGAACAGGACGTCCGGGTCGGACTTGGTGAGCCAGCGGATGACGGCGCGGGCGACGCGGCGGTCCGCGGTTTCGTAGCCCCAGGATTCGCCGTTGTGGCGCACCCGCCGGCCGATGGCCCGGCCGAGGGTGCCGCGGCGGACCAGGGCCGGCCAGGACACCGCGGCCGCCGTGCGCAGGCCGGGCCGGACGGCGGTGGCGCGGGTCAGGAAGTCGGGGTAGCGGGAGTAGTCGGCGCCCTTGAAGTCGTTGCCGGTGACCCCGTGCCGGTCGGGCCACACGCCGGTCAGCACGCTCGACCAGCCCGGCCCGGAGTCGGTGTAGGCCATGCTGGTCGACGGTCCGTCCGCGGCCTGGCCGTCGGCCTCGCCGTAGGGAAGCAGGCTGGTGCCGTGGGCGCCGTTGGCCATCAGGCCGTGCAGCACGGGGGCGCCGGCCGGCGAGCGGGTCAGCCGGTCGTAGCGCAGGCCGTCCATGCCGACGACGAGGACCTTGGCGTTGACTTCCGTCACTGGGTGCCTCTCTGGTGTCCTGAGAGCTCGGTACCGACTGCCGGTTCTCGGCCGCGCGACCGCCGTGGCTGATCGCGCCCACGCGGCGGAGCCGCACATCGACACAGCCCCGCGCCCCTTCGGGCGCGGCCCTTTGGGGCGCGGCCCCTCAGCTTCCCTGTACCGCTCCCTCGGTCGCACCCGAGATGAACCCGCGGGCGAAGATGGTGAACACCACGACCAGCGGGAGCGACGCCATGAGCACACCGGCCATGACCATGCTGTAGTCGGTCGTGTGGCCGACGTGGAGCTGGGCGAGCGTCACCTGGAGGGTGAGGTGGCTGGGGTCGGTGAGCACGACGAGGGGCCAGATGTAGTCGTTCCAGGCGCCGACGAAGGCGTAGATCGCGAGGAAGGACAGCGCGGGCTTGATCATCGGCAGCACGATGTTCCAGTACTGGCGGAAGAAGCCGGCGCCGTCGATGCGCGCGGCGTCGAGGAGTTCGTCCGGTACGCCGTTCTCTATGTACTGGCGCAGCCAGAAGATGCCGAAGGCGTTGGCGAGAGCGGGCAGGACCAGTGCCTTGAGGGTGCCGACCCAGCCGATGTCGGATATCAGGATGAACTGCGGCAGGACGGCCAGCTGGAGCGGCAGCATCATGAACCCCACCAGCATGGCGAACAGCACCCTGCGCCCGGGGAAGTCGAACTTGGCGAAGGCGAACGCCGCCAGGGAGTCGACGAACAGCACCAGGACAGTGGTCACGGAGGCGACGAGGACCGTGTTCAGCATCGACCCGAAGAAGTCGATGGTGTCGAGCACGTGCCGGACGTTCTCCAGCAGATGGGATCCGAAGGTCAGTTTCGGCGGGCTCTTGTAGATGTCCTCGGTGGTGTTCGTCGCCATGACGATCGTCCAGATGAACGGGAAGACCGAGATCAGCACGGCCAGGCCGAGGAGTATGTGCGCGGTCAGCCCCTTGGGACGCGGGGACCGCCTCTTGACCACTGCGGTCATGACTTCCTCCCGCGCTGGACGACGCGCCAGTTGATGACGACCAGCACCATGATCAGTACGAAGAAGGCCCACACGATGGCCGCGCCGTAGCCGTAGTCGTTGTTGACGAAGGCCGACTGGTAGAAGTACAGCAGCGTGGTCAGGCCCGCCTGGCCCGGGCCGCCGAGGTTCGGGTTGGCGGCGTTGCTGCCGAACAGGACCTGGGGCTCGCTGAAGCTCTGCAGGCCGTTGATGGTCGAGATGACGACCGTGAACAGGATGATGGGCCGCATGATCGGCATGGTGATCTGGAAGAACGTACGGATCGGACCGGCGCCGTCCAGCCTGGCCGCCTCGTAGATCTGCGTGGGGATGGCCTGGAGGCCGGCCAGGTAGATGATCATGTTGTAGCCGGTCCACATCCAGGTCATCAGCAGCGCGATGACCAGCTTGATCAGCCACGGATTGCTCAGCCACGGCACGGGTGAGATGCCGACCGTGCCCAGAATGGCGTTGACCAGGCCGAAGTTGTTGCTGAACACCGCGCCGAAGAAGATCGACACGGCGACGATCGAGGTGACGTTCGGGATGTAGAGGGCGATGCGGTAGAAGCCCTTGAAGCGCCGCACCGAGTGCAGCAGCGTCGCGAGCACCAGGGCGCCGAACAGGGTGGGGACGGTGGACAGGACCCAGATCACCAGGGTGTTGCGGATCGACATCCAGAAGACCGGGTCGTCCCAGAGGAAGCGGAACTGCTGAAGGCCGACGAACTGGATGGTGCCCAGGCCGTCCCAGCGCTGGAAGGCCAGGTACAGCGAGTAGAAGACCGGGACGAACGAGAAGACGCCGAAGATCAGGAAGAAGGGCGAGATCGCCAGGTACTGCCGCCAGTAGGACAGCACACCGCGACGTCTCGGCCGTACGGCGCCCGTCGGCGGGGTGCGCCGGGGGCGGAAGCGGGCCGGGCCCGGCCCGCCGTGGCGCCGGGGCACCGCGGCGGGGCCGGTGACCGGAGGTGAGGCCATTGCTCAGCTCACCCCCTGGCGGCGGGCGATCTGCTTGGCCTGGCTGACCGCGTCCTGCCAGGCGGCGTCGGGCTTCTTGCCCTTGGCCTCGATGCTGGTCAGCTCGGTCTTGAAGGGAGCCATGACGGCGGCGTCCGCGGGTGCCTCGTAGCTGGCCGGTATGGCCTTGGCGGCCGGGCCGAACACCTCGATGACCTTCTGCCCGCCGAAGAAGGGGTCGCCGCCCGTCATGGCAGGCATGGCGTACGCCGCCGGCGCGGCCGGGAAGATCGCGGCGTCGGCGAAGCCGCGGGCGTCGTTCTCCGGGCTGAGGATCCAGCTGATGATCTTGAACGCCTCTTCGGGGTTCCGGCACTGCTTGGGCAGGGCCAGGTAGGAACCGCCCTGGTTGGCCGGCCCGCCGGGCATCGCGCAGACCCGCCACTTGCCCTTGGTCTTCGGGGCCGCCTGCTCGATATCCAGCGCGTGCCAGGCCGCACCGAGTTCGGTGCCGAGGCTCTTGCCGACGGCGGCGTTCCAGGTGTTGTCGTTGATCTTGGCGTCGAGACCGAGGGTGTAGGGGCGGACCGCGGTGGTCCACGCCTTGCGGATGTGGTCCTGGTCGCCGATGAAGCGGTTGTCCTTGTCGATGAACCGCTCGGTGCCCTGCCCGACCACCATGTCGAACACCGAGCTGATGTTGTTGACCAGGTAGATGCCCGGCAGCTTCTTCTTCAGCTCGGTGCCGAGCGCGAAGTAGTCCTCCCAGGTCCCCGCCTGAGCGGCGACCTTGTCGGGGTCGGTGGGCAGCCCGGCCTTGTCGAACAGGTCCGCCCGGTAGAACAGCGCGGTGGGCCCGATGTCGATCGGGAAGCCGATCTGCTTGCCGTCCTCGGTCCGGGCGAGCTTGGTCTTCCAGTCCAGGTACTGCGACGAGAGGTCCTTGAAGCCCAGGTCGTTCAGGTCGAGGAAGCGGTTCGCGTTGGGCAGGAAGGACGCCATGTCCTCGCCCTTGACGCCGGTGATGTCGGGCACGGAGGTGCCCGCCGCGAGGGTGGTGGTGAGCTTCGACTTGAAGTCGCCGCCGATGGAGGCGACGGTCAGCTTCACCTCCTTGCTGAAGTGCGTCTTCGCCTCGGCGACCACCTTGTCGCTGAGCGCGCCTCCCCAGTACCACAAGGTGAGGTTCTTGCCGTTCTTGCCGCCGGCCGAATCCGAGCCGTTGCCGCATGCCACGGTCAGACCGGAGGCGGCCGCGGTGAACGCGGCGGCCTGGAGGAAGCGTCTGCGGGAAAGGTCCACGGGTCACTCCTGTTGTTGCTGTTCGACGTGGAGAGGGGTGCGGGGATCAGTGCCGCCGTTCGGAGGCGCGTGGGCCGACGGACGTGTGAGGGGCCGGCGGGGTGAGGGGGGCGTACGCGACCGCCGGCCCGGGGTTCACCGGGAGCCGTTCGGCCAGGAAGCCGTACGACCGCTTCAGTTCGGGATCGGTCAGGGAGTGCCACCAGCGGTGCACGCCGTACCAGCCGGGGGCGGCCAGCGCCCCGCCGTGGTGCCCGACGGACAGCCCGGCCGCGAGGACCGCGAACCGCAGCCGCTCCGCCAGCGGCCAGCCGCCGAGCGAGGCGGTGACGAACGCGGCGCCGAAGACGTCCCCGGCACCCGTCGCGTCGAGCACGTCGACGTCGAGGGCGGGCACGTCCGCGTACTCGCCGGTGATCTGGTCGACGGCGAGGGCGCCGTCCCCGCCCCGGGTGACCACCGCGACCGGCACCAGCTCGGACAGCGTGCCGAGCGCGGCCACCGCGCTGTCGGTGCGGGTGTAGGCCATGGCCTCCGTCTCGTTCGGGAGGAAGGCGTGGCACAGCGCGAGCTGGTCCAGGAGGGCCGTCGGCCACTCCTGCGTGGGGTCCCAGCCGACGTCGGCGAAGATCTGGGTGCCGTTGGCCGCTGCCTTGGCGAGCCACTCGCGCGGCTCGGCCTCGATGTGCACCAGGGCGGTCCGCGCGTCGGGCGGGTCGCCCATCAGCGCGTCCTGCGAGTACGGCGGCTCCTGGCCATGGGTGAGCAGGGCACGGTCGTGGCCGAAGGCGACGGAGACGGTGACCGGGGTCGGCCAGCCGTCCGCCGTCCGGGAGAGCGAGAGGTCGACGCCCTCCTGGTCGCACAGGACGTCCCGGCAGTGCTCGCCGTAGAAGTCGTCGCCGAACACGGTGGCAAGCGAGGTCTTCAGGCCGAAGCGGGAGGCCGCCACCGCGAGGTTCGCGATGCCGCCCGGGCCGCAGCCCATGCCCTCGGTCCAGATCTCCTCGCCGGGCGTCGGCGGCTTGCCGAGCCCCGTGAGGACGAGGTCGTAGAAGAGCAGCCCGGTCAGCAGCACATCGGGCCGGTCATCGTCCACGGATGTGTCCTCTCGCTCGAGTTCGACGGAGATCGTCAAAACTCTTCATTTCCGTGACCGGAATCGTGCGCTGCTCAAAGAGATTGGTCAATACCCGAGCAGAACTGAGCATGGAAATGATTGAAGATGACGAGTAGTGTTCCGGCCGTGCTGGCAGAACGACGACACCAACTCATCCTGCGGGCCCTTCGCTCCGGAGGCCCCGCGGCTGTGACCGACCTCTCCGAGCGGCTGGGTGTGAGCCCCGCCACTATCAGGCGTGACCTGGTCAAACTGGAAGAAGACGGTCTTCTCACCCGTGTGCACGGAGGCGCCGTGGTGGAGGAGGGCGACCAGCCCTTCGCCGAGGTCGCCGAGGTGCGCGTCTCCGAGAAGGACGCCATAGCGGAGCGCGCGGCGGCGATGATCGAGGACGGCCAGTCGGTCCTGCTGGACATCGGGACGACGGCCTACCGCCTGGCCCGGCAACTGCACGGCCGCCGGCTCACCGTGATCACCAGCAACCTGGTGGTCTACGAGGAACTCGCCGACGACGAGGGCATCGAGCTGGTCCTGCTCGGCGGCATGGTCCGCCGCGAGTACCGCTCCCTGGTCGGCTTCCTCACCGAGGACAACCTGCGCCAGCTGCACGCCGACTGGCTCTTCCTCGGCACCAGCGGTGTGCGGCCCGGCGGGCAGGTCATGGACACCACGGTGGTGGAGGTGCCGGTCAAGCGCGCCATGATCAAGGCCAGTGGGAAGGTCGCCCTGCTCGCCGACACGGCGAAGTTCCCCGGACACGGGATGGCGAAGGTCTGCGGTCCCGAGGACCTGGACGTGGTGGTGACGAACGCGCCGGTCGACACGGCGACGCGGGCCTCCTTGCAGGAGGCGGGCGTCGAGGTCGTCGTGGCGGGAAAGGTGCAAGGGTGAAGCTGACGATTCTTGGCGGCGGAGGATTCCGCGTGCCACTGGTGTACGGGGCGCTCCTCCAGGACCACGCCGAGGGCCGGGTGACGCACGTCGTCCTGCACGATCTGGACGCCGGGCGGCTGTCGGCGGTGACCCGGGTCCTGGCCGAGCAGGCGGCCGGTGTCCCCGACGCCCCCGAGGTGAGCGCCACCACCGACCTGGACGAGGCGCTGCGTGGCGCCGACTTCGTGTTCTCCGCGATCCGCGTCGGCGGACTTCAGGGCCGCGCGAACGACGAACGGGTGGCCCTGGCCGAGGGCGTCCTCGGCCAGGAGACGGTCGGCGCGGGCGGCATCGCCTACGGCCTGCGCACGGTCCCGGTCGCCGTCGACATCGCGCGGCGGGTGGCCCGGCTCGCGCCCGAGGCCTGGGTCATCAACTTCACCAACCCGGCGGGCCTGGTCACCGAGGCGATGTCCCGCCACCTCGGCGACCGCGTCATCGGCATCTGCGACTCCCCGGTCGGCCTCGGCCGCCGCATCGCCCGCGTGCTCGGCGCGAACCCGAAGGAGGCCTGGATCGACTACGTCGGTCTCAACCACCTCGGCTGGGTACGCGGCCTCCACGTCGCCGGCCGCGACGAACTGCCGCGCCTGCTCGGCGACCCGGACCTGCTCGGCTCCTTCGAGGAGGGCAAGCTCTTCGGCGTCGACTGGCTCCAGTCGCTGGGTGCGATCCCCAACGAGTACCTGCACTACTACTACTTCAACCGTGAGGCCGTACGGGCCTACCAGCAGGCCGAGAAGACCCGCGGCGCCTTCCTGCACGACCAGCAGGCCCGCTTCTACGCCGAGATGCAGAACCCGGACGCCCCCGCGTGGAAGGTCTGGGACGACACCCGCGCCGAACGCGAGGCCACCTACATGGCCGAGAACCGCGAGACGGCGGGCGCCGGCGAACGCGACGAGGACGATCTGTCCGGCGGCTACGAGAAGGTGGCCCTCGCCCTGATGCGGGCCATCGCCCGGGACGAGCGCACGACCCTGATCCTCAACGTCCGCAACCGGCGCAGCCTGTCGGTCCTGGACACCGACGCCGTCATCGAGGTCCCCTGCCTCGTCGACGCCAACGGCGCCCACCCCGTCGCCGTCGAGCCGCTGCCCGACCACGCCACCGGGCTGGTCTGCGCGGTCAAGGCCGTCGAGCGCGAGGTGCTGTCCGCCGCCGACTCCGGCTCGCGGGCGACGGCCGTGAAGGCCTTCGCGCTGCACCCGCTCGTCGACTCCGTCAATGTGGCCCGCCGGCTGGTCGAGGGCTACACCGAGGTCCACCCGGGGCTCGCGTACCTTAGGTGAGAGCCGTTCGGTAAGCGCTTTCCCTCCCGCTCTTCCCGCTTCCTGGAGACACTTCATGCACGACGAAAGCCGCCGCATCGAGGAGCGCGTGCAGCGCCTTCACGACCAGCGCATCAAGACCGCGGTCTACGCGGCCACCGTCCCCTTCGAGGTGGCGGCCTGGCAGGCGCCGGGGGAGCCGGTCCCGTTCGAGGAGGCCGCCGCCGCCTCCTACGAGCCGTTCGCGATGGGCACCCCGTGGGGCCCGCCCTGGGGCACCACCTGGTTCCGCATGCGCGGGCAGGTGCCCGCCGAGTGGGCAGGCAAGCGCGTCGAGGCCGTCATCGACCTCGGTTTCGTGGGCGACTGGCCCGGCAACCAGGCCGAGGCCCTCGTGCACCTCACGGACGGCACCCCGCTGAAGGCCGTCAACCCGCTCAACCAGTACGTGGCGATCGCCAACCCGGCGAGGGGCGGGGAGACGGTCGACTACCTGGTCGAGGCCGCCTCCAACCCCGACATCCTTGCGGACAACTTCTCGAAGATCACCCCGCTCGGCGACAAGCTGACCGCGGGCGACAAGCCGCTCTACACCTTCCGCAGCGCCGACATCGCGATCCTCGACGAGGAGGTCTGGCACCTCGACCTCGACGTCCAGGTGCTGCGTGAGCTGATGCTGGAGCTGGGCGAGCACGACCCGCGCCGGCACGAGATCGCCCACGCGCTCGACCGGGCGATGGACCTGCTCGACCTGGACGACGTCTCCGGCTCCGCACCCGCTGTCCGCGAGGCGCTCCAGCCGGTCCTCGCCCGCCCCGCGCACGCCAGCGCGCACACCGTCTCCGGCGTCGGGCACGCCCACATCGACTCCGCCTGGCTCTGGCCGATCCGGGAGACCAAGCGCAAGACGTCCCGCACCTTCTCGAACGTCACGTCCCTGGCCGACGAGTACGACGACTTCATCTTCGCCTGCTCCCAGGCCCAGCAGTACGAATGGGTCCGCGACAACTACCCCAAGGTCTGGGCCCGCATCCAGCAGTCCGTGAAGAACGGCCAGTGGGCGCCGGTCGGCGGGATGTGGGTCGAGTCCGACGGCAACCTGCCCGGCGGCGAGGCCGTCGCCCGCCAGTTCATCCACGGCAAGCGGTTCTTCATCGAGCACTTCGGCATCGAGACCAAGGGCGTGTGGCTGCCGGACTCCTTCGGCTACAACGCGGCCTACCCGCAGATCGCCAAGCTCGCCGGCAACGAGTGGTTCCTCACCCAGAAGATCTCCTGGAACCAGACCAACAGGTTCCCCCACCACACCTTCTGGTGGGAGGGCATCGACGGCACCCGCATCTTCACCCACTTCCCGCCGGTCGACACCTACAACGCCCGTTTCAGCGGCGAGGAGATGTCCCGCGCGGTCCGCAACTACCAGGAGAAGGGCGGCGCCTCACGCTCCCTGGCCCCCTTCGGCTGGGGCGACGGAGGTGGCGGCCCCACCCGCGAGATCATGGAACGCGCCCGCCGGCTCGCGGACCTGGAGGGTTCCGCCAAGGTCGTCGTCGAACACCCCGACGAGTTCTTCGCCAAGGCCCGCGAGGAGTACCCCGACGCGCCCGTCTGGGTCGGCGAGCTCTACCTGGAGCTGCACCGCGCCACCTACACCTCCCAGGCCCGCACCAAGCAGGGCAACCGCCGCTCCGAGCACCTCCTGCGCGAGGCCGAGCTGTGGGCGACGACGGCCGCGCTGCACGCGCCGGGCTACGCATACCCGTACGAGAAGCTGGACCGGCTCTGGAAGACGGTGCTGCTGCACCAGTTCCACGACATCCTGCCCGGCTCCTCCATCGCCTGGGTGCACCGCGAGGCCGAGGCCGAGTACGCCCGCGTGGCGCAGGAACTGCACGCGCTGACGGCCGAGGCGGTGGCCGCGCTCGGCGCCGGCGAGCCCCGTGCCTTCAACACCAGCCCCTACGACCGTGCCGAGGTGGTCCGCACCGCCGACGGCGCACCGGTGTACGTGCAGGTGCCGGCGAGCGGCTCCGCGCCCCTGGCCGGCGCCCAGCCCGCGCAGCCCGTGACGGTGAGCGGCCGGGTCCTCGACAACGGGCTGGTCCGTGTGGAGATCGCCGCGGACGGCACCCTGTCGTCCGTGCGCGACCTGCGCGCCGGGCGTGAGGTCCTGGCCGACCCGGGCAACCTGCTGCGCCTGCACACCGACCTGCCCAACTACTGGGACGCCTGGGACATCGACAAGCACTACAAGAACCGCTACACCGATCTCCTCGACGCCTCGTCCGTAACGGTCGTCGAGCAGCACCCGCTGGTCGGCGCGGTCCGCGTCGAGCGGTCCTTCGGCAAGGGCTCCACGATCACCCAGACGATCACCGTCCGCGCCGGCAGCCCCCGGATCGACATCGAGACGGACATCGACTGGCACGAGACCGAGAAGATCCTCAAGGCGGCCTTCCCGGTCGACATCCGCGCCCCGCACTCCTCCGCCGAGATCCAGTTCGGCCACATCCAGCGCCCGACCCACACCAACACCAGCTGGGAGGCGGCCCGCTTCGAGGTCTCCGGCCACCGCTGGGTGCACCTCGGCGAACCCGGCTACGGCGTCGCGGTCATCAACGACTCGACGTACGGTCACGACGTCTCCCGCACGGTCCGCGAGGACGGCGGCACCACGACCACCGTCCGCCTCAGCCTGGTCCGCGCACCGCGTATCCCGGACCCCGAGGCCGACCAGGGCCGCCACCGCTTCACCTACGCGCTGCTGCCCGGCGCGAGCGTCGAGGACGCCGTCGCCGAGGGCTACGCCCTCAACCTCCCGCTCCGGGTGACCGAAGCGGCGGGCGCCCCCGCACCGGTCGTCTCCGTCGAGGGCGAGGGCGTGACCGTGGAGGCGGTCAAGCTCGCCGACGACACCTCGGGCGATGTCGTCGTACGGCTCTACGAGTCCCGAGGCGGCCGCGCCCAGGGCGTTCTGCGCACCGGCTTCCCGCTCGCCGGCGCCCAGATCACCGACCTGCTGGAGCGGCCGACCGAGGACGCGGACCTCGCCGACGGCGGTGTCTCCGTCACCCTGCGGCCCTTCCAGATCCTCACGCTGCGTCTGCGCAGGGGCTGACCCATGGCCATGCACCCCTGGTTCACCGACGCCAAGCTCGGGATCTTCGTCCACTGGGGCATCTACGCCGTCGACGGCGTGCAGGAGTCCTGGTCGTTCTACGACGACATCGTCCCCTACGACCGGTACATGTCCCAGTTCGACCGCTTCACGGCCTCCCGCTACGACCCGCGCGACTGGGCCGGGCTCTTCGCGCGGGCCGGCGCCCGGTACGCCGTGCTGACCAGCCGCCACCACGACGGCGTCGCCCTGTGGGACACGGCCCACGGCGACCTGAACGTGGGCCGCGATCTGATCGCCGGCTACGCGGACGCCCTGCGCGAGCAGGGTCTCAAGGTCGGCCTCTACTACTCGCACTCGGACTGGAGCCACCCCGACTACGCCTCCACCCGCAAGCCCGGCCGCCCGCCGGAGCTGGAGGACAACCGCTACTCCGAGGTCGCGGCCGAGTTCGAGGACCTGGACGCCTGGGAACGCTTCCTGGCCTACCGGGACGGCCAGCTGCGGGAGCTGGTCTCCCGCTACCAGCCCGACCTGCTGTGGTTCGACGGCGAGTGGGACCGCAGCGAGGAGCAGTGGCGCATCCCCGAACTCGCCGCCCTCATCCGCTCCGAGGTCCCGGACGTCGTGTTCAACGCCCGCATGCTGAGCGAGGGCGACTACGCCACCCCGGAACAGGGCGCCCCCGTCATCCCGCCGGAGGGCCCCTGGGAGCTCTGCCTCACGATCAACGACTCCTGGGGCCACCAGCACCACGACCACAACCACAAGTCGGTCGACCAGCTGATCCGCTACTTCACCGAGACCATCGGCGGCGGAGGCAATCTGCTCCTCAGCGTGGGCCCGCGCGAGGACGGCACCATCCCGGCCGAGCAGGCGGAGCGGCTGGAAGGACTCGGCGCCTGGATCGCCAGGCACGCGGAAGCGGTGTACGGCACCGTCCGGGGGCTGCCGCCGGGCCACCACTACGGCCCGAGCACCCTCTCGAAGGACCGGCGCACCCTCTACCTGACCCTGTTCGACGCCCCACGCGCGGAGATCAACGTCCGCGGTCTGCTCAGCGAGGTGCGCCGGGTCTCGGTCCTGGGCAGCGGCACGGAACTGCCCCACCGCGTCACCGGCGGCCTGCACGAGACACCGGGCATCCTCTGGATCGAGCCCCCCGCCCCGGCGGACCTCGACCCGTACGCCACGGTGCTTGCCGTGGAACTGGAAGGGGAACTGGAGCTGTACCGCGGCGCGGGCCGGTTCTGACGAAAGTTTAAGAAAGCGGTGAAAGGCCTGCTCACGGACGGTATGTGGACCCCCGTGAGCAGGCCGGTTCGCCTGTACGACACCTGCGGTTCGCCCGGCCCCCCTGGGATCGGAACGCACAGCGAAAGAAAGGTGTCACCGTGCGAGACCCGCGTATGTCCACCATCGGCAAGGGACTGAAGCGTCGCGGAAGGCTGGTGATAGAGGCGGTCAGTCCCCCGCGCCGGAACCTCGAGGCGATCCCCGCCCCCCGCCCGGCCGCCGACACCTACACCGCCCCGACCGCTCCCCGGCTGGTGGACTCGCCCGTCTTCGTGCTGTCGTCGGTGCGCTCCGGTTCGACCCTGCTGCGCGTCCTGCTCAACAGTCACAGCCGCGTCCGCGCCCCGCACGAGATGCACCTGCGCACCGTGCACGTCAGCCTGTCCCGCGACTTCACCGCGGACGCCATGCAGGCGCTCCAGCTCGACAAGGACGAGCTGGAACACGTGCTGTGGGACCGGGTGCTGCACCTGGAGCTCACCCGCAGCGGCAAGGACGTGATCGTCGACAAGACCCCGCCCAACACCCTCATCTGGCCCCGCCTGCGCCGATGTTGGCCCAACGCCCGCTACATCCTGCTGCTCCGCCACCCCGGCGCGGTCGTCGCCTCCCTCACCAGCCGCCGCGCCGACCCCGATCACGAGGCCGTCCGCGCCGAGGTCCTCGAGTACAGCGAGAAGCTGGAGGAGGCCCGGCGGAACCTCGACCCGCACGTGATCACGTACGAGGAGCTGACCGCCGAACCGGAGAAGGTCACCCGCGGTATCTGCGACCACCTCGGCGTCTCCTGGGAGTCCGGCATGCTCGACTACGGCAGCAAGGACCACGGCACCTTCCGCCCCCAGCTCGGCGACTGGTCCAGCACCATCAAGTCCGGCCGCATCCAGACGGCCCGCACCGCCGACCCGGCCGTGGAACTGCCCCCACGCCTGAAGGAGCTGGCACAGGCGTGGGGGTACAGCGTCTAGCGGGGACTAGAGCGGCAGGGCCCCCACCGCGGTCTGCGGGGCCGCCCCGACTGAGTCGACCGGCACCGGCGGCAGCGGCCCGGCCGCCTCCGCCCGCTGCTGCGGCAGCGACACCGGACGCAGCGGGCGCGGCCCCGACACCACCGAGTAGTCCTGGCCCAGGAACGGCGGAACCACCTCGCCCGGGTCCTCGCCGAGCGCCAGCCGCACAGCCGCCCACGGGGCGTTGACGCCGCACAGGGACAGCTGGTGCAGGCCGCCGGCCGGGCGGGTGTTGACGTCCATGAGGACCGGACGGTCGCCGAACATCCGGAACTGGATGTTGGACAGGTAGTGCAGACCGAAGCCCTCGGCGAGTCGCCGGGCCGGGTCCAGCCACTGCTCGTGCAGCGTGAAGCCCCGGCGGCGGCCGTTCTTGGTGCGGCCCACGGCCATCCGGACCCGGTTGTCGGGACCGGTCAGGCAGTCCACCGACACCTCGGGCTGCTCCAGGCGCGGCATCACCAGCCAGTCCACCGGCTCCTCGGCCCCCCGCAGCGCCTCCAGCACCAGATCGAGCGGCACGTAGGGGCTGGGGAACCCGTCCAGCTGTGACAGCGAGAAGGGGGAACGGGTGATCACGCGGAAGCCCACCCCGCCCGCCCCGGACGCCGGCTTGAAGCACGCCTTGTGTCCGCCGGCCTCCAACTCCTCGACAGCGGCGACCAGTTCGTCCGCCGAACGGACCCGGAACCACGGCGGGACCGGCACGCCGATCGCCTGGACCGCCTCGTAGGCGATCACCTTGTCGTGGAAGACGGCCACCGCCTCGGGCGGGGGCGCCAGCACCGCCGTACCCGCCGCCTCGAACTCGGCGCGGTGCGCCACGACCGCCGACTGGTGCAGCCGGGGCACGAACACATCGATGCCGCGCCGGGCGCACTGGACCAGCGCGTACTCGACGTACCCGGCCGGGGACAGGCCCTCGGGCTCCAGCTCGGCGGTGTCGGCCGCGGCCAGCACGGGGGAGTCGGGGTCGCCGTGGGTGGCATGGATCTCGACGGCCCGGTCGCTGGGATTTCTCCGCAGCTGATCCATGAAGAACACGTTCTCCGCGTACGTGCGGTTGAGCCAGACGCGTACGCGAGAGACCATGCAGGCCGCCTTTCACGGTTCGCGGGCAGGGCTGAGCAGCCCGTGCCCGGGCAGGATGAATGTGGGTACACCAAACCGCCCCTGTGAAAGGGAGTTCCCAGCGGTGGTGTTGGGGCCGATCATACGGCTTCGGCGGGCCCTCTCGTGCAACGCGCGTGTGAAGGATTCCTCCCGTCGTGGCCATCCGGCCGGTCTTGTCCCCGGGCGCCGAGATGTGATCTCTTGGTGGCGTTCGTGTGTGCGGAGGGGGATGAGGGTGACATCGTCGGCCGGCGGCGCCGGACAACTGCTGGCCATCAGCGATCTGCACATCGGCTACCCGGAGAACCGCGCCCTGGTCGAGCGCATGGCGCCCGTGACGGACGACGACTGGCTGCTCGTGGCCGGCGATGTCGCGGAGACCGCGGCCGACATCCGCTGGACCCTCAAGACGCTCGCGGGCCGCTTCCGCAAGGTCGTCTGGGTGCCAGGGAACCACGAGCTGTGGACCCATCCGAGCGACTCCGTCACCCTGCGCGGCGTCGCCCGATACGAGTACCTGGTCGAGCTGTGCCGGGAACTCGGCGTGACGACACCCGAGGACCCCTACCCCGTCTGGGACGGCCCCGGCGGCCCGGTGGCCGTCGCCCCGCTGTTCCTGCTCTACGACTACTCGTTCCTGCCGGCCGGGTGCACGACCAAGGAACAGGGCCTGGAGTACGCCCACGGCACGGGGATCGTGTGCTCCGACGAGTACCTGCTGCACCCCGACCCGTACCCGAGCCGGGAGGCCTGGTGCCGGGACCGGGTCGCCGAGACCGAGCGCAGACTCGCCGAGCTGCCGGAGGACCTGCCGGTGATCCCCGTCAACCACTATCCGCTGGACCGGCATCCGATGGACGTCCTGTGGCACCCCGAGTTCGCCATGTGGTGCGGCACCGAGCTGACCGCCGACTGGCACCGCAGGTTCCGCGTCCACACGATGGTCTACGGCCATCTGCACATCCCCCGCACCACCTGGCACGAGGGCGTGCGCTTCGAGGAGGTGTCGGTGGGCTATCCCCGCGAGTGGCGCAAGCGGTCCGAGCCGCCGGGGCGGCTGCGGCGCATCCTGCCGAGGGAGGGCGAGGAGAGGTGATCGAGGAACTGCTGCCCGCGAGCGTGGTCACCGTGGAGGCCTACGGCCAGGACGGCGCGGACACCCCGCTGTACCCCGAGGAGGCGGCGCTCATGACCCGGGCGGTCGCCAAGCGCCGGCGGGAGTTCGCCGTCGTACGCTCCTGCGCCCGGCGCGCCATGGAGAAGCTCGGTGTGCCGCCGCAGCCGATCCTGCCCGGGGAGCGCGGCGCCCCGGGCTGGCCGGCCGGGCTGGCCGGCAGCATGACGCACTGCGACGGCTACTGTGCCGCCGCCCTGGTCCGCGCCGCCGACCTGGCCTCCCTCGGCATCGACGCCGAGGTCCACGGGCCGCTGCCCGAGGGGGTCCTGCCCTCGGTGTCCCTGCCGTCCGAGGCGGAGCACCTGCGCCGGCTGGCCGCACAGCGCCCCGACATCCACTGGGACCGGCTGCTGTTCAGCGCCAAGGAGTCCGTCTACAAGGCGTGGTTCCCCCTCACCGGGAAGTGGCTGGACTTCATGGAGGCGGACATCGAGCTCTCCGTGGACGGCGGCTTCAGCGCGGCGCTCCTCGTCCCCGGGCCACTGGTCGGCGACCGCCGCCTCGACCGTTTCGAGGGCCGCTGGACGACGTCCCGCGGCTTGGTCGCAACGGCCGTCGCGGTACCGCATCCCTGAGGCGTCGCGCGCCTCTCAGGGGCGCGGGGAACTGCGCGAACAACTCCGAACGGCCCGCACCCGGAAGACCACCCGCACTCCCGAGCTCGACTCCGCCCCCTCACAGGCGCTACTCAGGACACCAGCTCCGCAGCAACCCGAAAAACTCCTCTTCGTTACCGGTCAGCCCGGCCCGTTCGAGCGCCGCCTCCGCCTCGGCGAGAACGGCGGGCGGCACCATCGCGGGACAGCTGCCGGTCTCCAGATCGAACGCGGCCCGGACGGTGTGCAGCAGTCGCAGATAGGCCTGGACGGCGGTGCGCTCACGGTCGGTCAGTACGGCGGTCTGCATCGGTCGGCTTCTCCCCGTGTCGGCGTCATCGGTCCCGCGCCCGCTCGGCGCGCACGCCCCGCACAGAAGGGGCGCACCTCCAGCTTGCCGTCCACCACTGACAATCCGGTCCCGCAGCCCCCCGGTTCGCCCGCTCGGCGGAAGAACCCGGGCGGCCCGTCAGCCCTGCGGACCCCGGTACCCCAGCGACGCCTCGATCCGCCCCGCCAGATGGTCCCGCTGCACCGGCCCCCGCGATGACGAACCGGCCAGCCACGCACGGCACTTGCTGGCCAGCAGCAGACCGAAGCTCTCGGCCTCCTTCTCGTCGTCCTGGTCGAAGCGGGTGCGGGCCGCGACCTTCAGGACCGTCGCCTGGAGATCGGCGGTGTCGTCGAGCAGCCGGGCCGCGACAGCGGCGCCCTCGACGTGGTGGGAGCAGTGCCCGGCGTTCATGTGCCACAGCTCGTGGCCCAGGATCACCAACTGGTGGTCCGGCGCGGTGCGTTCCTCGATCACGACGAGGTCCTGCTCGGCCATGTCGAGCCACAGCCCGCTGGCGGTCCCGATCGGGAAGGCGGCCGTACGGAAGTGCACGGGCCGGCCGCGGCGTCTGCTCATGGCGTCGCACAGCGCGGCGTACAGCTCGTCGGGCCGTGCCGGCGCGGGGAGGGTCAGCTCCGCGACCAGCTCGCCGCACAGGCGGCGCATTTCCTTACCGATGCTCACAGTTCTCCCCACGGTCACGAATCGGGCCGCTTGACGCTCTCCAGGAGCATGTCCAGCCACTCCGCGACCTTGTCACGGTGCTGGTCGGTGGGCAGCTGCGCGGCCCGCCAGGCGATGCCGCGCACGCCGTGGTCCTGCAACAGCCGCTCCAGCGGGTCGTCGGCCGCCGCGGCCGCCTCCCGCTCACGGTCGGCGAGCTTCTGCAGCAGCTCCTGCTCGATGTGCTGGAGGGCGCTCACGAGCGCCTCGGGGTCCTCCGCCGTGAGGAAACCGGCGTGCACCCGGAAGAACCGCTGGAGGGCGTCGCAGTGCTCCATGGTCGGCCGCCGGTCGCCGTTGATGAGGGCGCCGGCCTGCTGCCGGGACATGCCGGCGCCGTCGGCGATCTCCTGCTGGGTGTACTTGCGGCCGGTGGGCTTGAGCCGGGTCCGGCGCAGCAGGTCCAGGCGCTGCAGGAACCGGGCCTGTACATCGGGCTCGCCCGCGGGCCTGCCGCAGAGCAGGGCCTTCACCACCGGCTCCGGGACCCCGGAGGCGACGGACAGCCGGCCGATGCCGAAGACCTCGGCGTGCGGCACGCCGAGCCGGTCGGCGAGCGCGGTGACACGGGAGACGACGGCCGGTAGCACGGCCGTCGACGTGGCGCCCGGACTTTCGACGAAGCCACCCGTCACCGACAGATCTCCTACGTCTCTCACAGGCTTCTCACAAGTGGATGCCGTGACTTTCCCCGGCGTGAACTTCCCGGAGCGTAGCCGGTGCTTCGAACTCACATCCAGGTCTCGCCACAACTGTGGCCAATTTCAGCCGTCAACAGGCACGAAATGCCACGATAGTTGACACGCCTCAGCTCCGGGCAGCAGGATCGGGGCGCCGCGTCAAGGCCGCACAGGCAAGAGGGGTGACCTCCCGATGGCATTTCAGGCAGGAGGGCAGCGGCCGGCACCGCGGCCCGTCGCCGAGACTCCAGAGGCCCAGGCCTATCTGGAGGACTACGCCGGGCTTCTGGAGGCCGTCTCCTCCCCCTCGCTCGTCGTCGACCACTGCTGGGACGTCGCGCTGACCAATAGCGCGTTCCGGTCACTTTTCGCCGGCGTGGGTCCGCACCCGACGGCCATGCCGGGCGACAACTTCCTCAGGTTCGTGCTGTTCCACCCCGACGCCCCCACGGTGCTCGGCGAGCACGAGTCGAGCTGGTGCCTGCCGATGCTCGCGCACTTCGCGCGCACCGTGGAGAGCCACGGCCCCGACCACGGGCTCCAGGCCGTCCGCCGTGACATCGCCCAGGACCCGATCATGGAGGCCGCCTACCGGCAGGGCCTGCCGCACTGGATCCGCTCGGTCGGCGAGGACGCCGTGGAGCACGACGGTGCCGTACGCCCGCTGCTCCACCCGGACCCCCGCCGGGGTGCCACCGAGTGCCGGGTCGTGGTCGAGACGTCCAGGACGCTCGAGGAACTGGGCTGCACCCGGCTCACGTTCGTGCTGCGCGAGGCCCGCCGCACGCCGTCAAGGGAGCGCGGGACGCGTCGTGCGGCCTCCCACCTGAGGGTCGTACCGGCGGCCGACTGAGCGTCTCCGGTCTCGCTCGACCGGCGTTCGCCCCATTCCCAGGCGATGTGGTGTGTGACATAGTACTGGCGTGAGCGAGTCGCTGACCTGCGATGTCGTGGTGGTCGGAGCCGGAGTGGTCGGCGCCGCATGTGCCTTGTACACGGCCCGCGCCGGCCTCGACGCCGTCGTGGTGGACCGGGGCGCGGTGGCCGGCGGCACGACCGGCGCGGGGGAGGGGAACCTCCTCGTCTCCGACAAGGAGCCCGGACCCGAACTCGACCTCGCCCTGCTGTCCGCCCGGCTGTGGGCCGGACTGGCCCGGGAGGGACTGGGGAAGGCGGTCGAGTACGAGGCCAAGGGCGGTGTCGTCGTCGCCGGAACCGACGGGGCGCTGGCCGGTCTCGAGGAACTCGCCGCCGGGCAGCGCGCGGCCGGGGTCGAGGCCGTTCCCGTGCCGCCCGACCGGCTTCCCGACCTGGAGCCGTACCTCGCTCCCGGGCTCGCGGGCGGCATGCACTACCCGCAGGACGCCCAGGTGATGCCCGCCCTCGCGGCCGCGCATCTGCTGCGCGCCTCGAACGCCCGGCTGCTCACCGGCCGGGAGGTCACCGCGGTGCTGCGCGACCCCGGCGGCGCGGTGCGCGGGGTGCGGACCGACCGGGGCGACATCCACGCCCCGGCCGTCGTCAACGCGGCCGGTACCTGGGGCGGCGAGATCGCGGCCCGCGCGGGCGTGTCCCTGCCCGTGCTGCCCCGGCGCGGCTTCGTCCTGGTCACCGAGCCGCTGCCGCCCCGCATCCGGCACAAGGTGTACGCCGCCGACTATGTGGGCGACGTCGCGAGCGACTCGGCGGCGCTGCAGACCTCCCCCGTGGTGGAGGGCACGCCCGCCGGACCGGTCCTGATCGGCGCCAGCCGCGAACGGGTCGGCTTCGACCGGTCGTTGTCGCTCCCGGCACTGCGCGCGCTGGCGGCGGGAGCGACGGGCCTCTTCCCCTTCCTCGCCGATGTCCGGGCCCTGCGCACGTACGTGGGCTTCCGGCCGTATCTGCCGGACCACCTGCCCGCGATCGGCCCCGATCCCCGGGCGCCCGGACTGCTCCACGCCTGCGGGCACGAGGGCGCGGGCATCGGACTCGCCACCGGCACCGGGCACCTGATCGCCCAGGCGCTGACCGGGCGGGCGCCCGACCTGGACCTCGGCCCGTTCCGGCCCGACCGCTTCACCGAGGAGGCCGAGTGAATCCGCTGGAGCTGGCGGGAGCCAGGCCCGGCCCCGCCTTCACGGTCACGTTCGACGGGCGGCCGGTCGAGGTGCTGCCCGGGCAGACGGTCGCCGCCGTGCTGTGGACGGCGGGCATCACCTCCTGGCGCGCCACCCGGGGCGAGGGCCGTCCGCGCGGGGTGTTCTGCGGGATCGGCGTCTGCTTCGACTGCCTGGTGACCGTCAACGGCCGCCCCAACCAACGCGCCTGTCTGGTGCCGGTACGGCCGGGGGACGTGATCGGCACGCAGGAGGGGACGGGCCATGAGGGGACGGGCTGTGAGGGGGTGCGGCATGCCGACTGACCTGGTTGTGATCGGGGCCGGACCGGCCGGTCTCGCCGCGTCCCTCGCGGCGGCCGCGCGGGGCACCCGGGTCGCGCTCGTCGACGGGGCGACGGAGCCGGGCGGGCAGTTCTACCGGCAGCCCGCCGCCGGGCTCGGCGCCGGGCGCCCCGAGGCGCTGCACCACCGGTGGCGGACCTGGGAGCGGCTGCGCGACGGACTCGCCGCCAGTGCCGTACGGGTGCTGACCGATCATCATGTGTGGTGCGTCGAAAAGGTGTCCGGCGGCTTCGTCGCGCACGCGCTGCTCGGGCCGGAGCAGGAGGAGCCCGCAGAGGTGCACGCCGGTGCCGTGCTGCTGGCCACCGGCGGCTACGAGCAGGTGCTGCCCTTCCCCGGCTGGACCCTGCCGGGCGTCGTCACCGCCGGGGGCGCCCAGGCCATGCTCAAGGGCGGCCTTGTGGTGCCGGGGCGCCGAGTCGTCGTGACCGGGACCGGGCCGCTGCTGCTGCCCGTGGCGACCGGGCTCGCCGCGGCCGGGGTGGAGGTCGCCGCGCTCGTCGAGTCCACCGGGCCCGAGCGCCTCGCCCGCCATGGCCGGGCTCTGGCCGGCAAGCTCCCGGAGGGTGCCGGGTATGCCGCCCGGCTGCTGCGCCACCGCGTGCCGTTCCTCGCCCGGCACACCGTCGTCCGCGCCCACGGCGACGACCGGCTGACCGGCGTCACCGTCACAGCCCTCGACAGCGACGGACGCGTCAGGACCGGCACCGGGCGGCACCTGCCCTGCGACACCCTCGCCGTCGGCCACGGCATGCTCCCGCACACCGACCTGGCCGAGGGGCTCGGCTGCGGCCTCGACGGGCGCACCGTGGCCGTCGACACCGAGCAGCGCACGGACGTGCCCGGCGTGTGGGCGGCCGGCGAGGCCACCGGCATTGGTGGCGCGGCCCTCGCCCTCGCCGAGGGACACATCGCCGGGTGCTCCGCCGCCGCGTATCTGCACGGCACCGCCCCCGCCCCGGCACCGGCAGCCCTCAAGGCCCGTACGCGGCTCGGGAGATCCGCCGCCGCCCTCGAAGCCGCCTACGCGCCGCCCGCGCACTGGCCCGAGCAGGTCACCGACGACACCGTGGTCTGCCGCTGCGAGGAGGTCACCGCCGGTGCCGTGCGCGACGCGCTGGAACTCGGGGCGGGCGACCAACGCACCGTGAAGCTGCTCACCCGGGCCGGGATGGGCTGGTGCCAGGGCCGGATGTGCGGCACCGCGGTCGCCGGCCTCGCCGGCTGCGAACCCACCCCGGCCAAGCGTCCGTTCGCCCGTCCCGTACCGCTCGGCGTCCTCGCACGGCAACACTCCCAGGAGGGACAGTCATGACCGATCACCGCCCCTGGCGCGGCGTCCTCGTCGCCACCGCGCTCCCGCTGAACGACGACCTCTCCGTGAACTACGACCGCTACGCGGAGCACTGCGCATGGCTCGTCGAGAACGGCTGCGACGGCGTCGTGCCGAACGGCTCCCTCGGCGAGTACCAGGTGCTCACCCCCGAGGAGCGCGCCCGGGTCGTCGAGACGGCCGTCTCCGCGATCGGCGGGCAGCGCGTCATGCCCGGTGTCGCCGCGTACGGGTCCGCCGAGTCCCGGCGCTGGGCCGAACAGGCCGGGGAGGCCGGGTGCGGGGCGGTGATGCTGCTGCCGCCGAACGCCTACCGTGCCGACGAGCGGTCCGTCGTGGCCCACTACGCCGAGGTCGCGAAGTCCGGCCTGCCGGTCGTGGCGTACAACAACCCGATCGACACCAAGGTCGACCTGGTGCCGGAGCTGCTCGCGCGGCTGCACGGCGAGGGGCACATCCGGGGCGTGAAGGAGTTCTCCGGAGATGTCCGCCGGGCCTACCGGATCGCCGAACTCGCCCCCGAACTGGACCTGTTGATCGGCGCGGACGACGTCCTGCTGGAGCTGGCCGTCGCGGGTGCCAAGGGCTGGGTCGCGGGCTACCCGAACGCGCTGCCCCAGGCCTCGGTCGAGCTGTACCACGCGGCCGTCGACGGCGACCTCGACACCGCGCGGGACCTGTACCGGCAGCTGCATCCGCTGCTGCGGTGGGACTCGCGGGTGGAGTTCGTCCAGGCCATCAAGCTCTCCATGGACCTCGTCGGCCGCCATGGAGGCCCCTGCCGCCCGCCGCGCGTGCCGCTGCTGCCCGAGCAGGAGGCCGCCGTCCGGGCCGCCACCGAGAAGGCCGTAGCGGCCGGATTGGCATAGGGACCATGCGCAGCAGACTCGTCCTGCACGCCGTCGACTCGCACACCGAGGGCATGCCCACCCGTGTGATCACGGGCGGTATCGGCACCGTGCCCGGCGCCACCATGAACGAGCGGCGGCTGTACTTCCGCGAACGCCGTGACGACATCAAGCAGTTGCTGATGAACGAGCCGCGCGGCCACTCCGCCATGAGCGGCGCGATCCTCCAGCCGCCGAGCCGGTCCGACTGCGACTGGGGCGTCGTCTACATCGAGGTCTCCGGCTATCTGCCGATGTGCGGGCACGGCACGATCGGTGTGGCGACCGTGCTCGTCGAGACGGGCATGGTCGAGGTCGTCGAGCCGGTCACCACCATCCGGCTCGACACCCCGGCGGGCCCGGTCGTCGCCGAGGTGGCCGTCGAGGACGGTGTCGCCAAGGCGGTCACCCTCCAGAACGTGCCCTCCTTCGCCGTCGCCCTCGACCGCAAGACCACCCTCGCCGACGGGCGGACGGTGACGTACGACCTCGCCTTCGGCGGCAACTTCTACGCCATCCTGCCGCTGGAGCAGTTCGGCCTGCCCTTCGACCGGTCACGCAAGGACGAGATCCTCGCGGCGGGCCTGTCCCTCATGGCCGCAGTCAACGCCGAGGAACCGCCCGTCCACCCCGAGGATCCGTCCATCCACGGGCTCCACCACGTCTATCTGGCCGCCTCCGGCTCCACCGCCCGCCACTCCCGGCACGCCATGGCCATCCACCCCGGCTGGTTCGACCGCTCGCCCTGCGGCACGGGCACCAGCGCCCGGATGGCACAACTGCACGCGCGCGGCGAACTCCCGCTGCACACCGAGTTCGTGAACGAGTCCTTCATCGGCACCCGGTTCACGGGCAGACTGCTCGGCACGACCGAGGTGGCAGGACGCCCGGCCGTCCTGCCCAGCTTCACCGGACGCGCCTGGATCACCGGCACCGCCCAGTACCTGCTGGACCCCGAGGACCCGTTCCCGGCCGGATTCGTCCTCTAGGCCCGGATCACGAGAGGAAACCGCGACCTTTCATGGCTGCCCCGCGGCACACCCCCGCCCTGCCCCTGCTGGGCAGCAGGAAGCCCAGCCACCGGGAGCGGGTCGCGGACGCGCTGCGGGCCGCCCTGATCGCCGGAGAACTGCGCCCGGGCGAGGTCTACTCGGCCCCCGGCCTCGCCGCCCGCTTCGGCGTCTCCGCGACCCCCGTGCGCGAGGCCATGCTCGACCTCGCCAAGGAGGGCCTGGTCGACACCGTGCCCAACAAGGGCTTCAGGGTCACCGCCGTCTCCGAGCGGCAACTCGACGAGTACACCCATATCCGGGCGCTGATCGAGATCCCCACGACGGCGGGCCTGGCGGTCACGGCCGACCCCGTGGCACTGGAGGCCCTGCGCCCGGTCGCCCAGGAGATCGTCACCTCCGCGGCGGCCGGCGACCTCATCGCCTACGTCGAGGCCGACCTGCGCTTCCACCTCGGCCTGCTCGCCCTCGCCGGCAACGACCATCTCGTCGACGTCGTACGGGACCTCAGACGCCGCTCCCGGCTGTACGGGCTGACCGCGCTCGCCGGGCAGGGGCGGCTGGAGGCGTCGGCGGAGGAGCACCTGGAGATCCTGGAGGCGCTGCTCGCCCGCGACGAGCAGGCCGTACGGGCGGTGATGACCCGGCACCTCGGGCATGTCCGGGGCCTGTGGGCAGCGCCCTGACCTTCTGCTCAGCGAGGTGGAGACGGATCCGACTTCGTGACCGCGTCCTGCGGAACCCCGCGCTTCGCCGCCTGTATCCGCTCGTACACGTGGGTACGCAGCTCGGCGAAGCGTGGGTCCACGCGCGTGTGCAACTGGTCGCGCTCGGCGGGCAGATCGACCTTGAGCTGCTCCCGCACGACGGTGGGGGAGGCGGACAGCACGATGACCCGCTCGCCCAGGTAGACGGCCTCGTCGATGTCGTGGGTGACGAACAGGATCGTGATGCCGCGCTCCCGCCACAGACCCCGTACCAGATCCTCCAGATCCGCTCGTGTCTGCGCGTCCACCGCCGCGAACGGCTCGTCCATCAGCAGCACACGGGGCTCGTACGCCAGCGCCCGGGCGATGGCGACCCGCTGCTGCATACCGCCTGACAGCTGCCACGGGTACGCCTCCACGGCGTCCGCCAGCCCCACGGACCCCAGCGCGTCCCGCACCAGCTCCCGGCGCCGTGCCTTGCCCAAGTCCTTCTGCCTCAACGGCAGTTCGACGTTCTCACCGACCCGCATCCAGGGGAACAGACTGCGCCCGTACTCCTGGAACACGAACGCCGTCCCGGGCGGCGGGCCGCTTAGCTTCCGCCCCTCGAGGAGCACCTCACCGCCGGTGGGTGTGAGCAGCCCGCCCAGGCACTTCAGCAGAGTCGTCTTGCCGCAGCCCGACGGGCCGACGAGACAGACCAGTTCCCCGGCGGCCACGGTGAAGGTGAGGTCGCGGACCGCCTCCACGCGCCGCCCCGACCCTTCGTAGACCTTCCGCAGGCCCCGTACGTCGAGCATGGTCCGCCCTTTCTCGAGGTTCACGGAGACCGCCGGGTCGAGGCGCGCAGCCCGTGGTACCAGCCGAGCACTCGCCGCTCGACCAGCCGGAAGACCACCGACAGCAGGAAGCCGAGCAGACCGAGCACGAGGATGCCGGTCCACATGTCCGGGATCGCGAAGCCGCGCTGGAACTGCACGATGGTGAAGCCGAGCCCGTTGCTCGCGGCGAACATCTCACTGATCACCATGAGGATGATGCCGATCGACAGGGCCTGGCGCAGGCCCGCGAAGATCTGCGGGCTCGCCGAGCGCAGGACCAGATGCCTCAGGCGCGCGGTGCCCGTGATGCCGTAGCAGCGTGCCGTCTCGGTCATCACCGGGTCCACCGCCCGCACGCCCTCGACCGTGTTCAGCAGGACCGGCCAGACGCAGCCGCTCGCGATCACCGTGACCTTCATGGTGTCTCCGATGCCCGCGAACAGCATGATGACCGGCACCAGCACCGGCGGCGGCACCGCCCGCAGGAACTCCAGCACCGGCTCGCACACCGCCCGCACCCACCGGTAGGAGCCGATGACCGTGCCGAGCAGCACCCCGACGACGGCCGCCAGCAGGTATCCGCCGGTCAGCCGCAGCACGCTGGGCAGCACGTCCGCCCGCAGCCGCTCGGTCGTCCAGACGTCCGGGAAGGTCTCCAGGATCGTCCGCAGCGGAGGCCAGTACACGTCCGTGCTGCCGGCCGACGCCACCCACCAGACCGTGACCAGCACCGTCGGCAGCGCGACGACGGACACCAGCCGCGACAGTACCCGCCTCACACCGCCACCTCCCCGCGCACCGACTGGTGCCAGGCCAGCGCCCGCCGCTCCACCGTCCGCGCGCCCACGTTGATCAGCAGCCCCAGCAGCCCGGTGACCACGATCAGCGCGTACATCTCCGGCACTGCCTGAGAGGCCTGCGCCACGCCGATGCGCTTGCCCAACCCCGGTGCGCCGATGACGAGTTCGGCGGTGACGGCGAGGATCAGCGCGACGGCCGCCGCGAGGCGCACACCGGTCATGACGTACGGCAGCGCGGTCGGCCACAGCACGTGCCGGATCCGCGCCCAGGTGCCGAGGCCGTACGACCGTGCCGTCTCGTCGGCGACGGGGTCCACGTCCTGCACGCCGTACAGGACCTGGATCAGTACCTGCCAGAAGGACGCGTAGACGACGAGCAGCAGCACCGAGCGCAGTTCGGTGCCGTAGAGCAGGACCGCCAGGGGGATGAGCGCGACGGACGGGATCGGGCGCAGGAACTCGATCGTGGAGGCCGTCACCCGGCGCAGATGCGGCACGACCGAGACGACCACGCCGATCACGACGCCCGCGCAGGACGCGATCGCCAGGCCCAGCGCCCAGCCGGTGAGCGTCTCGCCGAGAGCCGTCCAGAAGGCGGGGTCGGCGACCTCTTCCGCGAGGGCCCCGGCGATGCGGCCGGTGGTCGGGAAGTAGGCCTCCTCGACCAGGCCGAGCCGTGGCACCGCCTCGCCCAGGGAGAGGAAGGCCGCGAGCCCGGCCGCTCCCAGCGCCGCGTTCACGCTCCTCATCCGTTTCCGTCCCTCACGGCAGCAGCTTTTCCACGTCCGGCGGCGACTTGAAGAGGCCGTCCTCGTAGCCGAGCTTCATGAGGTCCACGATGGAGGACCGGTTGGCCTCCGCCGGCCATCTCGGCAGGGTCACCCGGGCCAGCACGTTCGCGGGGATCGTCGTGTACGTCGTCACGATCCGGCGTGCCTCGTCCGGGTGGGAGTCGGCGTAGGCCAGGGATTCGGCCGTGGCGTCCTGGAACTTCTTCACCACCTCCGGGTTCTGCTTCGCGTACCGCGTGGAGGTGAAGTACATCGCCACCGTGAGCTTCGGCGCGACGTCGACCAGCGGTGAGGCGATCACCCGGCCGCCCCCGCTCTTGACGGCGGCCTGAGCGGGCTCGACCACCTGGGCGGCGTCGATCTCGCCGCTGTCGAGAGCGGCGGGCATCTGCTCGAAGCCGAGCTCGACGAACCTGACCTTGTCCGGGTCGCCGCCCGCCTTGCTCACGGAGGCCCGTACGGCCGTCTCGTTGATGTTCTTGAGAGTGTTGATGGCGACCTTCTTGCCCTCGAGCTCCTTCGGTGACTTGATCGCGCTGTCCTTCTTGACCATCAACGCGCTGAAGTCCTTGCCCGCGATACCGGTCGACGCGATGCCGTTGGCGACGGCTTCCACGGGCACGCCGTTGGTCTGAGCGACCATCAGGGAGGTCACATTGCTGAACCCGAACTGGAACTGACCGCTCGCCACCCCCGGCACGATCGCCGCGCCGCCCTGTGCCGTGGTGAACTCCAGCTTCAGGCCCTGCTTCTCGAAGAAGCCCTGCTTCTGGCCGAGGTAGAGCGGTGCCACATCGACGATGGGGATGAGCCCGACCTTGACGGTCCGCACCCCGCCGGACGAGGTGCCCCCGTCCGAGGAGTCACCGCCGTCGGACGAGCCGCACGCCGCCGCGGTGAACAGAACGGACACGGCCGCGAGACGAATGAGGGGACGACGACGCATGACTCCTCCTGTGGGACCGGCTCTGGTGCTCCGACAGGCTGTGCGCAGACAGCACGTTTGTGCTCAGCGAGAACGTAGAGCCGGGCCTGATTCATGGTCAATGCCCTTGCAAGCACGGCTCGTTGACATCACGAGATCCGCACTTCTAGCGTGCGCACAGCGCACGGTCGTACGCCCCGCCGGAGGCCCAGGATGTCCGCTGAAGCCCGCGCACCGCACTTCGTCCGGTCCTTCGAGCGCGGCCTCGCCGTGATCCGCGCCTTCGACTCCGAGCATCAGGCCCTGACCCTGAGCGAGGTCGCGCGTGCCTGCGACCTGACACGCGCCGCCGCTCGTCGTTTCCTGCTCACCCTCGCCGACCTCGGCTACGTCCACACCGACGGCCGCCGCTTCCGCCTCACCCCGCGGGTGCTGGAACTCGGTTACTCCTACCTCTCCAGCTACACACTGCCCCAGATCGCGGAGCCGCATCTGGAGCTGCTCGTCGCACAGGTACGGGAGTCGTCCTCGCTGTGCGTCCTCGACGGCGACGACATCGTGTACGTCGCCCGGGTCCCCACGCGCCGCATCATGACCGCGTCCATCACGGTCGGCACCCGTTTCCCGGCGTACGTGACGTCCGTGGGCCGGGTGATCCTCGCCCATCTGCCGGACGAGGAAGTCGAAAGGCGGCTCGTCCGGGCCGAGTTGAAACCACTCACCGTGCGCACCGTCGCCACGCCGGAGGCCCTGCGGGCGGAGCTGCGCCGCGTCCGCAGGCAGGGCTACGCCGTCGTCGACCAGGAGCTGGAGGAGGGGCTGAGGTCGGTCGCCGCTCCGGTGCGGGACCGGGAAGGCGACGTGGTCGCGGCCGTCAACATCGCGGTGCACGCGGGCCGCAACTCCGTCGACTCGGTGCGCCGCGATCTACTGCCGCACCTGCTGGCGACCGTCGCCCGCATCGAGGCCGACCTGCGGATCACAGGTCCAGCACCAGCCGCCGGCCCCGGCATCGGGACACGCAGATCATCATCGTCTCGCCGCTCTCCCGCTCCTGAGGGGTGAGCACGGAGTCACGGTGCTCCGGGGCGCCGTCGAGGACATCGGTCTCACAGGTCCCGCAGGTGCCCTCGGTGCAGGAGAAGAGCACCTCGACACCGGCCGACCGCACCGTGTCCAGCACGGTGACGCCGGGTGCCACGGCGAGGGTCAGTCCACTCCGCGCCAGCTCGACCTCGAACTCCCCGTCCGCACCGGCCGGCCGCTCCTTGGGCCGGAACCGCTCCACGCGCAGCACTCCGGACGGACAGCGCTCCTCGACCGCGTCCAGCAGCGGCCCGGGACCGCAGCAGTAGACCAGCGTGCCCTCGGGTACCGCGTCCAGCACCGAGGGCAGGTCCAGCAGCCCGGTCTCGTCCTCGGGCGCGAACGTCACCCGGTCGCCGTACCGGGTGAGTTCCTCGCCGAACGCCATGGACCGGCGGGTGCGGCCGCCGTAGAGCAGCGTCCACTCGGCGCCCGACGCCTCGGCCGCCGCCAGCATCGGCAGGATCGGGGTGATGCCGATCCCGCCCGCGACGAACCGGTAACGCGGGGCGGGCTCCAGGCCGAAGTTGTTGCGGGGGCCGCGCACCCGGACCTTGTCGCCCGGCCCCACCCGCTCGTGCACATGGGCCGAGCCGCCCCGCCCGTCCGGTTCGCGCAGCACCGCGATCCGCCAGGCCGACCGGTCCGCGGGGTCGCCGCACAGCGAGTACTGCCGCTCCAGCTCCGGGCCGAGCACGACGTCGATGTGCGCGCCCGGCTCCCACGCCGGGAGCGGTTCGCCCAGTGGGTGGCGCAGGGTGAGGGCCAGCACCCCGTCGGCGGCGAACTCGCGTCCCTCGACGACGAGTTCGGCTTCGTACAGACTCATGAGCTGTTTCCTCGCGGCTCGTCGGTGGAGTGCCCCTGCGGATGGGCGAGCATCCACTCCCACATCTCCACCGGGTCCTGTGCGGTGTGCTCACGGCCGCAGTGGCAGGTGCCGTGCAGGACGTCGGTGCCGGGCAGCCAGTCGATGCGGTAGATCTCGCCGGTCGGACTCGTCACTGGACCTTCTCCACGGGCTTCTCGCCCTGCTCGACCAGCCGGGCGAGGATGCGGCGGGCGGCCAGGCCGCCGGTGTCGATGTTGATGCTGAGTTCCTGGTAGCCGGTGCGCTCGGTGCCCAGCGTCTTCTGCAGCAGGTTGAGCGCGGTGACGTCCTGCATCACGACCGTGTGGTTGTTGCCCCGCAGGAACTCGGTGACCTCGGCGTCGTCCGTCGCCCAGTCGCGCGAGACGGCCCAGAAGTCGTACACCTTGCCGTCGCCGGACGGAGTGATCGCGTAGGTGATCTCCGTGTGGAAGCCGTTCGGGTCGCTGCCGTCCGGCTCGGGCACCACCCCGACGGGGGCTATGCGGCTGTGCAGCAGATACAGGCAGGGAGCGTGGTACTCGATGTCCTGCCAGCGGGTGATCCGGCCCTCGATGCCGGTGGACTTGGCGTAGAACGGCGGGCACTCGGCGTCGTCCATGTGCCGGCTGACCCGGACGATCCCGGCGCCCTCGTCGACCTCCGTGGTGATCGGTGTCTCGGCGACCTCGGGGGTGCCGATGTAACCGCCGTGCAGATACGTCTCGTGGGAGAGGTCGAGGAGGTTGTCGACGAGCAGACCGTAGTCGCAGTCGATGGGCTCCATGCCGCGCACGGTGACCCAGCCGGGGGAGTCCAGGTGCCTGGCCCGGGGAATGGCCCCCGGGTCTGCGAGCGCCGGGTCGCCGATCCACACCCAGATCAGCGAGTCCTGCTCGACGACGGGGTACGAGGCGAGCCGGGCGGTGCGCGGCACCCGTTTCTGCCCCGGCACGTACACGCACGTACCGGTCGTGTCGTAGGTGAACCCGTGGTAGCCGCACACGATCCGGTCGCCGTCGAGGCGGGTCGGGGCCTCGGACAGCGGGTACCGGCGGTGCACGCACCGGTCGTGCAGCACGACCGGCGTGCCGTCCTCCTCGGTCCGGTACAGCACGAGCGTCTCACCGAGGATCGTCCGGCCGAGCAACTCCCGCCCGACCTCGTGACTGTAGGCGGCGACGTACCACTGGTTCCTGGCGAAGGCGGTGGTGTGAGGCATGGATGCGGCTCCCGTCTCTGGGTGGTGGTCGCATCGTCCGGGAGGGCGTCACGGGGGCACAACGCGACTTCCGTCCCACGGAAGAGCGTTGCGAGGCGTCAACATCACGCCCATGGGTTCACTCTTGAGGTGGGTGAACGGGGGCTGTGCGGCGGGACGCTTTCGGTCACGACCGGAGGGCCGGGTGACGCCGAGGAGCGCGTGTGTGGCCGCGGAGATGTACCGACGGCGGAACGCGGTGGAGCGGTGGGGGAAAGCGCGCTCAAACCTGCCGCGCCGGATTGGCCGGACCCGTCCGATCCTAACTTTCGGTGTTCGGTCGAGTGCGCTGCGCTACGAAGCGTTCCTCGCGTGTCCGGGCGGTATATGTGCGGCCGCCCGGCATCGGACCGCACCACAGGAAGGACAATCCATGCAACGCCTCCTGACCCGGCTGTTCCTCGTCCTCGGCATGCTCGGTGCGCTGCTCGGTTCAGCCGTAACCGCCACCACCGCGCACGCGCGCCCCCTGCTCACGACCCACATCGTCAACATCAAGACCGGCGGCAGTCTGCTGCCGCACAACTGGGGCGACGGTTTCCAGGACGGGTGGGTGCACTACGTCTGGGACCGCGGCCAGACCCTCGGAGCCGACCAGTGGGAGTTCGAGCCCGTCACCGGCTCCGTCTACATCATCCGCAACACCAAGACCGGCATGTGTCTCAAGCCGGGTGCCCCCTGGGCCAACAAGCCGCGGGTCACTGAGGGCACCTGCGGAACCGGCCTGGAGTTCCAGTGGCAGGTCATTCCGCGGGCTTTCGACGGCGCGTACAAGATCTACAGTCTCTCCGCCCGCCAGATCATGACCCCGTACTACGGCAACGGCCTCGGGGAAGTCGTCGTTCTCGAGCCGGACAGCAACGCCGAGAAGGTCTGGTGGTCCATCGACGGCCTGTAGGCCTCTCGACCGCTCACCTCGGCGAGCAGCCCCGCCCGACGCGTCTTCGGGCGGGGCTGCTCGTCAACCGCGGTGAGGTCAGTGGGTCGCGCCGGCGGCGACGGCGACGTCCGTGTCGTGGGCCAGCGCGGTCGACAGCACGACGCGCAGGCCCTTGGCCGTGTCCTCCACCGGCAGTGAGGGGACGAAGTGGTTGGCGGCGGCGGGCATCTCCGGGGTGTGCGGGATGTGCACGAAGCCGCCGCGCCGCTGCTTGCCCTCGGTGGCCAGCAGATGCATCAGGCCGTAGAAGACGTGGTTGCACACGAACGTCCCGGCGGTCTGGGAGACCTGGGAGTTCAGTCCGGTCTGCTTCTGGACCTCCGTGACACACCGTTTGATCGGGAGGGTGGAGAAGTAGGCCGCGGGGGCGTCGGGGACGATGGGCTCGTCCACGGGCCTGCGGCCGGCGTTGTCGGGGATGGGGCAGTCGTTGACGTTGATGGCGACGCGCTCGATGGAGATGCCGTTCCGGGGGGAGAGGCCGAGCGACACGACAAGTGCCGGTTCCGCTTCCAGTACGGCCTCGCGCAGCACCTGCAGCGATTTGCCGAAGACACAGGGGAGTTGGACGGCCGTCACCTCCATGCCGTCCGGAGGGTTCTCCTGGAGGAGCTGGGCCGCGGCCCAGGAGGGGTTGTAGGTGTCCGGGCCGAACGGCTCGAATCCTGTCACCAGTACACGGGGCATGTGCACGTCCTTCGCTGTCGGAGTGGCGGGATATCGGGACCGGCCGATGTCGGACAGCCACTCTCCCGATTCGTCCCTCAGTGCGATTGATCCCCATGTGTGTGAGTTTCTTTGCCTGCTTTGCCGCTTGTTCGCCCGACTGGAGGGAGGTTCCGAAATGGATTGCTCCTCCGTGGCCCACTGCGCATTCTGCTGGGATGCGCTTCTCCATCAACATCCCCAACTTCGGTGACTTCGCTGACCCCCGTAATGTCGCGACTGTGGCCGCTGCCGCCGAACAGGCCGGCTGGGACGGGCTCTTCGTCTGGGATCACGTACTGCACCGACAACACCAGGGGCGTCCCTTCGCTGACCCCTGGATGCTGCTGACAGCAGCCGCGCTGGCCACCTCCCGCATCCGAATGGGCACCCTGCTGACGCCGGTCCCCCGATACCGTCCGCAGCAACTCGCCCGCCAGGTGGCCACCCTGGACCACCTCAGCGACGGCAGAGTGATCTTCGCCGCCGGCCTGGGCGGTCCGATCGAGGACGAATACCGCAGCTTCGGCGACACCGCCGAGCCACGTCAGCTCGCCGAGAGGCTGGACGAGGGCCTGGAGCTGTTGACGCGCTTCTGGTCAGGAGAGCCGGTGAACCACCACGGCCGACACTACGAAGCACGGGATGTGACGCTGGTGCCCGCCACCGTACAGCGGCCCTGCCCGCCGGTGTGGATCGGCGGATTCTGGCCACGTCGTGCGCCCATGCGGCGGGCGGCGCGGTGGGACGGCGCGGTGCCGCTGTTCGAGTCGGCCCGGCATGGTCATGTGCCGGACGTCGCCGAAGTGCGGGAACTGGTCGAGTGTGTGCGTAAGTATCGCATGGCCGGCGTCGAGCGCCCCTTCGACGTTGTGCTCGGCGGTGCGACGCCCTCGGACCCGGCCAAGGCCAGGAATGTGATCGGTCCGCTGCGTGACGCCGGCGTCACCTGGTGGGACGAGCGGCAGATCCAGACCGGCGCCGACCTGGACCGTCTGCCTCCGGTACTGCGCCGCATCGAAGCGGGGCCGCCGGCGGTCTGACCGGGACTCGCTGTCGAGGCCATGGCGTTCCCCGTCTGGTGTGGCCGTTGTCGGTGATCGCGAAGTCGCTGCGGGGGAAAGCAGTTTCCGAATCAAAAAGTGAAATCGAAACAGAATTCTGCACTTTGTACTCGCGGAGAATTGCCTTAGGCTGGATGCATGGAAAAGACAAGGACGAAGTTCTACGTAGTGAAACGCGGTGACAATCTCACCAAGATCGCGCGGATGCACCATGTGAGTCTGGATCAGATTCTGAAGTGGAACCCGCAGATCGAGGATCCGGACCTCATCCACCCCGGCGATCGGATTCGTGTGGCCCCGCCCCGGGAATCGGGCGGAGAGGGCGGTGAGTACGAGAGCGAATGACCAAGAAAAGAAAGCCGGTCGGCCCGTATGCGCAGCCGAATGACAGGCCTGCGCAACGGGCCGCCGCAGTCGGGTTTCGCGCGTGTGCGAAAGCGCGGGTTGCCTGTCTCGAAGTGCAACTCGAGTACGAAAGCGCCAGTTCCCGCCCGGAAGAGAGTGCGACACTCATCGAAGGAGGCGGGGTTCGGTAGGTGAATGGCGTTGGGGTGGAGGATGCCGGGTTTATCTCGGAGGTGCAGGTCGCGCCTGTAAAAATGGCTGGTCACGCGTGACGTCACCCGAGATTGATTTCGAATAGCTGTTCTATGCTGCATCGAACCCCCACCTGGTGCTGGACGCCGACTTGGTGGTCTGCCGCGCCAACCGCGCCTACCTCCAGGTCACCGGCAGGAGCCGCGAAGAACTGGCCGGGCGGTACATCATGGAGGCGTTCCCTGGCAGTCCTGGCGCGCCGCAGGTGGCGCGGGACCTCGGCGCCTCACTCCAGCGCGTGCTGAACTCCCGCGAGCCCGACGTAGTGGCCCCGCGGCGCTTCGGCATTCCCGTCGAGGGCCGGCCGGGCGAGGTCGAGGAGCGATGGTGGTGCGGGATGTCCAGCCCTGCCCTGGGGACGGACGGCGCTGTGAAATGGATCGTCGCGCGGGCCGACGACATCGCTGAGCTGATGGACAGGCACCGGGACATCGCCGTGCGCTACCAGCCGGCCTACGGAACGCTCAACGTGTGCGGCCACTGGTACGACGTGGTCGATCTGCCGCCCGACCGCTACTCCATAGCCATCGGCGACGTCCTCGGCCATGGCTTGGAGGCCGCCGCTGCCATGGGCATGCTGTGCAGCGCTCTGAGCGCCGCCATCCGGGCCGTTCCCAGCCCCGCACAGGCCCTGGAGGCACTGGGCCGGTACGCCAGGGCGGTCGACGGCGCGCTGGCCACCACCGTGGCCAAGGTCCTCATCGACCCGCACAGCCGGCTGATCATCTACAGCAACGCCGGCCGCCCACCGCCGATACTGCTCAGTCCGGACGGCAACTGCCGGCTGCTGGACCAGGCCGCCGACCCGCCCCTGGTGCCCGGCCGGAACACGTGCCCCGCCCCCAGGCCGGTCTGTCCCACCTCCCGGGGGACACCCTCGTGCTCTACACCGACGGCCTCATCGAACGCCGAGGCGAGGACATCGACATCGGCCTGGCCCGGCTGACCGACGCTCCGGCCCGGTCCGGCACTCTCCCGGTGGAAGAACTCGCCGACGGACTGCTGCACCACATGGGTGTCTCCGACGGAGGCAGGACGGCATCGCCCTGGTCGTCGTCCGCCTGTGAGGCGATTTCGGCGCAAGCTGTTTCCGAATCAAAAGGTGAAATTGAAACGGAACTCTCGACTTTTCCATGGCGGGTGATTCGCTTAGTGTGGACACATGGAAAAGACAGTAGAGTTCTACATAGTGAAACGTGGCGACACGCTCAGTAAGATCGCGCGGATGCACCGCGTGACGCTGGACCAGATTCTGGAGTGGAACCCCCAGATCACGAATCCGGATCTCATTTACCCCGGACATCGGGTCCGTGTGGCTCCCCCGGAAACGGAGGGCGAGTTCGAACGCTATCCGGGACGCGACTTCTTCCAGTCCTCGGTGAGCAGCCCGGTCATCGAGGCCATGGGCTACCGGCTCATGGACGAGGACTGCGGGGTGTACGCCGACGGGCCCGACTTGCGGTGGAGCGAAGCGGACCGGAAGTCGTACGCGAATTGGCAGTGGAAACTCGGATTCAGGGGCCGGGACGCTGACGGCATACCGGGCAAGAAGTCGTGGGACAGGCTGCACGTACCCGCCGTCTACGAGTGACCGGAACCGCTCCGGGAAGGCCACCGCGGACCGCTTGGCGCGCACGGGCGAAAACCCGGATCGCCTATCTCGAAGCCCAGCTGGAACGCGAACGTGTCAAGCCGTGCTCCGAAGACCGCAAGACGCTCGTCGAGGGAATGCGGGGCCATCTGAAAAAGGCCGGCACGGCTGCCGACGAGGATTTCGGATGGCGGCGTGCCTGGTCCGGATCGGCCGCGCGTGAGGGCGTCTGGTCGAACATACGCAGCGCGGAGGTGATGCTCCTGCAGCTGGTTTCCGACGAGGAAGCCGCCGGACGCGCCAGCGAGGTCATGGCCCTCGTCAAGCGGCATCTGGACATCGACGACCCCCGGCGGGTCAGACTGGGCCAGCGGATCCGGCCCATCATCTCGGGCGACATGAAGCCAGGCGACCGGGATCTCATGACCCGTGCGCTCGACGCCGCGTACAACGCCCTGGACGACGAACTGGCCCGGGTGCGCAGTCTGCGCAACATCCTGTGGACCGCGACGTTCCTCGTGCTGCTCGGCGTGACGGGGCTCGCCCTCTACGGCTGGTTCTCGCCCGGCTCGCTGAGCCTGTGCTTCACGCCGCAGACCGGTTCCGGCGCTTCGGACCGGATCACCGTCGTCTGTCCCACCGCGGAACACCACAACGTCCCGGCGGGCACCGACGCCAGCGGTCTGGCCCAGCCGAGGGACATCCTCACTGTCGAGATCGCCGGGCTCGCCGGCGCCGCGCTCACCGTCATCGCCTCACTGCGCCGCATCCGGGGCACCGATGCCCCCTACATGCTGCCCCTCGCGTCCGCGGTGCTGAAGTTCCCCACGGGCGCGCTGACGGCCTTCCTCGGACTGCTGCTGATCAGGGGCGCCTTCGTCCCCGGGTTGAGCGATCTCGACAGCAGGGCGCAGGTCCTCGGCTGGGCCGCGGCCTTCGGTGCCGCCCAGCACCTGGTGACCCGGCTCGTCGACGACCGCGCCCAGATGACCCTGGCGGAGGTGGGCAGACCGACCGACGCCGCTGCCGACCCGGAGCGGGCGGCCGTCAAGGAGATGGTCGCGGAGGGAGAGCCCGCGGCCCTCGGACCGCCGGCCGCCGACCGGTCCGGCAACGGAGAGTACGAAGGGCCTCTCGAGGGCGCCAGGGAGGGGACGCGCGAGGAGGAGCGGGCGGAGGAGCCCGGCCGGCGGCCCGGGTCCTGACCGGGCCGCCCGCTCACCGCCGCAGCGGCGCGTGAGCCGTCTCCGGCAGTCGCAGGTACACCAGCGACGACAGCAGGCAGAGCACGGCGACGTACCACGGGAACAGCCCCGAGTGCCCCAGCTCCTTGAACAGGGTGCCGACGTACGGAGCCGTGCCGCCGAAGAGGGCCACCGTCAGCGAGTAGGGGAAGCCGATGCCGGCCGCCCGGACCCGGGGCGGGAAGATCTCCGCGTTCACGGCCGCGCTGATCGAGGTGAACCCGGTCAGCAGCACCATGCCCGCGCACTGCACGAGCAGCAGCACGGCGAACGAGTCGCGCAGGCTGTGCAGCAGCGGCACCGAGAGCAGTGCGAAGCCCAGGCCGAAGAAGAGCAGCAGGGGGCGGCGGCCGAAGCGGTCCGAGAGCAGTCCGCCGAGCGGCTGGAGCAGGGCGAAGAAGGCCAGTGAGATCGTGCCCGCGAGCAGCGCGTCCGACTTCGAGAGACCCGCGTTGAGTTCGGCGTACGTCGGGAGGTATGACGTCCACGTGTAATACGCGATGGTGCCGCCCGCCGTGATGCCGCAGATCAGGAGCGACTCGCGCGGGTGCCGGCGCAGCGCCTCGAACAGGCCCGGGCGAGGAGCCTCTCGCTGCTCGGCGCTGCGGGTCTCCTGCGCGCCCCGCCGGATCCAGAAGCCGACCAGGCTCAGCACGGCCCCGAGCACGAACGGGACCCGCCAGCCCCAGCTGTCCATCTGCCCGACGCTCAGCGTGCCCACCAGCAGCGCGGCGATGCCGGAGGCGACGAGCTGCCCCACGGTCGTCGACACGTACTGGAAGCTGGAGAACAGCCCCCGCCGACCCGGGCCCGCCGACTCCACCAGGAAGGTCGTCGAGGCCGCGAACTCGCCGCCCACGGACAGGCCCTGCAACAGCCGGGCCAGGACGAGGACCACCGGAGCCAGCACGCCCACCGAGGCGTAGGTCGGGGTGAGTCCGACCAGCAGGCTGCTGCCGCCCATCAGCAGGATGGTGACCGTGAGCGCGGCCCGCCGCCCGTGCCGGTCCGCGACCGCGCCCATCAGCAGCCCGCCGACCGGCCGCATGAAGAAGCCCACCGCGAACACGGCGAACGTCGACAGCAGCGGCACCAGCGAGTTGTCCGCGCTCTTGGGGAACACCTGGTCGGCGATGAAGGTCGCCAGGAACGTGTAGGCGTACCAGTCGTACCACTCCACGGCGTTGCCCACGGAGGCGGCGAGGAGCTGGCGGACGGGCCGTTTCGTCGGCGGGGAAACCGTCTGCGTCTCTGTCACGCCCCTCACCCTCCCCTGCCAACGCCCAAGCACACCTTCCGTACCGGCGACTTTCACACGAGTGTCACGCGCCCCTTCCTTGGCGTTTGGTGTCCCTGAAACACTCCTTCCGCGCAGATTCCGTCATGTTCCGGCCATCCAGCACCTCAGGATGAGAGGTCTGTCCTTCATGTCCGAAGTAAACCGGCGCCGCTTTCTTCAACTCGCGGGTGCCACCACGGCCTTCAGTGCGCTGTCCGCCAGCATCCAGCGCGCCGCCGCGCTTCCGGCGAACCACCGCACCGGGTCGATCGAGGACGTCGAGCACATCGTCGTCCTGATGCAGGAGAACCGTTCCTTCGACCACTACTTCGGGACTCTGAGAGGCGTCCGCGGCTTCGGCGACCCGCGTCCGGTCACCCTCGACAACGGCAAGCCGGTCTGGCACCAGGAGAAGGACGGCAAGGAGCTCCTGCCGTTCCACCCGGACGCCGACGACCTCGGCATGCAGTTCCTGGAGGGCCTGCCGCACTCCTGGCCCGACGGCCAGCAGGCCTACCGCGGCGGTAAGTACGACCGGTGGGTGCCCGCCAAGGGCACCACGACCATGGCGTACCTGACCCGCGAGGACATCCCCTTCCACTTCGCCCTCGCCGACTCGTTCACCGTCTGCGACGCCTACCACTGCTCGTTCATCGGCTCCACCGACCCGAACCGCTACTACATGTGGTCCGGCTACACGGGCAACGACGGCACCGGCGGCGGCCCGGTCCTCGACAACGCCGAGCTCGGCTACGGCTGGACGACCTATCCCGAGCGCCTGGAGCAGGCCGGCGTCTCCTGGAAGATCTACCAGGACATCGGCGACGGCCTGGACGCCGCGGGCTCCTGGGGCTGGATCGAGGACGCCTACCGAGGCAACTACGGTGACAACTCGCTGCTGTACTTCAACAAGTACCGTGACGCCAAGCCCGGCGACCCCTGGTACGACAAGGCCCGCACCGGCACGAACGCCAAGGCCGGCGACGGCTACTTCGACGTGCTGAAGGCGGACGTCAAGGCGGGCAAGCTGCCCCAGATCTCCTGGATCGCCGCCCCCGAGGCCTTCTCCGAGCACTCCAACTGGCCCTCGAACTACGGCGCCTGGTACATCGCCCAGGTCCTGGACGCCCTCACCTCCAACCCGGAGGTCTGGTCGAAGACCGCCCTGTTCATCACCTACGACGAGAACGACGGCTTCTTCGACCACGTGGTGCCGCCGCTGCCGCCCAAGGACGCCTCCCGCGGCCTGTCCACCGTCGACGTCTCCCTCGACCTCTTCCCGGGTGACAGCAAGAAGACGGCCGGCCCCTACGGCCTCGGCCCCCGGGTCCCGATGCTGGTCGTCTCGCCGTGGAGCAAGGGCGGCTACGTCTGCTCCGAGACCCTCGACCACACCTCGATCCTGCGGTTCATGGAACGCCGCTTCGAGGTACGCGAGCCCAACATCTCGCCCTGGCGCCGAGCCGTCTGCGGTGATCTGACGGCCGCGTTCGACTTCTCCCGCAAGGACGCGCGGCCGGTCCCGCTGCCCGGCACCGACGAGTACGAGCCGCAGGACCGCGAACGCCACCCCGACTACAAGCCGGCCCCGCCCGCCGACCCGCGCATGCCCCGGCAGGAACGCGGACTGCGCCGTACCCGGCCGCTGAAGTACGCCCCGCACGTGGACGCCTCGGTCGACGCCGCTGCCGGGAAGCTCACCCTGGCCTTCGCCTCCGGGCGGAAGGCCGGCGCCGCCTTCCATATCACGTCCGGCAACCGCGCCGACGGCCCCTGGATGTACACCACCGAGGCCGGCAAGACGCTCTCGGACACCTGGAACTCGGCGTACTCGGCGGGCTCCTACGACCTGACCGTGCACGGCCCGAACGGCTTTGTGCGGGTCTTCAAGGGGTCGAACAAGAAGGCCGGCTGCGAGGTCACCGCACGCCACACCGGTGACGACGTGGAACTGACCTTCACCAACAAGGGCTCCGGCACGGCACGGCTGAAGCTCTCCGACCGTTACGGCGCCAAGCCCTCGACCGTCACCGTCCGCCCGGGCGCGACGGTACGGCGGACCGTCGACCTCGACCGCGGCCGCCGCTGGTACGACCTGACCGTCACCGTCGAGGGCGACGCGGCGTTCCTGCGGCGGTTCGCGGGGCACGTCGAGAACGGCCGGCCGGGGGTGAGCGACCCGGCGATCATCACCGGGTAGCCGGGAAGAGGTGCCCCGGATCGTGCGGCCGGGGCACCAACGCCGGTTCCGCCGTGGCCGAGCCGGGTTCCAGGGCCAGGACGGCGGCCACCGGGTGGTCGTCGTCCACCGGATGGCCGTCGTCCACCGGAACGCCGGGGTCAACGGGCGCCGCCCTGCTGAGCAGCACCACGCCCCAAGACGCCAGGCCGGCCCCGACGAGGGCGAGCAGCACCCCTGCCGGGCCGCCCTGGAGGCGTTCGCCCAGCAGCGACAGCCCGATCACCGCGGCGGCCAGCGGGTTGGCCAGGGTCACCATCGCGAGCGGGGCGCCCAGACCGCCCCGGTACGCCACTTGCGACAGCAGCAGCCCGCCGGCCGCGAAGGCCGCCACGAGCAGCGCCACCCCGACGACCTGGACGCTCAGCAGCGGCCCCGACCGGTCCGTCGCGGCCACCGTCACGGTCTGGGTGAGGGCCGAGGCGACTCCCGACGCGATGCCGGACGCGGTCGCGTGCCGCAGCCCGGGGCGGGCGCCCGGCCGGGACAGCACCCCGATGAGGGCGGCGGTGGCACCGGCCACCGCCAGCGCCTCGGGAACGCTCAGCACATCGTCGGGCGCCGGTCCGGACGCCGTGACCAGGATCGCGCCCAGGCCGAGCAGTGTCAGCGCGGTGCCCTTCCACTCGACCGTGCTCACCCGCCGCCCCGCGAGCCGTGCCCCCATGGGCACCGCCGCGACCAGGGTGAGCGCGCCGAGCGGCTGGACCACGGTCAGCGGCCCGTACCTCAGGGCCACGACGTGCAGCAGCGCGGCCGCCGCGTTCAGTCCGACCGACGACCACCAGGCGCCGCTGCCGAGCAGCCGCAGCACGCCCGAGCCGGGGGAGCGGGAGGCGAGCCGCTCCTGGGCGACGGCCGCTGCCGCGTAGGCGACGGCGGAGACGAGGGACAGGGCGACGGCGACGGCGACGGCGTTCATCGGCCGGCTCCCGCGAGTGCCTGCTCCTCGGATCGAGCCTGCGCCGGAACGAGCTTGCCCTGCGCGCGGCCCGCCGTGGTCGCCGTGCGGTGCGGTGCCTGGACCACCGCGAGCGCGAGACCGAGCAGGGCCGTCGCCACGATCGCGTCCAGCCAGTAGTGGTTCGCGGTGCCGACGATCACCAGCAGCGTCAGCAGCGGATGCAGCAGCCAGAGCAGGCGCCACCGCGACCGGGTCGCGACGATCAGGCCGATCGCCACCATCAGGGCCCAGCCGAGGTGCAGCGACGGCATCGCGGCGAACTGGTTCGACAGGGAGTCGGTTGCGGGATCGCCGTAGACCGAAGGGCCGTACACGCGGGCCGTGTCCACCAGGCCGGTCGCGGCCAGCATCCGGGGCGGGGCGAGCGGGAAGAGCAGGTGCAGCGCCAGCGCGGCGGCGGTGACGGCGGCCAGGACCCGGCGGGCCCAGACGTAGTGGGCCGGGCGGCGCAGATAGAGCCAGACCAGGAAGGCGACGGTGGCCGGGAAGTGGACGGCCGCGTAGTAGGTGTTCGCGACATGCGCCAGACCGTCGCCGTGCAGCAGCAGGGACTGCACCGCGCCCTCGCCGGGCAGCTGGACCGCTCGCTCGAAGTCCCACACGCGCTGTGCGTTGTGGAAGGCCTCGCCGGTGTGGCCCGTGGCCAGCTGCCGGCCGAGCTTGTAGACGAGGAAGAGCCCCGCGACGAGCAGGAGCTCCCGGACGAGCGGCGGTCGGGCTATGACGTGCGGCGGTCGCGCTGTCGCGTCGGACTCCGCCGGCGCAGGCTCGGTGCGGGCATTCATCCCCCGGCCCCTTCGGTGACGGTGGTGCTGTTATCGGTACGAGTGCGTACCGATACGCCAGTGTACCGATACGGTCGCGTTCCGGTACACTGGCGTATCGATAGACGTAGAACACACTGCCGGCCGGAATTTTCCGGCCGCCCGAGGGAAGCCAGGAGCACGGCCATGACGTCGCAGGCTGCGGACGACCGACCCGAGCCGGTCGGTGCCACACGCCGCTCCAAGATCACGCCGGAGCGTGAGCAGGAGTTCTTCGACGCCGTGCTGGAGCAGCTCCGCGAGTGCGGCTACGACTCCGTCACCATGGAGGGGATCGCCGCCAGCACCCGCTGCAGCAAGTCCACGCTCTACCGTCAGTGGAAGACCAAGCCCCAGTTCGTCGCGGCGGCGCTGCGCTCCCACCGGCGGACGCGCTGCATCGACACCGGCTCGCTCGCGGACGACCTGCGCGAGGCCGCCCGGGCGGCGGGGGAGTTGTCGGGCCGGGACACCCAGCTCCTCCAGGCGCTCGCCCACGCGGCCCCCCAGGACGCGGAGCTGCAGCGGGCGTTGCGCGAGGCGCTGATCGAACCGGAGATCGCCGCGCTGAAGGAGATCATCCGGCGCGGCGTCGAGAGGGGAGAGGTGCCCGCCGATCATCCGGCGCTGGAATACATCCCGGCGCAGATGTTCGGCGTCCTGCGGGTGCGGCCCGTCCTGGAGGGCGAGTGGGCGGACCCGGACTACCTGGTCCGGTTCGTGGAGGCCGCCGTGCTGCCGGCCCTGGGCCTGAGATGAGACCCGGGCCGCCGTCCGTCGGATGACAGGACGGCGACCCGACCGCGCCGACCCGTGGGGACGGGGGCGGCGCGCACCCCCCGGCCGGGTGGGGTTCCCCTGTGAGCGGCGGGGGCGCCCCACCCGGCCGACCGGTGACGGGCCGGGCGGTCGTTCCCTTGTGCTCCTGGTCAGACGTCCTGGCCGTTGCCGCTGCCCGTCGACACCTTGATGCCCTTGGTGATGTCGTCCAGGACGGACTCCTTCTGGTCGGCGTCCACGCCGAACCGGACGACGACCATCTGCTTCGCGTTCGAGGGGGAGGGGAACGCGAGTGACTCCACGATGCCGTCGGCGCCCTTGGTGGTGACGGCCTTCCAGCGGACGAGGTAGCCCTTCTGTCCGGCCACGGTCACCGCCTTGGCGGCCAGTACGTCGTGCGAGGTGATCCCGCCGTAGGACTTGCCGCCGTAGGACTCCTCGGCGTTGGCGGAGATGTCCGCTTTGGCGATCTCCTCGGCGGTGCTGCCCTTGGTGCCGAGGGCCAGGGCCGGTGCGGAGTAGGCTCCGCCCTTCGTGCAGGTCGAGGAGGTGTCGCCGGGGCACTTGTAGGAGTCGTCGGACGTGAGCTGCGCGCCGACCGTGATCTCCTGGCCGTACCAGCCCTCCGGGATCGGCATGCTGATCCCGCTGACCGCGTCGGTCACCGACCCGCTCCTGATCTTCGGCGGCTCGGACTGCTCGGGAGACGGACTCTGACCGCCGGACCCGCCGGACCCGCCGGACCCGCCGGACCCGCCGGACCCGCCGGATCCTCCGGAGCCACCACTGCCTCCGGATCCCCCAGACCCGCCCGGCCCGCCGAACGGCCCGCCCTGGCCGCCGGGTGCGCCCGGTCCGCCAGGCCCCTGCGAGGTGGCCGAACCGCCGCCCGAGCCGCCGTTGTCGGTCAGCGCGTACACCCCGACCCCGATGCTCGCGAGAACAACGACGGCCGCCGCGACGGCAATCCCGATCCGCAGCCGGCTTCCCCGGGAGGCTGGGGGTGCGGCGGGGTAGCCGGGGTATGCGTCGGCGCTCGGGTGTCCGGGGGCGTTCGGGTAGTGGGCCGGCCCTGGGGGTTGTCCGGGGGTACCTGGGTATCCGGGGGCGCCTGGGTATATGGCGCCGAAGGGCTCGGGGGTGCCCGGGTGTCCGAGGGAGCTCGGGTATTCGATGGTGCCCGAGTCCCCGGCAGCGCCCGCGGCGCCCGGGTACGTCGTAGCCGCAGGCTCCGGCGCGGTGGGTTCGCTCGTGGCGGCCGAACCGGCGTTCTCGCGCGGGTCTCCCGCAGAAGCCGAACCCTCCTCGGCCGCCGGAGGCGTCGGTGGCTGGGCCGGACGGATGCGGGCCGTCCAGGCCTTGCCGTCCCACCAGCGTTCGGTGGCGGGCCCGTCACTCTTCTGTCCGGGGTCCGGGTACCACCCGGAAGGAGTCTCCTGCGTCATGCCCCCACCGTATGAGGCGTCGGTGAAAGAGGCATGAGAGGAGTCGATCAGGATCGGTCATTCCAGGATCAACCGGGTCGGCCGCAGGCGGATGGGCGGTGGCAGCCGCAGCCCGTCCCGGCCCGGGGTCACCGATCCCAGCACGCTCGGATGCCGGGCACCGGTGCTCGCGGGTGAGCTGCCGGGCAGGCCGTGCAGGGTCAGGAACCCCAGGACGGCGAAGGCGTAGGCCTCCTTCGCCCCGGCCGGCAGCCCCAGTTCGTCCGACGCGCGCACCGTCACCCCGGGCAGCAGCTCCCCGAGCATCCTCATCAGCACGGGGTTGCGCGTCCCGCCGCCGGAGGCGATCACCTCCGTCGCGTCGACCGCTCGCACCGCGTCCGCCACGGTCCGGGCCGTGAGCCTCGTCAGCGTGGCGACGACGTCCTCGGCGGGCAGCGTCCCGAACCCGGCGAGCGCGTCCCGCAGATGACCGAGATGGAAGAGCTCCTTTCCCGTTGTCTTGGGCGCGGGCAGCGCGTAGTACGGCTCCTGGAGCAGCCGGTCCAGCAGCGGCCCGTGCACCCGGCCCCGGGCGGCCAGAGCCCCGTCCGTGTCGCAGGACAGCGCTCCGCCGCTGAACCCCCGCGCCGCCGCGTCGATCAGCGCGCAGCCCGGCCCGGTGTCGAAGGCGGTCCCGTCGGGTGCGGTGAGGTTGGCGATTCCGCCGACGTTGAGTGCGACGGGCCGGCCCGGCCGGCCGCGCAGCCACAGCTGGTCGACCAGGCCGACCAGCGGCGCGCCCTGCCCGCCGGCGGCGATGTCACGCGGCCGGAAGTCGGCGACGACCGGCAGCCCGGTCGCCTCGGCGATCCAGGCCGGCTGCCCCAGCTGGAGCGTGCCGTGGACCTCCCCCTCGGCGACCCAGTGGTACACGGTCTGCCCGTGCGAGGCCACCGACTCGGCCCGCCCCTCGCACAGTTCCCGGTCGGCCCGGAGCCCGGCCGCCGCGAAGGCCTGCCCGATCCGGGTGTCCAGCCGGCACACCTCGGCCAGCGTGGTGGTCCCCGGCGGCAGGGCGGCCGACAGGGTCTCGCGCAGTGCGCCGTCGTACGCCTCGCTCACCATGCCGAGCGGCTTCAGTACCAGGCTGTCGCCGACGAGGCGCAGCTCGGCCGCCGCCGCGTCGATCGCGTCGTACGACGTGCCGGACATCAGACCGATCACCCGCATCGCCTCAACCGGTCCTCTCCTCCACCGCCTTCGGCCCGAGCGCTCTCCGCGAGGGCAGCGTGAGCAGGGCCGGTACGCTCACCGCGCACGCCGCCGCCGCGTAGTACGCGGGGATGTCCACGCTCCCCGTCCGTTCGATCGTCTCCGTGATGATGAGCCCGGCGCACCCCGAGAACACCGCATTGGACAGCGCGTAGGCGAGTCCCAGGCCCGTGTACCGCACCCGCGTCGGGAACATCTCCGACAGCATCGCCGGGCCCGGCCCCGCCATCAGCCCCACCACGGCACCCGCGCCGCACACCGCCACACCCTTCACGGTGTTCGAAACGCCGGGCTCCTGCAGAAGGTCGAGGAGCGGAACCGAGAGGACCACGACCAGCGTCGCGCCCGTCAGCATCACCGCCCTCCGGCCGAGCAGGTCACTGAGCAGCCCCGCCGGCACGATCGTCACCGCGAAGCCCAGATTGGCCAGCACGGTGGCGACCAGCGCCTGCTGGAAGGTCGCACCCAGCGAACTCTGCAGATACGACGGCAGCACGACGAGGAACGTGTATCCGGCCGCGGCCCAGCCCATGATCCGCCCCGCGCCCAGCGCGATCGCCCTCGCGACCTCGCGCGGCGGAGGCGTCTGCCGCGACCGCTCCGCCACGAACTCCGGTGTCTCGTCCAGCCGCAGCCTCAGCCACAACGCGCCGAGGCCCAGCGGCAGCGTCAGCAGGAACGGCAGCCGCCAGCCCCACGCGCCGAGCTGCTCCTCGCTCAGCACGGTGGCGAGCAGCGCAGCCGCGCCCGCACCGCCCAGCAGCCCGAGTGCGACCGTGAACGACTGCCACGACCCGTACAGCCCCCGCCGGCCCGGCGGAGCGAACTCCGTCATCACCGACACCGCCCCGCCGAACTCCCCACCGGCCGACAGCCCTTGGAGTACCCGCAGGAAGGTGAGCAGCCAGGGCGCCAGCGCACCCGCCTGCGCGTACGTCGGCAGCACGCCGATCAGCGTCGTCGCCACCGTCATCAGCGTGATCACCAGGACCAGCACCGGCCGACGGCCGACCCGGTCCCCGAGACGGCCGAAAAGCGCCGCCCCGACCGGTCGGAAGAAGAACGCGAGCGCGAACGACGCGTACGTCTTCACCAGAGCCTCGATCTCACTGCCGCCCTCCGGAGTGAAGAACCGCGCCGCGATGATCGTCGCGAAGTAGCCGTAGACGCCGAACTCGTACCACTCGATGAGATTGCCCACCGACCCCGCGACCAGCGCCCGCCGGCCGCGCCGTGTGTCCTGTCCCTGGTGAATGGCCGTCACCTCCCGTACCGTTGTGCCTTGTTGACCCGAAGGCGGCTGGTGACGGGCCGGATGCGCCGTCCGGTCGCCGTCGGTGTCACCCGTCGCGGCAACAGGTGCCCGGACCGCCCTCCGCTCAGGCAATCGGACGGCTACGCTCGACGTCTGTACGTCGTTCGGGCGACTTGGGGAGGTAGCGGGATGACGGAGGTACGGCCCACGGCCGGCGCCTCGGCTTCCCTTTGGGAGCGTGACGAGGAGGTCGCCGCCGTCGCGCGGGCGGTCGACGGCCTGTGCGCGGACCGCTCCTCGTCCGGCGGACTGCTGGTCTTCCGCGGCGAGGCCGGACTCGGCAAGACCACGCTGCTGGCCGAAACCCGCCGCATCGCCGAGGCCCGCGGCTGCACGGTCTGGTCGGCCCGCGGCGGCGAGACCCTTCGGTCGGTCCCCTTCAACGTGGTACGGCAGTTGCTTCAGCCGGCACTGGTGTCGATGCTCCCGGAGGAGGCCCGCGAGTACCTCGGCGACTGGTACGACATCGCCGGCCCCGCCCTCGGCATCGCGGAACCCGGCGACCGGCAGGCCGACCCGCAGGGCGTGTGCGACGGACTGGTCGCCGCCGTGCGCCGGCTCGCCCGCCGGGACTGGCCGCTGGTGCTGCTGATCGACGACGCCCACTGGGCCGACCAGGAGACCCTGCACTGGCTCGCCGGGCTCGCCGGGCGCCTCGACGAGATGTCCGTGCTGGTCGTGGTCACCCGCCGCCCCGGCGAGGTCTCCGGCACCAGCGCCCGCCATCTCGACACCGTCGCCGCCGCCGCGGACGGCCCCGTCGCGACGCTGAGCGCCCTCACCCCGGACGCGACGGCCGGACTCACCCGCGCCACCCTCGGCCCGCACGCCGACGCCGCGTTCTGCCGCGAGGTCTGGGCCGTCACCGCGGGCAACCCCTACGAGACCGTCGAACTCCTCGCCAAGGTCCAGGACAGCGAGGTCGAACCCGTCGAGGCCCGGGCCGGGGAGCTGCGCGAGCTGAACCGCTCGGCACGCGGCGGCGGCCTCGTCGCCCGCCTGGAGGAACTCGGCATCGACGCCACGCGGTTCGCCTGGGCCGCCGCCATCCTCGGCACCGGCATCACCACCGGCCTGGTCGCCAAACTCGCCACCCTGGGGCCCGACGACGCCCGCCGCTGCGCCGAACTGCTGCGCACCGCCCGCATCCTCACCACACCCGACCCCGCGACCGGCCGCGGCGCCGACGGCGACCTGGAGTTCGTCCACCCGCTGATCGCCACCGCCGTCTACAACTCCATACCCGACGCCCTGTGCACCGCCATGCACGGCATAGCCGCCCGGATCGTCACCGACGAGGGGCGCGGCGCCGCCGCGGCCGCCCGCCACCTCCTCGAAGTCCACCCGGACGACGACGAGGAACTCGTCGGGCAGCTGCGCGAGGCCGCCCGCGAGCACCTCGCCGTCGGCGCACCCGACGCCGCCCGCCGCTGCCTTGAGCGCGCCCTGAGGGAACCGCCCCGGCCCGAGTCGCAGCCGCATGTGCTCTACGAACTCGCCGAGGCCACCTTCCTGACCGCGCCCGCCCGCACCATCGGCCATCTGCGGACCGCGCTCGGCATGCCCGGCCTCGGTGGGGACAAGCGCGTGGACGCCGTCTTCCGCCTCTCCCAGGCGCTGCTCCACAACGACCAGCTGGAGGAGGCGGTCCGCACGGTGGAGGCGGAGGCCGCCCGGCTCCGGCCCGGCCCCGCCCGGATGCGGCTCCAGGCCGTGCACTTCATGTGGGAGGGCATCCACGCCGGCGAGGCCACCTCACCCGACCGCTCCCGGCGGCTCGCCGACCTCGCCGCCACCTGCACCGGCCGGGACAACTCCGAACGCGCGCTGCTCATGCTGCGCGGCTTCGACGCCCTGATGCACGGCGAGAACGCGGAGGAGGTCGCCGAACTCTGCGACCGCGCCCTCGTCAACGGCCGCCTGGCCCCCGGGCTCGGCTGGACCGACACCGAGTGGGGCATCGAACTGCTGCTGATGCTGGCCAACGCGTACGCCTTCACCGACCGCCTCGACCGCGCCGAGACCCTCTACAACGAGGCCCTGCGCGCCTACGAGACGGCCGGCTGGAGCGGCGGCCACCTCGCCCTCGCCCACGCCTACGTCGGCCTCGGCCACCGCAGGCGGGGCCGTCTGAAGGAAGCGGAGTCGTCCCTGCGCGAGTCGCTGCGCCTCGCCGAGCGCGTCGGCCGCGGCCTGCCGCTGTACTGGTCCGCGACCTGCAACCTCGTCGACACGCTGCTCGCCCGCGGCCACGTCCAGGAGGCCTGGGAGGTCGCCGAACGGTACGGCTTCGCCCCGCCCTACCCCTCCACCATCGTCCTGCCGGACCCGCGCTCGGTGCGCGGCAGGCTGCTGCTGGCCGTCGGCCGTACCAAGGACGGCATCAACGAACTGGAGGCCGCCGAGAAGGCGGCGGCGGCACGCGGCCACCACAACCCCGTGCTCGTCCCCTGGGCGGCCGACCTCGCCCGGGCGCTCAGCACCGAGGACCCGGCCCGTGCCGCCCGGCTCGCCGTCGACGTCCGCCGGCAGGCCGAGCGCTTCGGCACGGACACCGCCATAGGCGAGGCCCTGCGCTGCGCCGCCGTCCTGGAGACCGGGCAGCGCGCGGTCCGGCTCGCCGCCCAGGCCGTCACCTACCTGGAGGCGTCGCCCTGCCAGTACGAGCACGCGGCGGCCCGCATCGAGTACGGCATCGTGGCCCGCTCGGTGAGCGACCTCGAACGCGGCCTGGACCTGGCGGTCTCGTGCGGCGCCGACGGACTGGCGGAGCGGGCGCGAACCGTGCTCGCGGCCGGCGTCGGACCGGCGTAGCTCAGACCACGACCGGCAGGGTCACCCTGCCGTGCCGTCCTCCTCCGCGAGCACCCGCTGGGCCGTCGCGAACGCCGAGTTCGCCGCCGGCACCCCGCAGTACACGGCCGTCTGCAGCAGCACCGCGCCGATCTCCTCGGGCGTGAGCCCGTTGCGGCGGGCCGCCCGGACATGCATGGCCAGTTCGTCGTAGTGGCCGTGGGCGACCAGCGCGGTGAGGGTGATCATGCTGCGCTCGCGGCGCGACAGCGTCGGGTCGGTCCAGATCTCGCCCCAGGCGTAGCGCGAGATGAAGTCCTGGAAGCGCGCGGTGAAGGGGGTCTGCCGGGCCTGCGCCCGGTCGACGTGCTGGTCGCCGAGCACCTCGCGCCGCACCTCCATCCCGCGGCCCGCGGGCCCGCCGAAGTGGGCCCGCAGCGCGGTCAGCACGGCCTCCGGGCACTGTGCGGGGGCCAGGTGCGAGGCGCCCGGGAGCTCTACGAGCGTCGAGCCCGGCACCGCGTCGGCGATCTCCCGCAGATGCGCGGGCGGCGTCGCCGGATCGTCGCGGCCGGCGACCAGCAGCGTCGGCACCGCGATCTCGGGCAGCCGGTCCCGCAGATCGAACGCGGCGAGCGCGTCACAGCAGGCGGCGTACGCGTCCGGGTCGGCGTCCCGGTGGTCCCGCACCAGCTCCGGCACGGTGAACCCGGATGTGAACCAGCGCGCGTCCGCGCCGTCCGCCAGCCCGGCCAGCCCCTCCCGCCGAACCAGCGCGGCCCGTTCCTCCCACGGCCCGCGGCCGTTGAAGTGCGCCGACGAGCAGATCACGGCGAGCGAGGACAGCCGCTCCGGACGGTGCACCGCGAGATGCAGGCCCACGGCCCCGCCCAGCGACACACCCGCGTACGCGAACCGTTCGACGCCCAGCGAGTCGGCGAGTGCCAGCACCAGGCCGGCGAGGTCACCGACCGTCGCGCCGGCCTCGATGAGCCCGGCCGGCGATCCGCCGTGCCCCGGCAGATCCCAGCGGACGACCCGGTGGGTGACCGACAGCTCGGGCGCCACCTTGTCCCACAGGGCGTACGACGTGCCGAGTGAGGGGCCGAGCAGCAGCGGGGGAGCGGAGGCGGGGCCTTCGATGCGGTGGTTCAGGAGTGTCAACGTCGCTCCAGAGCACGGTCGGTGAGGGCTCCGGCGGAGCCGGTGTAGTGGGTGGGGTCGAGGTCGACGTCCGCCAGCTCCGGTGCCTCGGCGAGCGGGCGCCCCCCGGCGGCCAGCCGGGTGAGGAGCTCCTTGGCGCGGGCCCGGCCCAGCACCGGGGCCAGTTCGGCGGACAGCCGCTCGGAGACGATCAACCCGCCGGTCAGGTCCAGGTGTTCACGCATGACCTCGGACCTGACCCGCAGTCCCTCCGCCAGCTCCACCGCGTCCCGGGCGGCCCCGCCGGCCAGCCGCAGCAGGTCCCGCAGCGGCTCCCACTCGGCGTGCCAGGACCCGGCCGGCCGCTCGTCCTCCGCCGCCAGCGAGCCGTACAGCGTGGCCGCGAGCTGCGGGGCCCGCCGCGCGGCGGAGGCGATGAGGGTGGACCGTACGGGGTTGGACTTGTGCGGCATGGCGGACGAGCCCCCGCCGCTGCCCTCCGCGACCTCGGCGATCTCGGTGCGCGACAGGGTGAGGACGTCCCCGGCGAGCTTGCCGAGCGCGCCCGCCGTGAAGGCGAGGCATCCGGCGAGGTCGGCGACGGGTGTCCGCAGGGTGTGCCAGGGCAGATCGGGTGTCCTGAGGCCGAGTTCACGGGCGTACGCCGCCGGCAACCCGGTCGGATCGCTCGCGCCGTACGCCCCGAACGCCGCCAATGTGCCCGCCGCGCCGCCGAGTTGGGCGGGCAGCGAGTCCCGTACGGCCGTTGTGCGGTCCCGCGCGTCGAGGACCAGCGCCCGCCATCCGGCCGCCTTCAGCCCGAACGTCGTCGGTACGGCGTGCTGGGTGAGGGTCCGCCCCGGCATCGCGGTGTCCCGGTGCTCGGCGGCCAGCCGGGCGAGGGCCTGCTCGGTGCGTCCGAGGTCGGCGAGCACCAGGTCCAGGGTCCGCGCGGCGACCAGCATCGTCGCCGTGTCCATGATGTCCTGGCTGGTAGCGCCCCGGTGGACGTAGGGGCCGTACTCCTCGCCGACGGCCTTCGTCAGCTCCGCGACCAGCGGAATGACGGGGTTGCCGCCCGCGCGGGCCCGCTCGGCGAGGAGCCGTACGTCGAAGGCGCCTGCCGCCGCCTCGGTCACCGCTGCCGCGGCCTCGGCGGGGGCGAGCCCCAGCGCCGCCTGCGCCCGGGTCAGTGCCGCCTCCGCGTCGAGCAGCGCCCGCAGATACGCGGGGTCGCTCGTGGCGGACGCGGCCGCCGAGTCGGCCCACCCGGGGGCGAGCAGGCCGGTGTCGCCGTGCGCAGCTGTCACTGGAACTCCAGGAAGACCGTCTCGCCTTCGCCCTGAAGGCGGATGTCGAAACGGTACGTGCCGCGCGCCTCCTCCACGGCGATCAGCGTGTCGCGGCGCCCGTCCTCCAGCCGGGACAGCAGCGGGTCGGCGGCGAGCGCCGCCGCGTCGCCGGGCAGGTAGATCCGGGTGTACAGATGCAGCAGGAGCCCGCGCGCGAAGACGCAGACACTGAGGTACGGGGCGTTCCGCCCGCGCGCACCGGGCCGCAGCGTGCGCGCGTACCAGTGGCCGTTCGCGTCGGTCTGGATGCGTCCCCAGCCCGTGAACTCCACGCCGTTGCGCCCCAGGAAGCCGCCCGAAGCCGGATCACGGCGCATCGAACCGTCGGCCGTCGCCAGGTTGCCCTCCGGGTCCGGGCCCCACAGTTCGATCAGGGCGTCGGGCAGCGCGTTGCCCTCGCCGTCGGTGACGTACCCGTGCACGGTGACCGTGTCCGGGTGCCCGGCGGGCGCGATGTCCTCACCGCCGCGGAACGGCAGGGCGTGGCCGTAGAACGGGCCGACGGTGTGCGAGGGGGTGGGCAGCACGCTCTCGGGCCTGCTGGTGTCGATCTTCGTCATGGCAGGTCAGCGTCCTTCTTCGATCCAGGTGGCCTGCGGTCCGTCGAGCACGATGTCCCAGTGGTAGCCCATCGAGAACTCCGGCACCGACAGGCTGTGGTCGTAGGTGGCGACCAGTCGCTGCCGGGCCGCGTCGTCCGTCACCGACTGGATGATCGGGTCGTAGGGGAAGAGCGGGTCGCTCGGGAAGTACATCTGTGTCACGAGCCGCTGGGTGAACGCCGAGCCGAAGAGCGAGAAGTGGATGTGGGCCGGCCGCCAGGCGTTGACGTGCTGGCGCCAGGGGTACGGGCCCGGCTGGACGGTGGTGAAGCGGTAGTGGCCCTCGGCGTCGGTGAGCGTGCGGCCCACACCGGTGAAGTTCGGGTCCAGCGGGGCGTCGTGCTGCTCGCGCTGATGGGCGTAGCGGCCCGCCGAGTTGGCCTGCCAGATCTCCACGAGCTGGCCGCGCACCGGGCGGCCCTCGCGGTCCAGCAGCCGGCCGGAGACGGTGATGCGCTCGCCGACCGGCTCGCCGTCGTGCTGCCGGGTGAGGTCGTTGTCGATCTCGGTGATGTCCCGCTCCCCGAAGGCCGGTGAGGACAGTTCCACCAGCTCCGGGTCCTTGCTGACGTCGATGGTGACCGGCGGCTGCTTGGGGTGCCGGAGCACCGAGGAGCGATACGGCGCATAGTCCCGCCGCGGCTGATGCTCCACGGGCCCGCCGTCGGCGAGCCGCTTCTCGTACGCGGCATGCTCGGCCGCGATCTCCTGATCGATGTCGTGCTGAGTGAGAGTCATGGAAATCCCTGAGGGCTCTTGAGGATCTCGCCCCAATAGGGGCGCGGGGAACTGCGCGACCAGCCACGGACGGCCCGCAGCCGAAAAGAGGGCTACCGTTCGAGAACGAGGGCGAGCCCCTGGCCCACCCCAATGCAAAGGGTGGCCACACCCACACCGCCCCCGCGCCGGGAGAGCTGGTGAGCCACCGTGCCGGCAAGCCGGGCCCCGGACGCACCGAGCGGATGCCCGAGGGCGATCGCCCCACCCTGCGGATTGAGAATCGCGGTATCGAACTCGGGCCACTCGGCCACACACCCCAGCACTTGGGCGGCGAACGCCTCGTTCAGCTCCAGCACGGACAGGTCGGCGAAGGTCCTGCCAGCCTTGGCCAGCGCCCGGTTGACCGCTTCGACGGGCGCCAGCCCGAAGTAGTGCGGGTCGGTCGCGGAGACACCGGTGGCGGACACCCGGGCCAGCGGCTCGCGCCCCGTGGCCTTCAGCCCCTCCTCGTCGACGAGGAGCAACGCGGCGGCCCCGTCGTTGAGCGGTGAGGCATTGCCCGCCGTCACCGTGCCGCCCTCCGTCCGGAACGACGGCTTCAGCTTGGCCATCGTCGCCAGGGACGCATCCGGACGGACACACTCGTCGGCGGCGAAGGAGACCGGCTCGCCCTTGCGCTGCGGAACCGCCACGGCCGCCAGCTCGGTCTCGAACAGACCGGCCCGCTGAGCCTCGGCCGCCTTCTCATGGCTGCGCAGCGCGAACTCGTCCTGCTGCTCGCGGCTGATCTTGTGCTTGTCGGCGATGAGTTCGGCCGACTCGCCCAGCGGAATCGTCCACTGCGGCTCCATGCGCGGGTTGACCATGCGCCAGCCGAGGGTGGTGGAGTACAGCTCGGTGTGCCCGGCCGGGAAGGGCTTGTCGGACTTGGGCAGTACATAGGGAGCCCGGGTCATCGACTCCACACCGCCGGCCACGGCGATCGAGGCGTCCCCGAGGGCGATGGCGCGGGCCGCCTGGATCACGGCCTCCAGACCGGACGCGCACAGCCGGTTGACGGTCACGCCCGGCACCGAGGTGGGCAGACCCGCGAGCAGGGCGGCCATGCGGCCGACGTTGCGGTTCTCCTCACCGGCGCCGTTGGCGTTGCCGAAGTACACGTCCTCGATCCGCGCCGGATCCAGGTCCGGGGTACGGGCGAGCAGTTCGCGGATCGCGTGCGCGCCCAGGTCGTCCGGGCGGACGGAGGCCAGGCCGCCGTTGTAGCGGCCGATCGGCGTGCGGACCGCGTCGACGAGGTAGACGTCCTTCACTTCAGGCCCTCCGGCACGGTCAGTTCGGCGTCGGTCCTGTCGGCGATCTCCTGGGCGCTCACGCCCGGCGCGGTCTCGACCAGGACGAGCCCGTCCTCGGTGACGTCGAGGACACCGAGGTCGGTGATGATCCGGTTCACACAGCCCTTGCCGGTCAGCGGCAGGGCGCACTCGGTGAGGATCTTGGGGGAGCCGTCCTTGGCGGTGTGGGTCATGACGACGACGACCGTACGGGCGCCGTGCACCAGGTCCATCGCCCCGCCGATGCCGGTGATCAGCTTGCCGGGGATCGCCCAGTTCGCCAGATCACCGGCGGCGGAGACCTGCATGGCGCCGAGCACGGCGACATCGATGTGCCCGCCCCGGATCATGGAGAAGGACAGCGCCGAGTCGAAGAAGGACGCGCCCGGCAGGACCGTCACGGTCTCCTTGCCGGCGTTGATCAGGTCCGGGTCGACGGTGTCCTCGGTGGGGTAGGGGCCGGTGCCCAGGATGCCGTTCTCCGATTCGAGGACGACCTCGACGTCCTCGGGCAGGTAGTTGGGGATGAGGGTGGGCAGGCCGATGCCGAGGTTGACGTACTGGCCGTCCCTCAGCTCCCGCGCCGCCCGCGCGGCCATCTGTTCACGCGTCCAGGCCATCAGGACCTCACCGTCCGCTGCTCGATCTTTTTGTCCGCCGCCTGCTCAGGGGTGAGCGCGAGCACCCGCTGCACGAAGATGCCGGGCAGGTGCACCGCGTCCGGATCGATCTCGCCGGGTTCCACCAGCTCCTCCACCTCGGCGATCGTCACCCGCCCGGCCATCGCGGCCAGCGGGTTGAAGTTCCGGGAGGACTTGTTGAAGACCAGGTTCCCGTGCCGGTCGCCCTTCGCCGCCCGGACCAGGGCGAAGTCGGTGCGGATACCCCGCTCCAGCACGAACTCCTCGCCGTCGAACTCCCGGACCTCCTTCGGCGGTGAGGCCAGCGCGACCCCGCCCTCACCGTCGTAGCGCCACGGCAGACCGCCCTCGGCGACCTGGGTGCCGACCCCGGCCGGGGTGTAGAAGGCGGGGATCCCCGCGCCGCCGGCCCGCAGCCGCTCGGCCAGCGTGCCCTGCGGGATCAGCTCGACCTCCAGCTCCCCGGCCAGGTACTGCCGGGCGAACTCCTTGTTCGCGCCGATGTAGGAGCCCGTCACCCGGGCGATCCGGCCCGCGGCGAGCAGGACCGCCAGGCCCGACTCCATCGCCCCGCAGTTGTTGGAGACCACCGACACCCCGGCCACCCCGCGCTCGTACAGCGCCTGGATCAGCACGTTCGGCACACCGCTCAGCCCGAAACCGCCCACCGCGAGCGACGCGCCGTCGGGCACATCGGCCACCGCCTCCAGGGCTGTGGCGACCACCTTGTCCATCCGAGAAGCCCCATCTCTTCCGAGCGCCCCGACCTTGATTAGTCAGCGCACTGAGTATTTCCGTGAAGCTCCTCTCACGCTGCCATCGCCGCAGCAGGGCGTCAAGAGCTTGGTGTATGTGCCTCTGATCCCTTGTGCAGCCAGCAGACAGCCCGGGAGCGGACCGGTATTGTTCAGTGCACCAACGAAAACGATCGAGGGGTGCACATGGCGGCGGCCGACCTCACCACCCACCCCGGGCACCTGGCCCGGCGGCTCCAGCAGGCGCACTACCTGCTGTGGAACACGATGGTCTCCGAGGAGATCACCTCGCCCCAGTACGCGGTCCTCAACACACTCGTCGCCGAACCCGGGCTGGACCAGCGCACGGTGGGGGAGCGGGTGGGACTCGACCGGTCCACCATCGCCGAGGTGATCAGCCGGCTCATCCGGCGCGGACTGCTCGACAAGGTCCGTGACCCGCAGGACGGCCGCCGTTTCCTGCTGCGCCTCACCGAAGAGGGGGTGCGTACCCACCGCAAGCTGACCGTGCGCACCGCCCGGATGAACCAGATCTTCCTCGCGCCGCTGACCGCCGAGGAGCAGACGGTGTTCTTCGACCTCATCCGGCGGGTGTCGGACGCGGCCGAAGGCCTGCGCAATCCGGGGGAGTCCCTGGTGGCGCCCCGCTGACCGGCGCGGCCCGTGCGGGCCGGTCAGGGCGCCTCGGCGTACACCACCCACACCTGGCCCTTCGCGAAGTTCACTGGTGTGCCGTCGCGGGTGGTGAACGCCGTGCCGTCCGTGGCGTCCTCGCGCTCCCAGTTCACGTCATGGGCCCGCCCGTCGCGCAGCACCTTCGCCTTCCCCGAGCCCACCGTCTCGGTGTACGGCGTGTTGTTGCCGAGGAAGTCCCGGAAGGCGGACTCGCGCACCTTCACGTACTGCACGACGACCGTCGCGGCCGCCAGCCGCTTGCCGTCCGCCGTCGTGGCCGGAGTGCCGTCCATGCCGACCAGCCAGCGGTCCCGGGAGTCCGACCAGGTGAACGTGAAACGGGCCGCCGGATAGCGCACCGTCTGCGAGGTCGTCCCGGTGCCGCCCGCGGGGGCGGAGCCGTAGCGGAAGCCGGTGGTCAGGGCGGCCCGGCCCGGGGCTTCCGGCATGATCCGCTCGGGCCGCACATAGAGGTTGTGCGGGGCCGACCTGTCGGGGTCGCGGAAGAAGGCGTCGGAGGCGCTGCCCGGCGTCGCCGCCCGCAGCGGCGCCTTGTCGATCAGCGGCAGAAGCTTCGTCTGGGCGCCGGAGAAGGCGAGTGTGGGCCGGTCGAACTGGCGCAGCAACTCCAGATCCGACTCACGGGCACTGCGCACCGGGCCTACCGCCTGCGGCAGCTTCGTCGCGTACACCGCCATCAGGCGGCTCAGCCCGCCCTCGACCTGCTCCACGTACACCACGTCCGCGGCATCGACACCCGTGGGCGGCCGGGCCGTACCGGCGTTGTCGATCTTCACGGCGAGCACGGAGCCGTCGGTCGCCGTGGGTGAGGCGTCGCGCTCCGACGCACTGGCCGATCCCCGACCGTCGTCCGGCGGGCCGCTCCCGGTCGTGCAGCCCGCCGCAAGGGCCGCCGTCACCGTCGCGGCCAGCAGCGCCGCTGTCGTCGCCGCCCGCCGTCCGCGCGCCTCTCGTCCCATGCCCACCGTCGCCACCGCGCCTCGTGTCAGCTATTTATCCTGATTGTGCGCTTATCTGAGCATCGATGGCCACACTCGATCGTTTCTGGCCGGACGGTGTCCCTGTCGCGTCCGCCGATCGGCTCAAGGTTCAGTGCGGGGCACCCGGGTACTCGGGGACCCGCCGAAACGACCGACGCGCACGCCGACGAAGGGAGCGCGAGGCGATGAGGGCAGTGACCTGGCAGGGCAAGCGTGACGTGCGCGTGGAGAACGTGCCCGATCCGACGATCCAGGAACCGACGGACGCGGTCATCCGCATCACCTCCACCGGGTTGTGCGGGTCCGACCTGCATCTGTACGAGGTGCTCACGCCGTTCATGACACCGGGGGACATCCTCGGCCATGAACCCATGGGCATCGTCGAGGAGGTCGGCGCCGGTGTACCGGACCTCCAGGCCGGGGACCGGGTCGTGGTGCCGTTCCAGATCGCCTGCGGCAACTGCTGGATGTGCCTCACCGGCCTGCCCACCCAGTGCGAGACCACCCAGGTCAGCGGCGAGGGCATGGGTGCCGCCCTGTTCGGCTACACCCGCCTGTACGGCGCCGTGCCGGGCGCACAGGCCGAGTACCTGCGGGTCCCGCAGGCGCAGTTCGGCCCGATCAAGGTCCCGGAAGGCCCGCCCGACGACCGGTTCGTCTACCTCTCCGACGTCCTGCCCACCGCCTGGCAGGCGGTCGCCTACGCCGACGTCCCGCAGGGCGGCAGCGTCGCCGTGCTCGGCCTCGGACCCATCGGCGACATGGCCTGCCGCGTCGCCCGGCTCCGGGGCGCCGGGCGGGTGTTCGGCGTGGACCTGGTCCCGGAGCGGCTGCGGCGTGCGAAGGCGCGGGGCGTGGAGACGTACGACCTCAGGTCCTTCGACGACGAGAAGGAGCTCGTCGCCGCGATCCGCGACGAGACCGACGGGCGCGGGCCCGACGCCGTGATCGACGCGGTCGGCACCGAGGCCCACGGCAGCGCGGCCGCGCGCATGGTGCAGTACGCCTCGTCGATCCTGCCCAGCAAACTGAGCGGTCCGCTCGCCGAACGCTTCAGCGTCGACCGGCTCGCCGCGCTGAACACCGCCATCGACCTGGTGCGCCGCGGCGGCACCATCTCGCTGTCCGGTGTCTACGGCGGCCAGGCGGACCCGCTGCCGCTGCTCACCCTGTTCGACAAGCAGGTCCAGATCCGGATGGGCCAGGCCAACGTCCGCCGCTGGAGCGACGACATCATCCCGTACCTGACCGACGAGGACCCGCTCGGCGTCGAGGACTTCGCCACCCACCGGGTGCCGCTGTCGGAGGCCCCGCACGCGTACGAGATGTTCCAGCGCAAGCAGGACGGCGCGGTCAAGGTGCTGATGCAGCCCTGAGCCCCGCTCAGACCCCGAGGATCTCCGCCAGGTCGTAGCGGACCGGCTCCTGGAGCTGCGCGTAGGTGCAGCTCTCGGGGGTCCGGTCCGGGCGCCAGCGGCGGAAGCGGGCGGTGTGCCGGAAACGCTGCCCGTTCTCCATGTGGTCGTACGCCACCTCGGCCACCCGCTCGGGCCTGAGCGGCACCCACGACAGGTCCTTCCGGCCCGACCAGCGGCTCGGCGCCCCGGGCAGCCGGGCCTTCTCGTGCGCCGCCTCCTCGGCCCACGCCGCCCACGGATGGCCCGTCGCGTCGTCCAGCCGCAGCGGTTCCAGCTCCTCCACCAGCTCGGCACGCCGCTTCATCGGGAAGGCCGCGGAGACGCCCACGTGCTGGAGGGTGCCCCGGTCGTCGTACAGGCCGAGCAGCAGCGAGCCCACGACAGGGCCGCTCTTGTGCAGGCGGTACCCGGCGACGACCACGTCCGCCGTCCGTTCGTGCTTGATCTTGAACATGGCGCGCTCGTCCGGCCGGTAGCGCACCGTCAGCGGTTTGGCGATGACACCGTCCAGACCCGCCCCCTCGTACTGCTCGAACCACTGCCGCGCCACCTCGATGTCGGTGGTCGCGGGCGCCAGGTGCACCGGTGCCGTCACCCGCGCCAGCTCCCCGGCCAGCAGCTCCCGCCGGTCGGTCATCGGGACGTCCATCAGCGACTCGTCCCCCAGCGCCAGCAGATCGAAGGCCACGAGCGAGGCCGGCGTCCGCTCCGCCAGCGTCCGCACCCGAGAGTCGGCCGGGTGGATCCGCTCCGTCAGCGCGTCGAAGTCCAGATGCCCCTCCCGCGCGATCACGATCTCCCCGTCCACCACGCACCGCTCGGGCAACCGCTCCCGCACAGCCGTCACCAGCTCGGGAAAGTACCTGGTCAGCGGCTTGCCCGTACGACTGCCGAGCTCGACCTCGTCCCCGTCGCGGAACACGATCGCCCGGAACCCGTCCCACTTCGCCTCGTACTGCATACCGGCCGGAATCGCCGCCACGGACTTGGCGAGCATCGGCAGCACGGGGGGCATCACCGGGAGATCCATGCCTTGACTCTACGAGCGGCACCGGAGGTCCGCCTGTTGAGTGACCGGCCGAAAGCCGCAGGTCAGGGCGAGATCGCCCGGGATGCGGCGCTCTGCCGACGGCGACACACTGGAACGTGGCGTGCTCTGATCAGGAGGATCCGTGTGGGCTACGACCAGCTTCCGCTGAACTCGCTCTTCTCCGGTGCTGACGACGCGCTGCTGGCGCTGCTGTCCGACGCGCCGGCCGAGGCCGTCGAGCGGGCGCACGAGTACAAGATCCTCCGCAACGTCCTGGACGGTACGCCGGCCGCGGTGGCCATCCTGGACGAACGGCTGCGCTTCCGGTTCGTCAACGACGCCATGGCCCGGATGAGCGGCGTACCGCCGGACGAGTTCCACGGCAGAACCATGGCCGAGGTCCTGCCGGGCATTCACCGCTCGGAGGACGTCCTGCGCATGATCCTCGGCGACGGCCGGCCCCGGGCGCTGACCGTCACCGGCACGACACGCGTGAGTTCGCCGTTCCGGCACCGCCAGTGGAGCGCTGTCTACCACCGGCTGGAGGACCATGGCCGGGTGCTCGGCCTGTGCGGGGTCGCGGTGGAGGTCAGCGGTCTGCGCCAGTACATGGACGACCTGGAGCGGGCCCACCAGCGCCTTGCCCTGCTGGACACCGCCGCCACCCGGGTGGGTACGACCCTCCACGTCGAGAAGACCTGTGCCGAGCTGGCCGAATTCGTCGTGCCGAGCCTGGCCGACCGGGCCTCGGTGTGGGTCCTGGACACGGAGGAGGTCGCCGACCTGCCGCCTCCGGCCCCGGGCGTTCTCCGTCTGAGGGTCATCGCCTCGGCCGGCGGAGCGGACGTCGTCGGCCGCGTCGGGCTGACCGCGAAGGCCGGATACTACTTCGACGTCCCCCGCGACTCGCCGACCCGGAGCTGCCTGGACACGGGCCGGCCGTGGGTCGGGAACCTCGCCTCGGACGACGTACTGCTGAAGATGCTGCGCACGCCGCTCAACGTCGAGGTGTTCCGCGAAGTCGGGATCCACTCGGTGGTCGCACTTCCCCTGCCGACGCGGGAGCACCCGGTCGGATTCGTGTACCTGTGCCGGGCCGGGGATTCCGCGCCCTTCACCGACGAGGACGTGGTGGTGGCCCAGGAACTGGCCGCGCGGACCGCCGTCGCCATCGACAACGCCCGCCAGTACAGCCTCGAACACTCGATGGCGCTGGAACTGCAACGTGCCCTGCTGTCCGAGCCGGGCGGCCCGCACCCCGACATCGAGACGGCCTCCCGCTACCTCCCCGCCGGGCAGCGCGCCCTCGTCGGCGGGGACTGGTTCGACTCGATGGCCCTGCCCTGCGGCCGCACCCTCCAGGTGATGGGCGACGTCATGGGCCACGGCTTCACCGCCGCCGTCGCCATGAGCCAGTACCGCTCCCTGCTGCGCAGCATCGCCGCCACCGGCGCCCCCGTCGAACGGATCCTCCAGGAGGCCGACCACCGGCTGGCGAGCATCGGCCTGGACCGGGTGGCCACCTGTCTGCTCGCCCTCGTCGACCCCCACGAGGGCACCTGCACCTTCGCCGGCGCGGGACATCCACCACCCGTCCTGCTGCACCCCGACGCCCCCGCCGAACTCGTGCACGTCTCGACCGGCCCGCCCTTGGGCACCGACCTCGGCGGATACGAGGCCCTGACCCTGCCCCTGCGCCCCGGAACGGTGCTGCTCATGTACACCGACGGCCTGATCGAGGACCGCCGCAGGGACATCGACGCCTCACTGCGCCGCCTGACGCATCTGCGCCTCGACCTCGACGGCTCCCTGGAGAGCGTCGTCGACGCGCTCCTCGCACGCCTAGTGCACGGCACCACCGAGGACGACGTCACCCTGCTCGCCACCCGTCTGCGCCCCGTCTGACGCGGCAGCGCTCCGCGTGCGAGGCCCGCGCCCTCGGCCTACCGTGGCTCGCATGGGTGACGCGGTGGAACTGGAGGCGGGCGGCCGGACCGTAAGGCTGTCCAGCCCGGACAAGATGTTCTTCCCGGAGCGCGGCTTCACCAAGCTGGACCTCGCCCGCTACTACATCGCCGTCGGCCCCGGCATCCTGCGCGCCCTGCGCGACCGGCCCACCACGCTGGAGCGCTACCCCGAGGGCATGAACGGCGAGAACTTCTTCCAGAAGCGGGCGCCCAAGAACATGCCCGACTGGATCCCGACCGCGCACATCACCTTCCCCAGCGGGCGCAGCGCCGACGAGATGTGCCCGACCGAGGTCGGAGCGGTGGTGTGGGCCGCCCAGTTCGGCACCCTCACCTTCCACCCCTGGCCGGTCCGCCGCGACGACGTCGACAGCCCGGACGAGCTCCGTATCGACCTCGACCCGCAGCCCGGCACCGACTACGACGACGCCGCCCGCGCCGCGCACGAACTCCGGGCGGTGCTCGACGAGTTCGGCGGGCTGCGCGGCTTCCCCAAGACCTCGGGCGGCCGGGGTCTGCATGTCTTCGTGCCCATCGAACCGCGCTGGACCTTCACCCAGGTGCGGCGCGCCGCCATCGCCGTCGGCCGGGAGCTGGAGCGGCGCATGCCGGACCAGGTGACCATCAAGTGGTGGAAGGAGGAGCGGGGCAGGCGCATCTTCGTGGACTACAACCAGACGGCACGCGACCGCACGATCGCCTCCGCCTACTCGGTACGGCCCCGCCCGCACGCTCCCGTCTCCGCGCCACTGAGCTGGGACGAGGTGGGGGTCGCGCACCCCCAGGACTTCGACCTGGCGACCATGCCCGCGCGCTTCGCCGAACTCGGCGACGTGCACGCGGACATGGACGACCACCGCTACTCCCTGGAGTCCCTGCTCGACCTCGCCCGCCGCGACGAGCACGACCACGGGCTGGGGGACCTGCCGTACCCGCCCGAGTATCCGAAGATGCCGGGAGAACCGAGGCGGGTACAGCCGAGCAGGGCCAGGAAGGCGCCCGAGGGGCCTACAACTCCTTGATGCGGATGTCTCGGTAGGACACCACATCCGTCGTGCCGTGCACCTGGAGCCCGAGGTAGCCGGAGGCGAACCGCCGCCCGTCCGTGCCCGGGTCGTCCGAGCGAGGCGGGGTGAACGCCTGGCCTCCGGTGTTGTCGAACTCGTTGATCAGCACACCGTTGCGGTACACGGAGTAGTGCTGGTCGACCACGCGGATCTCGTAGTCGTTCCAGGTGCCCTTCTGGGTCACGCCGGCACCGGCCAGCCCCACGCGGTCGAAGCCGTAGACCGACCCGGTCTTGTACATGTCTCCGTCGGGCCGGTCGAGCACCTGCACCTCGTGCCCGTACTTGATGGCGACCCACTCCGGGCGTGACTCCTCCGGGTGGTCGTGGACCCAGGGGAAGCGCACGAACACACCGGAGTTGGCGTTGCCCGTGCCCGGCGCGTCGTCACGCCACTGGAGCTTCAGCGAGAAGTCGCCGTACTTGCGCTCCGGGAACCACAGCATGCCCATGCCGGGCGTGGTGGTGCTGGAGGTGATCGTCCCGTCGGCGTTCAGCCCGAACGAACCGCCGCCCACCTGGCGCCACTTGGCCAGCGACTCCGCGCTGCCGTCGAAGAGCGAACGATAGCCCTCGGTCTGCCCCGGCTTGCCGATGCCGGACTGGCGGGCGGCCTTCCGGACGGCGTTGTACTCGCGCTGGTCGAGCACGCCCTCCTTGAGCAGCGCGTCGAGGACGGACGTCACGTGCTTGAGGAACAGCGCGTGGGACGTCCACTCCTTCTCGTCCTCGATCAGCTCGCCGATCCGGCACCGGTTGTCGGTCACCCGGTTGCGCACTCCCGAGTCGACCGAGCCGACGATCACCGTCAACCGCTCGTCGTACTCCGGGCAGTCGGGCGCCGGAACCTGGCCGGAGACGACCGTGAAGGCCACGGTGCGGGCCGCCGCGGTATTGCCTGCCTTGTCCGTCGCCCGGTACGCGACCGTGTGCCCGCCCGCCCGGTCGACCACCACAGGGGCCGAGTAGAGGAGATACGGCCCGCCGTCGAGCGAGTACTCGATCTTCTCGACGCCCGAGCCGTGCGCGTCGGTCGCCGTGACGGTCACCCGCGCGCTGTTGACGTACGCCCCGGCGGAGTTCTTCGTACCGTCCACGGTCACGCCCGTCACCGGCGGCGTGGTGTCCTGCGGCGGTGCCGCGACGACCTTGAACTGCACGCTCTTCTCGGCCGCGACGTTGCCCGCCTTGTCGGTGGCGCGGTAGCGGACGGTGTGGGTGCCGACCTGGTGCACCATCACCGGTGCGGTGTACGGCTGCCAGGCGCCGGAGCCGACCGCGTACTCGATCGTGTTGACCCCCGAGCCCGTGTCCGAGGCGGAGACGGTGACCGTGGCCATGTCGATGTACGCCCCGTCGGGGTCGCGCTCACCGCTCACCGTCGCCGAGGTCTCCGGCGCGGTCGTGTCGTCCGACTGCGGCGCCACGACCGTGAACGCCGCGCTCTTCTCGGCGGAGACGTTGCCCGCCTTGTCGAAGGCGCGGTAGCGGACCTTGTGGGCGCCGACCTGGTCGACGACGACCGGCGCGGTGTACGGCTGCCAGGCACCCGTGTCACCGATCGCGTACTCGATCCTCTCGACGCCCGAGCCGCCCTCGTCGGTCGCGTGCAGCGCCACACTCGCCGAACCGACGTACTCGCCCTGGGTGTTCTGCGTCCCGCTCACATGCGCCGACGCCTCGGGCGCCGTGGTGTCCTCGCCGGTGCCCTCGGTCACGGTGAGAATGCCCTGCATCTGGCCGTGGCCGGGGATCGTGCAGTGGTAGAAGTACCGGCCGGGTGTGAGCGTGACCTGGGCGGTGTACTTGCCGCCCTGGGCGTCGTTCGGGTTGGCCATGATGTTGAGCTGCACGTCGTCGTTGAACTCGGGATCGCTCGTCACGAACGTCAGCGTGTGCGGCATCCCGGTGGTGTTGCCGGTGGCCACACTGTTCTCGAACACGATCGTGGCCGTGCCTGCGACCGCCGTCTTCGGCGCCGAGAGGTACTTGTCGATGTCGTTGCCGGCCGTCCAGGTGAGGACCTGTTCGGCGGCCTTCGCCTTAGGCTGCCCGGACGCCGGCATCGCCTGCACCCCGAGCACCACGAGCAGGGCGGCCAGCAGGGCGGCCCAGATTCTTCGTTGCCGGGTCACTCGGTCCCCCTCGCCAGCTGACCGGCGGCCGGGGTCGGCCCGCCGCCCTTGTAGGAGACCCGCCACAGGGCCGACCTGGAGTCCGAGGTGAAGAAGCCGCGCCCGTAGTCGAGGACGTACAGCGCACCGTCCGGACCGAACTTCCAGTCCATGAGGTTCTTGATGCCGTCGTTGCCGATCGGCACGATCTTCTTCAGCGACTCCGAGTGCACCGGCAGACCGCCGTCGCCCTGTGTCTTCGGGTCCATGAGCACCGCGTTGCGCGGCTGGTCGGCGTCGTAGAAGTCACCGACGAACCACTTGCCGTCCCAGTAGGCGGGCCACTTGGCCGCGCTCGTGCTGCCGGTGTCGTACCGGTAGACCGGGCCGTTCATCGCGGCCTGGCCGCCGCCCTTCAGCCAGGGCAGCCGGTACGTCGCCTCCTCCGGCTTGTACGAGGGGACGCCGCTTGCGTCCCGCGGGTAGTCCGGCGCACCGCCCTGCGGCGAGTACCAGATGTTGTTGCCGGTGACCGGCGGCAGATTGACCAGACCGTCGTTGTTCGGCGACTCGTTCTTGGGGCGGTCGCAGTCGTACCAGCCCAGCGGCTTGGACGGGTCCGGCAGATTGCGGTCCCGGTAGGGCTGCTTGTTGCCCATGCAGTACGGCCAGCCGCGGTTGCTCGCCCTGGTGATGGCCGCGAACGTGTCGTACTTGGCCGGACCCCAGGTCGTCGAGGGCGAGCCCGCGTCCGGACCGACCCAGCCCGCGTAGAGCACGTCGGTCGACTTGTCGACGAAGATACGCGCGGGGTTCCTGACCCCCATCACATAGATCTCGCCCCGGGTCTTGCCGCCGCCCTCGTCGGTCTCCTTCCCGGTGAAGAGATTGCCCTCGGGGAGCGTGATCGTCCCGTCCGGCTCCGGGTGGATGCGCAGGATCTTGCCGTTGAGGTTGTTGGTGTTGCCCGCCGTGCGGCGCGCGTCCGCGAAGGAGACGCCCTTGTAGTTCGGCTGCGGGTTGTTGCCCGAGTAACCGGAGCTGAACCCGCTGGAGTTGTTGTCACCGGTGGCGATGTAGAGATTGCCCTTGGAGTCCCAGGCCATCCCGCCGCCCGAGTGACAGCAACTGTGGATCTGCACCGGCCACTTCAGCAGCACCTTCTCACTGGCCAGGTCCAGCTTGTTCGTGGCCTGGTCGAGCGTGAAGCGGGAGACGCGACGCTCGGCCATCCGTGTGTCGCGGTTGATCCCCGAGTGGGGCGTGTAGTGCAGATACACCCAGCCGTTGGTCGCGAACCCCGGGTCCAGCTCGATGCCGAGCAGCCCCTCCTCGACCTTGATCAGCTCGTCGCCGCCGCCCTTGTTGCCGAAGACGGTGAGCGCACCCGCCAGCGTGACCTGCTTGGTCTTCGGGTCGTAGACGTGGATCTCGCCCTTGCCCTTGCCGATGTCGGGGTTGTTCCAGTCGGTGACCACGGGCTGCGAGGAGTCGGCACCGCCCCGGCCGATGTAGAACACCCGGCCGTCGGGCGCGGTGACCAGCCCGTGCGGTTCGCCGATCTGGTCGTTCTGCCCCGGCTGGTTGGGCTTGGTCAGCCGCTCCGCCTGGTAGTTGGCGTTGATGGTCGCCTTGCAGTCGGCCTGCTCCAGCCTGGTCGTCCACAGCAGCGCGCCGCGCAGATGGGCACGGAAGTCGGTCTCGTCGTACGACGACACCGTGCCCCCCATGCCGGTGTAGAAGGAGCGGCCGCCGTCGTAGTCGCGGCACCAGCTGACCGGGTGGTCCCAGCCGTTGGCGCCCGTGCCCGGCTGATAGCTCGACTCCCGTACCCGGGCCACCGTATGGACATCACCCGACGGGTTCTTCACCCAGTTCAGCCACTTGTCCGGATGCTTCCACTGCACCGGCAGGTCCTTGGTGGCCGGGTGCCTGCGGTCGCCGACCTCGACGGTCGCACGCTGCGCGGCCGAGGGGCTCGACGCGGCCGGGCGGGCTCCCACCAGTCCGGTGAACCAGTCCGAGTACGGCTCCGCGCGCGCCGCGTCATGGAGCCCGACGAACCCGCCGCCGGCCTCCATGTACGCCTCCAGGCCCGCCTCCTGCTCCGCGTCGAGGACATCGCCCCCGCCGGTCAGGAACACGATCGCGTTGAAGCGGCCGAGTCTCGTCTCGTCGGTGAACACCGAGGCGTCGCCGGTGGCTTGGACCTTGAAACGGCGGTTCGCCGGGCCCGAGAGCCCGATCTTCTCGATCGCCTCGATGCCGGCGTTCACGACCGGGGACTCCTCCCCGGCCGCCGCGGAACCGTGGAAGATCAGCACCCGTACATTCGCGCCGCCCGGCGGCGACTTGATCGACATCGTTGTCAGCGGGGGTTCCGGATACGGCCGCGCGTTCGCGGCCGGCCCCGACAACAGCCCGGCGGTCACGACTCCGGCGGCCACGGAGGCCGCCCAGACACGTCTTCCCTTGCTCAACCCTCGTAAGTGCATGGGCACCTCCTCGGTCACAGCAACACCGCCAAGGAAGCTAAACCCCTTTGCATCTTTCGCCAATACCTATGACCGGGATGGCTCCAACTTTGTCTTGAGTGTGGATAAACGGGGGCGTGGCCGGTACCGTCGCACAGGTTCATCACAGGTACGCCTCCGTAAAAGCCTTACCAGGGTGGGGAGTTCCGCATGGACAGACGCAGCTTCAACCGGCGGGTCCTGCTGGGCACCGCTGCCGTCGCGACATCGTTGTCCGTGGCACCGGAGGCCATCAGCGCAGACGGACCGGCGAAGACGGCGCCCGCCGGAGGCGAGGTGAAGCGCATCAAGCTGTACGCCGAGAAGCTCGCCGACGGCCAGATGGGCTACGGACTGGAGAAGGGCAAGGCGACCGTCCCCGGCCCGCTGATCGAGCTCAACGAGGGCGACACCCTGCACGTCGAGTTCGAGAACGCCATGGACGTGGCGGTGAGTCTGCACGTCCACGGCCTGGACTACGAGATCACCAGCGACGGCACGAAGATGAACCGCAGTCATGTCGAACCGGGCGGCACCCGCACCTACACCTGGCGCACCCACGCCCCCGGCCGCCGCAAGGACGGCACCTGGCGGGCGGGCAGCGCGGGCTACTGGCACTACCACGACCATGTCGTCGGCACCGAACACGGCACGGTGGGACTGCAGAAAGGCCTGTTCGGCCCCGTCATCGTCCGCCGCAAGGGAGACGTCCTGCCCGACCGGACGCACACGGTCGTCTTCAACGACATGCGCATCAACAACAAACCGCCGCACTCCGGGCCGAACTTCGAGGCCACGGTGGGGGACCGCGTCGAGTTCGTCGTGATCACGCACGGCGAGTTCTACCACACGTTCCATATGCACGGTCACCGCTGGGCGGACAACCGCACCGGCATGCTGACCGGCCCCGACGACCCCAGCCAGGTCATCGACAACAAGATCACGGGCCCGGCCGACTCCTTCGGCTTCCAGGTGATCGCGGGGGAGGGGGTCGGCGCCGGCGCCTGGATGTACCACTGCCATGTGCAGAGCCACTCCGACATGGGGATGGTGGGGCTGTTCCTCGTGAAGAAGCCGGACGGGACGATCCCCGGGTACGAGCCGCACGAGCACGGGCGGCACGGAGGGGAGCAGCAGGCGCACGAGCACTGAGGAACGCGGGGCGAGAGCGCTCTCACCAGGGCGCGTCCCCGGGGCTATCCTGATCCGCAGCCGCAGATGAGGAGCCCCGAAGTGACCGACACCGCGCCGCGTCCCACTCTGGAGGCCGTGGCCGCCCGGGCCGGTGTCTCGCGGGCCACCGTCTCGCGTGTGGTCAACGGCGGGGACGGGGTGCGGGACGTTCTCGTGGAGCGGGTCCGCAAGGCCGTGGACGAACTCGGGTATGTGCCCAACCAGGCCGCCCGCTCCCTGGTGACCCGGCGGCACGACGCGATCGCGGTCGTCGTCGCCGAACCGGAGACCCGGGTCTTCGCCGACCCGTTCTTCGCGCTCCAGCTGCGCGGCATCAGCAAGGAGCTCACGGCCCACGACAACCAGCTCGTCCTGCTGCTCACGGAGGGCCAGGACGATCACGCCCGGGTCGGCCGGTACCTCGCCGGCGGGCATGTCGACGGGGCCCTCGTCTTCTCCCTGCACCTCGACGACCCGCTGCCGGAGCTGATCCAGCGGGCCGGTGTCCCCACCGTCTTCGGCGGGCGGCCGGGCTGGAGCGGCGACCGGCGCGCTGTTCTGTACGTCGACAGCGACAACCGGGGCGGGGCCCGCGACGCCGTCCGCCACCTGGCCGGCCTCGGCCGCACCCGGATCGCGCACATCACCGGCGCACTCGACCAGACCTCCGCGGCGGACCGGCTCGACGGCTACCGGGACGTCATGGCGGACGCCGACCCGGCGCTGATCGCCGAGGCCGACTTCACCCCGGCCGGCGGCGAGCGCGCGATGCGCGAACTCCTCGACCGCTGCCCGGACCTGGACGCGGTGTTCGCCGCCAACGACCTCACGGCCTCCGGTGCCCTGCGCGTCCTGCGCGAGTCCGGGCGGCGCGTCCCCGACGACGTCGCCGTGATCGGCTTCGACGACATGCTGCCCGTCGCGGAACAGACCGACCCGCCCCTCACGACGGTCCGTCAGGACATCGAGGAGATGGGCCGCCTGATGGCCCGCCTGCTGCTGCGCGACCTCGACCGCGGCACCTCGCACGCGGCCCCGGACGAGGGCGTCGGAGACACGCCCTCCAGCGTGGTTCTGCCGACGACGCTGGTCCGGCGGGCGTCCGCCTAGCCGGTCGGCGCGGTTCGGGGGGAGGCCGCCCCGTCCGTGTGCGGCGGCCGCGCCCGGAGGCGGGGTGGGTTGAGGGGACTCTCACCACGCTGGGAGGCGATGCGGTCCAGGCCGGTCGGCCTCAGCGCACGCGGGCATTGTCGGCCCCAGCACACGCGGGCATTGCGCCAGGAGTCGGCCTCAGGCCGCCTGCGGTTCGCTGCGGATCACCGCGAAGCGTGCCCCGTACGGGTCGGCGAGCTTGGCGAGGCGGCCGGCGCCCGGCAGGTCCGTGGCGGGCACACGGATCGCGCCGCCCAGTCCCTGGGCCCTGTCGGCGATGGCGTCCGGGTCGTCGACCTCGAAGTACGGCAGCCAGTACGCCTCCTCCTCGACCGGGTCGTCGGCCAGCGCCACGACACCGCCGAACATGGCGTCCTCGGGCTCTCCTGCGGGGACGAAGGTGGTGTAGGCGCCGCCGGGGAACTCGACGCCGACGGTCTCCAGGCCGAGCACGGAGTGGTAGAAGGCGGCCGCGGCGGGGACGTCCGCCGTGTACAGCTCCACCCAGCACAGCGAGCCGTGCTCCTGGACGACGTCCAGGCCCTTGTTGCGCCCCGGCTGCCACAGCCCGAACAGCACCCCCGCCTGGTCGGCCAGGACCGCCATGCGGCCCAGGTCCCGCACGTCCATCGGCTGCATCAGCACCGAGCCGCGCGCCTGCCCGGCCGCCTGCGCCGTGGCGTCCGCGTCCGGAGCCTGGAAGTACACCGACCAGGAGGGCGGGCCCTGCTCCGGCGTGGTCTGCATTCCGCCGGCGGCGGTTCTGCCGCCGAGCTGGAAGAGGCCGTACCCCCCGACGTCGGGGGCGCCCGGCTGGAAGCTCCAGCCGAACAGGTCCCCGTAGAAGGCGGCGGCGCCGTCGATGTCGGGTGTGCCGAGATCGATCCAGTTCGGAGCGCCGGTGACATAACGGGTGGTGAGCATGGCCGCCCTCCTTCACAGGGTCCCGTCGTCTCTCTGCCGAGTCTGGCACCGCCCACTGACAAGCGCCGCCGGAGGGCCCGCCGGGGCGTGGTGCGCGACGTTTCCGCGCGCCGCCGTGCGCCGGCTGGTCGAAGGGGTGATGATCGGAGTGGCCGGTGCCATGAACGCGGTGTTGATCCCGCGTTGATCGAACGTTTTTCGCCGCCCGCGACGCTTCTGGCCATGCACATCGACACCATCACCTCGCCCGAACTCGCCTGGCAGCAGGAAGCGTTGTGTGCGCAGACCGGGGCGGACTTCTTCTTCCCCGAACCGGGCAGTTCGGTGCGGGAGGCGAAGCGGATCTGCGGCCTGTGCCCGATCCGTACGGAGTGCCTCGAGTACGCGCTGGACAACGACGAGCGTTTTGGGGTCTGGGGCGGCATGTCGGAGAAGGAACGGCTGGAGCTGCGGCGCAGGTCGAGCTAGCAGGCCAGGACGTGTCGCACGCAAGAGCCCCCTGGCAGGACGTCCTGCCAGGGGGCGCGGCGTGTCGCCGGTCTGGAGGTCAGGCGCCGGCCGCCCGGGCCGCCATGCGGGCCTTGCGCGCGGCCAGCTTCTCGTCGAACTTCGACGCCTCGGAGTCCAGGCCGCCCATGAACAGGCCGAGTTCCTCCTGCGCCTTGCGGCCCTCGGGGCCCAGGCCGTCGATCTCCATGATCTTCAGGAAGCGCAGCACGGGCTGGAGCACGTCGTCGTGGTGGATGCGCATGTTGTAGACCTCGCCGATCGCCATCTGCGCGGCGGCCCGCTCGAAGCCGGGGATGCCGTGACCGGGCATCCGGAAGTTCACGACGACGTCCCGCACCGCCTGCATCGTCAGGTCGGGCGCGAGCTGGAACGCCGACTTGAGCAGGTTGCGGTAGAAGACCATGTGCAGGTTCTCGTCGGTCGCGATGCGGGCCAGCATCCGGTCGCAGACGGGGTCACCGGACTGATGGCCGGTGTTGCGGTGCGAGATGCGGGTGGCCAGCTCCTGGAAGGCGACATAGGCGACCGAGTGCAGCATCGAGTGGCGGTTGTCCGACTCGAAGCCCTCGCTCATGTGGGACATCCGGAACTGCTCCAGCTTGTCCGGGTCCACGGCGCGCGAGGTGAGCAGGTAGTCCCGCATCACGATGCCGTGCCGGCCCTCCTCCGCCGTCCAGCGGTGCACCCAGGTGCCCCAGGCGCCGTCACGGCCGAAGAGCGAGGCGATCTCGTGGTGGTAGCTGGGGAGGTTGTCCTCGGTCAGCAGATTGACGATGAGCGCGATGCGGCCGATCTCGGTGACCTGGGACTGCTCCTTCTCCCAGGCCTCGCCGTCCTCGAAGAGTCCGGGGAAGTTGCGCCCGTCGCTCCACGGCACGTACTCGTGCGGCATCCAGTCCTTGGCGACCTGCAGATGCCGGTTGAGCTCCTTCTCGACCACTTCCTCCAGTGCGTACAGCAGCTGAGCGTCGGTCCAGGCGCCGGCGGGGCTGCCGAGGTGGGGAGTGGCGATCGTCATGGACTCTCCAGGGGACATGCGTACGAGCGGTGAGCGGTAACTTACGGAATCGTAGGCTACGTTTCCGTAGGTTACGATGCCGTAGGTTAAGGGTGCTGTAAAGGCCGCTGATCAGCGGGTCGCCCGCCCGCTCGGCGCCGTCCCCGGGACCCGCAGGTCGAGGGCCGAAAGGGGGACGCGGCGGCCCGGTCAGGCGTACAGCTCCCGGAGCCGCACCGAGAGGCACGTCACACATCCCTCGAGCTTCTCGAACTCGCTGATGTCCACGACGACCGGTTCGTACCCGAGGTCCGCGAACAGCTCCGCGGTCTTCGGCGCGCTCGCCGCCATCAGCAGTTTGTCACCGCCGAGCAGGACCACGTGCGCGCCGGCCTCCTCGGGCACCGGCAGGAAGCGCGCGAACAGCGACGGCGTGTCCATCTTCGGGATGTGCCCGACGACCGTGCCGTCCGGCAGCGCCGTCACCGCCGACTTCAGGTGCAGCACCTTGCTCACCGGTACGGAGACGACCCGCGCGCCCAACGGCTCGAACGCGGCGCGCAGCTGCTGCACGCCGGCGGCGTTGGTGCGCCCGCCCCGGCCCACGTACACCGTGTCGCCGATCTTCAGGACGTCGCCGCCCTCCAGGGTGCCCGGCTCCCAGATCCAGTTCACCGAGCAGCCCAGACCGGCCACGGCCTCCTCCACCCCGGCGGTCTCCGCGCGCCGGGACTCGGCGCCCGGGCGGGCGATCAGCGCGACGTTCCGGTACATCACGACCGTGTCCTCGACGAACGCCGAGTCCGGGCAGTCGTCGGCCGGATCCACCTCGATGGTGTCCCAGCCGTGCGCGCGCAGGGCCGTCACGTACGCCTCCCACTGCTCGACCGCGAGGTCGGCGTCGACCCTCTCCCGTTCGATGTGCGTCACCAGCCCCTCGGCGAGGCGCGGGCTGGGGCGGCGGACGAGGGCCTTCTTGCTGGGCACGAGCGTGACTCCGTATCGGATGGGACGTGTCTGGACCGCACCGACAGGACCTCCGGGATCGGCCGGAACGCATCGGGCGTCAGCCGACCATGATGCAGGGCGATCCCGCGGGACGACACCCCTGGGCGCGAGGGGCCGTCGCACCGCCGGGGGTCGCGCTCAGCCCGCCGGGGCCCGCGCCGCCCGCCGCAGGTGCTCCCCGGTGGACGAACCCCGCGCCGCCAGGAGCTGCCGCGGCGTGCCCTCGAAGATGATCTCGCCGCCGTCCCGTCCGCCGTCCGGGCCGAGGTCGATCACCCAGTCGGCGCGGGCGACCACGTCCAGGTTGTGCTCGACGACGACCGTGTTGCCCGTGTCGACCAGCCGGTCCAGCAGGGCGACGAGCCCCTCCACGTCCGCCATGTGCAGGCCGGTCGTCGGTTCGTCGAGGACGTAGACCGCGCCCGTCCGGTGCAGCCGCGTGGCCAGCTTGATGCGCTGCCGCTCACCGCCGGAGAGGGTGGAGAGGGGCCGGCCGAGCGTCAGATACGTCAGTCCGACGTCCCGCAGGGCGCGCAGCCGGCGCCGTACGCCGGTGTCGTCGAAGAAGCCGAGTGCCTGCTCGGCCGTCATCTCCAGGACGTCGGCGATGGAGGCGCCCCGCACGGTGAGCCGCAGCACCTCGTCCCTGAAGCGCCGCCCCTCGCAGTCGTGGCAGGTCGTCGTCACCGGGTCCATGAAGGCGAGGTCGGTGTAGATGATCCCCCGGCCCTCGCAGGTGCCGCAGGCGCCGCTCGAGTTGAAGCTGAAGAAGCCCGCCTCCGCCCCCGTCTCCCGGGCGAAGATCTTCCGTACCGTGTCCATGATCCCCAGATAGGTCGCCGGAGTGGACCGGCCCGAGATCCCGATCGACGACTGGTCGACGACCACGGCCTCGTCGTGGGCGGCGGTGAACTCCGCGACCAGGGTGCTCTTTCCCGACCCGGCGACCCCGGTCACCGCCGTGAGCACACCCGCCGGGAACCGCACGGTGACGTCCCGCAGATTGTGCCGGTCGGCTCCCTTGACCCACAGGTCGCCGACGGGCCCGCGCACCTCTTCCTTGACCGCCGTACGGGTGCGCAGGCAGCGGCCGGTGAGCGTGCCGGACGCGGCCAGCTCCTCCGGGGTGCCCTCGAACACCACATGGCCGCCCCCGGTGCCCGCCCCCGGCCCCATGTCCACCACATGGTCGGCCAGCGCGATCACGTCCGGGTCGTGCTCGACGACCAGCACGGTGTTGCCCTTGTCGCGCAGCCGCAGCAGCAGATCGCCGAGGCGGCCCACATCGCGCGGGTGCAGGCCGACGCTCGGCTCGTCGAAGATGTACGTCATCCCGGTCAGGCTGGAGCCGAGGTGCCGCACCGTCTTCAGCCGCTGCCCCTCCCCGCCGCTGAGCGTGGACGTCTCCCGGTCGAGGCTGAGGTAGCCGAGCCCGATGGTCTCGATCCGCTCCAGCGCCGCCACCGCCGCCCCCGCGACCACCCCGGCCACCGGGTCGTCGATCTCCTTCAGCACGACGATGAGGTCGGTGACCTGCATCCGTGCGCAGTCGGCGATGGACCGGCCGTCGATCCGGGTCGCGAGCGCCGCCGCGTTGAGACGGGCTCCCCGGCAGGCCGGGCAGGCGCCCTCCACCAGGAACTCCCGGACCAGGTCGCGGGTCTTCTGGCTCATCGCCGACAGATCCCGCTTCAGATACAGCCGCTCGAAGCGGTCGGCCAGCCCCTCGTACTCGGTGGTCCAGGTGCCGCCGGTGCCGTTGACGGTGACCTTGCTGCCGGGCCGCCCGCGCATCAGGAACTCCCGCTCGGCCGCCGTGAACCGGCCCACCGGCTTGTCGGGGTCGAGGTCGGCGCTGTTCGTGTACGCCTGCCCCTGCCAGGTCCCGGCGGCGAACGGCGGGAAGCGGACCGCCCCGTCGGCGAGGGAGCGGTCCGGGTCCACGATGCGGTCCCAGTCGGGCCGGACCGTACGGCCGAGGCCGTCGCAGTCGGGGCACATGCCCGACGGGTCGTTGAACGAGTAGGCCGTGGCCGGCCCGGCGCTCGGGGTGCCGTGCCGGGAGAACAACACCCGGATCACCGAGTAGACGTCCGTCATGGTGCCTACGGTCGACCGGGAGTGGCCGCCGACCGGCCGCTGGTCGACGACGATCGCGGGGGAGAGGCCCCCCAGACCGTCCGCGTGCGGCCGCTCGTACTTGGGCAGGCGGTTGCGGACGAACCAGGGATACGTCTCGTTCAGCTGACGCTGCGACTCCACCGCGATCGTGTCGAAGACGACGGACGACTTCCCCGACCCCGAAACGCCGGTGAACACGGTCAGCCGGCCTTTCGGGATGCGGAGGGTGACGTCCTTGAGGTTGTTCTCGCGTGCTCCGGTCAGGGTGATGACATCGTGCGTGAAGTCGGTCATGCCACCGAAGCTAGGCGGAATACCCGACAGCCTCTGGCGTGATTTCCCTCAGTTCTCCGTCCTCCAGCCGCAGCCAGCGTGTGATGCCGATCGACTCCAGGAACGGCAGGTCGTGACTGGCCACGATCAGTGCTCCCTCGTAGGACTCCAGGGCCGTCGTCAGCTGCCGCACGCTCGCCATGTCGAGGTTGTTGGTCGGCTCGTCGAGCATGAGCAGCTGCGGCGCGGGCTCCGCCAGCATCAGCGCGGCCAGCGCGGCCCGGAAGCGTTCGCCGCCAGACAGCGTCGCCGCCTTCTGGTCGGCCCGGGCGCCCCGGAACAGGAAGCGGGCCAGCCGTGCCCGGATCCGGTTGTTGGTGGCGTCCGGCGCGAACCGGGCCACGTTCTCGGCGACGGTCAGCTCCCCGTCGAGAACGTCGAGCCGCTGCGGCAGGAACCGCAGCGGCACATGCGTCCGCACGTCGCCCGACTCCGGATCCAGCTCGCCGGTGATCGTGCGCAGCAGCGTGGTCTTGCCCGAGCCGTTGCGCCCGATCAGCGCGACCCGCTCGGGGCCGCGCAGCTCGAAGCCGCCCTCCACACGGGCGCCGTAGCGGAGCCCGAGATCCTGGAGGGTGAGGACGGTACGCCCCGGCGGGACGGCCGTGTAGGGCAGGTCGACACGGATCTCGTCGTCGTCCCTCACGGCCTCCACCGCCTCGTCGAGCCGCTCCCTGGCCTCGGCGAGCCTCTCCTCGTGCATGATGCGGTGCTTGCCCGCTGACTCCTGCGCCGCGCGCTTGCGCGCCCCCATGACGATTTTCGGCTCGCGCTTCTGTTCGAACATCTTCTGTCCGTACCGCTTGCGGCGGGCCAGCTTGACCTGGGCGTCGGCCAGTTCGCGCTTCTGTTTGCGGAAGTCGGACTCGGCGACGCGCACCATGCGCTCGGCCGCCTCCTGTTCGACCGACAGGGCCTCCTCGTAGTCGGAGAAGTTGCCCCCGTACCAGGTGATCTCGCCGGTGCGCAGATCCGCGATCTGGTCTACGAGGTCCAGGAGTTCACGGTCGTGGCTGACGACGACCATCACGCCCGGCCAGGACTGGACGGCCGTGTACAGCCGCCTGCGCGCGTACAGGTCGAGGTTGTTGGTCGGCTCGTCCAGCAGCAGCACGTCGGGCCGGCGCAGCAGCAGCGCGGCCAGTCGCAGCAGGACCGACTCGCCGCCCGAGACCTCGCCGATGGTGCGGTCCAACTCGACGTGCCCGAGCCCGAGTTCGCCCAGGGTGGCCAGGGCGCGCTCCTCGACGTCCCAGTCGTCGCCGACGGTCTCGAAGTGCGCCTCGGCCACGTCACCCGCCTCGATGGCGTGCAGCGCGGCCCGCTGTGCGGCGATGCCGAGCGCCTGGTCGACGCGCAGGGTGGTGTCGAGCGTGACGTTCTGCGGGAGGTACCCGACCTCACCGGCGACGCGGACGGTGCCGTCGGCCGGTGCGAGCTCACCGGCGATCAGCTTCAACAGGGTCGACTTTCCCGACCCGTTGACGCCGACCAGGCCGGTGCGGCCCGGGCCGAACGCGACGTCGAGGCCCTCGAAGACGGAGGAACCGTCGGGCCAGGTGAAGGAGAGGGAGGCGGCAGTGATGGAAGTAGGCATGCGGGGCCTCTTTCGCGGTTGCTTGATGCGGTCAGGGGCAAACGCGTATCGAGACACCTGCGACCAGGGAGGAGGGAGTCCACGGGCATGAGAAAAGCCCTGCACCAAAGGACGGCTCAGTCGCCGAGGTCGCACGCAGCGCACACACCTGATGTGTGTGACGCGGTGTCTCAGGACCTCAGACGAGCAACGTCCTTCTCCAATCGGCGGCAACAGGACGCTTCCCAACGTACGAGGGGGCGTCAGGCCTGTCAACGAATTAACGAGCGGCCCGAGCGCCCCGAGGAGGCCCAGTGACCGACGGCCCGCTCTCGCTGCCGGCCCGGCTCTGCCTGCTGGCCTGGGACTCCGCGCTGCCGCCGGCCACAGACGCCGGCCACCTGGCCGGCCTGGTGCGGGCCGGTGCCCTCACCGAACTGGCCCAGCGCGGCCTGCTCACCGACGAGGACGGCATCGCCACACCGGTCGACCTCGACGCGCGCGCCGGTGACGCGGTCCTCGACGGGCTGCTGGAGCTGGTCCACGAGTCGTGCCCGCACTCCTGGCGCACCTGGGTGACGCTGCGGGCCCGGGTGACCCTCGACGCCGTGCGGGAGCAGCTCGTGGCCGGGGGGTATCTGCGGGCGGAGAAGAAGCGGGTCCTCGGTGTGTTCCCGTCCGTCGAGTACGCGTTGGAACGCGCCGCCGCCGCGGACGCGCTGCGGGAGGAGACGCTCCAGCTCCTCCAGGGGCCGCCGCTCGTCGCCGAACTCTCCGAGCGTGACGCGGCGCTGCTCGCCCTCGCCGTGGCGGCGGACCTGCTCCCCGAGAAGGACGTCCGCGCGAACGAGCGGCGCGTCGAGGAGCTGACCGAGCGTGCCGGGGCGACGGCGCCCGGGTTGCGGAAGATCGTGCGCGAAGTGCGTACGGCGGTGGCCGCCACGCTGACGGCGTCCGCTCTGCCCTGACCGCGTGCAGATCGGATTCCTGCCGGCGATGGCCCCGGCCCGCTGCTCGCGTCGTCCCCATGACGAAACAGAACGACCGGGCCTCGGCCTTCCGCGTCCTGCACGTCCCCGGGACCCCGCTGGTCCTGCCCAACGCCTGGGACGCCGTGAGCGCCCGGCTGGTCGAGGAGGCCGGGGCCGCCGCCGTGGCGACGACCAGTGCCGGGCTCGTCTGGGCGCTCGGGGCGCCGGACGGCGAACGGGTGGAGCGCGACGCGGCCCTCGAAGCCGTCGCCCGCGTCGCCGGCGCCGGAGCGGGCCGCCGCGTACCGCGCCGCCGGGGCCGACGGGATCTTCGTCCCCGGGGCCGTCGACCCGGGGATCGTGAAGGAACTCGTGGACGGCGTCGACGGGCCGCTGAACGTCATGGCAGGCCCGGGCGCACCGCCGGTCGCCGAGATCGCGGCCCTGGGAGTGGCTCGTGTCAGTGTGGGCCCGGGCGTCGCCCAGGCCGCCCACGACCTGGTCCGCCGAGCCGCTCGGGGAGCTGCTGGACACGGGGACATACGGGTCGCTCGCGGACGCTCTGGACTACGGCGAGGTCAACGCCCTGCTGACGCGGGGACGTCAGCTCAGCACGCGTCCCGCATCAGCTCCGCCAGACCGTGGTCCAGATCCAGCTGGAGGTGCTCGAGACCGACGGGCACGAGCTCGCTCGTGGCCTCCAGGAACCGGCGCACCTCACTGGAGCGGACATGCACGACGGCGGTGCCCTCGGGGGCGTGGAACTCCAGCACCGTGCGGTCGTACCCGTAGGGCCGCACCCGCACGTCGCCGTGTCCCTCGGCCTCCTTCAGACCCGCGGCGAGCAGCTCACGGGAGAAGGTCCAGCAGACCTCGACGCCCTCCAGCGTGGCCGGAGCGGGGAAGGTCATGCGGACGGCGAACGGATCACGTCGGTCGTAGTGGAGCGTCGCGGGAATGCTCGGCATTCGCGGCGCGGCGGCGACGAGACGGGCCTCCACGGGCTGCTCGATGACGATGGACAACGCCTTGCTCCCTTGTGACGGCTGGACGGACTTCCGGCCGGAAGAGGCCGGGCATTGGAAGAGACGCCGGATTCAGCCAATCCGTGCACACGAAATGCGAGTGACCTCCGTCACCGCGTTCATGCACCAGAGTGACGTGACTCTCCTCATGTGCCACGGCGGGCACTTGTGGCGACCGACAGAACACCCCGGACGCCCGTGAGGCCGTCTGGACGGCGCCCGGACGGTGGGCTAGCTTCCCCGGCCATGAGGCGCTTGGGGAACACGCGACGGACGGGACGAACACGGCGCAGGGTGACCGCAGCGGCGGCGTGCGCGGCGGCACTGGCCGCCCTGACCGCCGTACCGGCGCAGGCCTCCGGGCCGGAAGACCGGCCGCCGCACTGGGAGCTGAAGGACACCGGCACCCCTGACGTGCGCTTCCGCGGCCTGGCCGCCGTCAGCCGGAACACCGCCTGGGCCGCCGGGACCGGCGGCACCGTCCTGCGCACCACCGACGGCGGGACGACCTGGCGGAACGTCTCGCCCCCGGGCGCGGCGGAGTTGCAGTTCCGGGACGTCGAGGCGTTCGACGCGCACCGGGCCGTGGTCCTGGCCATCGGCGAGGGCGAGGCGTCCCGGGTGTACCGCACCGACGACGGCGGGGCGACCTGGACGGAGTCCTTCCGCAACACCGACCCGAAGGCCTTCTACGACTGCCTCGCCTTCTTCGACCGTCGCCACGGCCTCGCGATGAGCGACCCGGTGGACGGGAAGTTCCGCATCCTTTCGACCGGCGACGGCGGCCGGACCTGGAAGGTGCTGCCGAACGCGGGCATGCCGGCCGCGCAGGAGGGCGAGGCCGGATTCGCGGCGAGCGGCCAGTGCCTGGTCACCTCCGGGCCGAAGGACGCCTGGCTCGCCACCGGCGGCGCAGCACACGCGCGCGTGCTGCACTCCGCCGACCGGGGGCACACCTGGACGGTCACCGACACCGCCCTCCCGGCGGGCGACCCGGCCCGCGGTGTCTTCGCGCTGGCCTTCCGCGATCGGACCCACGGCCTCGCGGTCGGCGGTGACTTCCGCCCCGACCAGCCCTCCCCGCGGGCCGCCGCGCGCACTGCCGACGGCGGCCGCAGCTGGCGCCCCGCCGCCGCACCGCCGCCCGCCTACCGCTCCGGCGTCGCCTGGCTCCCGCACAGCCGCACCGCCGCCCTGGCCGTGGGCCCCACCGGCACCGACCTCACCGCGGACGGCGGCCGCACCTGGCGGACGGTCGACACCGGTTCCTACGACACCGTCGACTGCACCCCGGACCGAGGGTGCTGGGCCGCCGGTGAGAAGGGCCGGGTTGCCCGCCTGGAGCACTGAGCATGCGGACCGCCCTGATCGTTGGCAACGTGGGTACTCGTTCACTGGTCGTGAAAGGAAGTGAGCGGTGATGCCACGCGGTTCGAGCTCCAAGCGGGAGCGTCAGTACGAGCACATCAAGGACAGCGCGAAGGACCGGGGCGAGAGCACCGGCCGTGCCAAGGAGATCGCCGCGCGGACGGTGAACAAGGAACGCGCCCGCTCCGGCGAGTCGAAGACCGCCGGCCGCACCTCCATGAAGGACATGTCCTCCGGCAAGCGCGGCGGGCAGCGGTCCGGGAAGGGCTCCCAGGGCCCCACCTACGACCAGCTGTACCAGGAGGCCAGGCGCCGCGGCGTCGACGGACGCTCCAGCATGAACAAGAGCCAGCTGCAGCGCGCACTGAACAAGTGAGGCGCGTGCCTCCCCAGGCCGGCGGGACTCACTGGTCCGGCCGGCCTCCGCGCTGCCCGTAGGCTCGGGCCCACCATGACGACCGTACGCATCCCCGAAGACTGGCCCACGACCGAGGAAGAGGCCCGCGCCGTCCAGGACGAACTGCGCGAGCGCGTGATCCTCGACGAACCCGGACCGCCGCCCGGCACCGGCCGTGTGACGGGGGTCGACGTGGCCTACGACGACGAACGCGATGTCGTCGCGGCGGCAGCGGTCGTCCTGGACGCGTCGAGTCTCGAGGTCGTCGCGGAGGCCACGGCGGTGGGCCGCGTCTCCTTCCCCTATGTGCCCGGACTGCTCGCCTTCCGCGAGATCCCCACGGTCCTGGCCGCCCTCGACGCCCTGCCGCTCGCGCCGGGCCTGGTGGTCTGCGACGGCTACGGCCTCGCCCACCCCCGCCGCTTCGGCCTCGCCAGCCACCTCGGCGTCCTCACCGGCCTCCCCACGATCGGCGTCGCCAAGAACCCCTTCACCTTCGCCTACGACGACCCGGACACCCCGCGCGGCAGCGGCTCCCCGCTGCTCGCCGGCTCCGAGGAGGTCGGCCGCGCCCTGCGGACCCGGGAGGCCGTCAAGCCGGTCTTCGTCTCGGTCGGCCACCGCGTGACGCTCGCGGGCGCCTGCGCCCACACCCTCGCCCTGACCCCCGAGTACCGCCTCCCGGAAACCACCCGCAGAGCGGACGCCCTCTGCCGGCAGGCGCTGCGCGCGACCTACTCGGCCTGATCGGCCACCCGCCAGCGGCCCACCTCGCGGTACTCCGAGTCGTAGACGACCGACCCGTCCCCGGGGCGGAGCGCGTAGTGGCGCAGATTGCCGCCCCAGTACCTGAGGATCCGGCCCAGCTCGCCCGCCGGATCCTTCGCCAACGCCGCGTCGTCCATGGTGACTTCGAGAAGGAATTTCATGTCTTCAATGGTTTCATTGAACTCCTTCTTGGCACTTCCGCGGCCGCCGCCCCAGATGAAGCGGACCCGCGGTGTCGGAAAGTCTCAAACCGAAGAGGAGGTGGAGGCGATTCGGGCGGTGTGATCTGAGTACCGGCTCTGAGTACCTGTACGGATGCCCGGCAGCGGCCCCCGTCGGCAGGCTGGGGCGCATGACAACGCACCGCGCTCCCAAGCCTGTTGCCGGACCGACCCAGACCGTCGAGCGGGCCGTCACCATAGGGCTGGTCCTCGCCGTACTGGCGGGGCTCGCCTGGATCGGCGGGATGATCTACACCATCGCCGAGTGGCCGCTGTAGACCCGAACCCGGCTCAGCGGGCCGACGCGACGCGGAAGCGGATACCCGCCGCGCGCAGCCGGTCGATCAGCGCGTCGCCCATCGCCGCCGCCGTGGTGACCTGGCCCGCCGTCTTCGGCAGCTCGTCGAAGGCCAGGCACAGCGCCGACTCGGCGAGCATCTTCGCCGTCTCGTCGTACCCCGGGTCGCCGCCCGAGACCTCCGTGTACACCCGCCGGCCGCCGCCCTCGCCCACGAAGCGCAGGGAGAACCAGCTCTTCGCCCGCTTCTCGGGGCTCGGCCCGTCCCCGGGCTTGAGCCGGTCCGACAGCCAGCGGCGTGCGGGCGGCACCTGGGCCGCCGCGACCAGGGCGCCGACGGCCGCGACCCCGCCCACCGCCATGGGCAGGTGCCGGACGGCCGCGTACTGGCGGTAGCGGAAGTCGGGGCCGTACCGGTCGAGGGCCGCCGCGGACCGCCGCACGATCTGCGGGTCGATGGTCGGCATCGGCAGCGCCCAGGCACCGACCTCCTTGGCGAACCGCGGCGTACCCATCGGCGCGGAGACCCGCCGTCCCACCAGTCGCGGCTCGTGCCGCCGCCGGTCCCGCACGGCCGCCGCCATCTCCCGCTGCCGCGCGAACTGGTTCAGGGCCGAGTTGAAGGTCCCGCCCGAGAAGGCCGCGTCGGCGGTGACGAAGCCCTCCACGGTCAGCGGCACGTCCTCGGGCAGCTGCCGCACGGTGAAGTACACGCCCAGGTCGTGCGGGATCGAGTCGAAGCCGGCGGCGTGCACCAGCCGTGCCCCGGTCTCCCGCGCGCGTGCGTCGTGCCGGACGTACATCAGGTCCACGAACTCGGGCTCGCCGCACAGGTCGAGGTAGTCCGTCCCGGTGTCCGCGCAGGCGGCGACCAGCTCCTCGCCGTAGGTCACGTACGGGCCGACCGTCGTGGCCACCACCCGCGCCTGCTCGGCGAGGGAGCGCAGCGAGGCCGGGTCGGTGACGTCCGCCCGCACCACGCCCACCTCGGCGTCGACCGGCAGCCGCTCGCGCAGCCGCTCCAGCTTCTGCGCGCTGCGGCCCGCGATCGCCCAGCGCAGCCCGTCCGGCGCCTGCGCGGCCAGATACTCCGCGGTGAGCGCTCCGGCGAAACTGGTGGCTCCGAAGAGCACGATGTCGTAGGGACGGTCCGTCCTGTTCAGCCTGCTCATGACACCCCTCGGTCGTGCAGCCCGTGCCGCTGTCGGTGGCCGAGGCTAGCGTGAGGGGTGCGGAGCCCGACGACGAGCCCGGAGGAACGACGATGGCCGTGCCCAGGAATGCCCTGAAGAAGTGGGAGAAAGTGCGCGAGTTCGCGCTGGGGCTGCCGGGTGCGGTCGAGGAGTTCCCCTGGGGCGAGTCCGTCGCGAAGGTCAACAAGAAGGTGTTCGTCTTCCTCGGCGTCCAGGACGGCAGTTACCCCCTGGGTGTGACGGTGAAGCTCAAGGACGAGACGGCCCACGCCCACGCCCTGTCCAGCCCCGGTGCCGAGCCCGCCGGTTACGGCCTGGGCAAGGCCGGCTGGGTGAGCATCCCCCTGGAGCAGCAGGGAGCCCCTGCCGCGGAGATGCTCTGCGACTGGGTGGAGGAGAGCTATCGGGTGATCGCGCCGAAACGGCTGATAGCGGAACTGGACGCGGACTGACTCCGTCGGGCAGATTACTAAGCGCTTGCTCTCTTCAGGTCTTGTGCCGATCGAAACGCGTTCTTAGCATCACTGGTGTTACATCAGTTGTGTCACAGCACTGGGGGCTGGATGACCACGGCAAGGACGCCAGGACACGGCCCGCTCACCGGCGTGCGCGTCGTCGAGCTGGCCGGCATCGGGCCCGGCCCGTTCGCCGCCATGCTCCTGGCCGACCTCGGGGCCGATGTCGTGCGCGTGGACCGCCCCGGCGGCCCCGGACTCGCGATCGACCCGGCGTACGACGTCACCAACCGCAACAAGCGCTCGGTGGTCGTCGACCTGAAGTCCCCGGACGGCCCCGGCCACGTCCTCGACCTCGCCGCGCGCGCCGACATCCTGGTCGAGGGCTACCGCCCCGGTGTCGCCGAGCGCCTGGGAGTCGGCCCCGAGGCCTGCCACGCCCGCAATCCGCGTCTCGTCTACGGGCGGATGACCGGCTGGGGGCAGGACGGCCCGCTCGCCGAGCGCGCCGGGCACGACATCGCGTACATCGCCCCCACCGGCGCCCTCGGCATGATCGGCAGGCCGGACGAGCCGCCGGCCGTCCCGGCGAACCTGCTCGGCGACTACGCGGGCGGCTCCCTGTACCTCGTCGTCGGCGTCCTCGCCGCCCTGAACCACGCGCGCGCGACCGGCACCGGCCAGATCGTCGACGCCGCGATCGTCGACGGCACCGCCCACCTCGCCACGATGATCCACGGAATGCTCGCCGCCGGCGGCTGGCAGGACCGCCGCGGCGCCAACCTCCTGGACGGCGGCTGCCCCTACTACGGGACGTACGAGACGGCCGACGGCCGCCACATGGCCGTCGGCGCGCTGGAACCGCAGTTCTACGAGGAGTTCCTGACCCTCCTCGGCATCGAGGACCAGGACACGGCCCGCAAGGACGTCACCCGGTGGGGCGAACTGCGCGAACAGATCGCGGTCCGCTTCAAGACCCGGACGAGGGACGAGTGGACGGCCGTCTTCGAGGGCTCCGACGCGTGCGTGGCGCCCGTCCTGTCCCTGCGCGAGGCCCCGCACCACCCGCATCTCGCCGCCCGCGGCACCTTCACCGACCACGGCGGCATCACCCAGCCCGCCCCGGCCCCCCGTTTCTCCGCGACCCCGACCTCCGTCCGCACCGGCCCGGCGCGGCCGGGCGCCGACACGGCGGACGTCGCCCGGGACTGGGACGTCCCCGGGCTCCTCCCCGCGTCCAGCAACCCTCAGTGAAAGGCCCCCTCGTGAGCACCGAAGCGTATGTGTACGACGCGATCCGCACCCCGCGCGGGCGCGGCAAGGCCAACGGCTCCCTGCACGGCACCAAGCCCATCGACCTGGTCGTCGGACTCATCCACGAGATCCGCGCCCGCTTCCCGGACCTCGACCCGGCCGCCGTCGACGACATCGTGCTCGGCGTCGTCGGCCCGGTCGGCGACCAGGGCTCGGACATCGCCCGGATCGCCGCCATCGCGGCGGGCCTGCCCGACACGGTGGCCGGTGTGCAGGAGAACCGCTTCTGTGCCTCGGGCCTGGAGGCCGTCAACCTGGCCGCCGCCAAGGTGCGTTCCGGCTGGGAGGACCTCGTCCTCGCGGGCGGCGTCGAGTCGATGTCCCGGGTGCCGATGGCCTCCGACGGCGGCGCCTGGTTCAACGACCCGATGACCAACCTCGATGTGAACTTCGTGCCGCAGGGCATCGGTGCCGACCTCATCGCCACCATCGAGGGCTTCTCCCGGCGGGACGTCGACGAGTACGCGGCCCTCTCCCAGGAGCGGGCGGCCAACGCCATGAAGGACGGCCGCTTCGAGAGGTCCGTCGTCCCGGTGAAGGACCGCAGCGGCCTCGTCGTCCTCGACCACGACGAGTTCCCGCGCCCCGGCACCACCGCCGACTCCCTGGCCAAGCTCAAGCCGTCCTTCGCCGACATCGGCGAACTGGGTGGCTTCGACGCGGTGGCGCTTCAGCAGTACCACTGGGTGGAGAAGATCGACCACGTCCACCACGCGGGCAACTCCTCCGGCATCGTGGACGGCGCCTCGCTCGTCGCGATCGGCTCCAAGGAGGTCGGCGAGCGCTACGGCCTCACCCCCCGCGCGCGGATCGTCTCCGCCGCCGTCTCCGGCTCCGAGCCGACCATCATGCTCACCGGTCCCGCCCCCGCCACCCGCAAGGCCCTCGCCAAGGCCGGACTGACCATCGACGACATCGACCTCGTCGAGATCAACGAGGCGTTCGCGGCGGTCGTGCTGCGCTTCGTGAAGGACATGGGCCTGTCCCTGGACAAGGTCAACGTCAACGGCGGCGCGATCGCCCTCGGCCACCCCCTCGGCGCGACCGGCGCGATGATCCTCGGCACGCTCGTCGACGAACTCGAGCGCCAGGACAAGCGCTACGGCCTCGCCACGCTGTGCGTCGGCGGCGGCATGGGCGTCGCCACCATCGTCGAGCGCATCTGACCCCCTCCCGACGGATCACACGGAGCACCTCCACATGAGCACTGAATCCACCACCATCCGCTGGGAACAGGACCGCACCGGCCTCGTCACCCTCGTCATCGACGACCCGAACCAGTCCGCGAACACCATGAACCAGGCGTTCCGCGACTCTCTCGCCGCCGTCACCGACCGCCTGGAGGCCGAGAAGGACTCCATCCGGGGCGTCATCATCACCTCCGCCAAGAAGACCTTCTTCGCCGGCGGCGACCTGCGCGACCTGATCCGCGTCACCCCCGAGACGGCCCAGGAGCTGTTCGACGGCGGCATGGCGATCAAGCGGAACCTGCGCCGCATCGAGACCCTGGGCAAGCCCGTCGTCGCCGCGCTCAACGGAGCTGCCCTGGGCGGCGGTTACGAGATCGCCCTGGCCTGCCACCACCGGGTCGCGCTCGACGCGCCCGGCTCCAAGATCGGCTGCCCCGAGGTCACCCTCGGCCTGCTCCCGGGAGGCGGCGGCGTCGTCCGCACCGTCCGGCTGCTCGGCATCGCCGACGCCCTGCTGAAGGTCCTCCTCCAGGGCACCCAGTACAACCCGCGCCGCGCCCTGGAGAACGGCCTCGTCGACGAGGTCGCCGCGACCCAGGAGGACATGCTCGCCAAGGCCCGCGCCTTCATCGACGCCAACCCCGAGTCGCAGCAGCCCTGGGACAAGCCGGGCTACCGGATCCTGGGCGGTACGCCCGCCAACCCCAAGTTCGCCGCGAACCTGCCCGCCTTCCCGGCGAACCTGCGCAAGCAGACGAACGGCGCCCCCTACCCGGCCCCGCGCAACATCCTGGCCGCCGCCGTCGAGGGCTCCCAGGTCGACTTCGAGACCGCCCAGGTCATCGAGGCCCGCTACTTCGTGGACCTCGCGGCCGGGCAGACCTCGAAGAACATGATCCAGGCCTTCTTCTTCGACCTCCAGGCCGTCAACTCCGGCGCCAACCGCCCCAAGGGCGTCGAGCCCACGAAGGTCCGCAAGGTCGCCGTCCTCGGCGCCGGCATGATGGGCGCGGGCATCGCCTACTCCTGCGCCCGCGCCGGCATCGACGTCGTCCTCAAGGACGTCTCCCTGGAGGCGGCCCTCAAGGGCAAGGGCTACTCCGAGAAGCTGTGCGCCAAGGCCGTCTCCAAGGGCCGTACGACCCAGGAGAAGGCGGACGCGCTGCTCGCCCGGATCACGCCCACCGCCGAGGCGCAGGACCTGGCCGGTTGTGACGCGGTCATCGAGGCCGTCTTCGAGGACACCTCCCTCAAGCACAAGGTGTTCCAGGAGATCGAGAACGTCGTGGCGCCCGACGCGCTGCTCTGCTCCAACACCTCCACCCTCCCCATCACCGCACTCGCCGAGGGCGTCGAGCGCCAGACCGACTTCATCGGGCTGCACTTCTTCTCGCCCGTCGACAAGATGCCGCTCGTCGAGATCATCAAGGGCGAGCGCACCGGCGAGGAGGCCCTGGCCCGCGCCTTCGACCTGGTCCGGCAGATCAACAAGACCCCGATCGTCGTCAACGACTCGCGCGGCTTCTTCACCTCCCGCGTCATCGGGCACTTCATCAACGAGGGCGTCGCCATGGTCGGCGAGGGCGTCGAGCCCGCGTCGGTCGAGCAGGCCGCCGCCCAGGCCGGCTACCCGGCCAAGGTGCTGTCCCTGATGGACGAGCTGACGCTGACGCTGCCCCGCAAGATCCGGGCCGAGACGAAGCACGCCGTGGAGGAGGCGGGCGGCACCTGGACGGCCCACCCCGCCGAGGCCGTCATCGACCGCATGGTCGACGAGTTCGGCCGCACGGGACGCAGCGGCGGCGCCGGCTTCTACGACTACGGCGACGACGGCAAGCGCGCCGGGCTGTGGCCCGGACTGCGCGAGCACTACACCAAGCCGGGGTATCAGATCCCGTTCGAGGACATGAAGGAGCGCATGCTCTTCTCCGAGGCGCTGGACACCGTCCGGCTGCTGGAGGAGGGCGTGCTGACCTCGGTCGCCGACGCCAACATCGGCTCCATCTTCGGCATCGGCTTCCCGGGCTGGACCGGCGGCGTGCTCCAGTACATCAACGGCTACGAGGGGGGCCTGCCCGGATTCGTGGCACGCGCGCGTGAACTCGCCGAGCGCTACGGCGACCGGTTCACCCCGCCCGCGCTGCTGGTGGACAAGGCGGAGAAGGGGGAGCGGTTCAGCGACTCAGCCCGGAGCTGACTCCCCCGAAGGCTCCGTCGACGGCTCCGTGAGCCACTCGCCCAGCTCTTCCTTCAGCGACCGCTGAAAGGCCGTGAGGAGCGCCTGCACCACCAGGGGGTGCATGTGCGCCGACAGGGACCGCACGTCCCGGGCGTCACGCTCCGCCACCTCGCCCCGGAAGAGCTGGGAGAGTTCACGGGCCGCGGCGCGCGCGTGTTCGATGAGCACCGTGCGCGCCGCGAAGATCGCCTCCTGGGAGAGCGGCACGTCCAGCAGCCCGACGCCCAGCCGGAGCAGACCGAGGTCGGCCTCGTACCCGTACCCGTCGTCCCCGGGCCTGACCACGCCCATCGCGACCAGCCGCTCGACGTCCTCGGCGCCGAGCGGCCGCCCGGCCCGGCGCTCCAGCTCCTTGCCCGTGACCGTCTCGACGGTGTCCGGAGCCCAGGAGGCCACCACGGCCCGGTGGACGGCGAGGTCGTGCGCGCTCAGATCCGGCGGCAGCTGCCGCAGATAGCGCTCGATGCCCGCCAGTGTCATGCCCTGCTGCCGCAACTCCTCGATCAGCGCCAGCCGGGCCAGGTGCTCCCGCCCGTAGTGCCCCACGCGCCGGGGGCCGAGCACCGGGGGCGGCAGCAGCCCCTTGGTGCCGTAGAAGCGGACCGTGCGCACCGTGACACCGGCCCGGGCGGCCAGTTCGTCGATCGTGAGGGTCGGCTCCTCGGTGTCGGTCGTCATGTGCAGCAGTATCGCTGTCTCACCAGTGCTGTGAAACCTCCGGCGACCGAGGTGAAGGTGCTGTGAGAAGTAGCGCTCTGTGACGTATGCCACCGCGTGAGTCGCGCTCGGTGAGGGAAGGTGGCCCCTTGGTCTGTGCCTTTACAGGGGGCGCAGACCTTATGTACGTCCGGAAAGCCGAGCGTGACCCGCTCGGGCGCACCAGAGAAGTGGATCCACCGTGAGCAAGGACGCCGTGAACACGGCAGCAGCCGCATCCCGTAGCGACGCGGCCCAGGTGCCCGCGGACGCGGGTGACGCCGGCTACAGCAAGGACCTCAAGGCCCGCCACGTCAACATGATCGCCATCGGGGGCGCGATCGGCACCGGACTCTTCCTGGGTGCCGGCGGGCGGCTGCACAACGCGGGGCCGGCGCTGGCGATCGCCTACCTGGTGTGCGGCGTCTTCGCCTTCTTCGTCGTGAAGGCCCTCGGCGAACTCGTGCTCTACCGCCCCTCCTCGGGCTCCTTCGTGTCGTACGCGCGCGAGTTCCTCGGCGAGAAGGGCGCCTATGTCGCCGGCTGGATGTACTTCCTGAACTGGTCGACCACCGGTATCGCCGACATCACCGCGATCGCGCTCTACACGCACTACTGGAGCCTGTTCACCGACATCCCGCAGTGGGTGCTCGCGCTGGCCGCCCTCGCGGTCGTGCTGGCCGTGAACCTGATCTCGGTGAAGATCTTCGGCGAGATGGAGTTCTGGTTCTCGATCATCAAGGTCGCCACGCTCGTCGGCTTCATGTTCATCGGCATCTTCCTGCTCGCCACGCAGCACAAGGTGGGCGGCCAGACACCGGGCCTGAGCGTGATCACGGAGAACGGCGGCGTCTTCCCGCACGGCATGATGCCCGTCGTCCTGGTGATGCAGGGCGTGATCTTCGCGTACGCCGCGCTGGAGCTGGTCGGTGTCGCCGCGGGTGAGACCGCCGAGCCGGAGAAGGTCGTCCCGCGCGCGGTGAACTCGATCATGTGGCGGGTCGGGCTCTTCTACGTCGGCTCGGTCGTCCTGCTGGCCCTGCTCCTGCCCGGCTCGGTCTACTCGGCCGACCAGAGCCCCTTCGTCACGGTGCTGTCGAAGATCGGCGTCCCGGCGGCGGGCGACGTGATGAACCTGGTGGTCCTCACCGCGGCGATGTCCTCCCTCAACTCGGGCCTCTACTCCACGGGCCGCATCCTCCGCTCGATGGCGATGGCGGGCTCGGCCCCGAAGTTCACGGCGCGGATGAACCGCAGCCAGGTCCCCTACGGCGGCATCCTGCTGACCTGCGCGGTGTGTGTGCTCGGCGTCGGCCTGAACTACCTGGTGCCGGCCCAGGCCTTCGAGATCGTGCTGAACGTCGCCTCCCTCGGCATCATCAGCACCTGGGTGATCATCATGGTCTGCCACCTGGTCTTCGTCCGCCGCGCCAAGGAGGGCCTGGTCGACCGCCCCTCCTTCCGCCTCCCCGGCAGCCCGGTCACGGAGATCACCACGATCGTCTTCCTGCTGGCCTGCCTCGGCATGATGTGGAACGACCCCGAGGTCGGCCGCAGGACACTCCTGCTCGTGCCGCTGATCGCGGCGATGCTGGTCGCGGGCTGGTTCGGCGTCCGCCGCCGGGTCTCCGCGACGGCCGACCAGGAGCTGTCGCAGCTGACGAAGTAGCGAACCAGGGCCCTTCTCAGGGCCCTGGCCCGGGCCCTCTTCAGGAGCCTGGCCCGGGCCCTCTCAGGAGCCTGGCCAGCGGCCGCGAGGTGCTCAGACCCGCCGGTCGAAGCCCCGCAGCAGACACTCGGTCAGACGCTCCGCGATCGACCCGTCCGGGTCCAGCCGGGGGTTGAAGATCGCGACGTCGAGGCCCACCGCTCCGCCGCCCGTCAGTGCCGTGCGCAGGACGGTCTCCAGGTCCTGCCAGGTCAGTCCGCCCGGCAGCCGGTAGTCGACGGAGGGCATGACCGCGTCGTCGAGCACATCGACGTCGAGATGGACCCAGTACCCGGCGCCCGTGCCGTCGCCGGTCAGCAGGCCGACGGCGCGCCGGGCCGCCTCGGGCGCCCCCAGGGCACGCACCGTGTCCAGGTCCAGCGCGTGCAGCGCGGGCGGCAGCGGCTGCATGCCGTAGGACGCGGACTCCTCCGTGTCCCGGAACCCCAGGGCGACGACGTCCTCGTCCCGCACCAGGGGGCCCAGGCCCTCCAGGTCGGCCAGGACGCGCGGGCCGCGCCCCGTGGCCAGGGCGAGTTCCATCGAGGCCGCCTCACCGGTGGGTTCCGCCGACGGCTGGTAGAAGTCGGTGTGCCCGTCGAGGAAGAGCAGCCCGTGCCGGTCCCGGCGGCGCAGCGCGAGCAGGTTGCCGAGGAGCACGCTGCAGTCGCCGCCCAGCACCACCGGGAACCGGCCGTCGTCGAGGACACCGCCGACGGCATCGGCCAACGCGACGGAGTACCCGGCGATGCCCTCCGGATTGAGCACCCCGGTCTCCGGATCCCGCTCCGGGTCGTAGCCGGGCGGCTCCACCCGGCCCGCCCGCACCGCTCCCAGCCCCTCGGCCAGCCCGGCCCCGAGCAGCGCCTCAGGCAGTCCCTCGACCCCGGTCGGCCGCAGCCCCAGCACGGACGGTGCCTCGATGATCGCCACATCCCGCACGCCCGGCTCCCTTCGCCCGCCGGCCTACGCGCCGCCCGGGCCCATACGCCGGACGCGCATGGGCCCACCGTAGACCGCCGTGCGGGAACAGGCGCGTCAGTGCTCGTGCTCGCCGCTCCCGTGCCGCGCGTGCTCGTGCGCTCCGTTCGTCGCGGCGATCTTCTTCCATGACTTCGGCTGCGGCACCGCCCCGCCGGCCTTCGCGACGGACGCGGCCCGCGCCGCCGCCGACGTCGGCTTGGACGCCTGGAACAGCCATGTGCCGAAGAGCGCGGCCAGGGGCTTCCCTGACACCTCCTCGGCATAGCGCCGGAAGTCGGCGACCGACGCGTTGCCATGGGCGTACTTCTGGGGCCAGCCCTTGAGGATCGCGAAGAACGCCTCGTCACCGATCTCGTTGCGCAGCGCCTGGACGGCCAGCGCGCCCCGGTCGTAGACCGCCGCGTCGAACTGGTTCTCCGGGCCCGGGTCGCCGGGCTTCACCGTCCAGAACGGGTCGTCCGCCGGATGCGAGGCGTACACGTGGTCGGCGAGTTCCTGCGCCGTGCCCTCGCCCTCGTGCTCCGACCAGAGCCACTGCGCGTACCGAGCGAACCCCTCGTTGATCCAGATGTCCTTCCAGCGCTTGAGGGACACGTCGTCCCCGTACCACTGATGGGCGATCTCATGGACGACGAGGGACACGTTCGACCCGTTCGCGAACTGCCGCGGGCTGTAGTACGGCCGGGTCTGCGTCTCCAGCGCATAGCCCGTGGTGGTGTTCGGAACGTAGCCGCCGAGCGCGTTGTAGGGATACGGCCCGAAGTACCCGGCGAGCCAGTCCGCGATCTCCCCGGTCCGTTCGATGCTCGCCCGGGCCGCGCCGGCGTGGTCGCCCAGGTCCTTGCTGTAGGCGTTGAGGACCGGAATGCCGCTCTCGGTCGTGCCCGTCGTGATGTCGAACTTCCCGACCGCGAGCGTGGCGAGGTACGTGGCCTGCGGCTTGTTCGAGCGCCAGTTCCAACGGGTCCAGCCGAGCCGTGAACTCGTCGACTGGAGCGTGCCGTTGGAGATGGCCTGCGTGCCGTCCGGAACCAGTACGGACACGTCGTAGGTGGCCTTGTCGAGCGGGTGGTCGTTACCGGGGAACCACCACGCCGCCGCCTCGGGCTCGTTCGCCGCGACACCGCCGTCCGGAGTGCGGTGCCAGCTGGTGAAACCGTAGGCCTGCTTCGACGACGGCACCCCGCGGTAGCGCACGACGACCGTCACGGCTGCGCCCTTGGCCAGCGGCGTCTTCGGCGTGATCTCCAGCTCGTGCTCGCCCGACGTCCTGAACGCGGCCTTCGCGCCGTTGACGCGCACCTCGCCGACGTCCAGCAGGAAGTCCAGGTTGAAGCTCGACAGCTCCTGTGTGGTGCGGGCCACGAGGGTCGCGGTGCCCTCCAGTTCGTCCGTGGCCGGCTGGTACTTCAGCCGGAGGTCGTAGTGGGAGACGTCGTAGCCGCCGTTCCCGTAGGCCGGGTAGTAGGGGTCACCGATGCCCGGCGCGCCGGGGGAGTGGGGCGCGGCCGATGCCGGGATCGCCAGCAGGAGAACGGCCGCTGCCAGGGCTCCCGGCGCGATGATTCTGCGGTGCACGCAAGGCTCCAAGTCGTAGGTCCCGAAAGCTGTCCGGAGCCTATTGACTCCCTGTGCCACCAGTCATGTCCATGGTCCCTGCTGTCACACGATCGCCATTCGGCCGACATGAGACACCCGACCCCTGGACCTCTCCCGGACACGCCGGTCCGTCAGCTGCCCTCTTCTGAACAGGAGTTCACCGATGTAGCGTCCGGCGCATGCCGAAACGCACGCGCTTCACGACCTGGAGACCGCTCGCGACGGCGGCCACGGCCGCCCTCTTGGCCACACTGCTCACCCCGGCCGCGGCGCAGGCCGCGCCGCGCGGGAGCGAACCCGTCTACTCGTACGAGAAGGCCATCCGTGAGGCCGTCTGGGTGGACACCGGACTCGACGGCGACGGCGACGGAAAGGCCGACCGGGTCGCCGTCGACATCGTCCGCCCCCGTGAGCCCGCCCGGCAGGGCCGCAAGATCCCCGTCATCATGGACGCCAGCCCGTACTACTCCTGCTGCGGGCGCGGCAACGAGAGCCAGAAGAAGACGTACGACGCGAACGGCGACGTCGTCCAGATGCCGCTGTACTACGACAACTACTTCGTGCCCCGCGGCTACGCCTTCGTCGGCGTCGACCTGGCCGGAACCAACCGCTCCGACGGCTGCGACGACGTCGGCGGCCGCTCCGACATCCAGTCCGCGAAGGCCGTCGTCGACTGGCTGAACGGCCGCGCCAAGGCCTACACGACCCGCACCGGCGCCACCCGCGCCAAGGCCGCCTGGACCAACGGCCGCACCGGCATGATCGGCAAGAGCTGGGACGGCACCATCGCCAACGGCGTCGCCGCCACCGGTGTCAAGGGCCTGAAGACCATCGTCCCGATCAGCGCCATCTCCTCCTGGTACGACTACTACTTCCAGCAGGGCGCCCCGCTCTACGACTCCGGCCCCGAGTGGCTGTCCGACTACGTCAACAGCCCCGACGCCCGCGAGAAGTGCGCCGCCGTCCAGCAGAAGCTCGTCGACGGCGCCCCGCGCACCGGCGACTGGACGCCGCTGTGGAACGAGCGCGACTACGTGAAGGCCGCGCGCAAGGTCAAGGCCAGCGTCTTCCTGATCCATGGCATGCAGGACCTCAACGTGCGCATGAAGCACGTCGGCCAGTGGTGGGACGCCCTCGCGAAGCACGGCGTCGAGCGCAAGATCTGGCTCTCCCAGACCGGCCACGTCGACCCCTTCGACTTCCGCCGTGCCACCTGGGTCGACACCCTGCACCGCTGGTTCGACCACGAACTCATGGGCTACGACAACGGCATCGACCGCGAGCCCATGGCGGACATCGAACGCCGTCCCGACCAGTGGAGCACCTCCAAGGTCTGGCCGCCGACCGGCACCCGGGCCACCACCCTGCGCCCCGACCGGGGAGCCCAGGCCGGCGTCGGTACCCTCGGCCTGCACCGCGGCCACGGCACCGAGACCTTCACCGACGACCCGAAGCTGAGCGAGACCGACTGGGCCGCCCGGATCGACAAGCCGACACCGGAGAAGGCCGGGTTCGTCACCGGGCCGCTCACCCGCGACCTGCGGCTGTCCGGCTCCTCGGAGGTCACCGTCACCGCGACGCCCTCCACCCCGACGGCCCATCTCTCCGCCGTCCTCGTGGACGTCGGCCCCGACACCATCCGCGACTACGCCGACGCCGGCGAAGGCATCACCACCCTCACGAACCGCACCTGCTGGGGCGCGAGCACCGCCGGCGACAGCTCCTGCTTCAAGGAGGCGAAGGCCAAGACCGCCGACGTCGACTACACGGTCGTCAGCCGCGGCTGGGCCGACCTCGGCAACCACGCCTCGGACGGCAAGGGCTCCCCGCTCACCCCGGGCAAGCGGTACAGGATCACCCTCGACCTGGCGGCCACCGACCACGTCGTCCCGAAGGGCCACCGTCTGGCGCTGATCGTCGCGGGCACCGACAAGGGCCTCATCGACCCTCCCGCCGACACGCCGAAGCTGGCGCTCGACCTCTCCCGCACCTCGGCCGACGTGCCGTTCGTCGGCGGACCCGCCGCCTTCGCCCGCGCCACCGCGGGTTCCGCGCTCACCCTGCCCGTCGCCGCGCTCCTGGACGGCGTACGGGAACCGAGCACCACCCACCGCGTCCCGGAGGGAACCCAGTGAACCGCGTCCGCGCCCTGACCCTGACCGCCGCCCTCGCCGCGTCCCTGGTCGCCGTCCCCGCCCAGGCGGCCACGGCCACCGGCTCCCCGCCGCGCACCGGCTTCGAGCGGACCGACGGCGCCCGCTGGACCACCCAGCCCGAGGAGCAGGACTTCCTCAGGGCCGTCGACCGGTCGAGCAGCCGGGTCTCCCTGACCCGCTTCGGCACGACGAAGCAGGACCGCCCGCTCCAGCTCGTCCGGATCGGCACGAGCCCCAGCCCGAACAAGGTGCTCCTCGTGTGCAGCCAGCACGGCGACGAACCCTCCGGCCGGGAAGCCTGCCTCAGCACCGTCCGTGACCTCGCGCACGCCCGCGACAGCCGCACCCGGCGCTTCCTGGACCGCACCACCGTCCTCGTCGTGCCCACCGCCAACCCCGACGGCCGGGCCGCGAACACGCGCGGCAACAGCGACGGCGTCGACATCAACCGCGACCACCTCGCCCTCAAGACCGCCGAGGGCCGAGCCCTGGCCGCGCTCATCCGCGACCAGCGCCCCGACATCGTCTACGACCTGCACGAATACGGAGCAACACCCCAGTACTACGACAAAGCGCTCTTCGATCTGTGGCCGCGCAACCTCAACACCCATGACGCGGTCCACGATGAGGCGAAGACCCTCTCCGAGGCCTACGTCCGCCCCGCGGCGCAGCGGGCCGGCCACTCGACCGGCACCTACGGCATCTGGACCGATCCCGAAACCGGCGAACCGGTCAAACAGGTAGCCGGAGATGGGCAGGAGCGCATTTTGCGCAATATGTCCGGTGTAAAGCATTCGGTCGGACTGCTCATCGAGAGCCGCGTGGACCCCCTCACCGAAGCGGAGAAGGCGGACGACGCGCTGAACAACCGGCGCCGGGTCACCTCCCAACTGGAGGCGCTCAAGGGCCTGTTCGGCTACACCGAGCAACGCCGGGGCCGCATCGAGGCCACGACGGCCAAGGCCAGGCTCGCCGGCTACGCGGCCACCGGCCCGGTCTATGTCGGCGGCGCCGACAACGACACGCCCGAACCCGCCGAGGTGATCCAGAACCCGCCCTGCGGCTACCGGCTCACCGCCGCGCAGTACGCCGAGGTCGGCGACGAACTCGCGCTGCACGGTGTGCGCGTACGCAAAGACGCCGAGGGCGTGCTCGTCCCCCTGCGCCAGCCCCTGCGGGCACTCGTCCCGCTGCTGCTCGACGAACGGGCCGCGTACCACCTCACCGCAGCCGAGTCCGAACCGCAATGTTGAAGAAGTTGAATTTGCGCCACACGTGGTAGGGGCGTTACGGAGGACTTACGTTCTTCCTACGTTCCAATGAAAGGTGCCGCCTGTGACACATGACCGACCAAGCGAGAAGCATCCCCACGGGGGAGGCGCGCTGCCGGGTTCGGAAGCGGGCCTCCCCGGTCAGGAGAGGCCTCAGACCGACCGGATCGTCTTCGGTGTCACGGCGGCGCTCACCCTCGCCTTCGTGATCTGGGGCGCCACGGCGACCGACTCGCTCGAATCCGTCTCCAGCAGCATGCTCAGCGGGCTGATGCACAACGGCGGCTGGGCGTTCATGCTCGCCGCCTCCGGCTTCGTCGTGTTCGCCCTGTGGCTCGCGATCAGCCGTTACGGCCGTATCCACCTCGGTGCGGAGGGTGAGGAGCCCGAGTTCCGCACGGTGTCCTGGGTCGCGATGATGTTCAGCGCCGGCATGGGCATCGGCCTGATGTTCTACGGCGTGAGCGAACCGCTGTCGCACTACTCGACGGCCCCGCCGGGCACGACTCCGGCCGACTCCGGTGAACGCATGGAGACGGCCATGGCCACCACGCTGTTCCACTGGACGCTCCACCCCTGGGCGATCTACGCCGTGGTGGGCCTCGCCATCGCCTACAGCACCTTCCGCAGGCGGCGCCGCCAGACCATCAGCGCCGTCTTCACCCCGCTGATCGGCAAGAAGCACGCCAACGGCACCGCCGGACGGGTCATCGACATCCTCGCGATCGTCGCGACCATCTTCGGCTCCGCCGCCTCACTGGGGCTCGGCGCGCTCCAGATCGGCTCCGGTGTACAGGAGCTGGGCTGGATGGACAAGGTGAGCACCGGGCTGCTCGTCGCGATCATCGCGGTGCTGACCCTGGCCTTCGTCGCGTCCGCGATCTCCGGTGTGGAGAAGGGCATCCAGTGGCTGTCCAACACCAACATGGTGCTGGCGCTGGTGCTCGCCCTGTTCGTGTTCGTGGCGGGCCCGACCATCATCGTCCTCGACCTGCTGCCGACGTCGGTCTTCGCCTACCTCGGCGACCTGCCCCAGCTGGCCGGCCGCACGGAGGCGAGCGGCGGGGAGGGCGTCGCTGACTGGCTGGGCAGCTGGACCGTCTTCTACTGGGCGTGGTGGATCTCCTGGACGCCGTTCGTCGGCATGTTCATCGCCCGGATCAGCCGGGGCCGGACCATCCGGCAGTTCATCGGCGGCGTCATCCTCGTGCCCAGCACGGTCAGCCTGATCTGGTTCGCGATCTTCGGCGGCTCGGCGATGAAGATGCAGCAGGAGGGGAAGCTCGGCAAGGAGGCGACCCCCGAGGGCCAGCTCTTCGACGTGCTGCAGCAGTTCCCCATCGCCACCGCCACCAGCCTGCTGGTGATGATCCTCGTCGGGATCTTCTTCGTCTCGGGTGCCGACGCGGCGTCGATCGTCATGGGAACGCTCTCGCAGAAGGGCGCGCTCGAACCCGGCCGCCTCGTGGTGGTGTTCTGGGGCGTCGTCACCGGTGCGGTGGCCGCGATCATGCTGCTCGTCGGCAGCGGCTCGGGCGACGCGCTGACAGGCCTGCAGAACCTCACGATCCTCGCGGCGGCGCCGTTCGTCGTCGTGATGACCTTCATGTGCGTCGCCCTCATGCGCGACCTGCGCCGTGACCCGGTGATCGTGCGTGAGCAGATGGGTTCCGAGGCCGTCGAGATGGCCGTCATGGCGGGCCACGAGAAGTACGACGGCGACTTCGAGTTCCGCGTCGGCCCGGGCGTCGGCCCGGACGTCGAGGGCGACCCCATCGGCAAGCACTGACCCGATCGACCGCCCTGTCGGATGCCCCCGACCGGGGCGTCGGAGCCCGACGGCTCCGATGCCCCGGGCCGGGGGCATCCGGCTTTGGCTCAGTCGCACACCAGCCGCACCGCCTCCTCCGCGCACCCCCACGCCACCGTGACCCCCGCGCCCCCGTGGCCGTAGTTGTGCACCAGGAGCCGGCCGTCCGGCAGGGTGTCGCGGTCCAGGCGGACCGCGGGGCGGGTGGGGCGCAGTCCCACCCGGTGTTCCAGGACCCGTGCCCCGGCGATCTCCGGCCGCAGCGCCGCGCAGCGGCGGACGATCGCCTCGGCCGTCGCCGGGTCGGGCTCCGGCGACCACGCGTCCTCCTCCGCCGTACCGCCGAGGACGAGCCCGCCCGGCTGCGGAAACAGGTACGCGTAGTCCCCGGCCGCGTCGGTGGTGACGAGGAAGGTGTCGATCCCGGGGTTCTCCACGACCACCAACTGCCCGCGCACGGGCCGCACGGACGGATCCGGCACCAGCTCACGCGCCCCCAGCCCCGTGCAGTTGACCACGACCGGCGCGTCGGCCTCCGCGAACGAGGACACCGTACGGGCCTCGACCACTCCGCCCGCGGCCACGAACCGCTCCCGCAGCCACGGCAGATGAGCAGGCATGTCGATCAGGGGAAGCCGTGCCCGGACGCCCGTCCCCGCGTACTCCACGGCCGTGGCCGGCCGCAGCCCCGGCACCCGCCCCGCCAGCCACCCGTCGACCTCGTCGAGACGGGTCTCGCCCAGTACTCCTTCGACCATGCGTACGCCGGTCCGTTCGGGCCGCGCCGCCAGCTCCTCGTACAGCTCCAGCGACCGCAGCGCCCACTCGCGCGCGAGCGCGACCGGCTCGATCCGGTACGGCCACCACAGCGCCCCCGCGACCGCTGAGGTGGTCGCCTCCACGGCATCCCGCGTCCACACCCGCACCCGCCGCCCGCGTTCGGCCAGCAGCACCGCCGTCGTCAACCCGACGACCCCGCCACCGACCACCACGATCTCGTCACTTCGCCCGCCCGCCATGCCGGGACCGTAGCGGAATATGTCATGCCGTGCTCACATCACGCGCAGTATGGGGATACTCACAGCATGTGTGCCGAATACGCGACCTTCGGCCTGGCACCCGCGATGCGGGCCGGCGGGGTTCTCCACGACGGCGGTTACCAGGTCCACCGGGACTTCGTGGACTTCATCGTCGACGGACGGCCGCTGCTGTTCCGGCTCTCCGACCTCGACGCCGTCTCCCCGCTCGCCTCCGACGTCCCGCCCGCCATCTTCACCGCACAGGTCCGCAGCCTGCTCCTGGAGAGCCCGCCACCCCTGCCCGGCGGCCGTTACGTCGTCTACGGCTGCCCCGAGTGCGAGGACCTGGCCTGCGGAGCCGTCACCGCGGTCATCCGGCGGGACGGCGAGGACTTCATCTGGCGGGACTTCGCCTGGCAGACCGACGAACACGCCGACCTCGACCTCAACGGCTACCACGGCATCGGCCCGTTCCGCTTCCGCGGCGCCGAGTACCGCACGGCCCTGAGCGCCCTGCTGAACGGCTCTGCCCCGGACACCCGGCGCCGCGTCCTGCTGATCGGCGCCCGCGTCGCCGTCCTGGCCAAGCTCGCGGCGGCGTTACGCACCATCGGCGTCGGAGCCGACATCGCCCACGACGCCGACGGAGTGCCCGCCGACGAACTGCGCGGCTACGGAGCCGTCGCCTTCGGGCACGCGACCGGCGAGCGGGACCGCGCCGCCGTCCGCCGCGCCTTCGAACAGGCCGGGGTCCCCGTCGCCCACGTCGACGGCCTCGCCCCGATCGTCCCCCTCCTCGTCGCCCAGATCGAACACGCCCTGGACCGCGGCACGGTGGCACAGCACCGCCTCACCGGCCTGACCGCCGCCGACGGCGGGGCGGACATCGAGGTCACCTCCGCCTGCCGGGTCACCCTCACCGCGTACCGCCTCGACCGGCTCTCCCGCACCCACACCCACGAGATCTTCGACGGCGTCCTCGAACCCGGCCGGCACCACATCGCCCTCGACGCCAGGGCGGTGAAGGGACGGTCCTACGTCGTGGCGCGCACCTCCGGAAGTGTCCTGGTGACGGCAGTGACCCACTGAGCGGCCCATTAAAATCGGCGATCTGATGACTGCCACCCTCGTCGCCAAGAACCTCGCCGCCGGCCACGGCGACCGCTCCCTGTTCACCGGGCTCGACCTCGTCGTCGCGCCCGGCGATGTGATCGGCCTGGTCGGAGCCAACGGCGCCGGCAAATCCACCCTGCTCAGGATGCTCGCCGGACTCATCGCACCCGAGCAGGGCGAACTGCGCCTGTCCCCACCGACCGCCACCGTCGGCCACCTCCCGCAGGAGCCGGACCGCCGGCCCGGCGAGACCGTCCGGGCGTTCCTGGCCCGCCGCACCGGCGTCGCCGAGGCCCAGCGGACCATGGACGAGGCGACCCAGGCCCTGGTCGACGGGGCTCCCGGCGCCGACGACGCCTACGCCACGAGCCTGGAGCGCTGGCTCGGGCTCGGCGGCGCCGACCTCGACGAACGCGCCGAGGAGGTCGCCGACACCCTCGGCCTCGCGGTCGACCTGGACCAGCCGATGACGTCGCTGTCCGGCGGCCAGGCGGCCCGCGCCGGCCTCGCCTCTCTGCTGCTCTCCCGCTACGACGTCTTCCTCCTGGACGAGCCGACCAATGACCTCGACCTGGACGGCCTGGAACGCCTCGAACGCTTCGTGAGCGGCCTGCGCGCCGGCACGGTCGTCGTCAGCCACGACCGTGAGTTCCTCACCCGCACCGTCACCAAGGTCCTCGAACTCGACCTCGCCCAAGGACAGATCAACCTCTACGGCGGCGGCTACGACGCCTACCTCGAGGAGCGGGACGTGGCTCGCCGGCACGCCCGCGACGAGTACGAGGAGTACGCCGACAAGAAGGCGGCCCTCCAGGACCGAGCGCAGACGCAGCGCTCCTGGATGGACAAGGGCGTGAAGAACGCGCGCCGCAAGGCGGGCAACGACAACGACAAGATCGGCCGCAAGTTCCGCAGCGAGGCCAGCGAGAAGCAGGCCGCGAAGGCCCGCCAGACCCAGCGCATGATCGAGCGGCTGGACGTCGTCGAGGAGCCGCGCAAGGAGTGGGAACTGCGGATGGAGATCGCGTCGGCCCCGCGCTCGGGCGCCGTCGTCGCGACCCTGCGGGACGCCGAGGTGCGCCGCGGCGACTTCGTCCTCGGCCCGGTGTCCCTCCAGATCGACTGGGCGGACCGGGTGGCGGTGACCGGCGCGAACGGCGCGGGCAAGTCCACGCTGCTGGCCGCCCTGCTCGGACGCGTCCCGCTCGACGCCGGACACGCCGCGCTCGGCTCGGGCGTGCTGCTCGGCGAGGTCGACCAGGCCCGCAAGCTGTTCCACGGCCAGGAGGCCCTGCTCGACGCCTTCCGCGCGGCCGTCCCGGACACCGAACCGGTCGAGATCCGCACGCTCCTGGCCAAGTTCGGCCTCAAGTCGGAACATGTGCTGCGCCCCGCGGCGACCCTCTCCCCGGGCGAGCGCACGAGAGCCGCTCTGGCGCTGCTCCAGGGCCGGGGCGTCAACCTCCTCGTCCTCGACGAGCCGACCAACCACCTCGACCTGCCCGCCATCGAGCAGCTGGAGTCGGCCCTCGACGCCTACGAGGGCACGCTCCTGCTGGTCACGCACGACCGCCGCATGCTGGACGCCGTCCATGTCACGCGCCGCCTGGAGGTCGCGGACGGCAAGGTGACCGAGCGCTAGCGGGCCGCCAGGCGGGTGGCGAGGGAGGGGTAGTCCACGACGTACCCCTCCTCGTCGAACTCCAGATCGCTGCGGAAGTCACCGGAGGCGAAACGGACCCGCCCGGGCCCCAGATGCGTGTACGTCTGCCGTGACGGCCGCACCGCCAGATCCGGCACCGACACCCAGGCCATCAGGAACTCCCGCTCGCCGGGCGCCTGATGGAGCTCGTGCCGGAGCACCGGCATGGTGTTGGTGAGCGGGCAGAGCCCCAGATCACAGTCGAGCGCACCGTCCACATCGGACAGCGGCTCGCCGTTCGCGGTCCACCGGCCCTGACCGTCGTGGAGCAGCTCGAGCGCGCGGGTCCCGGCCTCGGCCTCCGCCGTGACACTCAACCGCGTGGTCACGAAGCCTTCGGCGGTCTCCAGCTGGTACGAGATCCAGTACGGCTCGGGCACGGTACCGACGGCCCGCCCGCGCGCCCGCAGCACGCCGTCCTCCCGCTCGGCCCAGGCGGTCTCGAACCCCTGGCTCCCGGACACTTCCCAGGTGATAGCGCGCATCCGGCAACCCTAGAACGAAAGGGCGCGAAGCGCCCTTTCAGGGGCGCGGGGAACTGCGCGACCAGCCACAACGGACCCGCAGCTCCCCACCACCTCCCTGGCGGAGCCGTCAGCGCTTGCCGCCCTTGGGATCCGCCAGCCCCGCACGGCGCAACGCGTCGGCCATCGCGCTGTTGGCAGGCGGCGGCGCCTGCCGCGAACCGCCACTGCCGCCACGGCCGGCGCCACCACGCCCGCCCTGCCGCTGCTGCGGCGGACGCCCACCCCGCTGCCGGCGCTCACCGCGCTCACCGGAGCCGCCGCCCTGGCCCTGCGAGGCCGCCGCCTCGTCGTCCAGGCGCAGCGTCAGCGAGATCCGCTTGCGCGGGATGTCGACGTCGAGGACCTTCACCTTGACGATGTCCCCGGGCTTCACCACGTCCCGCGGGTCCTTGACGAACGTCTTCGACATCGCGGAGACGTGCACCAGGCCGTCCTGGTGCACGCCGACGTCCACGAACGCCCCGAAGGCGGCGACGTTCGTCACGACGCCCTCCAGGACCATCCCGGCCGACAGGTCGGCGATCTTCTCCACGCCCTCCTGGAAGGCGGCGGTCTTGAAGCCCGGACGCGGGTCGCGGCCCGGCTTCTCCAGCTCCTTCAGGATGTCGGTGACGGTCGGCAGACCGAACGTCTCGTCCACGAAGTCCTGCGGTTTCAGCGAGCGCAGCGCACCGGTGTTGCCGATGAGCGCGGCGACCTCCTGGCCGCTGGTCTTCACCATGCGCCGCACGACCGGGTAGGCCTCCGGGTGCACGCTGGACGCGTCCAGCGGGTCGTCACCGCCGCGGATCCGCAGGAAGCCCGCGCACTGCTCGTACGCCTTGGGACCGAGCCGCGCCACCTTCTTCAGCCCGCCCCGCGACGTGAACGGCCCGTTGGTGTCACGGTGCGCCACGATGTTCTCGGCGAGCCCGGAGGTGATGCCGGAGACCCTGGCGAGCAGCGGGGCCGACGCCGTGTTGACGTCCACGCCCACGCCGTTCACACAGTCCTCCACCACCGCGTCCAGCGAGCGCGACAGCTTCAGCTCGGACAGGTCGTGCTGGTACTGGCCGACGCCGATCGACTTCGGGTCGATCTTCACCAGCTCGGCCAGCGGGTCCTGCAGCCGCCGCGCGATCGACACGGCACCGCGCAGCGACACGTCCATGTCGGGCAGCTCCTGTGAGGCGAACGCGGACGCCGAGTACACGGACGCGCCGGCCTCGGACACCATCACCTTCGTGAGCTTCAGCTCCGGGTGCTTGCTGATCAGCTCCCCGGCGAGCTTGTCGGTCTCGCGGGACGCCGTGCCGTTGCCGATGGCGACCAGCTCGACCGCGTGCTCCTTGGCGAGCCGCGCCAGCTTGGCGACGGCCTCGTCCCACCGGTTGGCCGGGACGTGCGGGTGGATGACGTCCGTGGCGACGACCTTGCCGGTCGCGTCCACCACGGCGACCTTCACACCCGTACGGAAGCCGGGGTCCAGGCCGAGCGTCGCGCGCGTACCCGCCGGGGCCGCGAGCAGCAGGTCGCGCAGGTTCGCCGCGAAGACCCGCACCGCCTCGTCCTCGGCGGCCGTGCGCAGCCGCAGCCGCAGGTCGATGCCGAGGTGCACGAGGACGCGGGTGCGCCACGCCCAGCGGACCGTGTCCTTCAGCCACTTGTCCCCGGGGCGGCCCCGGTCGGCGATCCCGAAGCGGTTCGCGACGATCGCCTCGTAGGACGACGGGCCGTCCGTGGCCTCCTCGGGCTCCAGGGCCAGTTCGAGGACGTCCTCCTTCTCGCCGCGCAGCATGGCCAGGACACGGTGCGAGGGCAGCTCGGTGAACGGCTCTGCGAAGTCGAAGTAGTCGGCGAACTTCGCCCCCGCCTCCTCCTTGCCGTCCCGCACCTTGGCGGCGAGCCGCCCGCGCACCCACATGCGCTCGCGCAGCTCGCCGATCAGGTCGGCGTCCTCCGAGAACCGCTCGGTGAGGATCGCCCGGGCGCCGTCCAGGGCCGCCTGCGGGTCGGCCACGCCCTTGTCGGCGTCGACGAACGCGGCGGCCGCGGCGAGGGGCTCGACACCCGGATCGCCGAGCAGCCCCTCCGCCAGCGGCTCGAGACCCGCCTCGCGGGCGATCTGCGCCTTGGTGCGCCGCTTGGGCTTGTAGGGGAGGTAGATGTCCTCCAGGCGCGCCTTCGTCTCGGCGGCCCGGATGCGTGCCTCCAGCTCCTCGGTGAGCTTGCCCTGCTCGCGCACCGACTCCAGGATCGCCGCCCGCCGCTCCTCGAGCTCCCGCAGATAGCGCAGCCGCTCCTCGACGGTGCGCAGCTGCGCGTCGTCGAGCATCTCGGTCGCTTCCTTGCGGTAGCGAGCGATGAAGGGCACCGTAGAACCGCCGTCGAGCAGTTCCACGGCGGCCCTGACCTGCCGCTCCCGTACGCCGAGCTCCTCGGCGATCCTGCCTTCGATGGTCCCTGCGTTGATGGACCCGTTGGACCCGGGTGTCGTCACGATCCCGTACCGCCTTCTCCACTGAGGTTGCGCGGCAATTGTGGCAGGTGACACCGACACTCGGGGTCCAGGGCGGTACGCCCGGCAGGTCGCCGCCGGCCCCCGGTCAGGCCCTGCGGCTGCGGGTGGCGGACGAGGCCCCGCCGAAGAGCCGGGCCAGGGCCCGGAAGGGCAGGGTCACGACGGTGGCGACGGCGCCGCCGATCTGGCGCAGCACGTCTGCGATAGCACGGAACACGGTGTTTCCCCTTTCCTCTCCCGACCGCACCGATCGGGAGAGGCCGGGTACCTCACGGACGCCTCACCATGCGTCACACCCTCAGCTCTTGCCGATCAGGTCCGCGGGGAAGGCCCCTGCCGCGAAAGCGGCCTGCGCGAAGCCGGTGCCGAGCTCGGTCAGCCGGGCCACGCCCTCCGGGCCCAGGTGCTCGTACGGGGCCCGGTCGAGCCGGTCCGTCTCCCGCTCGATCTCCTCGCGCAGGGCGGCACCCCGCTCGGAGAGCTCGCCGGCCGTGTCCAGCAGCCCGCGCTCACGCAGCCGGTCCGTTGCCGCGTCCCAGTCCTCCTGGCTCCAGCCCCGGGTGGTGAACACCCACTTCGGCGCCATGCCCTTGCCCGTCGCCGTGTGGGTCACCATCGCCTCGAGACCGTCAAGACCCGCGGACATCAGGGCGGCCAGATGCCCGTCGCCCCGGTGCTCGCGCAGCAGGGTCGCCGCGTGCCAGTACGCGAGGTGCGGCTCCTCGGGGACGGGCAGGTCGGCATGGGCGGCGTACAGCGGCCGCGCGCCGCGCGAACACGCCTCGGTGGCGCGCAGCGCGAGCCGCGCGGCCTCGGCCATCTCCGCCGACGCCAGGGCCTCTTCGCCCAGCAGGCGCCGCAGCGTCGCGTCGACCGCACGCGCGCGTGCCGCCAGCACCTCGCCGGGTGTGGCGCTCTCCCACACCGCCGGCACATGCCGGGCCACGAGCTCGTACTTGTAGTTGTAGAAGGACGCGGCCACCGCACCGGGCCCTACCGGTCCGAACGCTGCGGCCCGTACGGCGAAGTTCACGGCGTGGGGGTGGGTGATCCCGGCAGCACCCACTTCCCGTCCCAGATCCGGCGAGAAGTAGTGGGTCGCGTGCAGGGAGTTGAGCACGTTCTGGCAGCGTCGGCCGGCGCGCGGCTCAAGGGCGGCAGTCGTCATGCCCGGCAGGTTACCAACCGCTTGGTATGCCTTCTAGGGTCGCCCATCCCATGGCAGGAAAGGTGGGAAGTTCGTCATTGCGGACACACTCCGGGTCCGCGAAGAATCAAGGGCATGGCCCAGCGCACCGTTCTCGCCGTCCTCTTCGACGGCGTGCAGAGTCTCGACGTCACGGGGCCCGTGGAGGTCTTCGCGGGAGCGGAGCTGCTCTCCCCGGGGACGTACCGGATCCGCACGGCCTCCCCGGACGGCGCGCCCGTGCGGACCACCAGCGGCCTGACCCTCGTACCCGACGAGTCCCTGGACGGCGCGTCCGACCCGCATACCCTGCTCGTCCCCGGCGGTCCGGGCTCCCTGGATCCGGACCCGCGCCTGGTCGACTGGGTGCGCGAGCACGGGCCGCGTGCCGCGCGCCTGGTCTCCGTGTGCACCGGTGCGGCCGTGCTCGCCGAGGCCGGGCTCCTGGACGGCCGCCGCGCCACGACGCACTGGGCGTACTGCGACCGGCTGGCCCGCGACCACCCGGCGATCGAGATCGACCCCGACCCCGTCTACGTACGCGACGGGCACATCGCCACCTCGGCCGGAGTCACCGCCGGCATCGACCTCGCCCTGGCCCTGGTCGAGGAGGACCTGGGCCGGGACGCCGCCCTGGCCATCGCCCGCCACCTGGTGGTCTTCCTGCGGCGCCCCGGGAACCAGGCCCAGTTCAGCGCCCAGCTCGAAGCCCAGACCGCTCATCGCGAGCCCCTCCGGGACGTCCAGCGGTTCATCACCGAACGCCCGGACGCCGACCTCTGTGTGGACGCGCTCGCCGCCCGGGCCCGCCTGTCGCCCCGCCATTTCGCCCGCGCCTTCCGGGCCGAGACCGGTATGACGCCCGGGCGGTACGTGGACCGGGTCCGCCTCGAACACGCCCGCCGTCTCCTGGAGGACACCACCGACGGCGTCGAGGAGATCTCCCGCACCAGCGGCTACGGCACCCCCGAGGCCATGCGCCGGGCCTTCGTCAAAGCCCTCGGGACGCCCCCGGCCGAGTACCGCCGCCGCTTCCGCCCCGCGACCACGCCCTGAGCTCCTCACCCGACCACAAGGGACCAATCCATGCAGATCGCCATCGCTCTCTACGACGGCTTCACCGCCCTCGACGCCGTCGGCCCGTACGAGACCCTCAGCCGGGTACCGGACGCGGAAACCGTCTTCGTGGCCGAGCGCACCGGCCCCGTCCGGAACGAGTCGGGGAACCTCGCGCTCACCGCCGACCGGACCTTCGCCGACGTGACCGAGCCCGATATCGTCGTCGTCCCCGGGGGCCCGGGCCAAGAGCCGCTGATGGAGCACGAGCCCTTCCTGGACTGGCTGCGCGAGGTCGACGCCCACACCACCTGGACGACGTCCGTGTGCACCGGCTCCCTGCTGCTCGCCGCCGCCGGACTCCTCCGGGGTCGCCCCGCGACCTCCCACTGGCTCGCCCTGGAGGAGCTGGCACGCTTCGGCGCCGAGCCGACGGGGGAGCGGGTCGTCACCGACGGCAAGTACGTCACCGCCGCCGGCGTCTCCGCCGGCATTGACATGGGGCTGACCCTGCTCGGCCGGATCGCGGGCGACGACCACGCCCGGTTCATCCAGCTCCTCACCGAGTACGACCCCCAGCCGCCCTACGACGCCGGATCACCGCAGAAGGCGCCGGCGCACCTCGTGGAACGGCTCCGGTCCTACGCCGACGTCAGCCAGACGTAGGCACACTCCAGCCGAACCGCGGCTGCCTGCGCTCCAGGAAGGCGGCGACACCCTCCGCGGTGTCGCCGCTCGCGCGCGCCTGCCCGGCCCAGTGCGCGTCCCGGTCCGTACCGCCGTTCGCGAACTCCTTCGCCGCCGCCTGGGTCAGCTGCGACCGGGACACCAGGATCCGGGTGAACTCGGCGACCCGCTTGCCGAGTTCGCCCTCGGGCAGCACCTCGTCGGCCAGGCCGGTGCGCAGTGCCCGCTCCGTGTCGATCAGCTCACCGGAGAACAGCAGGTACTTGGCGGTGGCCGGACCCACCAGGGACACCAGCCGCCTGGTCGAGGACGCCGGGTACACGATGCCGAGCTTCGCGGGCGTAACGCCGAACAGCGCGCCCTCCTCGGCGAACCGCAGATCACAGGCCGCCGCCAGCTGCGCCCCGCCGCCCACGCAGTGTCCGCGCACCGCGGCCAGCGTCGGCTTCGGAAACGCGGCGAGCGCCTCCTCGGCCCGCACGGCAAGCCCCTGCGCGTCCTCCGGCGAGCCCCGGAGCGTCGAGATGTCGGCCCCGGCGCAGAACGTCCCGCCCTCGCCGGTGAGCACCAGCGCCCGGACGGCCGGATCGCCGGCCAGCCCCTCCAGCAGCGGCGGCAGCGAGCGCCACATCGCGGCCGTCATGGCGTTGCGCTTCTCCGGATGACGGATGACGACCGTCGCGACCGAGTCGGTCACGCTGTTCAGCAGCTGCGGCTCCATGCGCCGGATGCTATCCGCAAGGCAAACCCGTACAACCCGAATAGTTCGCCGAGACGGCACAACAGGGACAGGACCAGTCCCACAACTGACCGTGTCATACGCCAACGGTCAGAAGTGCTCGATAGTTGCTGACTTCTGTTCAGTCCCGGGGTGCGGAGCGCATCGTTACCAACACTCGAGACGTGGCGACAATCGAGCGCGAGGGTGGCGACCGGACGATGGACGACGAGGGGCGTGGGTCCGGCCCACGTCCACAGGGCGGCGCGGTGCCCCTCGGGCCCGCGGATCCGCTGCCGTACGAGGGGGTCTGGCGGTTCACCGCGCCGGCTGTCGACGCCTCGGTCCCGCAGGCGCGGCATGCCGTACGGGACCTGCTGCTGCGTCAGGGTGTGCCGGTCTCGGACGACCTGGCCCAGGGGCTGCTGCTGATCGTCTCGGAGCTGGTGACGAACGCCGTGAAGCACGCGGCGGTGCTGTCGCCCACCGTCGCCGTCGAGGTGGCCGTCGGGGCGGAGTGGCTGCGCGTGTCCGTGGAGGACAACCACCCGTACCGGCCCACCGCCCTGGAGGCCGACCACGGCCGGACCGGCGGCCGCGGACTGCTCCTGGTGCGCGAGGTCACCCGGGAGGCGGGCGGCAGGTGTGAGGTCGAGTACACCGCGAGCGGCGGCAAGGTGATCTGGGCCGCCCTGCCGCTCAAGCCCGCACGCTTCCCCTGAGGCCTGCCCGGTTCCTCAAAGCCTGTCCGGCCCTGCCGTCAGGGTCTTCTTCGTCACCAGCCGGCCGACTCTCCCGTCAGCTCCCTGACCGCCGGCCGGGCCGCGTCCAGGACGGTCATGAACCAGGACGAGAAGGTGTCCTTGGCATGCCGCTCCGCCAGCTCGGGCGGGGTCACGAACGCCGTCGACGCCACCTCCTCCGGATCCGGCCGCAGCACGGCCTGCACCATGCCGACGAAGAGGTGGTTGTACTCCTGCTCCACGAGACCGGACTCCGGGTCCGGGTGGTTGTAGCGGACCGTGCCCGCCTCGGCCAGCAGGGACGGGGACGCGCCGAGTTCCTCGAAGGTCCGGCGCGCCGCCGCCGCGAAGGGCGCCTCTCCGGGGTAGGGGTGGCCGCAGCAGGTGTTGGACCACACACCGGGGGAGTGGTACTTGCCCAGCGCGCGCTGCTGGAGCAGCAGCCTGCCGTACTCGTCGAAGAGGAACACGGAGAACGCGCGGTGCAGCTGTCCGGGGGGCTGGTGGGCGGCGAGCTTCTCCGCGGTGCCGATCGTCACGCCGTCCTCGTCGACCAGTTCCAGCAAAATCGCGTCTGCGGTGCCGTTCGACGGGTTGTGCGTCGCGGTGGCAGGTGTGATCGGCATACCCATCCTTCACATCGGTCTTCGCGCCCCAAGTCTGCCGTACGAATCCGGCACTCCCGGCACTTCGCGACGTGCCCGCATGTCCCCGCGCGGCAGCGCGGAGCGCGGACGGCGCCGCTCGACGCCGGTGGAGGGACCCAGGAGCTGATCGTGCCCGGCGCGATGGGCCGAAAATCGTCCCTGCCGGTGCGGGGAGGGGCAGGGCGTGGGCGTGCGCCGTAGCGCTGCGTCCCCCGGCGCACTCACATCGGAATGCGCCCCACCAGCCCCGAACACCTCGTCAGCCATCGCTCGTCAGCCACCGCTCAGCGGACACCGCTCGTCAGCCGCCTCCCAGCGGCCACCGCCCATCGGCCACCGTGTCAGTGGCAGAGATGCGGCTCGTGTTCCGCGTGCCCGGTCGGCTCCAGCTGGAAGGTGCAGTGCTCCACGTCGAAGTGGTCACCGAGGCAGCCCTGCAACTCGTGGAGCATCTTCTCGTGGCCGATCGCGCTCAGCGCCTCCGAGCTGACGACCACATGCGCCGAGAGCACCGGCATGCCGGAGGTGATCGTCCAGGCGTGCAGGTCGTGGACGTCCTCCACCCCGTCGGTCGCCAGGATGTGGGCCCGTACCTCCGCCATGTCGACGCCCTTGGGCGCCGCCTCCAGCAGGACGTCGAGCGTCTCGCGCAGCAGCTTCCAGGTGCGCGGCGCGATCATCAGGGCGATGACGAGCGAGGCGATCGGGTCGGCGGCCTGCCAGCCGGTGAGCATGATCACGGTCGCCGAGATGATCACCGTGACGGAGCCCAGCGCGTCCGCCGCCACCTCCAGGAACGCGCCGCGCACGTTCAGGCTCTCCTTCTGGCCGCGCATCAGCAGCGCCAGCGACACCATGTTCGCCACCAGGCCGATCACACCGAACACGACGGCGGTCCCGCCCTCGGTGTCCGCCGGGGTGATGAAGCGCTGGACCGACTCGTACACGACGTACCCGCCGACCCCGAGCAGCAGCAGACAGTTGGCCAGGGCGGCGAGGATCTCGGCGCGTGCGTAGCCGAACGTGGCCCGGTCGCTGGGCGGGCGGCTCGCGAAGTGGATCGCGAGCAGCGCCATGCCCAGGCCCAGCGCGTCCGTCGCCATGTGCGCCGAGTCCGCGACGAGCGCGAGCGAGTCCGCGAGAAGCCCGCCGACGATCTGGACCACCACGATGCCGACCGTGATCGCCAGCGCGGCCCGCAGTCTGCCGCGGTACGCCGACGTCGCGGTACCACCGGCCGACGCTCCGTGCGCGTGCCCGTGATCGTGTCCAGCCCCCATGAAAGCCGCCTCCTGTGTCTGCCCGATGTCTGTCGGCTCGTGCCCGGGCACCCCAGTGAACTACGGGGAGGGGGTATGTGCAACGCGGCACTGAACACCGTTGTCATGTGCCCTGACCTGCGGAAACGATACGCAGGTCAGGGCACCCTCAACGCGTCAGGAGCGGTTCACGAACCGTGGTGCAGCAGCCAGCCGCGCCACGCCGACTCGGCCATCTCGTGCACCCCGCGCCGCGCGGTCCAGCCGAGTTCCTCGGCCGCCCGGGCCGCCGAGGCCACGGCCCGCGGGGCGTCCCCCGGGCGGCGCCCCTCGACGAGCGGCGGCCGCCGGTCGCCGGTGACCTCGCCGATGACCGTGATGAGTTCGCGCACCGAGACACCCTCGCCGCGGCCGATGTTGACCGTCAGATCGCCCGTGACGTCCCCGCCGGCGAGCCGCCTGGCCGCCGCGAGATGCGCCTCGGCCAGGTCGGCGACGTGAATGTAGTCACGGACGCAGGTGCCGTCCGGGGTCGGATAGTCGTCGCCGAAGATCCTCGGTGCCTCGTCGCGCGTCAGCCGGTCGAAGACCATCGGGACGATGTTGAAGACACCCGTGTCGGCCAGCTCCGGCGCCGCCGCGCCCGCCACGTTGAAGTAGCGCAGACATACGGTGGAGATCCCGTGTGCCCGCCCCGCCGCCCGCACCAGCCACTCACCGGTGAGCTTCGTCTCGCCGTACGGGTTCACCGGCGCGCAGGGCGTCTCCTCCGTGATGAGGTCCACACCCGGGTCGCCGTACACGGCCGCCGACGAGGAGAACACGAAGCGCTCGACGCCGGCCCCGGCCACCGCGTCCAGCAGGGTCGCCAGACCCCCGACGTTCTCCCGGTAGTACCGCGTCGGCTGAGCGACGGACTCGGCGACCTGCTTGCGCGCCGCGAGATGCACCACACCCGTCACGCCGTGCTCGGCGAACACTCGTTCAAGCAGCTCACCGTCGAGCGACGACCCCTTCACGAGCGGCACGTCGTCGGGGAGCCGCGCGGGCACCCCGGCCGAGAGGTCGTCCAGCGCCAGAACGCGCTCCCCGGCCTCGGTCATGGCCCTCGCCACATGTGCCCCGATGTAGCCGGCCCCGCCTGTGATCAGCCAAGTCATGGTCGCTCACCCTATGCCGCCACCGCCGGGCCCCACGCGATGTCCCCGATGTCCGGTCTGGGAGGCGCGGTTTGTGGGGCGGGCCCCGGATCCCCGATGATGATCGTGGCAAAGGCTTGTGCGAACCACGTTGATCGATCTGCCTAACAGGCGGTGAACGTGGCCTTCCCGGTATCCGATAGCCTCTGCCGACATGCCGCCCGGGAGCCACCGGAGCGGGCGCCCCCACCCAGCACTGCACCGGCGCGGACGCGTCGGTACCAGGGAGTGAATTCGGTTGCCGACCGCCATCCTCACCGGTCAGCCGGTCCCCGGATCGTCGATCGAGGCCGATCTGCGGTCCCTCGGCTTCGACGTGCGGAGCGCGGCCGACACCGCCGAGGCCGAGACCCTGCTCGCAGCGGTGCCGGGCGAGGAGCGGGTCGCCCTGGTCGACGCCCGGTTCGTGGGGCATGTGCACGCACTGCGGCTCGGCCTCACCGACCCCCGCTTCCCGCTCGCCGCGATCCCGGGCGCCGTCACCGCCCAGCCGGGCGGCCGTCAGGCCCTCACCCGGGCGATGGCCCGCGAGAACTCCGCGGGCGGCGGCACCACCCTGGTCGACAGCCTCGCCGACCGCATCCTCACCGCCCTGGACAGCGACGGCACCGAGGTGCACCGCCCCGAGCTGGGCAGTCTCGTCGCCGCCGTCCCCGCCGACCCGCAGACCCGCAACGAGGCGCGGCAGTCGGTGGCGGACATCGACGACGAGGCCGTACGCCTGAAGTCGGCCGTGAAGTCCCGCGACGGCTTCTTCACCACCTACTGCATCAGCCCGTACTCCCGCTACATCGCCCGCTGGTGCGCCCGCCGCGGCCTGACCCCGAACCAGGTCACCACCGCCTCGCTCATCACCGCCCTCATAGCGGCGGCCTGCGCGGCCACCGGCACCCGCGGCGGCTTCGTCGCGGCCGGCGTCCTGCTGATCGCGTCCTTCGTCCTGGACTGCGTCGACGGCCAGATCGCCCGCTACTCCCTGCAGTACTCCACGCTCGGCGCCTGGCTCGACGCCACCTTCGACCGGGCCAAGGAGTACGCCTACTACGCCGGCCTCGCCCTGGGAGCCGCCCGCGGCGGAGACGACGTCTGGGCCCTCGCCCTGGGCGCCATGGTCCTGCAGACCTGCCGGCACGTCGTGGACTTCTCCTTCAACGAGGCCAACCACGACGCCACCGCCAACACCAGCCCCACCGCCGCCCTCTCCGGCAAGCTCGACAGCGTCGGCTGGACGGTCTGGGTGCGCCGCATGATCGTCCTGCCCATCGGCGAGCGCTGGGCGATGATCGCGGTCCTCACGGCGGCCACGACCCCGCGCATCACCTTCTACGCGCTGCTCATCGGCTGCGCCTTCGCGGCGACCTACACCACGGCGGGCCGGGTGCTGCGGTCACTGACGCGGAAGGCACAGCGGACGGACCGGGCGGCGGGCGCCCTGGCCGACCTGGCGGACAGTGGGCCGGTGGCCGAGGCGCTCGCACGGGCGCTGCGCAAGCTGCCCGCCAAGCCGCGAGTCGGCGCCCGGTTCCTCGTCGCCCTGCCCGGCGCGGTCCTGCTGGTCCTCGCTGCGGCGCTCGAACCGTACGGCAGTGTCCTGCCGGTAGCGGCAGCCGCCCTGTACGCGCTCACCTCGGCCGCCGCCGTCGCCCTGCCCCTCAAGGGCGCCCTCGACTGGCTCGTCCCGCCGCTCTTCCGCGCCGCCGAATACGGCACCGTCCTTGTCCTCGCCGCCAAGGCGGACGTGAACGGAGCCCTTCCTGCGGCTTTCGGGCTGGTGGCCGCGGTCGCCTACCATCACTACGACACGGTGTACCGCATCCGCGGCAACGCCGGAGCGTCCCCGGCCTGGCTGGTGCGTTCCATCGGGGGGCACGAGGGACGGACGCTGCTCGTCACCGTCCTCGCCGCGCTGCTCACCGCCTCGCAGTTCACGGTCGCGCTCACGGTCCTCGCCGTGGCCGTGGCCCTGGTGGTGCTCTTCGAGAGCATCCGCTTCTGGGTGTCCGCAGGGGCGCCCGCCGTACACGATGAAGGAGAACCCGCATGATCGGCCTCGTGCTGGCGGCCGGCGCCGGACGGCGTCTGCGCCCCTACACCGACAGCCTTCCCAAGGCTCTGGTGCCGGTGGGTCCTGCGGGCATAGAGGGCGAACCGACGGTTCTCGACCTGACCCTCGCCAACTTCGCGGAGGTCGGCCTCACCGAGGTCGGCATCATCGTCGGCTACCGCAAGGAGGCCGTCTACGCGCGCAAGGAAGCGCTGGAGCAGAAGTACGGCGTCAGGCTCACCCTCATCGACAACGACAAGGCCGAGGAGTGGAACAACGCCTACTCCCTGTGGTGCGGGCGTGACGCTCTCAAGGACGGGGTGATCCTCGCCAACGGCGACACCGTCCACCCGGTCTCCGTCGAGAAGACGCTGCTCGCCGCCCGCGGCGACGGCAAGAAGATCATCCTCGCCCTGGACACGGTCAAGGACCTGGCCGACGAGGAGATGAAGGTTGTCGTCGACCCCGCCAAGGGCATGACGAAGATCACCAAGCTGATGGACCCCGCCGAGGCCACCGGCGAGTACATCGGCGTCACCCTGATCGAGGGCGACGCGGCCCCCGAACTGGCCGACGCGCTCAAGACCGTGTGGGAGACCGACCCGCAGCAGTTCTACGAGCACGGCTACCAGGAACTCGTGAACCGCGGCTTCCGTATCGACGTGGCGCCGATCGGCGACGTCAAGTGGGTGGAGATCGACAACCACGACGATCTCGCCCGCGGACGGGAGATCGCGTGCCAGTACTGACCCGGCTCATCCCCTCCCCGCTCGTCGTCGACATCCGCCCGGGTGCCCTCGACGACCTGGCCTGTGTCCTCGCCGACGAGCGCATCTCGCACTCCGGCCGCCTCGCCGTCGCCGTCAGCGGCGGCTCCGGCGCCCGGCTGCGCGAGCGCATCTCGCCGAGCATGCCCGGCGCCACCTGGTACGAGGTCGGCGGCGGCACCCTCGACGACGCGGTCCGGCTGGCGAGCGACATAAAGGCCGGCCACTTCGACGCGGTCGTCGGCCTCGGCGGCGGCAAGATCATCGACTGCGCCAAGTTCGCCGCGGCACGTGTCGGGCTGCCCCTGGTCGCCGTGCCGACGAACCTCGCGCACGACGGTCTGTGCTCCCCGGTCGCCACCCTCGACAACGACGCGGGCCGCGGCTCGTACGGCGTGCCGAACCCGATCGCGGTCGTCATCGACCTGGACGTCATCCGTGAGGCCCCGGTCCGTTTCGTCCGCGCCGGCATCGGCGACGCCGTCTCCAACATCTCGGCCATCGCCGACTGGGAGCTGGCCAACCGCGTCAAGGGCGAGCGCATCGACGGCCTCGCCGCTGCCATGGCCCGCCAGGCCGGCGAGGCCGTGCTCCGGCACCCCGGCGGCATCGGCGACAACGACTTCCTCCAGGTGCTCGCCGAGGCGCTGGTCCTCAGCGGCATCGCCATGTCGGTGTCGGGCGACTCACGGCCGTCCTCCGGGGCGTGCCACGAGATCAACCACGCCTTCGACCTGCTCTACCCGAAGCGGGCCGCCGCCCACGGCGAGCAGTGCGGACTGGGCGCGGCCTTCGCGATGTGGCTGCGCGGAGCCCACGAGGAGTCGGCGTACATGGCCGAGGTGCTGCGCAGGCACGGGCTGCCCGTGCTGCCGGACGAGATCGGCTTCACGACGGACGAGTTCGTCAAGGCCGTCGAGTTCGCCCCGGAGACCCGGCCCGGCCGCTACACCATCCTCGAACACCTCGACCTGAACACCGAACAGATCAAGGACACGTACGCCGACTATGTCAAGGCCATCGGTAGCTGAACTCCGCCCCGTCGTTCACCCCGCGGGGGTGAAGGACCGGCGCAGCGGTGAGCACTGGATGGGACGCCTCTACATGCGTGAGGTGTCCCTGCGGGTCGACCGCTACCTGGTCAACACCAGGGTCACGCCCAACCAGCTCACCTACCTGATGACCGTCTTCGGTGTGCTCGCGGCCCCGGCCCTGCTGGTGCCGGGGATCGCGGGCGCCGTTCTCGGCGTCGTCATGGTCCAGATGTACCTCCTGCTGGACTGCGTCGACGGCGAGGTCGCGCGCTGGAAGAAGCAGTACTCGCTCAACGGCGTCTACCTCGACCGGGTCGGCGCCTACCTCACCGACGCCGCGGTGCTCGTCGGCTTCGGCCTGCGCGCCGCCGACCTGTGGGGCAGCGGCCGGATCGACTGGCTGTGGGCCTTCCTCGGCACCCTGGCCGCCCTCGGCGCCATCCTGATCAAGGCCGAGACCGACCTCGTCGGCGTCGCCCGGCACCAGTCCGGGAAGCCGCCTGTCAAGGAGGCCGCGTCCGAGATGCGCTCCTCCGGCATGGCGCTGGCCCGCAAGGCCGCCGCCGCCCTGAACTTCCACCGGCTGATCCTCGGCATCGAGGCGTCCCTGGTGATCCTGGTGCTGGCCATCGTCGACCAGGCCCGCGGCGACCTGTTCTTCTCGCGGCTCGGCGTGGCCGTGATGGCGGGCATCGCGCTGGTGCAGACCCTGCTGCACCTCGTGTCCATCCTCGCTTCGAGCAGGCTGAAGTGAGCGGCATGAAGGCCGGCGCCGTCATCATCACCATGGGCAACCGCCCCGACGAACTGCGCGCGCTCCTCGACTCGGTCGCCAAGCAGGACGGCGACCCGGTCGAGGTGGTCGTCGTCGGCAACGGCTCGCCCGTCCCGGACGTCCCGGAGGGCGTCCGCACGATCGAACTGCCCGAGAACCTCGGCATCCCCGGCGGCCGCAACGTCGGCATCGAGGCCTTCGGCCCGGCCGGGCGGGACGTCGACATCCTGCTGTTCCTGGACGACGACGGGCTGCTCGCGAGCCACGACATCGCGGGGCTGTGCCGTAAGGCCTTCGAGGACGACCCGAAGCTCGGCATCGTGAGTTTCCGCATAGCCGACCCCGAGACCGGTGTCACCCAGCGCCGCCACGTGCCCCGGCTGCGCGCCGCCGACCCGATGCGCTCCTCGCGCGTCACCACGTTCCTCGGCGGAGCCAACGCCGTCCGCACCCGGGTCTTCGCCGACGTCGGCGGACTCCCGGACGAGTTCTTCTACGCCCACGAGGAAACCGACCTGGCATGGCGGGCCCTCGACGCGGGCTGGATGATCGACTACCGGTCCGACATGGTGCTGTACCACCCGACGACCGCTCCCTCGCGGCACGCGGTCTACCACCGCATGGTCGCCCGCAACCGCGTCTGGCTGGCCCGCAGAAACCTCCCCGCACCGCTCGTCCCGGTCTACCTCGGGGTGTGGCTGCTGCTCACCCTCGTACGCCGTCCCTCCCGCCCCGCCCTGCGGGCCTGGTTCGGCGGATTCCGCGAGGGCTGGACGACCCCGTGCGGACCCCGCCGGCCCATGAAGTGGCGTACGGTGTGGCGGCTGACCCGGCTGGGCCGGCCCCCCGTCATCTGACAAGCTCGTAGTCCGGGAGTATCCGGGAGCACCCGGGCCGTACCCTGGCCCCCGGCTCATGCAGGCCCGCACAGGCCACGCATCTCGAAGACGAAAGTTTCCACTAGTGAGTGAGACAACGCACGATGCCACGGTCGCGGTGAGCGCGTCCGCGGCGCCCGACGAGGGACTCACGGCGAAGGAACTCGCCGCCAGGCACGGGCTGAGCGTCAGCGGCGCCCGGCCGTCCCTCATCGAGTACGTCCGTCAGCTCTGGGACCGGCGGCACTTCATCCTCGCCTTCTCCCGCGCGAAGCTGACCGCCCAGTACAGCCAGGCCAAGCTCGGCCAGCTGTGGCAGGTGGCCACACCGCTGCTGAACGCGGCCGTGTACTTCTTCATCTTCGGCATGCTCCTGGAAGCCGACCGGGGCATGAGCCGCGAGGTCTACATCCCGTTCCTGGTCACGGGCGTGTTCGTGTTCACCTTCACGCAGAGCTCGGTGATGGCGGGCGTGCGCGCGATCTCCGGCAACCTCGGCCTGGTCCGCGCCCTGCACTTCCCGCGCGCCTCCCTGCCGATCTCCTTCGCGTTGCAGCAGCTCCAGCAGCTGCTGTTCTCGATGATCGTGCTGTTCGCCATCACGATCGGCTTCGGCCACTACCCGGACCTGTCCTGGCTGCTGATCGTGCCGGTGCTCGTCCTGCAGTTCTGCTTCAACACCGGCCTCGCGCTGATCATGGCCCGGGCGGGTGCCAAGACCCCGGACCTCGCGCAGCTGATGCCGTTCGTGATGCGGACCTGGATGTACGCGTCGGGTGTGATGTTCTCCATCCCGATCTTCCTCGAGTCCAAGCCGGCCTGGATCTCGAACGTCCTGCAGTGGAACCCGGCCGCGATCTACATGGACCTGATGCGCTTCTCCCTCATCGACGACTACGGCTCCCGCTACCTGCCCGACCACGTGTGGGCGGCCGCGGGCGGCTGGGCCGTGCTGATCGCCATCGGCGGTTTCGTGTACTTCTGGAAGGCGGAGGAGAGGTACGGCCGTGGCTGAGCAGAAGCAGGACGCGCGGATCCCCACCGTCGTCGCGGACGATCTGCACATCGTCTACCGCGTCAACGGCGCCAAGAGCGGCAAGGGCAGCGCCACGGCCGCGCTCAGCCGCATCCTCAAGCGCGGCGAGGAACGCGGAGTCCGCAAGGTGCACGCCGTTCGCGGCGTCTCCTTCGTCGCCTACCGCGGCGAGGCCATCGGCCTGATCGGCTCCAACGGCTCCGGCAAGTCGACCCTGCTGCGTGCCATCGCCGGGCTGCTGCCCGCCGAGCAGGGCAAGGTCTACACCGACGGCCAGCCCTCGCTGCTGGGCGTCAACGCCGCCCTGATGAACGACCTCACCGGCGAGCGGAACGTCATATTGGGCGGGCTCGCCATGGGCATGTCCCGCGAGGAGATCAAGGACCGCTACCAGCAGATCGTCGACTTCTCCGGCATCAACGAGAAGGGCGACTTCATCACCCTGCCCATGCGCACCTACTCCTCCGGCATGGCGGCCCGGCTCCGCTTCTCCATCGCCGCGGCCAAGGACCACGACGTCCTGATGATCGACGAGGCCCTGGCCACCGGTGACCGCAAGTTCCAGAAGCGCTCCGAGGACCGCATCCGGGAGTTGCGCAAGGAAGCCGGCACGGTGTTTCTGGTCAGCCACAACAACAAGTCGATCCGCGACACCTGCGACCGCGTCCTGTGGCTGGAGCGCGGTGAGCTGCGGATGGACGGCCCGACCGACGAGGTGCTCAAGGAGTACGAGAAGTTCACGGGCAAGTAGCCCGAACAGGCCAGGGCCCCGCCGCAACTGTTCCGGCGGGGCCCCGCGTCTGCAAAGGAAACGTCAACTCCGGTCCATCTCAGGAAGCTTGGGGCCAATCGGTGTGTTCTCGTGATGTGCGGGACACCCTGGCGGACCGCGACACGTTGTACAACGTAAGCTGTACAGGTCCCGAAACACGGCAATCAGGGCGATAATGCGCGACACCGCCCGTCGGGCAGCCGTGCGGACGGCTGGGCGGCGTGTCCGAAATAGTGTGTATTGGGTCGGCAGTGTAGAACGGGAGATGTGACGGCGATGGCTACGGATACTCCCCAGCTCCACGCAGCACGTGCCGTCCCCGCGCCGGGCAGCCGGCGGTGACGGGAACCGGCACGGCGCGCGCCCTCGACCCGGAGCGCGGCACCCTCGACAAGGCCGCGGGCGAGAACTTCCCGGTGGCCCCGTTCTTCCTGCCCCGGGCCTGGCGCACCGACCTCATGGCCGTCTACGGCTTCGCCCGTCTGGTCGACGACATCGGCGACGGCGACCTGGCCCCCGGTGGCGCCGACGCCCGGCTGCTCGGTGTGTCCCCGCAGGACGCCGAGGACCGGCTGGTTCTGCTGGACGCCTTCGAGGCCGACCTGCGCAGGGTCTTCGGCTCGACCCCGCGCCACCCCCTGCTGCGCCGCCTCCAGCCCACCGTCCGCCGCTGCTCGCTGACCCCGGAGCCGTTCCTCGGCCTGATCGCCGCCAACCGCCAGGACCAACTGGTCAGCCGGTACGAGACCTACGACGACCTCCTCGCCTACTGCGAGCTCTCCGCCAACCCCGTCGGCCGCCTCGTCCTCGCCGTCACCGGCACCTCGACGCCCGAGCGGATCCGCCGCTCCGACATGATCTGCACGGCCCTGCAGATCGTCGAGCACCTCCAGGACGTGGCCGAGGACCTCGGCCGCGACCGTGTTTACCTGCCCGCCGCCGACATGAAGCGTTTTCACGTCCAGGAGACGGACCTCGCCACGAAATCTGCCGGAGCGTCGGTCCGTGCGCTGATTGCGTATGAAGCGCAAAGGGCCCGGGATCTCCTGAATGAAGGCGCCCCCCTGGTGGGTAGCGTCCACGGCAGGCTGAAGCTGCTGCTCGCAGGGTTCGTGGCAGGGGGAAGGGCGGCCGTCCACGCGATCGCCGCCGCCGAATACGACGTACTTCCCGGCCCGCCCGAGCCCGGCAAGGTCCGGTTGCTGCGTGAGGTGGGCGTGACTCTGCGAGGAGAGGGGTGATCCGGACCGTGGAGCCGGAACCACACGCGTCCCCACCGGTACTCGCCGCCTACAGCTACTGCGAGGCCGTCACGGGGCGGCAGGCTCGTAACTTCGCCTATGGCATCCGGCTGCTGCCGACGCCTCAGCGCCGTGCGATGTCGGCGCTGTACGCGTTCTCGCGGCGGGTCGACGACATCGGCGACGGCGCGCTCGCCCACGACGTCAAGGTCGCCAGGATGGAGGAGACCCGGGCGCTGCTCACCCGGATCCGGGAGGGCGAGGTCGACGAGGACGACATCGACCCCGTCGCCGTCGCGCTCACGCACGCCGCCGGGGCCTTCCCGATCCCGCTGGGCGGCCTCGACGAGCTCATCGACGGTGTCCTGATGGACGTCCGCGGCGAGACCTACGAGACCTGGGACGACCTGAAGGTCTACTGCCGCTGTGTCGCGGGCGCCATCGGACGCCTCTCGCTCGGTGTGTTCGGCACGGAGCCGGGGGCACGCGGCGTCGACCGCGCGCCCGAGTACGCCGACACGCTCGGTCTCGCGCTCCAGCTCACCAATATCCTGCGGGACGTCCGCGAGGACGCCGTGGGCGGGCGCACCTACCTGCCCGCCGACGACCTCGCCAAGTTCGGCTGCTCGGCCGGCTTCAGCGGGCCGCGGCCACCGGAGGGCTCCGACTTCGCGGGCCTCGTGCACTTCGAAGTGCGACGGGCCCGCGCTCTCTTCGCCGAGGGCTACCGGCTGCTCCCCATGCTCGACCGGCGCAGCGGTGCCTGTGTCGCCGCCATGGCCGGCATCTACCGCCGCCTCCTCGACCGCATCGAGCGCGACCCGGAGGCCGTGCTGCGCGGCCGCGTCTCCCTCCCCGGCCGGGAGAAGGCGTACGTCGCCGTACGCGGCCTGTCCGGCCTGGACGCCCGGCATGTGACGCGACGGGCCGTCAGGAGGCGTGCGTGACGGACAAAGGTGCCGCCGTCGGCGGAAAGCGGCGGGCAACCCTCCGGCGCGGGGCGGCGTCCCTGACTGAGATGGCCGGCCGTGCGTCGTTCGAGCCGCACGGCCGCCGCGCAGGGGAGGGTGCGCGATGACCCACGGCACGCGGTCCCAGGGGCCGGTCGCGGACGGGCGGCACACCGTCGTGGTGGGCGGCGGGCTCGCCGGTGTCACCACGGCGCTCGCGCTCGCCGACGCCGGAGTGCGTGTCACGCTGCTGGAGGGCAGGCCGAGACTCGGCGGACTGGCCTTCTCCTTCCAGCGCGGCGGTCTGAGCGTCGACAACGGACAGCATGTGTACCTGCGCTGCTGCACGGCCTACCGCTGGTTCCTCGACCGCATCGAGGGCGCGGCGCTGGCTCCGCTGCAGGACCGGCTCGACGTACCCGTCCTGGACGTCGCGCGGCCCGAGGGGCGCCGGCTCGGCAGGCTGCGGCGCGACGCGCTGCCCGTGCCCCTGCATCTGGGGCGCAGCCTCGCCACCTACCCGCACCTGTCGCTCGCCGACCGCGCCAAGGTGGGCCGGGCCGCGCTGGCGCTCAAGGGACTCGACCTCGCCGATCCGGCCCTGGACGCACAGGACTTCGGCAGCTGGCTGGCCGCGCACGGCCAGTCGGAGCGCGCCGTCGAGGCCCTGTGGGACCTGGTCGGGGTCGCCACCCTCAACGCGGTCGCGGGCGACGCCTCCCTGGGGCTCGCCGCGATGGTGTTCAAGACCGGCCTGCTGTCCGACCCGGGCGCGGCCGACATCGGCTGGGCGCATGTCCCGCTCGGCGAACTGCACGACCGGCTGGCCCGCAAGGCGCTCGACTCCGCGGGCGTCCGCACCGAGCTCCGTACCCGCGTCACCTCCGTCGCCGGGAACACGAACGGCGGCTGGAGCGTCCAGGTTCCCGGCGAGACGCTGGAGGCGGATGCCGTGGTGTTCGCCGTACCGCAGCGCGAGGCCTACGACCTGCTGCCCGAGGGCGCGCTTGACGCCCCCGAGCGGCTCCTTCGGATCGGCACCGCGCCGATCCTCAACGTCCATGTGGTGTACGACCGCAAGGTGCTCGCCCGGCCGTTCTTCACCGCCCTCGGCTCCCCGGTGCAGTGGGTCTTCGACCGCACCGAGGCCTCCGGGCTGCGCGAGGGGCAGTACCTCGCGCTGTCGCAGTCGGCGGCCCAGGACGAGATCGACGAGCCCGTGGCCGTGCTGCGCGAGCGGTACCTGCCCGAGCTGGAGCGGCTGCTGCCCCTGACCCGCGGCGCCGAGGTGAAGGACTTCTTCGTCACCCGGGAGCGCACCGCGACCTTCGCTCCCACCCCCGGCGTCGGGCGCCTCAGGCCCGGCGCCCGCACCAAGGCATCCGGCCTCTACCTGGCCGGAGCGTGGACCGCCACCGGGTGGCCCGCGACCATGGAGAGTGCGGTCCGCAGCGGCGTCGGTGCGGCGGACGCCGTGCTGGGCGCCCTGGGCCGGCCCCGCCCACGGCACCTCTTCGAGTTCGAGGAGGCGGCGTGACGCTCGATCAGCACCACACGGCAGGCGGCCCCCGCACCTCAGGTACCGCAACAAGAGGAGAGACTGTGCCCACTGTGCCCCCGGCCTCGAAGGCCGCTCGAGAGACCGCGGTGGACGTGGCCGCGCTCCTGGAGCGCGGCCGGACCCTGGCCATGCCGGTACTGCGGGCGGCCATCGACCGCCTGGCACCTCCCATGGACACTGTTGCCGCCTACCACTTCGGATGGATCGACGCCCAGGGCAGGCCCACGGAGGGGGACGGCGGCAAGGCCGTACGCCCCGCACTCGCGGTGCTCTCCGCCGAGGTCATGTCCGCCGCCCCCGAGACCGGCATCCCCGGCGCCGTCGCCGTGGAACTCGTCCACAACTTCTCCCTCCTCCACGACGACCTGATGGACGGCGACGAACAGCGCCGTCACCGTGACACGGTCTGGAAGGTGCACGGCCCCGCCCAGGCCATCCTGGTCGGCGACGCCCTGTTCGCCCTCGCCAACGAGGTGCTCCTCGAACTCGGCACCGTCGAGGCCGGCCGCGCCACCCGCCGTCTGACCACCGCCAGCCGCGCCCTGATCGACGGTCAGGCCCAGGACATCTCCTACGAGCACCGCGACCGCGTCACCGTCGAGGAGTGCCTGGAGATGGAGGGCAACAAGACCGGCGCCCTGCTCGCCTCCGCCAGCTCCATCGGCGCGGTGCTCGGCGGCGCCGACGACCGCACCGCCGACACACTGGAGAAGTACGGCTACCACCTGGGCCTCGCCTTCCAGGCCGTCGACGACCTCCTCGGCATCTGGGGCGACCCGGTCTCCACCGGCAAGCAGACCTGGAGCGACCTGCGTCAGCGCAAGAAGTCGCTGCCGGTCGTGGCCGCCCTCGCGGCGGGCGGCTCCGCCTCCGAGCGGCTCGGCGAGATCCTCGCCGCCGACGCCAAGGCGAGCGACTTCGAGAACTTCTCCGAGGAGGAGTTCGCGGCCCGCGCCGCCCTCATCGAAGAGGCCGGCGGCCGCGAGTGGACCGCCGACGAGGCACGCCGTCAGCACACCATCGCCATCGAAGCCCTCGACGCCGTCGACATGCCCGACCGGGTGCGGGACCAGTTCGCGGCGCTCGCCGACTTCGTCGTCGTACGAAAGAGATGATCACTATCGGTCGAATAGCCCTCGCGTAGTCGCCGGCCGGTGCCGCGAGACAGCACGGAGCACCGGCCGACGGCGGACCCACAGCAGCTGCACACCTTGCACCACTGCACGAAGGGGAAGCCATGACAGCGACGACCGACGGAAGCACCGGGGCCCTGCCACCCCGCGCCGCCGCGGCCAGCGAACACGACACCGACATCCCCGCGGCGGCCGGGGTACCCGAAGCCGCCGCACGCGCCGCCCGGCGCGCCACCGACTTCCTGCTCTCCCGCCAGGACGCCGAGGGCTGGTGGAAGGGCGACCTCGAGACCAACGTCACGATGGACGCCGAGGACCTGCTGCTCCGTCAGTTCCTGGGCATCCGCGACGAGAAGACCACCCGGGCCGCAGCCCTCTTCATCCGCGGAGAACAGCGCGACGACGGCGCCTGGGCGACCTTCTACGGCGGCCCCGGCGAACTCTCCGCCAGCATCGAGGCCTACGTCGCCCTACGCCTGGCCGGTGACGCGCCGGACGCGCCGCACATGGCGAAGGCCTCGGCCTGGATCCGGAAGCAGGGCGGCGTCGCCGAGGCCCGGGTCTTCACCCGGATCTGGCTGGCCCTGTTCGGCTGGTGGAAGTGGGAGGACCTGCCCGAACTCCCGCCGGAACTCATCTGGTTCCCGAAGTGGGCGCCCCTCAACATCTACGACTTCGGCTGCTGGGCCCGGCAGACGATAGTCCCCCTGACGATCGTCTCCGCGAAGCGGCCGGTACGCCCCGCGCCCTTCCCCCTCGACGAGCTGCACACCGACCCGGCCGCCCCGAACCCCGCCAAGCCCCTTGCCCCGGTGGCCAGTTGGGACGGCGCCTTCCAGCGGATGGACAAGGGCCTGCACGCCCTGCGGAAGGTCGCCCCGCGCCGGCTGCGCGCAGCCGCCATGAACAGCGCCGCCCGCTGGATCGTCGAACGGCAGGAGAACGACGGCTGCTGGGGCGGGATCCAGCCGCCCGCCGTGTACTCGATCATCGCCCTGCACCTGCTCGGCTACGACCTCCAGCACCCCGTGATGCGGGAGGGCCTGGCATCCCTGGACCGCTTCGCCGTGTGGCGCGAGGACGGGGCCCGGATGATCGAGGCCTGCCAGTCCCCGGTCTGGGACACCTGCCTCGCCGCGATCGCGCTCGTCGACGCCGGACTGCCCGCCGACCACCCCCAGCTGGTGAAGGCCGCGGACTGGATGCTGGGCGAGGAGATCGTCAGACCCGGCGACTGGTCCGTCAAGCGGCCCCAACTGCCGCCCGGGGGCTGGGCGTTCGAGTTCCACAACGACAACTACCCCGACATCGACGACACCGCCGAGGTGATCCTCGCGCTGCGCCGGATCACGCACCACGACCCGGAGAAGCTGGACAAGGCCATCGGGCGCGGTATGCGCTGGACCCTCGGCATGCAGTCGAGGAACGGCGCTTGGGCCGCCTTCGACGTCGACAACACCAGCCCGTTCCCGAACCGGCTGCCGTTCTGCGACTTCGGCGAGGTCATCGACCCGCCCTCCGCCGACGTCACCGCGCACGTCGTCGAGATGCTCGCCGTGGAGGGACTCGCCCACCACCCGCGCACCCGGCGCGGCATCGAGTGGCTGCTGGCCGAACAGGAGCCGGACGGCTCGTGGTTCGGGCGCTGGGGCGTCAACTACGTCTACGGCACCGGATCCGTCGTCCCCGCCCTGGTGGCCGCGGGCCTCCCCGCCGCGCACCCGGCGCTCCGGCGGGCGGTGACCTGGCTGGAGTCGGTCCAGAACGACGACGGCGGCTGGGGCGAGGACCTGCGCTCCTACAAGGACGTCAAGGAGTGGAGCGGCAAGGGCGCCTCGACCGCCTCCCAGACGGCGTGGGCCCTGATGGCCCTGCTCGCGGCGGGGGAGCGGGACTCCAAGGCCGTCGAACGCGGCGTCGAATGGCTCGCCGCCACCCAGCGGGAGGACGGCTCCTGGGACGAGCCCTACTTCACGGGGACGGGCTTCCCGTGGGACTTCTCGATCAACTACCACCTCTACCGGCAGGTGTTCCCGCTCACCGCGCTCGGCCGGTACGTCCACGGGGAGCCCTTCGCCGACCGGCACCACGGGAGCGGTGCGGCCGGGAGGCCGTTCACCGAGGCCAAGGGGAGCTGATGAGCACCCCGCCCGCCCCGGTCCCGCTGCTGATCGCCTGCGCGCTCGGCATCGAGCAGCTCGCCCTGCGGGCGGGCGAGAGAGGCGGCGCCGGCGGGCCGGTCACCGTGCTGCGCACCGGCATGGGGCCCGCGGCGGCCGAGCGGTCCGTCACCCGGATGCTCGCCGGCCCGGCCCTGCGCGACGCCGCCGTCCTGGCCACCGGCTTCTGCGCGGGCCTCGCGCCCGGCATGCACCCCGGTGACCTGGTCGTCGCCGAGGAGACCCGCGACCCGCGGGGCACGACCGCCTGCGTCGGGACCGAGCTGCTGGTCAAGGAGCTGGCCCGGGCCGTGCCCGGGCGGACCGTGCACACCGGGCCTCTCAGCGGCTCCGACCACGTCGTACGCGGTCCCGAACGGTCCGATCTCCGCGCCACCGGCGCGATCGCGGTCGACATGGAATCCGCCGTCACGCTCCTGAGCGCCGTACGCGCGGGCGAGCGCCCGGTTGCGGCCGTCCGGGTGGTCGTGGACGCTCCAGAACATGAACTCGTCCGGATCGGCACGGTGCGCGGTGGAATATCAGCTTTCCGTGTCCTTCGTTCCGTCCTTCCCGCTTTCTTCGAATGGCACCGTTCCTTGCTGCTCCCCAGGAGGTGAGCCAGATGGCCATGCCGCTTCGACAGTCCATCAAGGTCGCTACATATTTGGCTGAACAGAAGCTCCGCCGGCGGGACAAGTTCCCGCTGATCGTCGAGCTGGAGCCGCTGTTCGCCTGCAACCTCAAGTGCGAGGGGTGCGGCAAGATCCAGCACCCGGCCGGGGTGCTCAAGCAGCGGATGCCGGTCGCGCAGGCGGTCGGAGCGGTGCTGGAGTCCGGTGCCCCCATGGTGTCCATCGCCGGTGGCGAGCCCCTGATGCACCCGCAGATCGACGAGATCGTGCGTCAGCTGGTGGCCAGGCGGAAGTACGTTTTCCTCTGCACCAACGCGCTGCTCATGCGCAAGAAGATGGACAAGTTCAAGCCCTCCCCCTACTTCGCCTTCGCGGTGCACATCGACGGGCTGCGCGAGCGGCACGACGAGTCGGTGGCGAAGGAGGGCGTCTTCGACGAGGCCGTGGAGGCCATCAAGGAGGCCAAGCGGCGCGGCTTCCGGGTGACCACCAACTCGACCTTCTTCAACACCGACACCCCGCAGACCATCATCGAGGTGCTGAACTTCCTCAACGACGACCTCCGGGTCGACGAGATGATGATCTCGCCCGCCTATGCCTACGAGAAGGCCCCCGACCAGGAGCACTTCCTCGGCGTGGAGCAGACCCGCGAGCTGTTCAAGAAGGCCTTCGCGGGCGGCAACCGGCGGCGCTGGCGGCTCAACCACTCCCCGCTCTTCCTGGACTTCCTGGAGGGCAAGGTCGACTTCCCCTGCACCGCGTGGGCGATCCCGAACTACTCGCTGTTCGGCTGGCAGCGCCCCTGCTACCTGATGAGCGACGGGTACGTGCCGACGTACCGGGAGCTGGTCGAGGACACCGACTGGGACAAGTACGGACGCGGCAAGGACCCGCGCTGCGCCAACTGCATGGCGCACTGCGGCTACGAGCCCACCGCCGTGCTCGCCACCATGGGATCGCTGAAGGAGTCCCTGCGCGCCCTGCGCGAGACGGTCTCCGGGAACCGGGAGCAGATGCCATGACCGCCATCTCGCTGGGTGTCCCCGAGGTGCCGGCCCGGCCGATCGCCGAGCGGCGCGCCTCGCGCCGGATCCAGGTCGGTCCGGTGGCGGTCGGGGGCGGGGCCCCGGTGTCGGTGCAGTCGATGACGACGACCCGTACGTCGGACATCGGCGCCACTCTGCAGCAGATCGCCGAACTCACCGCGTCCGGCTGCCAGATCGTCCGGGTCGCCTGCCCGACCCAGGACGACGCGGACGCGCTCGCGACCATCGCGCGCAAGTCGCAGATCCCGGTGATCGCGGACATCCACTTCCAGCCGAAGTACGTGTTCGCGGCCATCGAGGCGGGCTGCGCGGCCGTCCGCGTCAATCCCGGCAACATCAAGCAGTTCGACGATCGGATCAAGGAGATCGCGCAGGCCGCCAAGGACCACGGCACCCCGATCCGGATCGGCGTCAACGCCGGATCGCTGGACCGGCGGCTGCTCCAGAAGTACGGCAGGGCGACCCCGGAGGCGCTGGTGGAGAGCGCGCTGTGGGAGGCCTCGCTGTTCGAGGAGCACGGCTTCCGGGACATCAAGATCTCCGTCAAGCACAACGACCCGGTCGTGATGATCGAGGCGTACAGGCAGCTCGCCGAGCAGTGCGACTACCCGCTGCACCTCGGGGTGACGGAGGCGGGCCCGGCGTTCCAGGGCACGATCAAGTCGGCGGTGGCGTTCGGCGCGCTGCTGTCGCGCGGCATCGGCGACACGATCCGGGTGTCGCTGTCGGCCCCGCCGGCCGAGGAGGTCAAGGTCGGCATCCAGATCCTGCAGTCCCTGGGGCTGAGGGAGCGCAGGCTGGAGATCGTCTCCTGTCCGTCCTGCGGACGCGCCCAGGTCGATGTCTACAAGCTCGCCGACGAGGTCACGGCCGGGCTCGAGGGCATGGAGGTGCCGCTGCGCGTCGCCGTCATGGGGTGTGTGGTCAACGGACCCGGCGAGGCGCGGGAGGCCGATCTGGGGGTGGCCTCCGGCAACGGCAAGGGGCAGATCTTCGTGAAGGGCGAGGTCATCAAGACCGTCCCCGAGTCGAAGATCGTCGAGACGCTGATCGAAGAGGCGATGAAGATCGCCGAGCAGATGGAGCAGGACGGCACGGGCCCGGGGGAGCCGGCCGTCTCCGTGAGCTGAACAGCACGGCATTCGAAGGGGGCCCGACGTGACGATTCTGGAGAGCATCCGGGGACCACGCGATCTGAAGGCGCTGTCCGAGGCGGAACTCGGTGAACTGTCCGACGAGATCAGGGAGTTCCTGGTGCACGCGGTCGCCAGGACCGGCGGCCATCTGGGACCCAACCTGGGCGTGGTGGAGCTCACCGTGGCCCTGCACCGGGTCTTCGAGTCTCCGGTCGACCGCATCCTGTGGGACACCGGCCACCAGAGCTATGTCCACAAGCTGCTGACGGGACGGCAGGACTTCTCCAAACTGCGCGGCAAGGGCGGCCTGTCCGGCTACCCCTCACGTGAGGAGTCCGAGCACGACGTCATCGAGAACAGCCACGCCTCCACGGCGCTCGGCTGGGCCGACGGGCTGGCCAAGGCCCGCCAGGTGCAGGGGGAGCAGGGCCATGTCGTCGCGGTCATCGGCGACGGCGCCCTGACCGGCGGCATGGCCTGGGAGGCCCTGAACAACATCGCGGCCGCCAAGAACCGGCCGCTGATCATCGTCGTCAACGACAACGAACGCTCCTACGCCCCCACCACCGGCGGCCTCGCCAACCACCTCGCCACCCTGCGCACGACCGACGGCTACGAGCGGGTCCTGGCCTGGGGCAAGGACGTGCTCCAGGGCACGCCCCTGGTCGGCCACACCCTCTACGAGGCCCTGCACGGCGCGAAGAAGGGCTTCAAGGACGCCTTCGCCCCGCAGGGCCTGTTCGAGGACCTGGGCCTGAAGTACGTGGGTCCGATCGACGGGCATGACATCGGGGCCGTGGAGTCCGCCCTGCGGCGCGCGAAACGGTTCCACGGGCCGGTCCTCGTCCACTGCCTCACCGAGAAGGGCCGCGGCTACGAACCCGCCCTCGCCCACGAGGAGGACCACTTCCACACCGTCGGCGTCATGGACCCGCTGACCTGCGCGCCGCTCTCACCGGCGGGCGGCCCCTCCTGGACCTCCGTGTTCGGCGAGGAGATCGTCAGGATCGGCGAGGAGCGGGACGACGTGGTGGCGATCACCGCCGCGATGCTGCATCCGGTCGGCCTCGGCGCCTTCGCCGAGCGGTTCCCGGACCGGGTGTGGGACGTCGGCATCGCCGAGCAGCACGCGGCCGTGTCCGCGGCGGGCCTGGCGACGGGCGGCCTGCACCCGGTCGTCGCCGTCTACGCCACCTTCCTCAACCGTGCCTTCGACCAGCTCCTGATGGACGTGGCCCTGCACCGCTGCGGGGTCACCTTCGTCCTGGACCGGGCCGGAGTCACCGGTGTCGACGGGGCCTCCCACAACGGCATGTGGGACATGTCCGTCCTCCAGGTCGTCCCCGGCCTGCGGATCGCCGCGCCCCGGGACGCCGACCAGCTACGGCTCCAGTTGCGCGAGGCGGTCGCCGTCGACGACGCCCCGACCCTGCTGCGCTTCCCGAAGGAGTCCGTCGGCCCGTCGGTCCCGGCGCTCGACCGGGTGGGCGGACTGGACGTGCTGCACCGTTCCTCACGGCCACAGGTACTCCTGGTGGCCGTGGGCGTGATGGCGCCCGTCTGCCTCCAGGCCGCCGAACTGCTCGAAGCCCGCGGGATCGGCTGCACCGTCGTCGACCCCCGCTGGGTCAAGCCCGTCGACCCGGCGCTCCCGGGCCTCGCCGCCGGACACCGTCTGGTCGCCGTCGTCGAGGACAACAGCCGGGCCGCCGGGGTCGGCTCCGCCGTGGCGCTGGCCCTCGGCGACGCCGACGTCGACGTACCGGTACGGCGCTTCGGCATTCCGGAGCAGTTCCTCGCGCACGCCAAGCGCGGCGAGGTGCTCGCCGACATCGGCCTGACACCCGTCGAGATCGCCGGACGGATCAGCGGAAGCCTGGCCGTCACGCAAGAGCTGTCCAAGGAGCCACTGGAATGACAACCGCCGAGTCCGCGTCGGAGTCGTCGCAGGCCGGGGAGTTCGACCTCGGCAAGCTGCTGGCCGAGCGCGCGGCCGAGCGCTACGAGCTGCACACCAGGTACCTCAACCACCAGCTCCCGCGCATGCTGCACACCATCGGCTTCGACAAGGTCTACGAGCGCGCCGAGGGCGCCTACTTCTACGACGCGGACGGCAACGACTACCTCGACATGCTCGCCGGGTTCGGGGTGATGGGCATCGGCCGCCACCACCCCGTCGTACGCAAGGCACTGCACGACGTCCTGGACGCCGGGCTCGCCGACCTCACCCGGTTCGACTGTCAGCCGCTGCCCGGCCTGCTGGCCGAGAAGCTGCTCGCGCACAGCCCGCACCTGGACCGGGTGTTCTTCGGCAACAGCGGCACGGAGGCGGTCGAGGGAGCGCTGAAGTTCGCCCGGTTCGTCACCGGCAGACCCAGGATCCTGTACTGCGCGCACGCCTTCCACGGCCTGACCACCGGCTCCCTCTCCGTGAACGGCGAGTCCGGATTCCGCGACGGCTTCGCCCCGCTGCTGCCCGACACGGCCGTACCGCTCGGCGACCTCGACGCGCTGGAGAAGGAGCTGAAGAAGGGCGATGTCGCCGCCCTGATCGTCGAACCGATCCAGGGCAAGGGCGTACTGGCGGCCCCGCCCGGCTATCTGCCCGCCGCCCAGGAGCTGCTGCACCGGCACAAGGCCCTGCTCATCGCCGACGAGGTGCAGACCGGCCTCGGCCGGACCGGCGACTTCTACGGCTACCAGCACGAGGACGGCGTGGACCCCGACCTGGTGTGCGTGGCCAAGGCGCTCTCCGGCGGCTATGTGCCGGTCGGCGCCACGCTCGGCAAGGACTGGATCTTCAAGAAGGTCTATTCGTCCATGGACCGGGTGCTGGTCCACTCGGCGAGCTTCGGCTCCAACGCGCAGGCGATGGCGGCGGGCCTCGCGGTGCTGTCGGTGATGGAGAACGAGCAGATCGTGGCCAACGTCCGGGCCACCGGAGAACAGCTCAGGTCCCGGCTGGCGGCACTGACGGACCGGTACGAGATGCTCGCCGACGTCCGCGGCCGGGGACTGATGATCGGCATCGAGTTCGGCCGGCCGAAGTCACTGAAGCTGCGCAGCCGCTGGGCCATGCTCCAGGCCGCGCGCAAGGGACTGTTCGCGCAGATGGTCGTCGTACCGCTGCTCCAGCGGCACCGGATCCTCACCCAGGTCTCCGGCGACCACATGGAGGTGATCAAGCTGATCCCGCCGCTGATCATCGGCGAGCGGGAGGTGGACCGCTTCGTCGACGCCTTCACCGCCGTGATGGACGACGCGCACAACGGCGGTCTGGTGTGGGACTTCGGGAAGACCCTGGTCAAACAGGCGGTGGCCAACCGGTAGGCGCTGGACCGCGGCTTTTGCCTCTGAGGCAAGAAATTTGCCGCAGGGGCAAGCCTCCGGCTGAATGGAGGCATGAGCTCCTCCGAACAGCCCGGTGAGCTGCCCGCCGTAGCCCCACAGCTGCGCGCGCTGCGACGCCAGGCCTCCCTGACGCTCGAGGCCGCGGCCCGTGCCGCCGGGCTGTCGCCCGCCCACCTCTCCCGTCTGGAGACCGGACAGCGTCAGCCCTCACTGCCGATGCTGCTCGCACTCGCCCGCGTCTACGGTACGACCGTCTCCGAACTGCTCGGTGAGACGGTCGCCGACCGGGACGCCGTGGTCCGCGCGGCCGACATGGAACCGACCACGGCGGGCGGCTGGACGTACTGGCAGGCCGGCGCGTCCGGACGCGGGATGCAGGCCCTGCGCGTCCATGTGCCCCACGGCTCCCAGGGCGACATCGTGCGCGTCCACCCGGGCGAGGAGTGGCTCCATGTGCTGCGGGGCCGGCTGCGGCTGCGCCTCGGGGACACCACGCACCGGCTGGCGCCCGGCGACAGCGCCCACTTCGACTCGCTCACCCCGCACCGGATCGCCGCCGAGGACCAGGACGGCGTCGAGCTGCTGTTCGTCCACACCCTGATGCAGAGCCCGACGGCCACCCTGTGCCTGGGCCCCACCCCTGGAGAGACGCCTTGAGCGACATCGAGGACAAGTTCCCGCGCGCCCTGTGGGTGCGGCTGTTCGTCTACCTCGTGGTGGGGCATGTCTTCGCCGCGTTCGTGTACTTCCTGTTCGAGGCCGGGGCCCGTTAGGGCCTGGCCTCAGTCGAGGAGCCGCTCACGCAGCTGCTCGCGGGTCTCCGGAGCGATCTCGAGCCCCTTCTCCAGATAGGCGTCGACGCCGCCCCAGGTCTCCTCGATGGTGTCGAAGGCCGCCGTCAGATACTCGGCGCGCGCGTCGAACAGGGGGCTGAGCAGCTCCATGACCTCGGGGGAGTAGGCCGAGTCGGCGGAGCCGCTGCGCCGCACCTTGTAGCGGCGGTGCTTGGCGTTCGACTTCAGATAGTCCTCGACGATCGCCTCGCGCTCGACGCCCACCGCGAGCAGTGTCACCGCGATGGAGAGGCCCGCGCGGTCCTTGCCCGCCGCGCAGTGCATCAGTGCGGGGACGCTGTCCTCGGCGAGCGCGTGCAGCACCTTCGAGTGCTCGGCGGTGCGGTGTTTGATGATCGTGCGGTAGGAGGCGATCATCCGGCCCGCGCCCTTGCCGTCCGAGAGGATCGCGCGCAGCTGCTCAAGGTCGCCGTCGCGGACCAGCTTCCAGAACTCGGCGCCGTCGGCGGGGTCGCTCAGCGGCAGGTTCACATTGCGCACGCCCGGCAGTTCGACGTCCGGCCCTTCGAGCTTCTGGTCGGCCTCGTTGCGGAAGTCGAAGATCGTGTGCAGGCCCAGACCGGTCAGGAAGGCGGCGTCCTCACCGGTCGCGTGCGCGAGGTGGCCGCTGCGGAACAGCACTCCCGGCCGCACCCGCCGTCCGTCCACGGTCGGCAGTCCGCCCACATCACGGAAGTTGCGCACTGCGGCCAGCTCGGGTTCGGTCGAGGGGACCTGCTGTGTCACGGGGGCTCCTCCCACTCGGTGCCGTCGGCGCGGCTCGTCGACGGGCACCACCTGACGATACGACATGCCTGCCAGGGGCAATGAGTTGTCCACAGGCGTTGCCGGAAGCCCCCGAAGCCCTTGATGATGTTGGGGCCTGGTCGCACCTGGTCGGGCTTGTTCGAATCTGTGAGGGCTTGATGCTGGAGATCTCCGAAGACGGTCGTACATGGGTGCTCTCGGGGCCGGCCAGCAGTTACGCCGTCCATGTCACCGACCGGGACGAGCTGCTGCACCTGCACTGGGGTGCCCGGATCGGCCTCGCCGACGCCGAGGCCCTGGCCGTCCGGCCGCTGCCGGACTACTGGGCCTTCGAGTCCCCGCTCGACGGACGCGAGGAGTACCCGGTCGAGGGCGGCCCCCGCTTCGCCCGGCCCGCCCTGTCCGTGCGCACCGCCGAGCGCCGCGGCACGGAGTGGTCGTACGAGGGCCATGACGCCGAGGGCGGCGAGCTGCGGCTGCGCTTCCGCGACGGCGACCTGGCCGTCGCGCTGCACTACCGGATGCGTTCCTCGGCCGATGTCGTCGAGCGCTGGGTGACCCTGGAGAACCACGGGCCGGACGTCGAGGTGCTGCGCGCCGACTCCGCCACCTGGACCCTGCCCGACCGCGACACCTGGCGGCTGTCCCAGCTGCACGGCCGCTGGGGCGCCGAGTCCCGGCTGACGCGCTCCACCCTCACCTACGGCGAGAAGGTCATCGGCAGCCGCCGTGGCCACACCTCCCACCAGCATCTGCCGTGGGTCGCGCTCGACTCCGACGCGACCGAGGAGCGCGGGGAGGTCTACGGCTGCGCCCTGGGCTGGTCCGGGTCCTGGCGGATCGCGGTGGCCCAACTCCCGGACGCGCGCGTGCAGATCACCGGCGGGGCCGGACACGACGACTCGGGCCTGTTGACGCTGGGCGCGGGCGGGTCGTACACGACCCCCGTCTTCGCCGGGCTCTGGAGCGACGGCGGCTTCGGCGGGGCGAGCCGCGCCTGGCATGCCTGGCAGCGGACCCACGTCGTTCCGGACGCGGACCGGGACCGGCCGGTGCTGTTCAACTCCTGGGAGGCCACCGAGTTCGACATCTCGGAGGAGCAGCAGCGGGCGCTCGCCGAGCGGGCCGCGGCCATGGGCGTCGAGCTGTTCGTGGTCGACGACGGCTGGTTCGGGTCCCGGACCAGCGACCGGGCCGGGCTCGGTGACTGGACCCCCAACCCCGACCGCTTCCCGGGCGGTCTGAAGCCGCTCGCCGACCATGTGCACGGCCTCGGCATGCGGTTCGGGATCTGGGTCGAGCCGGAGATGGTCAACGCGGACAGCGACCTCTACCGCGCGCACCCCGACTGGGTGCAGTACCAACCAGGACGAAAGCGGACGGAATTCCGCAATCAGCTCGTGCTGAACCTCGCCCGCGAGGATGTCCAGGAGTATCTGTGGGAGCAGCTCGACGGGCTGCTCTCCAGCGCGCCGATCGACTACGTCAAGTGGGACTTCAACCGCTGCTTCAGTGACGCCGGCTGGCCGGACGACCCCTACCCGCAGCGGCTCTGGGTCGACCACGTCCACGCCCTGTACGCCCTGCTGGACCGGCTGCGGGCGGCGCACTCCGGTGTGGCCTTCGAGTCCTGCTCGGGCGGTGGCGGCCGGATCGACCTCGGAGTGCTGGGCCGCACGGACCAGGTGTGGACGTCCGACAACACCGACCCGCTCGACCGGCTCGCCATCCAGCACGGCTTCAGCCAGATCCATCCGGCCCGGGTCATGGCCGCCTGGGTCACCGACAGCCCGAACGCCATGCTCAACCAGCGGGCCAGCTCCCTGCGGTTCCGGTTCGTCAGTGCCATGGCCGGTGTGCTCGGGGTGGGCGGCGACCTCACGCGGTGGACGGCGGAGGAGCTCGCCGAGGCGCGGGGCTGGGTGGACCTCTACAAGGAGATCCGACCCGTGGTGCAGCGCGGCGACCTGTACCGGCTGCGGGCCCCGGAGGGCGGCCTGAGCGCGGTGCAGTACGCACTCGGTGACGAGACCGTCGTCCTCGCCTGGCTCCAGGCGCAGCGCTACGGCGAGCCTGTTCCGGCGCTCCGGCTGCGGGGTCTTGACTCGGCAGCGGAGTACGAATGCCTCGAAACGGGTGAAGTTCACCGAGGGGCCGTACTTACCCATCACGGACTGCGGGTCGGTCTGCGCGGGGACCTGGATGCCGCGGTCGTCCGCCTTCGACGGAAGTAGCCGTTCTGTCCGGATCGAGTGGATAGGGTGAATAAGGCGCTTCAAGCGTTTCGGTATAACGTGCCCCGATCGTAAAGGAGATGAGGTCGGGGTGCGTGACCATCGTCATATTCGTGACGATCTGTTGTCGCCATGTTCACGTAATTCTTGCGTTATTCAGGGACATTGAGGCGAAACAGGGATCGGGAATCCACGCTCGGTGACGGGAAATGTGCCGACGCGTCAAGAAAAACGCCCTCACAGGCAACCGCAAGCTTGTCCCATTGCGTCTCGGTCGCTTACGTTCCACACCAATCCGGACGGACGCCTAATCCTGCCGCCGCCCGGAGCCCCACACACTCACCCGTGTATGGCAGGAGCGGGGGACCCACAGGTAAGACGCCTGTTCCGGTTCCCGGAACGGCTTGGGGTTCAGCCGCACTTCGGCGCGGCCGGGCATCTCCAGCCCGCACCCGACAGCTCACCTCGCAGGCGCCGGAGAGGAATTCGCCATGCCCGCGAAGGGTAAGCATCGCCGCCCGAAGTCCCAGCGTTTCACCCGCTCCATCGCCGTCGCCGGAACCGGTGGGGCCGCCCTCGCCCTTCCGCTCATGGGCGCCGCCGGTGCCCACGCCGCGACCCCGCAGTCGGCTCCGGAAAAGGCCGTCCAGTCCGCTCCGGCGGCCGGGAAGAAGGCTGCCGAAAAGGCCGCGGACGCCCACACGTACACCGTGAAGGCCGGCGACTATCTCGCGAAGATCGCCGACGACCAGAACGTCAGCGGTGGCTGGAAGAAGCTCTACAGCGACAACCGTGACGCCGTCGGCTCCGACCCGTCGCTGATCCACCCGGGCCTCAAGCTCTCGGTCGGCAAGAAGGCGGCGAGCGCGCCCAAGACGCAGTCGTCCGCGCCCAAGGCGGCCGAGAAGCCGAAGGCGGCGGAGAAGCCGAAGGCGGCGGAGAAGTCGTCCGCCTCCGAGTCGTCCCCGAAGGGCGGCACCGCCGCGAAGCCGGCCGCCGCCAAGCCGGCCGCCGAGGCCTCCGGCTTCAGCCTCCCGGTGGACGGCGCCGCCGTCGGCACCCCGTACCACATGTCCGGCAGCATGTGGTCCAGCGGCTACCACACCGGTGTCGACTTCGTCGTCCCGACCGGCACCTCGCTCAAGGCCGTCGGCGCCGGCACGGTCGTCTCCGCCGGCTGGGGCGGCGCGTACGGCAACCAGGTCGTCATCCAGCTCGAGGACGGCAAGTACGCGCAGTACGCCCACCTGTCCCAGCTCTCCGTCTCGGCCGGCCAGACCGTGACGGCCGGGCAGCAGGTCGGCCTGTCCGGTGCGACCGGCAATGTGACCGGACCGCACCTGCACTTCGAGATCCGCACCTCGCCGGACTACGGCTCGGACGTGGACCCGGTCGCCTACCTGCGCTCGCACGGCGTCTCCGTGGGCTGACCGATCGCACAACCCTGGACCGATCGCACAACCCCCTGCCTGACACGCAGCCGAAGGCCGGACCCCGATCCCCGGGTCCGGCCTTCGGTGTGTGCGGCTGCCGATCGACTCACGGGGTCGACCCTCAAGGGATCGACAGGGAGCGGCAGTTGGGACACAGTGATCCCGTCGTGAGTGCAAGCGCTTTCTGAAGGAGCTGTGTTCCGTGCCGACCACCCGCAGAATGTTCGGAGCCGTGGCGGCCGGAGCCGCGCTGGCGGCCCTCGTCCCGACGGGGAGCGCGAACGCCGCACCCCGGCACCGGCGCCTCATCGCCCACGACGACTTCCGCCACGGCCTCGGTCGGTGGGCGACCGAACTCCAGGACGGCGGGTCCGTCACCGCCTCCCGCGGCGTCCTGGACATCGACGTTCCGGGCGGAGCGACCGTCTGGTTCAGACGGCGCCTCGACGGGCCCTACGTCCTCGAGTACACCGCCACGCCCGTCTCCGAGGGCGGGGCCAACGACCGGGTCTCGGACCTCAACAACTTCTGGAACGCGACCGACGTCCGCTCCCCGGGCGACCTCTTCGCGACGCCGCGTGGCGGGGCGCTGGAGGAGTACGACCATCTGACGACGTACTACGCCGGGTACGGCGCCAACTACAACACCACGACCCGGCTGCGGCGTTACGTGGGCCAGGCCGGTGTGCGTCCCCTGATCTTCGACTACACCGAGCCGCTGCTGGTCCCGGGCGAGCCGAACCGGGTCCGGATCGTCTCCGACGGGTCGACGGTGCGGTGGTGGAACAACGGGCGGCTCGTCTTCGACTACACCGATCCGCAGCCGTACACGGGCGGGCACTTCGCCTTCCGGACCGTGTGGAGCCACTTCCGGATCACGGGCTTCCGGGTCTGGCGACTGACCCCGGAACGTCCGTGAGGGGTGACCTATTCCGGAGTTGGCCAACCCTTTAGGAGTGGCTTATCTCACCGCCCGTCAACCCCTTCCTACGGTCGCGTAGGTCACATTCGAGGGTGAATCATGAGCGGCTGTGGCAGACGATTCGAAGAGTGACAGCAGAGCAGTGATCGGGTCGTACGTGGCGGTGGGGGACAGCTTCACCGAGGGCGTCGGCGATCCCGGCCCCGACGGGGCGTTCGTCGGCTGGGCCGACCGGTTCGCCGTGCTGCTCGCCGACCGCAGGCCCGAAGGCGACTTCCGGTACACCAACCTGGCCGTACGCGGAAAACTCCTCGACCAGATCGTGGCGAACCAGCTTCCGCGGGCCGTCGACATGGCCCCGGACCTCGTCTCGTTCTGCGCCGGGGGCAACGACATCATCCGGCCCGGCACCGACCCGGACGAGGTGGCCGAGCGGTTCGAGCAGGCCATCGCCCAGCTGGCGGCGGTGGCCGGGACGGTGATGGTGACGACCGGGTTCGACACCCGTCGCGTGCCCGTGCTCAGGCATCTGCGCGGCAAGATCGCCACGTACAACGGGCATGTCCGGGCCATCGCCGACCGGTACGGCTGCCCGGTGCTCGACCTGTGGTCCCTGCGCAGTGTCCAGGACCGCCGGGCCTGGGACTCCGACCGGCTGCACCTGTCGCCCGACGGTCACACGCGCGTGGCGCTCCGCGCGGGTCAGGTGCTCGGCCTCGAGGTGCCGGCCGACCCCGAGCAGGAGTGGCCTCCACTGCCGCCCCGCGGCACCCTCGACATCCGGCGGGACGACGTCCACTGGGCGCGCGAGTTCCTGGTGCCGTGGATCGGGCGCCGGTTGCGCGGGGAGTCGTCGGGGGACCATGTGACGGCCAAGGGTGCGCTGTCGCCGGAGGACATCAGGATGCGGATCGGTTCAGTGGCGTAGTCGCCCGCGCGGTGGGGGCGTCCCTCCCCAGCTGCGGGCATGCGTGCCGCTAGGGGCGGCACGGGTGGGCGCAGCGGCACCCCGTTCCGCCGGGCTGCGCACCCACCCCCGGCCTCAGCAGCGCCGCCGGGTTGCCTACGGCAAGGCCGCCGAACGCAAGCCCAGTTCGCGGGACAGCGCGTCCTCCACCCACTCCTGTGCCCGCGCCCGCGGCACCGCGCCCTCGTAGGACGTCAGCTGGACGGCGAGTCCGTCGAGGAGTGCGGTGAGGCGCAGGGCCGTGCCGTGCGGGTCGGGGCAGTGGAACTCGCCGGCCGCCACGCCCTCCGCGATGACCTCGGCGATGGCCGCCTTCCACTGCCGGTCGAGGTCCTGGGCGACCTCCCGCAGCGCCGGCTCGCGCAGCGCCGCCGCCCACCCCTCGATCCACAGCCGCCAGCCCTTGGCCTGGCCCGTCGGGGCGTACCACCGTACGGCCGACCGCAGCCGGCGCAGCGCCGATGTCCGGCGGCCCAGCAGCTTGCTCAGCTGTGCGAGGTCACCCTCCGCCGCATGCCGGAACGCGGCTGCCACCAGCTGTTCCTTCGTCGAGAAGTGATAGAGGACCAGCGCGTTGCTCACACCGAGCACCGAGGCGATGTCGGCGATCCTGACCGCCGTCACGCCCCGCGCCTCGATCTGCTCGACGGCGGCCCGCAGCAGATCACCGCGCCGTTCCGCCACGCTCAACCGGACTCTCGTCACGCCGTCACCCTACACACGCGCGTACCCCCTCTTGACGTGTGGATTCGGCCCGTTCGGGAGGGGCGCGTGGCCGGTTCGGCGTCCCTCAGCGGTGCCAGCCGAAGCGTTCCGTGATCACCGGCAGCCGGTCCGCCGCGATGGCGTGGGCGGCGGCCCGCGGTGTCGTCCCTTCGGCCTGCGCACGGGCCAGCATCCGCTCGACCAAGGCCCGCATCGAGCCGCGGATGTGGGCGAACGCTTCCTCCGCGTCGGCGCCGATGTCCCCGAAGAGCGTCCACCACCACCAGGCGTTCGTCCCGGAGTTGACCACCACGTCCGGCAGCACTGTCACCCCGCGCCCGGCCAGCAGCAGCTCCGCCTCCGGTCGTACGGGCATGTTCGCCGCCTCGACGACCCAGCGAGCGGTGATCCGCTCCTGGTTCCCGGAATCGATCGCGTACGAGACGGCCGCGGGCACCAGAACGTCCGTGTCGGCCGACAGCCACGCCTCGCCGGGCAGGTCGCGGTCGCCGGGACGCAGCGCGGAGCGGTCCACGGTGCCGTGGGCGTCCCGCGCGGCGAGCAGCGCCTCGACGTCCAGCCCCGCCGGGTTGGCGATCGTGCCCTTGACGTCGGCGACGGCCACGACCGTGAGTCCCGCGCGGGAGAGGAAGCGCGCGGTGGCTCCGCCCATGGTGCCGAGGCCCTGGAGGGCGACCCGCGTCCCCGCGTAGGGCACACCGGCGCGGTCCAGGGCCGTGAGGGCCGCCTCGGCCACACCGCAGCCGCCGGCCAGTTCGTCGAGCCCCGTGCCGCCCACTTCGACCGCGAACGCGTCCGCGAGTCGCCGCCTGGCCTCGGCCTCGTCGTCCAGCAGGGGATACACGGCCTGTATGGAGGAGACCAGCCCCGCCTCGGCGGCGGCCCGGTCCACCAGGTCCTGGGTGAGCCCGAGGTCCTCGCCCGTCGTCCAGCAGCTCTCGATGTACGGCCGCATCGCGCGCAGGTAGCGCACGAGCAGGGGGTACGCCTCCGGGTCCCGGGGGTCGCAGTCGATGCCGCCCTTCGCGCCGCCGAGCGGGACGTAGCGGCTCTCGGGGTCGTAGTGCAGGGCTTCCTTCATGGTCATCCCGCGGGCCAGGCCCGTGACCTCCTCCAGGGTGCAGCCCGAGCGCATCCGCAGACCGCCGCTGGCGACACCGCGCACCAGCCGGTCGACGACCAGAAAGCCCTGGTGACCGGTGACGTGGTCGGTCCAGGTGAGGGACAGCAGAGGGCTGGCCATACGGGCTCCTTCGCCGGGGTTGCCGAGGGTTTTACTGAATCACCGGTCAGTATCGCCCTCGGAGGGACCCCAGTGCTTCGGTGTCGTCGGAGGGGCCGACCATAATGGAAAGCCTGACCGACTCCACTTGGAGGTACCGTGGCCGGTTTCCGTTCCCTGAGCACCGGGCTCCGTGCGCTGCGGCCCGGGGCGTTCGGCGCGGATCCGCGCGGTGAGCGCATGGCGCGCATCCGCAGATCGCCCCACTTCGCGGACGGGGTCTTCCAGAATCCCGGCGGCCCCGCGCGGACCCGGCCCTCGGGCTCCACCCTGGACTTCGCGAAGGTCTTCTTCGACAAGGAGACCCGGCCCCGCCGCAGCCCGAAGGGCACGGTGCCGCTGCACTCCACCACCCTCGCCGACATCGCCAGGCCCCCGGCCACGGGGCTGCGGCTGACCTGGATGGGGCACTCCAGCGTGCTCGCGGAGATCGACGGCCGACGGGTCCTGTTCGACCCGGTGTGGGGCGAGCGCTGCTCCCCGTTCCCCTTCGCCGGGCCCAAGCGGCTGCACCCGGCGCCCGTGCCGCTGGCCGCGCTCGGCCCGGTCGACGTGGTGGTCATCTCGCACGACCACTACGACCACCTGGACATGCCCACCATCAAGGCCCTGGCCGGCACGGACACCCTGTTCGCCGTGCCGCTCGGCGTCGGCGCGCACCTGGAGCACTGGGGCGTGTCCGCCGGCCGGCTGCGCGAACTGGACTGGCAGGAGACCACGAAGATCGGCGGCCTCGCCCTGACCGCCACCCCGGCCCGGCACTTCTGCGGCCGGGGCCTGCGCAACACCCAGCACACCCTGTGGGCCTCCTGGGTCGTCGCCGGGGAGGAGCACCGGATCTACCACAGTGGCGACACCGGCTACTTCGAGGGCTTCAAGGAGATCGGCGCCGAGCACGGGCCGTTCGACGCCACGATGATCCAGATCGGCGCGTACTCCGACTTCTGGCCCGACATCCACATGACCCCCGAGGAGGGCATGCGCGCCCACCTCGACCTCCAGGGCGGGCCGGAGCACGGCCCGATGCTGCCGATCCACTGGGCCACCTTCAACCTCGCGACACATCCCTGGGCCGACCCCGGCGAGGGGACGGTCGCGGCCGCCCGCGCGGTGGGCGCCCGGGTCGCGCTGCCCCGCCCCGGCGAGCCCTTCGAGCCCACGGCGGAGACCGTCCCGTCCGAGCCGTGGTGGCGTGGGGTGGCGCTCGCTCCGGCGGGTGGATTCCCGGCCGGGGAGGCGCTCCCCGAAGCCGACATCAAGACCGCGTCGGACACGGCAGCCGTGGCCCAGGCCGATACGGTGAGTGACGGGCGGGGTGAGTCGGCCAAGGGCACCGGGGACCCCGAGACGCTCCCGGCGGGCTGACGAGGAGCAGACGGCAGGTAGACGGCGAGGGCCGGGGAGAGAGAGTCTCCCCGGCCCTCGCCGTTTCGGTGTGACCGCTTCTGACCAGGTCGGATCGGACTGTGACCGTTCATGGTCGAGCGCGGGGCGGAGTTATCGGTCTGTCGTACGAGACCTCATACCAGAGCAGGACGCTCACCGTATGAGTTTGTCAACTGCCCACCGCACATGATGCGCTGGCGACTACTGTCAGTGGCCGTCGGGAAACAGGACGGATCAGGGAGCGGGGACCGGCACGTGCAGGCGCAAGGCGGACGAGGGAGTCGACGCGACGGGGATCCCCGCCGCCCACGCACCACCGACGCCGGTACGGCTACGGCCGTGGCCTCCGGCCCGGGCCGGGACCCGGATTCCGGTCCCGCCGGAGCCGGGCGGAAGCAAGGAGCGTCCGGGCCGGCGGCCCGGAGGGCGCGGAAGCGGCCACGCGAGCCCGACCGCACGCCCGCGAGCCCCCCTGGCACCCAGCACCGACGGACCAGTACGAGGACACCGATGTCTCACCTCCGCGCCCCGGCCACACGCGCAGACCGCCGTGAGGGCGGGCGGCACGGGCGGCCAGCCGCCCGCACCGCACCCGCGCTGCCCGAGACCCACATACGGCCCCAGCTGCTGCGTCTCGCTGTGCTGCCGCCCGTCGCCGTCGCCCTCAGCGGCTGTGCCGCCGTCCTCTTCACCGTCCGGTCCACCGGGGCCCGCCCGGGGCTCACCCTGTGGGCCGTGCTCGCCGGGGCGGTCTCGGTCACCCTCGTCGGCATCGTCGTCGCCGCGGTGGCCGCCAACCGGGCCGCCCGGTCCGTGCACGACCGCATCGGCGTCCTGCGCCGCACCACCGCGCGGCGCGAGGCCGACCTGCGCGGCCTGGTCGAGACGCTCCGCCGCGGCGACGGCCCGCCACAGCGCGGTCCCGACGATCAGCGCGGCGGTCCCGCCCAGGGCGCCGACGACTTCGACCTGCTCTCGGCCGACCTGACCCGTGCGCACGACGGCGCCCTCACCGCCGTCGTCGAGGCCGCGCAGCTCTCCAGCCAGGCGGGCAGCGAACAGAAGCTCGAGGTGTTCGTCAATCTCGCCCGGCGCCTGCAGTCACTGGTGCACCGCGAGATCTCCATCCTCGACGAGCTGGAGAACGAGATGGAGGACCCCGAACTGCTCAAGGGGCTCTTCCACGTCGACCACCTCGCCACCCGCATCCGCCGGCACGCGGAGAACCTCGCCGTGCTCGGCGGGGCTGTCTCCCGCCGCCAGTGGAGCAACCCCGTCTCCATGACCGAGGTGCTGCGCTCGGCCATCGCCGAGGTCGAGCAGTACTCGCGGGTCAAACTCGTGCCGCCGATCGACGGCACCCTGCGTGGCCACGCCGTCGCCGACGTCATCCACCTGCTGGCCGAACTCGTCGAGAACGCCACGGTGTTCTCCGCCCCCCAGACCCAGGTGCTGCTGCGCGCCAACCTCGTCACCTCCGGGCTCGCCGTGGAGGTCGAGGACCGCGGACTCGGCATGCCCGTCGAGGAGCAGACGCGGATGAACGCCCTGCTCGCCGACCCGGACCAGGTGAACGTCGCCCGGCTTCTCGCGGACGGCCGCATCGGCCTGTTCGTGGTCTCCCAGCTCGCCCGGCGGCACGGCATCAACGTCCGCCTCCAGACCAACATCTACGGCGGAGTGCAGGCGGTGCTCGTCGTGCCGCAGGCGCTGCTGGGGGCGGAGGCGGGTGCGCCGGCGGGTGCCGGGCATCCGGAGGGTGGGCAGGCCGGAGCCGGAGGCGCCGCCGGGCGGGCGCCCGACGGCGGAGCCCGAGCGGACTCCCCAAAGCCGTCCTCGGCCGAGGGGGCGGTGTCCGGCGGCGTCGGCCCCGGCGGCTCGCCCGATGCCGGATCCGCGCCCACGGCAGGGTCCTCGACGGTGTACGGGTTCTCGTCCGTGTCGGCTACCCCGTCCGAGGGACGGCGGTCCGTCCCGCCCTCCGCACCCGCCGCGTCCCGAGCCCACCAGCGGGACATCGAACCGGACTCGGGCGCGACCCCGAAGAACGGCCATCCGGCGCCCCTGCCCGTGCGCGGGACCCGTCGGGAGCGCCCCACCCCGGCCGACGCGCGTCCCGGGATCAGCCCGGACGACCGGCGCGTCCTCGCCGGGAACGCGACCGAGCCGCCCACCCCCCGCAACGGCGCCGTGCGCGGCACCATGGGCAAACCCCAACTGCCCCGCCGCCGCGCCCAGGAGCACATCGCCCCCCAGCTGCGCGACGGTCCCACGCCGCGCCAGGACCCCGAGTACCTCGTCGGCCACGACCCCGGTCTGATGGCGGCCTTCCAGCGCGGCATGAGCCTCGCCGAGGCGCAACAGCACATGGAGTCCGGCGACATGGGCCGGGGCGACAGGGAGCAGCCGACGCACATCGAGCCGGCACACCTGGAGCCGGTGCACACCGACCACAGCACCACCACCCGGCGGGACGGGAGCGCACCCGCCGGATGACCACCCCCGTTTCCACCTCCACCCCCACCCCCAGCGCTCCCGCAGACCTTCGTACCCCAAGGAGTCGATCCACCATGGCGAGCGATGCGCCGACCGCCCAGGTATCCGATCTCGACTGGCTGATGAGCGGCCTCGTGCAGCGCGTACCGCACACGAACGCCGCTGTGCTCCTGTCCTGCGACGGGCTCGTGAAGTCCGTGCACGGCCTCGACCCGGACAGCGCCGACCACATGGCCGCCCTGGCCTCCGGCCTGTACTCCCTCGGCCGCAGCGCCGGGGTCCGCTTCGGCGACGGCGGTGACGTACGGCAGGTCGTCGTCGAACTCGACTCGACCCTGCTGTTCGTCACCACCGCCGGCTCCGGCACCTGCCTGGCCGTGCTCGCCGGCCGCGAGGCCGACGCGGCCGTGCTCGGCTACGAGATGGCGATGCTCGTCAAGAGCGTCCGCCCGTACCTGGTCACCGCTCCCCGGCAGCAGTCCGTCGAACCCCCGGCGATGAGGCCTTGACCGTGACGGCGGCCGGTGACGGGCCCTGGCTCGACGACGCGGCCGGGCGGCTGGTGCGCCCGTTCACCGTCAGCAACGGCCGCACCCGTCCCACCGTCGCGCTCGACCTCATGTCGCAGCTGATGGCCACCGGGGCGACCCCCCTCGGCTATCTCGGCCCCGAGCACACCCAGGCGCTCGACCTGTGCCGCGCGCCCGTCGCGGTCGCCGAGGTCGCCGCCCATCTCAGACTGCCGGTGGCCGTCACCAAGGTGCTGCTGGCGGACCTCGTCGACAGCGGGGCGCTGACCACCAAGCCCCCCGCGTTCTACCACAACCCGACGGACCGGGCTCTTCTGGAGGCAGTGCTCGATGGACTACGACGACAGCTCTGACTACGCCGACGGACCGCGCGGCAGCGCCGATCCGTTCCCCACCGCGCTCAAGATCCTGGTCGCGGGCGGGTTCGGCGTGGGCAAGACGACCTTCGTCGGCGCGGTCAGCGAGATCGCGCCGCTCAGCACGGAGGAACTGCTCACCACCGTCAGTGCCGCGACCGACAACCTCGACGGCATCGAGAACAAGGTCGAGACGACCGTGGCCATGGACTTCGGCCGCATCACCCTCGACCCCGCACATGTGCTGTACCTGTTCGGCACACCCGGCCAGGAGCGGTTCTGGTTCATGTGGGACGAGTTGTGCGAGGGCGCGCTCGGGGCGGTCATCCTCGCCGACACCCGCCGTCTGGAGGAGTGTTTCGCGGCGGTCGACTTCTTCGAACAGCGCGGCCTCGGCTTCATCGTCGCCGTGAACGAGTTCGACGGTTCCCACCGCTACGACCCCGAGGAGGTGCGCGCGGCCCTCGACCTGACCGCGGACGTCCCCGTCGTGTGCTGCGACGCCCGGATCTCCAGCTCCGGGGTCCGGACCCTGCTGACGCTCGTGCGCCACCTCATCGCCCACACCCCGGCCCCCACGACGGGGTACGGCGCCCATATGTGACCCCCTCACACCTGCCACGGAGCCCCTGTATGACGCATGCCCACACTTCGCGAGTACGCCCATGAGCTACGACCCGCCGCGCCCGGCCGGTCGTCTGCTGCTCACCCCCGAGGACAAGGAGGCCCCCGCCCGCACCCACCGACTGCGCCGGCTGGGTCTGGGGGAGCGCCCCGAACCCGCACTCGACGCCTTCGCACGCCGCCTCGCCGAGTTCACCGGGGCGCCGTACGCCATGGTCAACTTCCCCGACGAGCAGCGGCAGTTCTACGCGGGCCTGTACGTCCCGGCCGTCGCGCCGGTGGTGCGCGGCGACGGCACCAGCCCCCAGGTGGGCCGTGCCCTGCCCCGCGACCATGGCTTCTGCCCCCATGTGGTGGCGCGACGCAAGGCCCTGGTCCTGGAGGACGTCCGCGACTACCCGCGGTTCGCCGGCAATCCGGTGGTCGACGAGTTCGGCATCCGCTCCTATCTGGGGGCGCCGCTCCTCGACGGCACGGGGCTGGTGCTGGGCACGGTCAGTGTCGCCGACGTCGAGCCGCGGCCCTGGGGACAGCCGGGCCTGACGGCCATCAAGGAACACGCCGCGCAGCTCGTCCTGCGGCTGGAGGGCCTGGACGGCTCGCTGCCCTACTGAGCGCCCGCGTTCCCGGAGTCTCCTGAGGGCGTGAAGGAAAGCTGAGGCGGCGCTTAAGAAATCCTCGATGGACCGGTGCGGCCGCCGTACGGCAGATTGCACTGCGATCCCACTCCTCTCCCGGCCCAGGGGCTGCTTCGGCATGCCCGGAGCCGGGACTCACCCACAGGAGCCCTAGCGGTGAAGGCGCTGGTCAAAGAGAAGGCGGAGCCCGGGCTGTGGCTCACGGACGTCCCGGAGCCCGCCGTCGGGCCCGGCGACGTACTGATCAAGGTGCTGCGCACCGGCATCTGCGGCACCGACCTGCACATCAGAGCGTGGGACGGCTGGGCGCGGCAGACCATCAGCACCCCGCTCGTGCTCGGGCACGAGTTCGTCGGCGAGGTCGTCGGAACCGGGCGGGACGTCACCGACATCGGCATCGGCGACCGGGTGAGCGGCGAGGGCCATCTGGTGTGCGGCAAGTGCCGTAACTGCCTGGCGGGCCGCCGTCATCTGTGCCGGGCCACCGTGGGGCTGGGTGTGGGCAGGGACGGGGCGTTCGCCGAGTACGTTGCGCTGCCCGCCGCCAACGTCTGGGTGCACCGGGTGCCCGTCGACCTCGACGTGGCCGCGATCTTCGACCCGTTCGGCAACGCCGTGCACACCGCGCTGTCGTTCCCGCTCGTCGGCGAGGACGTGCTGATCACCGGCGCGGGTCCCATCGGTCTGATGGCCGCCGCCGTGGCCCGGCATGCCGGCGCCCGCAACGTGGTGATCACCGACGTCAGCCCGGAGCGGCTGGAGCTGGCCCGCAAGGTCGGGGTGAGCCTCGCGCTCGACGTCTCCGGCGGCACCATCGCCGACGGGCAGCGCGCGCTCGGTCTGCGCGAGGGGTTCGACATCGGCCTGGAGATGTCCGGCCGCCCCGAGGCCCTGCGCGACATGATCGCCAACATGACGCACGGCGGCCGGATCGCCATGCTCGGCCTGCCCGCCGAGGAGTTCCCCGTCGACTGGGCCCGGATCGTCACCTCGATGATCACCGTCAAGGGCATCTACGGCCGCGAGATGTTCGAGACCTGGTACGCGATGTCCGTGCTGCTCGAAGGCGGCCTCGACCTCGCGCCCGTGATCACCGGCCGTTACGGCTTCCGCGACTTCGAGGCGGCGTTCGCCGACGCGGCGAGCGGCCGCGGCGGCAAGGTCATCCTCGACTGGACCGCGTAACTCCCCCTTCCCCCCGGACTTTTCTCCGCGACCACGTCAGGAGCCTTCTCATGTTCGACTCCGTGCGCGACGACCTGCGCGCCACCCTCGACGAGATCCGCGCCGCCGGCCTGCACAAGCCCGAGCGCGTCATCGGCACCCCGCAGTCGGCCACTGTGAACGTCACCGCGGGCGGCCGCCCCGGCGAGGTCCTCAACTTCTGCGCCAACAACTACCTCGGCCTCGCCGACCACCCCGAGGTCGTCGCCGCAGCCCACGGGGCCCTGGACCGCTGGGGCTACGGCATGGCCTCCGTCCGCTTCATCTGCGGCACGCAGGAGGTGCACAAGGAACTCGAGGCGCGGCTGTCGGCGTTCCTCGGCCAGGAGGACACGATCCTCTACTCCTCCTGCTTCGACGCCAACGGAGGTGTGTTCGAGACGCTGCTCGGCCCCGAGGACGCGGTCATCTCCGACGCGCTCAACCACGCGTCGATCATCGACGGCATCCGCCTGTCCAAGGCCCGCCGCCTGCGCTACGCCAACCGTGATCTGGCCGAGCTGGAGGCCCGGCTGAAGGAGGCGTCCGACGCGCGTCGCCGGCTGATCGTCACCGACGGCGTCTTCTCCATGGACGGCTATGTGGCGCCGCTGCGCGAGATCTGCGACCTGGCCGACCGCTACGACGCGATGGTCATGGTCGACGACTCGCACGCCGTCGGCTTCGTAGGCTCCGGCGGCCGCGGCACGCCCGAGCTGCACGGCGTCATGGACCGCGTCGACATCATCACCGGCACCCTCGGCAAGGCGCTCGGCGGCGCGTCCGGCGGCTATGTGGCGGCCCGCGCCGAGATCGTCGCCCTGCTGCGCCAGCGCTCCCGGCCGTACCTCTTCTCCAACACGCTCGCCCCGGTGATCGCGGCGGCCTCCCTGAAGGTCATCGACCTGCTGGAGTCCGCGGACGACCTCCGGGTCCGGCTCGCCGAGAACACGGCTCTCTTCCGCCGCCGTATGACCGAGGAGGGCTTCGAGATCCTCCCCGGAGACCACGCCATCGCACCCGTGATGATCGGCGACGCGACCAAGGCGGGCCGCCTCGCGGAGCTGCTGCTGGAGCGCGGTGTGTACGTGATCGGCTTCTCCTACCCGGTCGTGCCACAGGGACAGGCCCGGATCCGGGTGCAGCTGTCGGCGGCCCACTCGACTGAGGACGTCAACCGCGCGGTGGACGCGTTCGTGGCGGCGCGGGCCGAGCTGGACGCCGAGCAGGCCTGAGCGGCGCGTTTGAGACAATCGATCGCATGATCGAAGCGCGGCGGCTCCACATCCTCCGTGCGGTGGCGGACCACCGTACGGTGACGGCGGCTGCCGCCGCGCTGTACCTCACCCCGTCGGCCGTGTCCCAGCAGCTCGCCGCGCTGGAACAGGAGACCGGGCACCGGCTCGTCGAGCGCGGCGCCAAGGGCGTACGGCTCACCCCCGCGGGCGAGATCCTGCTCAACCACACCAACGCGGTCCTCGCCCAGCTGGAGCGGGCCGAGGCCGAGCTGGCCGCGTACAGCTCGGGAGCGGCGGGCACCGTCACGGTCGCCTCCTTCGCGACGGGCATCGCCCTGGTCGTGGCGCCCGCGGTGGCCCGGCTCGCCGAGTCCGCGCCCGGGATCCGTATCCGTGTCCAGGACGCCGAGGGCGACGCCAGCCTGCCGATGGTGCTGGACCGGCAGGTCGATGTCGCCGTCGCCGTCGAGTACCGCGGTGCCCCGCCCGCCGACGATCCGCGACTGGCCCACGTGCCGCTGTACGCCGAGCCCTTCGACGCGGTCGTGCCGGTCGCCCACCGGCTGTCCGGTGCGCCGGAGATCCCGCTCGCCGGACTGGCCAAGGACCCCTGGATCGGCCCGTACCCCGGCAACCCCTGCCACGACGTGGTGATCCTGGCCTGCGAGAACGCCGGCTTCCAGCCCCGTATGGAGCACTCCTCGGACGACTTCCGCGCGGTCGTCGCCCTCGCCTCCGCCGACGCCGGTGTCGCCCTCGTACCCCGCTCGGCGCTGCGCGGCATGGACCTCACGGGCGTGGTCGTCCGCCCCGTCGACGGCACCGCCCCCACGCGGCGGGTCTTCGCCGCCGTCCGCCGGGGAGCCGAGGAGCATCCCCTGATCCGCCCGGTGCTGGACGCGCTCGGCGCGGCGGGCCAGGCGCAGCCGCTGCCGGTGTGAGGACCCCGAAACCTGCATGTCTCATATCCGGGATAGCGTCCCGGATATGAGAAACGACGACGATGGCGCGGACCCCGTCGACACCCGGCTGGGTGTCCGCCTGGCCGAGCTGCGGGCCGAACACGGCTGGTCCCTGGGCGAGTTGGCCGACCGCAGCGGAGTGAGCCGGTCCACCCTGTCCCGGGCCGAGCGGGCGGAGATCAGCCCCACGGCCTCGCTGCTGAACCGTCTGTGCGCCGTCTACGGGCGCACCATGTCCCAGCTGCTCAGCGAGGTCGAGGCCGAGCCCGCGCCCGTGGTGCGGGCGACCGAGCAGCCCCTGTGGCAGGACCAGGCCTCCGGTTTTGTACGGCGGTCCGTGTCCCCGCCGCACTCCGCCCTGCGCGGCGAACTCGTCGAGGCCCGCCTCTCGCCCGGCGCCGACATCGCCTACGACCGTCCGCCCGTCGCCGGCCTGGAGCAGCACATCTGGGTCCTGGAAGGCGCCCTCGACGTGACCGCGCAGGCCACCGGGCACCACCTCGGCGCCGGCGACTGCCTCCGCATGCGCGTATGGGGGCCGACCCGGTTCCGGTGCGCCGCTCCCGAGGGCGTGCGGTATCTGCTGGCGGTGGTGCGGCCGTGACCGTCACCCGTCTCGACGAAGCTCAACTCCGCAAGGCGGTACCGGAGTTGGCTGGCCTGCTGGCCGACACCGTCAACGCCGGGGCCTCGGTCGGCTTCCTCGCCCCGCTCGACCGCGCGGAGGCTCTCGTCTGGTGGGAGGAGCGGGCCGCCGACGTGGCCGCGGGCCGTCTCGCCGTATGGGCGGCGTACGACGGGGACCGGGTGCTGGGCACCGTGAGCCTGGCATTCCCCGGCAAGGCCAACAGCCGCCACCGCGCCGAACTCGTCAAGCTCATGGTGGCCCCGGACGCCCGCGGGCGCGGCCTCGGCCGCCGGCTGCTGGCGACGGCGGAGGACGCCGCCGCGGCGGCCGGGGTCACCCTCCTGCACCTGGACACCGAGAGCGGCAGCCCCGCCGAGCGGCTGTACCGGTCCGCCGGCTGGACCGCGATCGGCGCGATCCCCGACTACGCGGCGAGCCCCGACGGAGTGCTCCGCCCGACGACGATCTACTACAGGCACGTACCGGCAGACGCTCTCACCAGGTGATTGTCAGTGGGAGCGGCTACCGTGCCGACCATGCCGGATGCCGAAGACGTACGACGGATCGCCCTCTCCTTCCCGGACACCACGGAGAAGATCGCCTGGAGCATGCCCACGTTCCGGGTCGCGGGGAAGATGTTCGCGACGCTGCCCGAGGACGAGACGTCCATCGCCGTGCGCTGCCCCAAGGTGGAGCGGGACGAACTCGTGCTCGCCGAGCCGAAGAAGTTCTGGATCGCCGACCACGAGGCGTCGTTCGCCTGGGTGCGGGCCCGGCTGGACGCGCTGGAGGGCGAGGACGAACTGCGGGACATCCTCGCCGACTCCTGGCGCCAGGCCGCCCCGAACCGGCTCCTGGAGGCCCATCCCCGCCTGGGACTCCCAGCGGCGGAGTGACGGCCCCGGGGTCCGGCCTCCGGGAAACGGATGCGCGATCACCGGCGCGAGTGCGGTATTGTTTCCCTGCGCGTTCGGCCGGGGGAACCCCCAGGTCAGACGGGCAACGGGACGTGGCGCAGCTTGGTAGCGCACTTGACTGGGGGTCAAGGGGTCGCAGGTTCAAATCCTGTCGTCCCGACAGAATCGACCAGCGGGTCTGCCGGAAGGCAGGCCCGCTGATTGCGTTGTGGCGTCAGCCGCCGCCGTCGAGGTCGTCGCGTCGGCGCAGTACCGCCAGCTCGTGACCGTGCAGCCCCATCTCGTACAGCTTGCCGCGGGCGTTCTCGAAGGGCCGGTGGAGGATCATCATCAGCCGGTCGTCGAAGGTGTGGAACAGCATGCCGTGGCCGCTGTCGTCGCGGACCAGGGGCCGGTGCTGCTGCCAGGGGCCTTGGATGTCCCCGGACCGGGACACCGCGTAGGTCTGCACATAGCCGCCGCTGACGGTGCCCTCCTCGCCGGCCGTGTTCTTCTCGTAGGTCGACCACAGCATGAGCAGGGACCCGTCGGGGGTGCGATACAGCTGGGGGCCGTCGGTGATGTAGGGCGGCAGCTGGTGCGGGACGCCGGCGGGGATCTGCTCGGCGGTCCAGGGCGCGTCCGAGGCCTTGAAGAGGTAGACCGGGTCGCCGGTCGTCCGGGACAGGTCCGGAGTCAGCCGGACAGCCTCCATCGTCCCGTCGATGGTCTGGAGCCACTCGTGCGCGTACACCATCCAGGGCTGCCCGGACGGGTCGGTGTACAGCGTGCCGTCGAGGGTCATGAGGTGCTCGGGCGGGACGGGGCGCGAGGGATCGAGCACGGTGAACGGGCCGAGCAGTGAGTCGGAGACCGCCGTGATCGTCCCGCGCATATGGGTCGGGGTCCGGAACGGGACGCCCCACCGGTCGGGTGCGGGGACCGGGAGGGGTCTGTCCTCGTTGTGCAGCGTGGTGAACAGGTAGTACCTGCCGTCCCACGCGTGCACCTCCGGCGCCCAGCCGCCGTCCGTCGCCCAGATTCCCTCCTGCTCGGCGGTACGGAACACCACGACGGGGCGCGTCCAGTCCAGCAGGTCCTGGCTGCGGTAGACCATCGTGCCGGTGCCGTCCACGCCCGACACGGACGGGACGTTGGACGTGTAGAGGTGATAGGTGCGGGTCTCGGCGTCGGCGACGACGAACGGATCGTGCAGCGGCATGTCGGGAAGCCGCATCAGCTCACCCCTTCGTGAGGGTCCGCCCCCGTCAGATCACACAGCCCGCATGGGCCAGCGCCTGCTTCAGCAGCACTCCGTGCCCGCCCGGCATCTCGCTCTGCACCGCCTCGGAGACGGCCTCCTGGGGGCTGAACCACACCAGGTCGAGCGCGTCCTGCCGGGGCCGGCAGTCGCCCGTCACCGGCACGATGTAGGCCAGCGACACCGCGTGCTGGCGGGGGTCGTGGTACGCCGTGACGCCCTGGGTCGGGAAGTACTCCGCGACCGTGAAGGGCTGGAGCGACGCCGGGACGCGGGGGAGCGCGACCGGGCCGAGGTCCTTCTCCAGATGGCGCAGCAGGGCGTCGCGGACCCGCTCGTGGTGCAGCACGCGGCCGGAGACCAGCGTCCGGCTGACCGTTCCGTCCGGCCCGATGCGCAGCAGCACACCGACACTGGTGACTTCGCCGCTGTCGTCGACGCGTACGGGAACGGCCTCGACGTACAGGATCGGCATGCGGGCGCGTGTCATCTCCAGTTCGTCGGAGGACAGCCAGCCGGGCGTGGTATCGGTCATGTCAGACATCGCTTGATCATACTTTCAGCCGTTCGGACTTCCTGGATAGCCGCTCCAGGGGAACTGTGACCGGCCCCACGCCGTCCTAATCCCCCTCCGCCACGTCGTCCGGCAGCCGGTAGACCCGCAGGGCGTTGTCCCGCCCGGCCCACCGCGCGATCCGCAGCGCGTCCGGCAGGGACAGCTCGTCCGCGTCCACCCGCTCCTGGAGCAGCCCCGAGAGCCCTTGCCGGAAGGCGAGCGCCCCGAGGTGGAAGAACTCGGCCACACCGTACGCGTCGGAGCTGTACAGCAGTTTGCGGAACGGTGTGATCTCCAGGGCCTCCGCGAGGACCGCACCGGCCCGGGCGGGGCCGACGTAGTGCAGCGTGAGACCGACGTCGAGGTACACCTGCTCGAAGACCGCCGCCAGGTAGGCGGCCTGCCGCTGAAAGGGCCAGCAGTGCAGCAGCAGGACGGGAATCGTCCCGGCGGTCAGACGCAGCCAGTCCGTGAGACGGCTGGGGTCGGCCCGGTGCAGCCGGATGTCGTTGTCGCCGAACCCGGTGTGCAGCTGGAGCGGCAGGCCCAGGTCGACGGCGGTCCACAGCACGTGCCGTACGAGGACCTGGTCGGCCAGCCGGCCGCCGCGGGCCGACCAGCGCCGGGCCGCCTCGGTGACCTCCGGGTCCGAGGGGCGGGCCGGGTCCAGGTCGAAGCCGGTGCGGTAGGCCGCCACCGACTTCACGGCCACCACTCCGGGCCGCCTGACGGCGTCGAGCGCGGCCGCGCGGAAGACGTCCGCGTACGCGTCCGGCTCGACCCCTGCGGCCCGCACCGACTCGGCGACGCTCTCCAGCCGTACGACCTCGTACGCGGACCCGCCCGCGGCCGCGGCGAGTTGGGGCGGGGTGGTGAGCCGGTCGGGGGTGAGGCCGGTGTCCACGCAGAGGACGTCCGTGCCCGAGGCGCGCAGGAAGCGCCGCTGCACCTCGTGCCACCCCAGTTCGGAGCGCCGGGCGAGGTACTCCTCGGCGGGAGCGTGCCGGGGCAGGTCCAGCAGGGGAGCGCAGTGGCGGCGCACGGCCACGCCCACGGGGCTGTCGAAGGGCGAGATGCCCGGCCAGACGTCGCCCTCCGTGATGAGCGACTCGAAGGCCGCGCGGTCGAGGCCGGCCGTGACGGTGCCATGGCAGTGGTGGTCGACCAGCCTCAGGGCGTCGAGCGTCTCGCGGACCGCGCCCACGTCAGTACCTCCAGCGGTACGCCGCCGCCACCTGGTCGTCGTCCAGCCCCGCCACGGACGCCAGTTCCCCACGCCGCACGGCGATCACCGCGTCGGCCAGGACCGGTCCCAGGGCCGCGCGCAGTGGCTCGTCCCCGCGGAACTCCTCGACGGCCTCCTGCAGCGAGACGGGCAGCCGCCGCACGCCCCGGGCCGCCGCGTCCGCCTCCGCCAGCCGTGCCGGGTCCCCGGTGATCTCCCCGGGCAGGGCGGCGGACGAGGACAGGCCGTCCAGTCCGGCGGCGATGAGGGAGCCGATCGCGAGATAGGGGTTGGCCGCCAGGTCGACCGGCTTGATCTCCAGGTTGGCCGCCTGGTCGCGCAGGCCCGCGGTGCCGGTGATGACGCGCAGCGCGGTCTCCCGCGTCTCGCGGCCCCAGGCGGTGAACACTCCGGCCCACTGGGAGGGCCTGAGCCGCAGATGGCTCGCCGGGCTCGGGGCGGTCACGGCCGTGAGACCGGGCAGATGGGCGAGGAGACCGGCCGTGAACGACTCCGCTTCGGCCGTCATGCCGTACCGGCCCTCGCCACCCGAGTGCAGGTTGACGCCCTCGCGCCAGGCGGAGAGGTGGACATGGCCGCCGTTGCCGACGCCCTGGCCCACGACGGCCGGGGCGAAGGAGACCCGCAGCCCGTGCCGCTGGGCCACCGCGCGGACGGTCTGCCGTACCAGCACGCTGCGGTCGGCCGCCGCCACCGGATCGACGGCACCCACCGAGATCTCGAACTGCCCCGCCGCGTACTCGGGATGGACCTGTTCCACGTCGATGCCCTGCGCCGCACAGGCCGCCAGCAGGTCGGCGGTGTAGTCGCCGAGTTCGACCTGGCGGGTGGCGCCGTAGGCGGGGCCGGTCGTCGCGGGCACGAAGGCGTCGTCGGGTGCGTCGCCCCTGGCCACGGTCCACTCGATCTCGATGGCCGCCCGGAAGGCGAGACCGTGCTGCTCGGCCGCCTCGGTGACGATCCGGCGCAGGAACGTGCGCGTGCAGCCGGGGTGCCGCTCACCGTCCTGAGTGATCCGGTCGACCGGTGCCCACGCCCAGCCGGGCTGCCCGGCCAGCACCACCAGCTGGTCGAGGTCCGGATAGAGGCGCAGGTCGCCGTCGGGGGAGCCGAGGACGTCGGTGGTGACGATGGAGTCGTTCGCCAGGAACGTGTCGAACACCGGAGACATGCCGACGCCCCAGGCCGCGGCGGAGGCGAGCCGGGCCGTCGGGACGGTCTTCACCCGGCCGATGCCCGCGGTGTCGACGTAGGACAGCACGACGCCGTGCACACCCCGCCCGGCGAGTTCGCCGCTCAGCGCGGCGGCCCGCTCGACGTCGCCGGGGCGGCCGCCGGGCACGGGATCGGCAAGGGTGGTCATACGCCTCTTCCTCCGGTCAGGGCTTCACGGCCACCGCGCCGAACTGCGGTACCAGCACGCCCGAGCCGGCCTCGGCATGCCACTGCCCGCACGACACCATGCCCGGTTCGAGCAGTTCGAGACCCTCGAAGAACGCGGCGATGTCCGTGCCGCTGCGGGCGGTGATCGGGGGAGTGGCGTTCTCGTTCCAGAACTGCATGGCGGGGATCTGGCCCGCGCCGCCGAGCTCGTCGTCGAAGGTGGGGTGGGTGAGGACCAGGAAGCTGCCGGAGGGGACGGCGGCCATCACCCGGCGCACGATGTCCCGGGCCTTCTCGGTGTCCAGCACGAAGTTGAGGATGCCCAGCATCATGACGGCGACGGGCCGGGTGAAGTCGAGGGTGCTCCCGGCGCGTTCGACGATGGCGTCCGGGTCGTGCACATCGGCGTCGAGGTAGGCGGTGACGCCGACCCGGGTGCCCGTCAGCAGGGTGCGGGCGTGCACCAGCACGATCGGGTCGTTGTCGACGTAGACGATCCGTGAGTCGGGCGCGATCCGCTGGGCTATCTCGTGGGTGTTGTCCGCCGTCGGCAGCCCCGTGCCGATGTCGAGGAACTGCCGCACTCCGCGCTCGCCGGCCAGGAACGACACGGCCCGGCCCAGGAAGTCCCGGTCGGCGCGGGCGATGTCCCGGATGATCGGGAACATGCCGGCGACGTGCTCGCCGACCTTCTGGTCGACCTCGTAGTTGTCCTTGCCGCCGATCCAGTAGTTCCACACGCGGGCGTTGTGCGCCACACCGGTGTTCAGCCGCGCCGAGCCGCTCGGCGGGGTGTGGCTCTCACTCACGTCTCTTCCTCTCCTCGGACCGGCGACCGGGAGGACCGGCCGTCGCCGCCATTGTGCCGTTCCGGTGATCACGCTGTCCCGGGAATCGGCGGAGCGGGCAGGGCCCTTGGCGTGTCGCGGGGGAGAGCCGTCGCCGGGCTACTCGACCTCGCTGGGGTCCGGCGAGGGCGTCTTGCCGGCCAGCACGTCCTTCAGATTCTGGGTGCCGATCTTCACCGCCTGTTCGGCGGAGTCCTGCTCGTCCCCGTCGAGCCCGCCGGCGGTGACGGTGATGGCGTCGTTGCCGACGCGTACGGCCGCCACGGTCAGGGTCAGCGTGGCCTCCGCGCCCCCGGTCGTCCCCTGCACCGTCACGCGCAGGCCCTGACGGGCGTCGCCCACCTTCGGCAGCGAGGTCTCGATGACCTGGACGGTGCGCTGTTCACCGTCCTCGGTGACGGTGAACTGGTCGCACTTCTCCGGCAGGGTCGCCATCCAGTTCAGGGAGTCCTGCGGGTCGGTCCGGTCGTAGGAGGCGACCTGGTACAGCAGGCGTGAGTCGCCCTGCTCGAAGCCGCGCAGCGCGTTCGCTCCCGAAGGCCTGCCCAGCAGATCGTCGTCGAACAGGGAGTTCATGAGGCGCTGGCAGTCGGCGGCGTCGGTCTTGGCGGTGAGGAAGTCGGAGACGTCGACCGTGCCGATGACCAGACTGTCGTTCCAGTTCTCGGCCTCCGTGTCCTTGACCTGGGTCCAGTCGTCCTCGATGTCCGCTTCGGTGATCAGCGCGGTTCGGGCGCCGTCCTCGGTGAGGGTGGCGGTGGGCGAGGGGGTCTGCTGCTTCCCGGCGACCTGTGTCGCGGTGATGCCCGACGCCCGTGATCCGTCTCTGTCGTCGCCGCCCGAGCAGGCGGCGGTGGCCAGCAAGGTGCCTGCCGCCAGGGCGGAGGAGAGAACGCGGGTGAGCGGGGACGGACGACGGGTCATCGGGAGTGCCTCCTGAGAGCGTGACGCGTGTCCTCAGCGCACCACCGGCACCGACGGCCCACCACCGGCACCGGACCGATCGGGTGAGCGCCGCCCGGCGTGCGGACGCCTCATGTTCCGGCGCGCGCGTGCCCGTTCTGCCAGGCCCAGGCCGCGATCTCGACGCGGTTCCGGGCGGCCAGTCTGTGCTGCACGCTGGACAGGTGCGTCTTGACCGTGGAGAGGGAGACGTACAGTTCGGCCGCGATCTCGGCGTTGGTGCGGCCGAGGGCGACCAGGCGGACCACGTCCAGTTCGCGCTCGGTCAGCGGCTCCCGGAGCCGGGCCGCAGGGGCCGGCTGTGGCGCGCTGTCGGTGGCCGAAGCGGCGGTGATGTGCCTGAGCAGACGGACCGTGACCGACGGGGAGACCAGCGAGTCGCCCGCCGCGGCGGCGCGGACGGCCTCCGCGAGCAGGGTCGGCCCGGAGTCCTTGAGCAGGAAGCCGCAGGCGCCGCCGCGCAGCGCGCCGTACACGTACTCGTCGAGATCGAAGGTGGTGACCACGACCACCCGCAGCGGGTCGGCGACATCCGGTCCGGCCAGCAGCCGGGTCGCCTCCAGGCCGTCCAGCTTCGGCATCCGGATGTCCAGCAGACACACGTCCGGCCGCTCACGGCGGGCCAGCGCCAGGGCCTCCTCGCCGTCGCGGGCCTCGGCGACCACGGTGATGTCCGGCTGGGCGTCGAGGAAGAACCGGAATCCGGTGCGGACCATGTCCTGGTCGTCCGCGATGAGCACCCGGATGGGAGCGCCGGAGCGACCGGCGGCATCGGCCGGGCCCGGTGGGACGGGGGTCGTCATGGGTCGATCATGCCTCAGGGTGGGGGCCGGGCAGGGGGCGTCAGGCAGCGGAGCCTCCAGTCTTGTCCGCGGTTGCGGGGGCGCGCCTCCGCCGAACGGCCGGACCCGGGGGGCGGGGCCTCGGCCGTTCGGCCGATCCCGTCGCGCGGGGAGCCTCGCCTACCGTGATCCGTATGAGATCCCCCTCCCCCCGGGGCTGCGCGCGGGGCTTCGGCGTCGGGTTCCTCGTGGCGGCCGCGGTCTACGACCTGCTGATCGCGGACAGCTTCGGCGCGGGCCCCTGGCTGCCGGCGGCGGTGCTCCTCGCCGGGTTCGCCGCGGTGCTGTGGCCGGTCGAGCGGCGGCCGCCCTGGCTCACCCCGCAGGTACGCACCGCCGGGCCCGCCCTGATCTCCCTTCTCTTCACGACGGGCGTGCTGCTGACACACCGCGCGGACGTGCCGTTCGGGCCGGGCGAGGTCGCGATCCTGCTGAGCCTGCTGTTCATCGCCGTACGCCACTGCCCGTGGCCGTGGGCCCTGCTGTGCGGTGTGCTCGACGGGGTGGCTGTGCTGCTGTTGCCGGTGCGGTATTTCCGGTCGTTGCAGGACGACGAGGTGTCGGCGTACGCCGTGATCGGGCTGATCCTGATCGGGCTCACCGCCGGACTCGCCGCGTATCTGCGTTCCCTGGACTACCGGCGCACCGTCGCGGTCAGCGAGACCCGCCGTGCCGAACGCGTCGCCATCGCCGCCGACCTGCACGACTTCGTCGCCCACCACGTCACCGGGATCCTCGTGCAGACACAGGTGGCCCGCATGATGGCCGACCGGCAGCCGCAGGAGGACCTGGACCCCGTCCTGGCCGGTATCGAGCGCGCCGCGACCGAGGCGCTGGCCTCCATGCGGCGCACAGTCGGCGTGCTGCGGGACACCGGCGCCGAGGCCGCCGACCGCCGCCCCGTCGGCGACCTGGCCGGCATCTCCGACTTGGTCGCGCGCTTCGCGAGCCCGGTCCAGAAGTCCGCCCTGCACCGCGACCCGGCGGTCTCCGACGACCTGCCGCACGAGGTGCAGGCAGCGGCCTTCCGGGTCGTCCAGGAGGCGCTGACCAACGTACGGCGTCACGCGGCCGACGCCACGTGGGTCACCGTCCGGCTGGCCCGCCCCGGCGACCGGCTGGAGGTCACGGTGACGGACGACGGCCATGGCGGCACCCAGCTCCCGGAGGCCGCCCACGGCGGCGGTTTCGGCCTGGTCGGACTGACGGAACGGGTGACCGCGCTGGGCGGCGAACTGCGCGCGGGGCCACACGCCGGGGGAGCCGGCTGGGAGGTGCGGGCGGTGTTTCCGGCGGGGAAGCGGTGAGGCCAGGCGTTCGACGCCTGGCTTCCGGGCTCCCGTTCGCTGTTCAATGAAGCTGTACACCCGCCGAGGGGAGCCGTGCACCTGCTGAGCGGAGGCGTGCACCCGCCGAGCGGAGGCGTGCACCCGCCGAGCGGAGCCGCAGGCCCGTCGAGCGCGAGAGGAGCCGCCCGTGTCACCCGCCGTCGTGCCGCCCGTCGGCGCGCGTATCCGGCAGGCCCGGCTGGAGCGCGGCACGAGCCTGCGCGCACTGGCCCGGGAGGTCGGAGTGTCGGCGAGTCTCGTGTCGCAGATCGAGACCGGCAAGAGCCAGCCCTCGGTCAGCACGCTGTACGCGATCACGACGGCCCTCGGCGTCTCCGTGGAGTCCCTCTTCGACGCGCGGGCCTCGTCGCCCGTGGTGGGTGCGAGCGCACACGGTTCCCTCCCGCACGCCCTCGCGGCCTTCGCCGCCGACCCGGGCCGGCGCATCGGCCCGCTGGCCGTCGCGGGTGAGCGCGAGACGCTGGAGCTGGACTCGGGGGTCGTGTGGGAGCGCCTGGGGCGGGTGCCGGGCGCGGACGTCGACTTCCTGCTGGTGACCTACCGGCCCGGCGGCTCCTCCGCGGGCTCCGGCGGACTGATGCGGCACGGGGGAACCGAGTACGGCTATCTGACCTCCGGCGAGCTGATCCTCACCCTCGGTTTCGACGAGTACACGGTGCGCCCGGGCGACGCCGTCTGTTTCGAGTCGACGACTCCCCACCGTTACCGCAACGATGGAGAGGTACCCGCTGTGGGCGTCTGGTTCGTGTCCGGCGATGTTCAGTGACACTTGACACTCCTGTCACCCGGGCGTTCACTCCGAAGTGGGGGTGGTCGCCATGGCGATCCGCACATATGGACCCAACGCCGTCGACTGGGAAGAGCGCGTCGACCTGGCCCGGCTGCGCGGGCAGCGGCTGGCCCGGCTGCACGAGTCCCTGAACCGGTCCCAGCTGGGCGCGGTGCTCAGCTTCGACTTCGCCAACATCCGCTATATGACGGCCACCCACATCGGCACCTGGGCGATGGACAAGCTGATCCGCTTCGCCCTGCTGGTGCGCGACGGGGAGCCGGTCGTCTGGGACTTCGGCTCCGCCGCCCGCCACCACCAGCTGTACAACCCGTGGCTGGACTACAGCGACGGCAAGGGTGGCCCGCCCACCGGCGCCCGCGCCGGCATCTCCACTCTGCGCGGCGCCTTCCACCCGGAGGCCGGGATCGCCGAGGACGTCGCCGCCAAGATCGCCACAGAGCTGCGCGAACATGGCCTGGCGAACGAACCGCTCGGCGTCGACGTCGCCGAGATGCCGGTCCTGGCCGCCCTGCGCGCCGAGGGCATCGACGTCGTCGACGGACAGCAGGTCTTCCTGGAGGCCCGCCGGATCAAGACCGGCGACGAGATCGCCCTGCTCACCCAGGCCTGCGCCATGGTCGACGCGGCCTACGAGGAGCTCTACGGCTATCTGCGCCCCGGCGTCCGCGAGAACGAGTGCGTCGGAGTCGTCAGCAAGGTCCTGTACGACCTCGGCAGCGAGTACGTCGAGGGCGTCAACGCCATCTCGGGCGAGCGCTGTTCACCGCACCCGCACGTCTACAGCGACCGCCTGATCCGCCCAGGCGACCCGGCCTTCTTCGACATCCTGCACAGCCACCTCGGCTACCGCACCTGCTACTACCGCACCTTCGCCGTGGGCAGTGCCTCCCGCGCGCAACGGGACGCCTATGTGCGCTGCCGGGAGTACATGGACCAGGCGATCGCCCTGGTCCGGCCGGGGGCCAGCACCGCCGACATCGTTCGGGTCTGGCCGCGCGCCGAGGAGTTCGGCTTCGCCGACGAGACCGCCGCCTTCGCCCTGCAGTACGGCCATGGTGTCGGACTGTCGATCTGGGAGAAGCCGATCTTCAGCCGTCTGGTCTCCCTCGACCACCCCGAAGTCCTGGAGGAGGGCATGGTGTTCGCCCTGGAGACCTACTGGCCGGCCGCCGACGGCTGGTCAGCCGCCCGCATCGAGGAGGAACTGGTCGTCACCGCCGACGGCTGCGAGGTCATCACCAAGTTCCCCGCCGAGGAACTGCTGGTGGCCGGGCGCAAGTACTGGACCGTGGGCGGCGAGCTGAACACCCGCCGAGAAGCGCAGTCGCATCTGAACACCGGGTCGCAGTGATGGATCCGGTCGCCCTCCTCGACGCCTACGAGCGGATGGCCGTCATCCGCCGTACGGAGAAGGCCGCCCACGACCTGTTCCTGCAAGGCCTGGTGAAGGGCACCACCCACCTCGCCGCCGGGCAGGAGGCGATCGCCGTGGGCGCGAGTGCCGCCCTGCGCCCCGACGACTATGTGTTCGCCACCTACAGAGGCCACCACCATGCCCTCGCCCGGGGCGCCACCCCCGAGGAGTGCCTGGCCGAGCTGATGAGCCGGGCGACCGGGCTGTGCAAGGCCAAGGGCGGCTCCATGCATCTGACCAAGGCGGCCACCGGCATGCTCGGCTCCTACGCCATCGTCGGATCCCACCTCCCGATGGCGGTCGGGGCGGCCTGGTCGGCCCGGCTGCGGGGGACCGACCGGCTCGCGGTCGCCTTCTTCGGCGACGGCGCCACCAACATCGGCGCCTTCCACGAGTCGCTCAACCTGGCCGCCGTGTGGAAACTGCCCGTGCTGTTCGTGTGCGAGAACAACCTGTACATGGAGTACACGCCCATCGCCGACGTCACGGCGGTGCCCCGGCCCGCCGCCGACCGGGCGCCCGCGTACGGCATCCCGGGGGAGGTCGTCGACGGCAACGACGTCGTGGCCGTCGAGGAGGCGGTGGGGCGGCTCGCGCGGCGGGCCCGGGCCGGAGACGGGCCCGCCGTGCTGGAGGCCGAGACCTACCGGCACTTCGGGCACAGCCGCACCGACCCGGCGACCTACCGCCCGGCCGAGGAGGTCGAACGGTGGCTGAAGCACGACCCGCTGGACCTCGCGCGGGGACGGCTCGCCGAGCTGGGCATCGGGGCGGAGGCCGTCGCGGAGGCCGACGAGCGCGCCCGGGCCGTCGTGGAGCGGGCGGTCGAGGCGGCGAAGGCGGCACCGCCGCCCGACCCGCGGGAGGCGCTGACCGACGTGTGGGCCGACGGGGGTGCCGCATGGCGGACGTGATCACCTACCGGGACGCGGTCGCCGAGGGCATCGCACGCGAGATGCGCCGGGACGCGTCGGTGGTGTGCCTCGGGGAGGACATCGGCGCGGCCGGCGGGGTGTTCAAGACGACCGTGGGGCTGCGCGAGGAGTTCGGGCCCGAGCGGGTGTGGGACACGCCCATCTCCGAACAGGCCATCGTGGGCGCCGCGATGGGCGCCGCCATGACCGGGATGCGGCCCGTCGCGGAGATCATGTTCTCCGACTTCCTGGCCTGCTGCTGGGACTACCTCGCCAACGAGATCCCCAAGGTCCGCTACATGACCGGCGGCCAGGTGACCGTGCCGCTCGTCGTGCGCACCGCCAACGGCGGCGGACTCGGCTTCGGCGCCCAGCACTCCCAGGCCACCGAGAACTGGGCGCTGACCGTCCCCGGCCTGAAGATCGCGGCACCGGCGACGCCCGCCGACGTCATCGGCATGCTGGCGGCTGCGATCCGCAGCGACGACCCCGTGGTCTTCTTCGAGCACAAGGCCCTCCTGGCCACCAAGGGCGCCCCACCACCGCCCGGTCACCTCGTCGAGCTGGGGCGGGCCGCCGTCGTGCGCGAGGGCACCGACGTCACGCTCGTCGCGCTGGCCTCCATGGTGCCCCTGGCCCTGCGGGCCGCCGACGCGCTGTTGGGGGAGGGGATCGAGGCGGAGGTGGTCGACCTGCGCTCGCTGGTCCCGCTGGACACCGCGACCGTCCTCGCCTCACTGGGCAGGACCTCGCGACTCGTCACCGTCGAGGAGAACCCGTACCAGGGCGGCTGGGGCGCCACCGTCGTCTCGGTCGTCGCCGACGAGGGCTTCGGCCTGCTGGACGCACCCGTGCGGCGGGTGACGGGGGAGTGCGTCCCGCTGCCGTTCGCCGACGCGCTGGAGGAGCGGGTCATCCCCACCGCAGAGAAGGTCGTGGCGGCGGTCCGGAGCCTCGCCGCGTACTGAACACCCCATGGAAGGAACCGCGATGACTGATCGGACACTCCTTCGCGCCGGGCATGTCATATCGATGGACCCCGCGGTCGGGGACCTGCCGAGGGGTGACGTCCTCGTCGAAGACGGAAAGATCGCCGCCGTGCGGCCCGAGATCAGCGCCGACGCCGAGGTCCTCGACATGACCGGCCGCATCGTCGTCCCCGGCTTCGTCGACACCCACCGCCACACCTGGGAGGCCCCGATCCGGGGCGTCGCACCCGACGCCACCCTCGACGACTACTTCGTCGACGTCCTCGACAGCTTCGCACCCCTCTACACCCCGGAGGACGTCTACGCCGGCAACCTCGCGGGCACGCTCGAATGCCTCAACGCCGGCATCACCACGCTCGTCGACTGGTCGCACATCAACAACACCCCCGAGCATCCGGACGCCGCGATCCAGGGCCTGAAGGAATCCGGCATCCGGGCGCAGTACGCGTACGGCAGCGCCAACACCTCCCTCGCCGAGTACTGGTTCGAGAGCAAGGTCGCGATCCCGGCGGACGACGTACGCAGGATCCGGTCGACGCACTTCGCCTCCGACGACGGCCTGCTGACGATGGGCCTCGCCACCCGCGGACCCGGCTTCTGCGTCAACGAGGTCGTCGCCGCCGAGTGGGCCCTGGCGCGCGAACTGGGCATCCCGATCACCGTGCACGTGGCCATGGGGCGCCTCGCCGGCCGCTTCGGCATGGTCAAGCAGTTGCACGGCATGGGGCTCCTCGGCCCGGACACCACCTACGTCCACTGCTGCCACCTCAGCGAGGAGGAGTGGCGGATGGTCGCCGACAGCGGTGGCACGGTGTCGGTCGCGCCGCAGGTGGAACTCCAGATGGGGCACGGCTGGCCGCCCGTGATGCAGGCGATCGAGCACGGGCTGCGGCCCTCGCTCAGCATCGACGTCGTCACCACCGCGCCCGGCGACATGTTCACCCAGATCCGGGCCGCGTTCGGCGCCGAACGCGCCCGTGTCAACGCCGACTGCTGGCAGGCCAACATGCCGGTGCCCAGCACCATGCTGACAGCACGTCAGATGCTGGAGATCGCCACCCTCAACGGCGCCCACGTCGCCGGTCTCGAGGACCGTACCGGTTCCCTGACGCCCGGCAAGCGCGCCGACATCGTCGCGATCGACGCCACCGCTCCGAACGTCTCCCCGGTGCACGACGCGGCAGCCGCGGTGACCCTCTGCGCGGACGTGTCCAACGTGGACACCGTCCTGGTCGACGGCGTGATCCACAAGCGGGACGGGAGGCTGCTCGCCGACACCGGGCGGGCCCGCCGGCTGGTCGAGGAGTCCCGCGACCGGCTCCTCGCGGCGAAGGAGGCGAAGGGGGAGAGGGCCACGGCATGACGAACCACCTGGTGCGCCGCGCCGCCGACCGGCCCGATCCGCCGTACGACGGCCACGGCCACCGGCGGCGGACGCTGGTCGGCGAGGACGACGGCAGTGTGCACACCGGCTTCGGCCTCTGCGAACTGCGGCCGGACGGCCGTGTGCCCGCCCATGTGCACTCGTACGAGGAGAGCTTCCACATCCTCGACGGGGCCGTGATCCTCGACGTGCCCGAGGGGGCGTACCTCCTGCGGAAGGGCGACTACGGCCTCCTGCCGACCGGTGTTCCGCACGCCTGGCGCGGGGCCGGGGACACCGGCGGGCGCTGGGCGGACATGCTGGCCCCCGTGCCGCGGGCGCGCTACGGACACGACACCCAGGCGGTGCCGGAGCTGCCCGCTCGCGACCCGGTCCGGATCGACGTCCGCGACCCGCGCACCAGGACCTTCGGGCACTTCGAGCCCGAGCAGATGGATCCCGACAAACAGTCCCAGGACCTGCTGGCCGTGACGGCGAGCATGCGGACCGCGCTGCTGGTCTACAGCGGCATCACCGTGAAGATGATGGTCGACGGCGACCTGGGCGCGGTCGCCTCGACGATGTTCATGGTGCGGTACGCGTCCGACGGCGTCATCGGCAAGCACGACCACCCCTTCGAGGAGACGTATCTGATCCTCGAGGGCGTGGCGGAGGCCACCCTCGACGGCGAGCGGTACCGGCTGGAACCCGGGGACCTCGCGTGGGCGGGCGCCGGCTGTGTGCATGGGTTCGTCAACGCCGGGCAGGGGCCCCTGAGGTGGCTGGAGACCCAGGCGCCGCAGCCGCCGTCGCGACACTCCTACCGGTTCACGCGGGACTGGGACTACCTGCGCCAGGCGCTTGAGGAGGAGTCATGAGCAGTGTCCTTGTCGTCGGAGGCACGTCGGGGATGGGCCGCGAGTTCGCGCGGCTACGCGTCGAGCGTGGCGACGACGTCGTCCTGACCGGCCGCGACGCCCAGCGCGCCGACACGGTCGCCAAGGAGATCGGCGCCCGGGGCCTCGCCCTCGACCTGGCCCGGCCCCTGGAGATCACCGCTGCCCTGGCCGACGTCGGACGCGTCGACCACCTGGTGCTCGCGGGTGTCTCCCGGGACGACAACAAGGTGACCGAGTACGACATCGACGCCGCCCTGCGGCTGGTCACCCTCAAGCTCGTCGGCTACACCGAGGTCGTGCACACGCTGCGCACCCGGCTGCACGACGACAGCGCCATCGTGCTGTTCGGCGGACAGGCCAAGGAGCGCCCCTACCCGGGCGCGACGACGGTCGCGACGGTCAACGCGGGGGTGCGGGGCCTGATGCACTCCCTCGCCGTCGAACTGGCCCCCGTCCGGGTCAACTCCGTCCATCCCGGTGTCGTCGGCGACACCCCGTACTGGCAGGCCAAGCCGGAGAAGGTGCTCGACGTACTGCGCACCGAGACGCCCACGGGGAATCTCGCCACGATGGCGGACGTGGCCGACGCGGTCGACTTCCTGCTGCGCAACCGCTCGGTCAACGCGGTCGAACTGAGCGTGGACGGGGGCTGGCTGCTGGGGTGAGTCTCCGGGCCGGGGACCTGGGGGTCACCCGGCCCGCCGCAGGGTGTCCTCGGCGATCTCCTCGTCCACCGCCGCCCGCACCAGCGCGGCGGCGAGGACGGCCGGGCCGGTCCCTCCGGCCAGTTCGGCGAGGCGCTCCGGGTCCTTCGGCAGCTTCAGGCGCTCGGCGCCCTGGAGGGCCTTGCCGTCCAGACAGGGGGCCGCCTCGGGCCAGACGCCCTGGACCTCGCGCAGGAAGATACCGCTGCCGGCCGGGCCCATCCCGGGGAACTCCTGGAGGAGACGGCGCAGTTCGGACACCTCGCCGTCCGCCTCCCGGCGCAGCCGCCGCAGATCGCCGCCCCACCGCTCGTTCAGCAGCTCGGCCGCGTCGCCCAGCTGGGTGGCCGTGCGCTCGTCGTAGCGCCGGTAGCCGCCCCGGCCGAGCGCGTCCACCCGCTCCTGCCAGTCCGCCGCCGCCATGCGGCGCGGATCGCGCAGCCCCGCCTCGTGCAGGGCACGGGCGGTGGCCAGCGCGATCGAGCCGCGGATCCGGGCACTGAGCAGGTGGGACAGCACCAGCAGCCGGTACAGCGGCTGCGGGGTGTTCTTCAGCCGGATGCCCGCCTCGTCGGCGTATGTCCGGCCGTGCGTGCCGAGGAGTTCGCGGACCACGCGCTCCTGGCGGGCCACGGCTACCCCTTCAGCGGATCGTGGCCGACCGTCATCAGCCGGTGCCGCCGGCGCGTGTCCTCGGCCGTCACCTCAGGCAGCGGTTCGTTCTCCAGGTCCACCTGGGAGGTGACCCTGTCCACGACGTTCCGCATCACGCGCAGATCGTCCTCGGTCAGGTCGGTGCGCCGCTTCTGGAGGATCGCCAGGACGTGCTGTCCGGTCTCGCTCCCCGCCTGGTCGGGCAGCGGCTCCGCGTTCTCGTCGGCGTCCCGCGTCCGCAGCCAGGCCGCGAGTTCCTGCGAGGTCATGTTCACCACGCGGTGGAAGTCCTCCCACAGCGCGTCGAGTTCGAGGGCGTCGGTCATCGGGTGCCCCTTCCGTACGTACGTGCGCGCCGGTCAGCCCTCTCGGGGGAAGTTCTCGGCGTCGAACATCCACCGCTGCTTCTCCAGTTCCGCGGTGATGCTGATCAGCAGGTCCTGGGTGACCAGGTCCGCCTTCTCGGTCGCGTCGATGCGCTCGCGCAGCCGGCCGACGGCGTCCTGGAGGGACTCCACCATCACCTGCACGGCGTCCGAGTCGCGCACCCAGCCCTCCTTGGGGGCGGGCAGGGTGAACGTCTTGGCGATGGTCTCCGGCCGGCCGTCCGGCGGCACGCCGAGCGCAGCGGACCGCTCCGCGACCGTGTCGGCGAAGTTCCGCGCGGCAGACACCACCTCGTCGAGCTGGAGGTGGATGGACCGGAAGCGCGGTCCGACGATGTTCCAGTGCGCCTGCTTCCCGATCAGCGAGAGTCCGAGCAGGTCGACCAGGGTGTCCTGGAGTGCCTCGCAGGCGACCCGGCGGGCCTCGTCGGTCAGTGTGCTCCTCACGGCCGTCATAGGGCGCTTCTCCTTCTCGCGTCGTTCCTCGTGCTCCGGAGCAGTGCGTCACGCTCCTCCTCGCAGGTCCCGCCCCATACGCCCGAGGCCTGGCCGCTGCTCAGCGCGAAGCTCAGGCACGGGCCGGTCACCGGGCAGCGCGCGCAGACCCGCTTCGCTGCCGCGACGTCCCGCAGGGCCGGACCCGCCGTGCCCACGGGAAAGAACAACTCGGGGTCCTCGTCCACGCAGGCGGCGTTCCGCAACCACTCCATGACCGCGCGGGTGCCCCGGGCGCACTGGTGCAAACGCGCCCCGCGACGCCTCGCGATCGGCCCCGGAGCGCTGTGCCGACCTGCGGCAACGCCCGCCCCGACCCGTGTGGCCCCGGAATCTTCACAGGCGGCGGGACGAGGGTCTATAGTCCGAAACTAGCAGTGCTAATTAATGTGCGGTGTGAGGAGCCTCTCGTGCGTCCCGTCCACTTCGCGGCCGCCCGCCGCACCCCCATCGGCAAGCTCAGGGGATCCCTCTCCCCGGTGCGGCCCGACGACCTCGCCGCGACCGTGGTCCGCGCGCTGGTCGGCGACGTGCCCGCGCTGGACCCGGCCCGCGTCGACGACGTCTACTGGGGCGCCGCCAACCAGGCCGGCGAGGACAACCGCAACGTCGCCCGTATGGCCGCCCTGCTCGCCGGCCTCCCCGAGTCCGTCCCCGGAGCGACGGTCAACCGGCTCTGCGCGTCGGGCCTGGAGGCCGTCACCACGGCCGCCCGCACCATCGCCGCCGGCGAGGCCGACATCGTGATCGCGGGCGGCTCCGAGTCGATGAGCCGCGCCCCCTTCGTCCTGCCCCGCCCCGACGAGGCACTGCCCCACCGCATCGAGACCGTCGACACCCGCCTCGGCTGGCGCCTGGTCAACCCGGCGATGCGGGACCTGCACGGCCTGCTGTCCATGGGCGAGACGGCGGAGGAGGTCGCCGCGCGGTACGGCATCGGGCGCGAACGCCAGGACGACTTCGCCCTGCGCAGCCACCAACGGGCCGCCCTCGCCCGCAAGGACGGCCACTTCGACGACGAACTCCTGCCCGTGGAGCGCCCCGACGGCGTCGTGGTCGACACCGACGAGTGCGTCCGCGAGGACACCTCGTACGAGAAGCTGTCCCGGCTGAAGCCCGTCTTCCGGGACGGCGGCACGGTCACCGCGGGCAACGCCTCCCCGATGAACGACGGCGCCGCCGGTCTCCTCCTGGTCAGTGAGGAGGCCCTGAACGAGCTGGGTCTCCAGTCCCTGGGCCGCTATGTCGCCGGCGCCTCCGCCGGTGTCCACCCCGACGTCATGGGCATCGGCCCGGTCCCCGCCACCCGCAAGGCACTGGCCCGTGCCGGCTGGAGCGTCGGGGACCTGGAGGAGGCCGAGTTCAACGAGGCCTTCGCGGCCCAGGCCCTGGCCTGCGTGGACCAGCTGGGCATCGACCCCGACCTGGTCAACCCGAGCGGCGGCGCCATCGCCCTCGGCCACCCCCTGGGCTGCTCGGGCGCCCGCATCCTGACGACGCTGCTCCACCGGATGCGGCGTACGGGGGCGGGACGGGGGCTGGCGACGATGTGTGTGGGGGTCGGGCAGGGGGGCGCGCTCCTCGTCGAACGGGGGTAGTGCCGGGGCCCGCAACCACCAGGCGAGACGGCACTGCGGCGCCCCGGTCGTTGCACATAGCATCAGTGTTCGCATGAACACGATGACGCTCTGGAACATCACCGGCTGGGAGTTCGCCGCACTGGCCTTCGCGGCCCTCCTCGTCGGTTTCTCGAAGACCGCCGTGAGCGGGGCCAACACGGTCAGCCTCGCCATCTTCGCGGCGGTGCTGCCCGCCCGCGCCTCCACCGGCGTCCTGCTGCCGGTCCTGATCGCCGGGGACCTGCTGGCCGTCGCCACCTACCGGCGGCACGCCCACTGGCCCACCCTGTGGCGGCTGTTCCCGGCGGTCGCCGCGGGCGTCGTCGTCGGCACGGTCTTCCTGATGTGGGCGGACGACGCGATCGTACGGACCTCGATCGGCGCGATCCTGCTGCTGATGGCGGCCGTGACGGTGTGGCGACGGCGTACGGCGGACGCGGAGCAGCAGCCGGACCCGGTCACCAGCAGGGCGGGCCGGGTCAAAGCCCGCTCCTACGGCGTGCTCGGCGGCTTCACCACCATGGTCGCCAACGCGGGCGGCCCGGTGATGTCGATGTATCTGCTCTCCGCGGGCTTCCGCAAGCTCGGCTTCCTCGGCACGTCGGCCTTCTTCTTCCTGATCGTCAACGTCTCCAAGCTGCCCTTCAGCGCCGGCCTCGGCCTGATCGACGGCCGCTCGCTGCTCCTCGACCTGGCGCTCGTGGTGTTCGTCGTGCCCGGCGCGCTCTTCGGCAAGTGGGCCGTCCACAAGATCAACCAGCGGCTGTTCGAGCAGCTGGTCATCGCGGCGACCATCGTGGGCGGACTCCAACTGCTGCTCCGCTGACGGGCGGCTACCGCCGCGCGGAGCTCCGCAGCAGCGCCGGGAGGTCCGCGAAGGAGTCGATCACGTGGTCGGGTGTGCCGTCGGCGGCCCGGAGCGCCTCCGGCTGGAACTTGCCGGTCCGCACGAGGACCCCGGTGACACCGGCCCGCTGCGCCGCGAGCACGTCGGACTCCACGTCATCGCCCACCATCACCGCCTCGCCCGCACCGGCACCCACCCGGGCGAGCGCCGACTCGAAGAACGCCCGCGCCGGTTTGCCGGTGATCTCGGCCTCCATCAGGGCTGCCTGCTCCAGACCCGCCAGGAACGCACCGGAATCCAGCCGCAGCCCCTCGTCCGTACGCCAGTACAGGTTGCGGTGCATCGCCACCAGCCGGGCCCCGCGCTGAAGGTTCCCGAAGGCCCGGTCCAGCGCCTCCCAGCCGAACTCGGGTCCCGCCCCGCCGACCAGCACGACATCCGGCACGGTCCCGGTGTCCGCCGCGTCCACGAGGGTCACACCGTCGAGGTCCTCCTCGATGTCGCCGCTGTTCAGCAGGGCGCACCGGGCGCCGGGACAGTGCTCGGCGAGATACGCGGCGGTGGCCGCGGGGGCGGTCAGGATGTCCTCGGCGGACACCGGGAACCCCGCGTCCGCCAGTGTCCCGGCGATCGAGGCCCGTGTGCGGGAGGTCGTGTTCGTGACGAGCAGCACGGCGAGCCCGGCTTCCCTGATCTCCCGCAACGCCTCCACGGCTCCGGGCAAGGGCCGCCACGACACCGTGAGCACCCCGTCGATGTCGATGAGCACGGCACGCACGGACTCCATGTCCGGACGATAGCCGCGTCAGTCCCGGGGGCGCCTGCGCAGCAGATACGTGTCCATGATCCAGCCCTTGCGCTCACGGGCCTCGGCACGCAACCGCTCGATGCGGGGCGCGGCCTCGGCGATCGGGCCGGAGACGAGGATCTCGTCCGGGGTGCCGATATAGGCGCCCCAGTAGATGTCGACGTCCTCCTGCGCGTACCGCCGGAAGGTCTGGTGGGCGTCGAGCATCACCACCACGTCGTCCACGCCCTCCGGGAAGCCCTCCGCGAGCCGCCGCCCGGTGGTGATCTGCACGGGCCGTGCGATGCGGTTGAGCCCAGTCCGGTGCCGGGCGACGAGCGCCGAGACGCTGCTGACGCCGGGGACCACGTCGTACTCGAACGCCACCGCGTCCCGCTCCAGCACCTCCTCCAGGATCCCCAGCGTGCTGTCGTACAGCGAGGGGTCTCCCCAGACCAGGAACGCGCCGGTCTCCTCCTCGCCGAGTTCCTCCGCGATCAGCCGCTCGTAGATGCCGGCGCGGGCGCTGCGCCAGTCCCCGACGGCGGGGGAGTAGGCGGCGCCGTCGGCGGCCCGGTCCCGCTCCGGGTCACGCGCCTCGACGACGCGGTACGTCCCCTGCGTCAGGTGCGTGTCGAGCATGTCCCGGCGCAGCCGGGTGAGGTCCGCCTTCACCTCGCCCTTGTCCAGGATGAAGAACACGTCCGTGCTCCGCATCGCCCTGACCGCCTGCAGGGTCAGCTGCTCGGGGTCGCCCGCGCCGATACCGATGACATGAATCTTTCGCACACCCCGAGTCTGCCGCACACCGCTGACAGCACCCGCACCGGCTCAGCCCCCGCGCCCCTGCTCAGGGATCTGCTCAGGGCCCCCGCCCGCTCCCCGGAGCCGAGGCGCCCGTGCCCCCGCGTCCACGGCGCGGCCGTCCCGTTCCACGTCCTGGGCCACTTCCCGGGCCCAGGTGGCGATGCCCTCCAGGTCGATGCCGTGCGGCAGCGGCTGCCCGGAGCCGGAAGCCCACGTGTCGGTCGCGCCCGCCCCGCGCCGCAGCAGCCGTGCCCCGCCCGTGATGTTGCCCCGGGCGGCGTGGGTGAGGCCCACGGCGAGCTGGGCGAGACCGCGCCACAGCTCCCGCTCCGTGTCGGGGCCCGACTTCCAGGCGTCCTCGAAGACCTCGTGCGCGTGGAACGGCTTCCCCTCGTCCAGCAGCCGCTGTGCCTCGGCGACGGTCTCCTCCGGCGTGCGGACCACGCCCTCGGGCTGCCGGGGCACGCCGTCCGTGCCGTACGGCAGGGGCCGCCCGAGACCGTCCCGGGGCCGGGCGTTGCGTGCCCGCCCCTCGCTGTCGCGGTCCCGGGTCTCGCTCGCCCGGTCCGCGGAGGTGCTTCCCGCGTGCTCCGCGCTTCCCTTGCTGCCTGTGCTGCCCATACGTCGATTGTCCCGCCCGGGCCGTTTTCGGCGCGGCCAGGGGGGTGGGGTAAGGTGCTGTTCGCGCGATCACGCGGTTTCACCGCGAGTGGGCGCGCATCGGGACGTGGCGCAGCTTGGTAGCGCACTTGACTGGGGGTCAAGGGGTCGCAGGTTCAAATCCTGTCGTCCCGACTCGATGGAGTCGCAGATGAGGGGCGGTTTCGGAGGAATCCGAAACCGCCCCTTGATCATTTCTGGCACGGCCCTCTCAGAGGTGCTGTTCGGTGGCCCGGGTGCGGTGGTATTCGTCCTGGCGTTCGTCGGTGATATACGCCGGGATCGGGAAGTCCCACCAGCCGGGAACCCAGGGACCCGCGGCGTCGCGGTCCGTGGGGACCTCGATCACGGCGGGGGCCCCGGACCGGACCGCCTTGCGCAGGGTCGGCTCCAGGGACGCGGCGTCGTCGACCTTCCACGACTCGATCCCGAAGGACCGGCCCATGGCCGCGAAGTCGGGGCTGTACGGCGAGCCGTCGGGGTGGGAGAACTCGGTGCCGATGTGGCGCGAGGTCTGCTTGCGCTGGCCGCCGCGGATCGACATGTAGCCCGCGTTGTTCTGGACCACGAAGATCACCGGTGCGCCGGCGGTGACGCTCAGGGCGATCTCCTGGGAGGTCATGAGGAAGTCGCCGTCGCCGAGGACACACACGACCGGGCTGTCCGGTCGGGCAAGTTTGGCGCCGACTGCCGCCGGTATGGCCCAGCCCATGGAGGAGAAGCCGCCGGAGGTGAGGTGGGTGCGTGGGGAGTAGACGGGGAAGGTCTGCTTGACCGCTCCCTGGGTGTTGCCCGAGCCCGCGACGATGATCGCGTCGCGCGGGAGCACGGAGCGCAGGGCGCCGAGCGGGCGCTGTGAGGTGAACGGGAAGCGGTCGCTGTCGCGGCGGCCGGCGAGCTTCTCCTCCCAGTCCTGCTTGAGCTGGGCGAGTTCGGCGAGGTACTCGGAGCGGTCGGCGCCCTGGGAGGGCAGCGAGTCGACGATGGCCGCCACGGCGCGCTGCGCGTCCGCGACGATGCCCACCTCGGCGGGGTAGTTCTTGCCGATCTCGTGCGGGTCGATATCGATGTGGATGAGCTTCGCGGGCGGGATGGAGAAGCTGATGCCCTTGGCGTAGCTGGAGGCGGACCAGTCGGTGAAGCGGCAGCCGACGGAGATGACGACGTCGGCGGAGCTCGCGATCGCGTTGCCGGTCATCGTGCCCGTCTGGCCGACGCTGCCGGCGAACAGCTCGTGGTCCTCGGGGAAGGCGCTTTTGCCGTTCCATGTAGTGACCACCGGGATCTGCCACCGCTCGGCGAGCGCGAGGACATGGTCGGACGCCTCGGAGGTGATCGCACCGCCGCCGACCACGATGACCGGCCGGGTGGCCGCGCGCAGCACGTCCACGGCGCGGTCGATGGCCTCCGGGTCGGGGTGCTGGCGGCCGACGGGGATGCGCCGCTCGAGGTCGTGGAGGTCCACGTTCGCGGCCTCGGCCTGTACGTCCATGGGGACTTCGAGGTGCACCGGGCCCGGGCGGCCGGTCAGCATGGAGTTGAAACAGCGGTGCAGGACGAAGGGGAGCTCCTCGACGCGGGTGACGACCCAGTGCCGTTTGCTGACGGCCTCGGCCACCTTGGGGAAGTCGTTGGCCGTGTAGCGGTCGAGTTCCTGGAGCAGACCGTGGCCGCGCATGTGGGTCGGCGGGCCGCCGGTGACGACGAGAACACTGGTGGAGTCCGTGAACGCGGTGCCCATTCCGATGACGGTGTTGCTCGCGCCGGCGCCGATGGAGGTCACGGCGGCCTGCGGGCGGCCGGTGACGCGGTAGTAGCCGTCGGCGAGGTGGACGGCGCTCTGCTCGTGGAAGGTCTGGACGAAGGGGATCCTGGACTCGTCGTCGAGGAAGGCGTCGGTCAGTGACCAGATGCCGTGGCCGGGGATGCCGGCGACGACGTCGACCCCGTAGTTGCGCAGCGTCCGCGCGACGATCTGGCCTCCGGTGAGGACAGGCATGGTGTGCTCCCGATCAGCTCGGTTCGGATGGTGGGGTCAGGCGTCCTGCCGGACGGCCCAGGCGAAGCCCTGGGTGCACAGGCGGGTGACGTCCGGGTTCTGGAGGTCGTCGAGGTCGTGTCCGACCGCGCTGTAGAAGACGCGGCCCCGTCCCCAGGTGCGGGTCCAGGCCTGAGGGATCGTCTTCCCCTCCAGCCACGGCAGGTGTTCGCCGGTGAACGTGGACTCGGCCAGGACGTGATTGTTGGGATCGACGGACATGTAGTACTGCTCCGACGCGACCCGGAAGTCCCTCACGCCGGCGGTGACCGGGTGGTCGGTGTCCGTGACGGTGACCTCGTAGGGGTACTTCACGCCTTCGCCGGCGGGGTGTTCGAGGAAGCTGCCGCCGAGCAGCCAGTGGTACTTGAGGCTGGTGCGGAACGCGGCGGCCGCGCCGTGCCAGGCGGCGATCCCGGTGCCGTTCTCCACAGCCCCCAGCAGGTTCGACTCCTGGGCGGCGGTCAGCCCCTCGGACAGCAGCGCGTTGTTCCAGTTGAGGGCAATGAGGTCGTAGCCGGTGAGGTCGGCGTCGAGCGCGAAGATGTCGTTGGTCTCGTCGACGTCGAATCCGAGGTTCTTGAAGATCGGGAGGGCCCATTCCTCGGCCACCTGGTAGGGCTTGTGCCCCGGCCAGCCTCCGTACAGATACAGGACGCGGGTCATGCGTTGTTTCCTCCGGCCGTACGGGTCAGGGCCGCGGCGCGGCCGCGCAGACGCTCTGCCACCTCCATCGCGTCGCCTTCGGGCGCGGTGGACTTGCGCTCCGGCTTCGCGGTCAGCAGGTACACCAGCCCCACGGCCGAGACGACGAGGAACCCGATGAGTGCGATCCACCGGTCCACGAACGGGGTTGCGGAGTCGCCGGTGGGCCAGGCGAGAAGAACCATGCCGAGCACGCCGTAGGCCAGGGCCGCCGCGGTGACCACGAAGCCCCAGCGGCCGAGGGTCCAGGCTCCGGCGGGGCGCCAGCCCTTCAGGCGCATGCGCAGCGCGGCCAGTACGACCATCATGAACGCCGCGTATCCGGCCAGCATCTGGAACGCCACGATCTTGGTGAGGGAGTCGGGCGAGTAGTAGACGAAGACGAAGATCAGCAGCGGAAGGACGTTCACGGCCAGCAGCGCGTTCATGGGGACGCGGTGCCTGCGGGAGATCTGCGAGAAGACGCGGGAGCCCGGGAACATGTCGTCGCGGGCGAAGGAGAAGACGATCCTGCTCGCGGCGGCCTGCTGGCTCATCACACCCGCGATGAAGGACGTGATGATGACCGCGAGCACCGCCTTCGTGCCCACGATGCCGAGCGAGTTCTGCAGGATCGAGGGGATCGGGTTGGTGTCCTTGCCCGAGAGGATCGAGGCGAGGTCCGGAGCCGCGAGGGCGTAACCGACGAACGCGAGGAGCGCGGCCACTCCGCCGACGGCCACGGTCAGCTGCATGGCCCGCGGGATGCTGCGGGAGGGGTTGGGAACCTCCTCCGCGATCTCGCCGCACGCCTCGAAGCCGTAGAAGAGGAAGAGTCCGACGAGCGAGGCGGCGATGAAGGCCATGACGTAGTCGTCGTGGGTGGAGCTGCTGGTCTCGAAGAAGATCGAGACGGAGTTGTGCCGCTCGAAGATCAGCAGGTACAGGCCCAGGAGAACGATGCCGATCAGTTCAGCGGCGAGGCCGATCTTCGAGATCAGGGCCAGTGTCCTGGTGCCGAAACAGTTGCAGATCAGGCAGACGGCGGTCACGCCGATCGCGATCCACAGGCGCTGGGCGGGGGTGGAGCTGATGCCCGGCGCGTCGGCGGTTCCTGCGAAGAGGCTGGCTATGAAGTCCGAGCTGAAGAGTGCGGTGCTGGTGATGCCGATGGTGATGCAACAGATGTACGTCCACGCGTTGAACCAGGCATAGCGCCCGTTCCAGAGCCTTCGTACCCATTGGTAGAGCCCGCCCGCGAGCGGGAACTGCGAGACGACCTCTCCGAAGACCAGCGCGACCAGGAACTGCCCGGCCCCGACGATGGCGATCCAGAAGACGGACGGTCCGCCGGCGGTCGCCAGACCGACCGCGAAGAGGGCCACGACGCCCACGAGGGGTGAGAGGTACACGAAGCCCAGGGCGAAGTTCGCCCACAGGCTGACCTTTCTGTCGAACTTCTGCTCATAGCCGAGTACGGCGAGCAATTCCGCGTCCTCGGCCGAAGAGGCGGGACTCGTGGCCCCGCCCGAGGGGCCGACGGGGGTGGATGTGGGCGCCGCGTGCGCCTCGTTGTCCGTAGCTGACATGACGATCTCCGTGGGTCGAGGGGGACGAGCTCCTTGTCGAACGGCTGCCGTGCCGCGTATGCGGTCCGGCATAAGTCGCGATCGGCCATCGCGGTTCAGCTCTGCTCGAAGGTGTGGTCGGTCCAGTCCAGCCGGGCCGATCCGTTGCGCGCGGCGCGGACGTCTCCCGAGCGCGCGTGTCCCTCGAAGTTCTCGATGCGCGAGGCCCTGCCACAGATCTCGCCGAGCCGGGCACTGGACCCGGAGTCCCTGATCTCCTGATAGGTCACGGTCTTGAGGTACTTGCCGACCCAGAGGCCGCCGGTGTAGCGGGCGGCTCCCAGGGTGGGCAGGACGTGGTTGGTGCCGATGACCTTGTCGCCGTACGCGACGCACGTCCTGTCCCCGAGGAACAGGGCACCGTAGTTGCGCATCCGGTGCAGGGCCTCGCGGGGCTCGGCGGTCAGGATCTGGACGTGCTCGCTGGCGTACTCGTCGGCGAGTTCCCAGGCGGCGTCCAGGGTGGGGACCACGATGACCTCGCCGTGGTCCCGCCAGGCGCGCCCGGCGACCTCTCCGGTGGGCAGGCCGGGCAGCAGCTTGTCCACCCAGGCGATGGTCTGCCTGCCCACGTCCTCGGACGTCGTGATGAGGACCGTCGGGGAGTCGGGTCCGTGCTCGGCCTGGGACAGCAGATCCGTCGCCACCACGAACGGGTCCGCTGTGCCGTCGGCGACGATCAGTACTTCCGTCGGTCCGGCGAAGAGGTCGATCCCGACCTCGCCGAAGAGCTGGCGCTTTGCCTCCGCCACGTAGGCGTTGCCGGGGCCGGCGAGCATGTCGACCGCGTCGATCGTCTCGGTGCCCAGCGCCAGGGCGGCCACGGCCTGGACACCGCCCATGACGTAGATCTCGTCGGCGCCGGCCAGGTGCATCGCGGCGATGCTGACGGGCGGCGGCGCCCCTCGGTCCGGCGGCGTCGTCGCGGCGACGCGTTCGACACCCGCGACCTTGGCCGTCAGGACGGTCATGTGGGCCGACGCGGTGAGGGGGTAGCGGCCGCCGGGAACGTAGGCGCCGGCCGCGCCGATGGGGATGTTGCGCTGCCCCAGGAACACGCCGGGCAGCGTCTCCACCTCGAAGTCGGTGAGGGAGTCCCGCTGCGCCTGGGCGAAGCCGCGGACCTGCTTCTGGACGAATCGCAGGTCGTCGAGGACCGTCTCGGGGACGGAGGAGACGACGGAGGCGATCTGTTCCGGACCGAGCCGGTAGGACTCCGGGCTCCAGTGGTCGAACTTCTGCGACCAGCGGCGCACGGCGGCGTCGCCGTTGGCCCGTACGTCGGCGATCACGTCGGCGACGGTCTCGACGATTTCCGGACGGCTGGTCCGTGACGTCTTCACGGCGACAGGAGCCTTGATGGTCTTGTGTTGTGCTGACACTCTGCACTCCTTGCAGGGGTCGTGCCTGCGGGCTTGACTTGAAGTCTGGGGAAACAAGGAGTGGGGCGACAGGCACAGTGTGTGCAATATTGGCCCTGGATCGTGCACACATCGAGGTAGTGGTTCATGGCTGAAGTCCTGACGGTTCGCGCTGCCCTGAAGCTCGAGGTGTTCACGCGCACCGCCGTGCGTGTGTATGCCGGGGAGAGGAATCTGGACCGTCCTGTGCGCTGGGTGCACACCGGGGAGATCCCGGACATCCATCGCTTTCTCACGGGTCAGGAGATGCTGCTGACGGCCGGCCTGGGCATGGGCGCGACAGCGCTCGAGCAGCGGGCGTTCATCCGACGGCTCGCGGACGCCCACGCGGCCGTGCTCGTCGTCGAACTGGCCGGGCGCATGTTCGACTCCATGCCGGAGGCCGTGATCGAGGAGGCCGAGGCGGTCGGCCTGCCCCTGGTGGGACTCACCGACGAGATTCCCTTCGTCGAGACGTCGGCCCAGGTCCACGAGGTCCTGGTCGGGATGCGCGTCAAGCAGCTGATCGCCGAGGAGGCCACCAGTCAGGCGTTCATGGATCTCCTCCTGGCGGACGAGGACTACGTCGGCGTGGTCAGAGAACTGGCCGGTCGCACCGGGCACCCCGTGGTGCTGGAGGACGTCGCCCATCAGATGCTGGCGTACGGAGGCGCGACGCCGGAGGCCGACCGGGTGGTGGACGAGTGGAGTGCGCATTCCCGGGCGATTCACGAACGCCACCCCTCGCTCGCGGCGCAGCGCCCAGAGGCCCCGACCGCCCCGGCGGCGTCGTTTCGCGAGGTCGCGCCATGCGCTCGGCAGCCGGTGGTGCTCCGGGGCGAGTCGTGGGGGTGGCTCCACCTTCTGCACGGTGGGAGGCAGCCGAGCCCGCCCGAGCTGCGCACGCTGGAACGAGCCGCCGCGGCCGTGGCGATCTCGCTGCTCAGCGAACGGGAGAGCGGCGCCCGCGCGTCCCAGCGCCAGACGGCGCTGCTCAACCGGCTTCTCCTCGGCGACATCACGGGAGAGCGGTTCGTGACCCTCAGCCTGACGCTCGGCCAGGACCTGCGAGGACGGGACCTGATCGTCGTCACAGCCTGGGCGGGGGACGAGGAGCCCGACAGGGACCACTTCCTCGCCCGCCTTCTGGAGGAGGCCGGCTGGCCCGCCGTCGTAGGCGACACCGGAGACTTCGACGTGGCGGTCGTGGGCCTGCCCACCCGCGCCGACGCCGGCCAGGTGCAGGCACTGCTGGCCGATCACGGGGTACGGGGTGGCATCAGCCGCATCGTGGAGCCGGCGGTACTTCCGCTGGCCCTGCGCCAGAGCCGCAGCGCGGCGTCCGTCGCGGCGGCGGCCTCGACCACGGAAGTGCGCCACTTCGACGATCTGGGAGCTCTGCGCCTCCTCGTCGCCCTCTCCGAAGGCCCCGAACTCAGGCGCTACGTCGAGGACGAACTCGGTCCGCTCCTCCAGCACGACGCAATGGCGAAGAACCCTCTGCTGCCCACCCTCCGCACGTTCCTCGACCGCGGTGGCAACAAGGCGCGCGCGGCGGAGGAACTCTTCATCCAGCGACGCACCCTCTACCACCGCCTCGACAAGCTCTCCGAGATCCTCGGTCTCGATCTCACGCAGGTCGGCAACCAGCAGCGGCTGCAACTGGCCGTGCGTGGACACGACCTGCTGCGCAAGCCGACGCTGCGGCGGACCTGACCTGCGGCGGGCCCGACCGCTACGGCGTCAGCCCTTCGTCGCCCCGGCGAGGGAGGGGGCGATGCGCAGGGCGTTCGCCCCGATCGTAAGGGCCGGGTTGAGCGCCGCGGAGGACGGGAAGAACGACGAGTCGGTCACCCAGAGGTTGTCGACGTCATGGCTGCGGCAGAGGGGATCGAGCACGCTAACCGCCGGGTCGCGACCCGCCACGGCCGTTCCGCACATGTGGGAGTTGGTCTCGATCCCCATGCGCTGGGTGAAGATCAGCGGATAGCCGGACCTGCGGACCGCCCGGGTCACCCGGCGCACGAGTTCGTGGTGGGGCGCGAGGTTGGTCGGCGTCCAGTCGATGAGGATGCGGTCGCCGTCCACGCGTACCCGGTTGTCCCGGGACGGGAGGTCCTCGGTCGTCAGGTAGATGTCGAGGCTTCTGGCCGCCATGAACTTCAGGGCCCACGTCGGTGCCCACGGGCGGGCGGGCTTCAGCATGGGGGCCTGCAGCTTGCCCAGCATCTGGAGGTTCCCGAGAGGGAAGCGCGTCCCGGGTCCGGCTTCGTAGAAGTCGTTCAGGCCGAGCGTCTTCTGCCACTGAGTGGGGTTGGTCCGCAGGGGATTGACCCCGACGAAGAACGTGCTGTTGTGGACCATGTAGTTGCGGCCCAGCAGCCCTGAGGAGTTGCCGAGGCCCTCAGGGTGCGCGTCGTCGGCCGAACGGAGCAGCAGCGCGGCCGAGTTGACGGCGCCTCCGGCGAGGGCGAAGGTCCTGGCGTTGATCCGGACGGTACGGCCCGCGTGCCGTGCCTCGGCGGCGACGACCTTGCGGCCGTCGGGCGAGGTGATCAGACGGGTGATCTCCGCACCCGTGAGGATCTTCACCCCGTCGCGCAGCGCGGGGAGGAGGAGCCGGTTCTCGGCGTCCGACTTCATACCCGTCTCGTCCGGACAGCCGTCGGCGGCCGTCACGGCGGCGCGATCGGCCTGCGTGCTGATGTTCAGGGCGTTCGGCGTGTGGAACGGGTGCAGGCCCTGCCCGCGCAGCGACCGGGAGAACCGCTCGATCTCCGGTTCGTGCTGAAGCGCCGGATACGGGTAGGGCTTGGAGCGGGGCGGCTCGGTCGGGTCCTCGCCGGTCTGTCCGTGCACCTGGAGGAACTGCTCCATGACGGTGTAGAAGGGCTCCAGGTCGTCGTAACCGAAAGGCCAGGCACGCGAGACGCCCTCGTGGTGTTCCACCTCGGTGAAGTCACTGCGCCGGAAACGGGGCAGCATGGCGCCGTAGAAACGGGTGTTTCCGCCCACCCAGTAATACACACCCGGTGCGAACGGCTTGCCGGTGCTGCCGTCGTACCAATAGCCGGCGTTCTTGTACCGGCCCTTGATATACATCTCGGCCGGCTGCGAGTTCTCCGGTTCACGGGGAAGGAAACGGCCGCGTTCGGCGACGAGTACGTCGAGACCGGAGTCCTTCAGCGCCCAGGCCAGCGAGGACCCGCCCATGCCGGAGCCGATGATCAGGACGTCGGTGCTGATCTCCTCGGCGGTATCGACTGAGACGAGGGCGTCGGGCCGAAGCTCCGGGGGCGTGTAGTCCTGACGGACCGGGTCGGACATGAGTCGGGATCCCCTCTTTGCCGCGGTGGTTCGAAGAGAGCCTAAGCAGCGGCGCGGATACAGCACATGCACGGAATGGGTAATGACTGGCGCCTCAAGTGCTCACTTCGTGCATGTGCTGACCATGCCCGGCGTCCCTAGCCTCCTCCAGGAACGACGCGCGCTGACCAAGGCGACCGGAAATTCCACGGAGGCGAAATGGACAGGGAATCGTATGACTACATCGTCGTCGGGGCCGGCTCGGCCGGCTGTGCGCTGGCGGCCCGGCTGTCCGAGGATCCGGATGTCACGGTCGCGCTGATCGAAGCGGGACCGCTGGCCCGGGGCCGCCTCTTCGAGATACCCGCACTGTTCTCCCAGCAGCTGAAGACAGCCTTCGACTGGGACTTCGAGACCGAGCCCGAGCCGCAGCTCGCGGGGCGCCGCGCCTACCTGCCCCGCGGCCGCGCGATCGGCGGCACCAGCTCGATGAACACCATGCTGTACGTGCGCGGGCACCGCTACGACTACGACACGTGGGAGCGGCTCGGCAACCCGGGCTGGGGGTACGACGACGTCCTGCCGTTCTTCAGGAAGTCGGAGGACAACGAGCGCGGCGCCGACGACTTCCACGGCGTCGGCGGTCCCCTCACCGTCAGCGACCCCCGCTCTGTCCACCCCTTGCTGACGGCATGGGTCGAGGCGGCTCAGGACGCGGGCCACAAGTACAACTCGGACTTCAACGGAGCTGAGCAGGAGGGCGTGGGCTACCACCAGGTCACGCAGCGGAACGGCCTGCGGTGCAGCAGCGCGATCGCGTTCCTGGAGCCGGCCGCGGGCCGTCCGAACCTCACCGTGCTTCCCTCGACGACCGCCCTGCGCCTGAGCTTCGACGGCTCGCGGGCCGCCGGCCTGGAGGTCGACCACCTCGGAACCGTCCGGACGATCCACGTCGACCGTGAGATCGTGCTGTCGCTCGGGGCCTACAACTCGCCCCACCTGCTCCTCCAGTCCGGTGTCGGGCCTGCCGACGAACTCGCAGCGGGCGGGATCACCCCCCTGCACGACCTGCCGGACGTCGGCAGGAACATGCAGGACCACACCGGGTGCTTCATCAGCTTCTTCAGCGACACCGAGCCGCTCCTGGGACCGGACACCTCGGCGGAGGAGCAGCTCCTGCGCCGGCAGGGCACCGGCCCGATGGCCTGGAACGAGACCGGCGGCTTCTTCAGCTCCAGCGACGACGTCCCCGCACCGGACATCCAGGTGCACGCCGCGCTGGGCATCGTCCGTGACGAGGGGCTGACCGCGCCGCTCGAGCCCGGTATGTCGTTCGGGCCTTATGTGGCACGACCCGCGAGCCGCGGTTCGGTGCGGCTGCGCCACTCTCACCCCTATGCCAAGCCGCGCATCTTCCACAACTACCTCGACGACCCCGACGACCGGCGGCGGCTGCGCGAGGGCGTCCGGCTGTGCATGCGCATCGCCCGTGAGCAGCGGCTGACGTCCCTGCTGCGGTCGGACCTGCGCGGTGCCGCCGACGCCGGACTCGCCCCGCTGTCGGACAGCGACCAGGACATCGACGACTTCGTCCGCACACAGTCGTTCTCCTTCTACCACCCGTCGGGCACCTGCATGATGGGCAAGGTCGTCGACCACGAACTCCGGGTGCGCGGGCTGGAGAACGTCCGCGTGGCGGACACGTCGATCATGCCGACCCTCGTCACTGGGAACACCAACGCCCCCGCCATCATGATCGGCGAGAGGGCAGCCGCGTTCATCCGCGCGTCGGCGGGCTGACGCCTGGGCGCGAGGTCAGACGGTCCGGACGACCGTTCCCCCGGCTTCGAGTGCGGTGACTTCCCCGGCTGCCGCGGTGGTGTCCGTGACGAGGGTCTGCACGAGGACGGCGGGGCCCACGAAGGCGTAGGCGGTGTGGCCGAGCTTGCTGCCGTCGGCGGCGGCGATGACACGGCGGGAGGAGGTGATGCCCGCCTTCTTCACCGCGGCGTCGTCGAGGTCGTAGGCGGTCAGGCCGTCGGCCGCGGTCAGCCCGCAGCAGCCGATGACGGCGGTGTCGAAGCGCAGGGCGGCCAGGGAGGCGAGGGTGAGGGGGCCGGTGAGCGCCCCCTCGGCGGCGCGTGGCTGGCCGCCGGGCACGACAAGGGTGGCCGGGCCGGGTGTCTCGGCGAGCAGACGGATGGCCTGCAGGGACAGGGGCATCACGGTGACGGGCCGCTCGCGCAGGAGGCGGGCGACCTCCAGACAGGTGGTGCCGCTGTCCAGCAGGACGCTCTCACCGTCGGCGATGAGCGCGGAGATCTCGGCGGCGATCCGGCGTTTGGCGTCGACCGCCTCTCGGGCGCGCAGCGCGAACGGGGGCTCCTCGCCTCGGAGCAGCAGGGTGCGCGCGCCGCCGCGGACGCGTTCGAGGACGCCCTGGGCGGCGAGGACGTCGAGGTCACGCCGGATGGTCATCTCCGAGGCGCCGGTCAGCTCCGCCAGTTCCTGGACCGTGGCCCCTCCGGAGTCCCTGACGGCCTTCGCGATCAGCCCGTGCCGGTCTGCGTTGCTCATGCCGCGATTGAACACCACCTGTGAAATGAACAACAGATCTGTTCGTTAGGGCGCATTCTGAACATGGAAACTGTTCGTTAGGCTGGTGGGCATGGAACGTTCCCTGCGAGCCGCCCGTGTGGCGACCTATGTCTACTTCGTCCTGTACGGCACCTTGCTGGGCACCTGGGTGGTGCACATCCCCGCGATCGAGGAACGCGTGGGCATCAGCCACGCCGCGCTCGGCGGCATGCTCGTGGTGCTAGGGCTCGGAGCCTTCGTGGGCATGCAGGTGGCGGGTCCGCTGACCGACCGTCTCGGCACCCGTGTCGTGGTGCCCGCCGGTGGCGTGCTCTGCGGCGCGACCCTGTTCCTGCCCGGTCTCGCCCAGGATCCGTGGACGCTGGCCGGCGCGCTGCTGGTCTTCGGGCTCTGCAACGGCTGCCTGGACGTGAGCATGAACGCCCACGCCGTGCACGTGGAGAAGGCGTACGGCCGCCCCGTCATGTCCGGCTTCCACGCCACGTTCTCCGTCGGCGGTGTCCTCGCCGCACTCGCCGGAGCGGGCACGGCGAGCGCCGGCCTGCACCCGGCCGCGGGTATGGCCGCCATGGGGGCCGTGGGCGTCGTGGTCTCCCTGGCCTCGGCACGTGCCCTGCTGCCCGCCGCTCCCGCCGTCGAGAGCCCCGCTTCCACGGAGGGGGACGGGACTGCACCGGCAACCGAGGGCGGCGGCACCACAGGCCGGGTCTGGCTGCTGGCCGTCCTGGCGCTGATGGTGATGCTGTGCGAAGGCGCCGCCAACGACTGGAGCGTCCTGCACATGAAGGACGTCCTGGGTGCCTCCGCCGGTGCGGCGGCCTTCGCGTACGGCACCTTCGCCGCGGCGATGACCGTCGGCCGCCTGCTGGCCGACCGTTTCGTCGCCCGGTTCGGTTCCCTGGCGATCCTGCGCCACGGCGCGGTCATCGCCGCCGTCGGCATCACCCTCGTGGTCCTGGGCCCGTGGATGTGGGCCGTGTTCGCCGGCTGGGCGCTGTTCGGCCTGGGCCTGTCCGGCTGTGTCCCTCAGCTGTTCAGCGCGGCCGGGCACGCCGACCCCGCCGCGGCCGGGGCCAACGTCTCCCGCGTCGCCGGACTCGGCTACGTCGGCATGCTCGCCGGCCCCGCCGTGATCGGCTGGCTGACACACGTCGTGGCCCTCAACCACGCCTTCGTCCTGTTGACCCTGCTGTGCGTGACCACCGCCGTGGGCGCCCGTGTGCTGCGGACCGATCCCGTCCGCGTCCGTCAGGGCGAGAGGGCGACCGACCGCACCCGCGAGCGCGAGACGGCGGCCGGCAACCACTGACCGCTTGTGCGGCACGGTCCCTGACAACCGTGCCGCACAAGCTCTCCTCTCCCCGGTCACCAGGGCCGGGAGCGAAGCCCTCAGCCGACCGAAGGAGCCCTCGATGTCCGAGTCCCACGCACACCCCGCCCGCGGCCGTGTCGGTGTCATGCTGCCGCTCGATCTCCCCGTCGGCGAGGTGCTGCCCTATGTCCGGCGTGCCGAGGAGTTGGGGTTCGACCAGGTCTGGGTGGTGGAGGACCTCGGCTGGCGCGGTGGTGTCGCCCAGGCAGCCACGGTCCTCGCCTCCACCACGAACCTCACCGTCGGGATCGGGATCATGCCCGCCGGCGCCCGCAACGTGTGCTTCGCCGCGATGGAACTGGCGACCCTCGCCCAGCTTCACCCCGGCCGGCTCATCGCGGGCATCGGGCACGGGATGCCCGGCTGGATGCGCCAGGCCGGGTCCTGGCCCGCCAGCCCCCTGACGCTGATCAAGGAGTACGCGAGAGCGCTCCGCCTGCTCATCGCCGGTGAGCCGGGTCCCGAGAACGGCCGGTACGTCCGCTGCGAAGGCGTGGTCCTCACCGAGATCCCCGACACCGCGCCCCCGGTGGTCCTGGGCGTCCGAGGCCCCAAGTCCCAGGCAGTCGCGGGCGAGGTCGCCGACGGTCTCCTCCTGGCCGAGCCCGCCGCACCCGCCTACATCACCGCCTCCCTGCGCAACCTGGGCGCCTCCGCGAACCCTCGGGAGATCGTCGTCTACGACGCCGCAGCCGTGGACGACGACGAGGAGGCCGCCCTCACCCGCGTCCGCGCCGTCCTGGAACCGGTCGGTGAGCCGCAGTGGGCCGCACACATCGACCCCCTGCCCTTCGCCGAGGAACTGCGCGCACACCGCGCCGCCGGCCCCGATGCCCGGCACTTCGCCCGGACGATGCCCTCGGACTGGGTCCGTCAGCTGAGCGTCGCCGGCACCCCCGCCCAGGCCCGCGCGGCGATCGCCGCCCGCCACGCCGCGGGCGCGACCAGCGTCGTTCTCGCCCCGGCGGGCCCCGACCGCCTGGCCGCGCTGGACTCGCTCGCCCGCGCCCTGCCCCACCGGCACTGACCGGAACGCCCCTAGACCGCAAGGGAACCGACCCTCATGTCCACCGACCGCCGCCGCATCGTGCTCTTCGACCTCTTCGGGGTCATCGCCCGCCACCAGCGTCCGGGAGCCCTGGAGAAGATGGCCGCCCGCTGCCACGCCTCCGTCGACGCCTTCACCACGGCCTACTGGACCCACCGCCCGCCCTACGACGCCGGCCGGCAGACCGCGTCCGCGTACTGGACCGACGTACTGCACACGCTGTCCCGCCCCGCCGACGCCGACACGATCGAAGAGCTGCGGCTCACCGACATCGACAGCTGGTCCCGCGTCGACGACCGCATGGTCACCTACGTACGGGACCTGCGCGACCGCGCCCGGGTCGCCCTGCTGTCCAACATCCCCGCGGACCACGCGGACGTCTTCCTGGCCGCCCAGCCATGGCTGCGCGACCTCGACCACCTCGCCTTCTCCGGAAGGATCGGTGCCGCCAAGCCCGACCCGGCCACCTTCAGGCACTGCGTCGTCGCCCTGCGGTCCGCACCCGCCGACTTCCTCTTCGTCGACGACCGCGAGGAGAACGTCCGCGCGGCGCGGGCAGTCGGCCTGAACGGGCACGTCTTCCAGAGCCAGGACGAACTCGCGGCCGTCATCGACGCGTGGCTGCCGGCCCGTCGAGCGCCGTCACCGAGGTCCACCACCGCCTAGCGGACGAGCTTCCAGTCCTGCGAGCCGTCGCCGGCCGCGTTCTGGAGGGTCAGCGGCGCCGATGTGGAGGCGCCGGTCAGGTAGAGACTGGTGTTCTTCACGGCCTGGAACTTGTAGTAGCCGTCGGGGGACTTGACGAGGTTCCAGGTGCCCGTCGAGCTGTCGTCGACCCACTGGCCGATGCGCTGCCCGACGGTGGCGTTGCCCGTCCAGATCGCGGCGGTGCGGCCGCCCGACCTGTTCAGCAGGGTCGTACCGCCGTTCGGCGCGGTCATCACGTGCCATTGCTGGGTGTCCCGGTCGGCCGCCGCACCAACGTCCTCCAGGACCACGTCCGGCGTGTCCCCGTTGCCGAGGTTGGCGTCGTTGGTCTTGTTGCCGGTGCCGATCACCTGGCCGGTCTTGCGATTGACCAGCCGGTAGTAGGTGCCGGACGAGTCACCGAGGTCCACCTCGGCGAAGGCGATGGTGGACGTGCCCTGGTTGTTGAGGATCGCGATGCGGCCGGTGTCGTCGACGTACTGGAGGTTGCGGCTGTAGCCGGCCGGCGAGGTCGTCTGGTATTCGGTCCACACGCCGTCGCTGCGTCCGGTCTCGTTGACCCACACGTCGCCGCTGTTCGCCGCGTTGTAGACGAGACGCCCGTCGGGCAGCCGGACCAGGACCGGGCTCCCACCGCCCGCGAGCGGACGGGACCCGGAGACGACCGGCAGTGAGCCGACCGACATGCCCGTCTGGCTGCCCTTGAAGAACTTCAGCGGGTCGTCGGCGATGACATAGCGGGTGTTGGCCCCGCCGCCCCAGTACTCGAAGGTGAGCATCCACCTGCCGTCCGACGTGGGGACGACGTTGGTCATGCCCGGCCGTCCGCCGCCGATCTCGGTCTTGCCGCCGCCCATGTCCTGGACGGACCCGGAGACGTCGACGACGGGTTCGCTCCAGTTGCCGCTCCTGCCGTCCCAGGTCCGGTGCACGAGTATCTGGCCGTGCGAGTCGGTGGCCGTGTCGTTGGCGGGGTCCCTCTTGGGGACGCCGGTGACGGGGTCGAAGCCGGCGTAGTCGTTCTCGTCGGAGTAGTAGCAGACCAGCTTGCCCTTGTAGACCATCAGGTACGGCTCCCACAGCGGGTCCACCTGCTGGTACTTGTTGGCTGCGGCGATGTTCTTGCCGACCGCGCCCGCGCTGCCCCCCTGCCAGCCGCCGGTCGCCACGACATTGACGACCTTCCAGCTCTTGCCCTCGTCGGTGCTGGAATACAGGGCGATGGCCAGATCGCTGCGATCGCCGTCGTTGGACGGGGACCAGTCCGGGTCGGCCGCCTTGCGCTCCTTGTAGTAGTGGTCGTCACCGGAGACGACACTCGCCAGGAGGAGGGTGCCGGCCTTCAGCCCGCCGACGCTCTGCGGCAGGACGTACAGGTACGGGTTGGTCCAGTTGCTCGTGTACTCGGCGTACTTGGGATCCTTGGAGAGATAAGCCGGCGCCTTGACCTCCGACAGCGGCTGCCAGCTCGTGCCGTCGTCGTCGCTCTTGTAGACCGGGAGGGTCTGCCCGGCCGCGCTGCCCGACGACGCCACGACCGTCGACTTCTCGAACGACGCGACCAGCCGCCCGCCGGGGAGCTGGGCCGACTTCGGGTAGACCGCGCAGTTGCCCCGCCCCTTCAGGCACGGCTCACTGCCCAGCTGGTACATGGTCCCGCCTGTGGGGTTGTACGCCTGCGCGCCGGCCATGGAGCCGGCCAGCAGTGCCGCCGCCGCAACAGAGCTGCCCAGCGCCTTTGCTGTGGTTCTTCTCTTCACTGCCCCTCCTCAGGGGAAATCACGGTTACACGGGAACCACTCGCGGTTGAGGGTCTCGACGTCGCCGTACTTCTCGCGCAGGTGGTCGACGAACCGCGGGGAACGGGGAAGCGGGGCCGCGGGAGGCCGGCTGGTCAGGTGGTGGTTCGCCGGCTCGGCGAGACCGTCCGGCTCGACGGAGGTGCCGTCGAGGACCGTACGACGAGGTCGACCGGCGGGTCGTCGACGGGGATCGGGTCCGCGTCCGGATACTCGATGGCGTGCACGAGCCGCCTGAGGCCGTCCTCCGCCGTCGCGTCGAACGGCTGCCGGACCGTCGTCAGCGGAGGCGTCACGTAGGCGGCCACCGGTATGTCGTCGAGGCCGACGACACTGACGTCCTCCGGTACCCGCCGACCGGTCTCCAGCAGCGCGCGGATCAGCCCGATGGCCATGTCGTCGTTGGCGGCGAACACCGCCGTGACGTCGTCGTCCTGGGCAAGTTCGAGCCCCGCGCGGTATCCGGAGGCGGCCGACCAGTCGCCCACGACCACAGGCGGTTCGCGCCTGCCGTGCGCGGCGAGCGTCGCCCGCCAGCCCTCCAGCCGGTCCCTGGCGGCGTACCAGCGCTGCGGACCGGCGAGATGGTGGACGGTCGGGTGCCCGAGGTCCAGCAGATGTTCGGTGACGGCCCGGGCCAGCTGGTGGGCGACAAGCCCCGACGTCACCACCCGGCGTGCGGTGAACGGCGGCGGCGCACCGAGGATCAGGAACGGTACGTCCGCGCGGATCGCGAGGTCGGCGTCCCCCTCCTCGTCGATCGGCTCGGAGATGACGATGCCGTCCACGCCCTGGTCGAGGAGCGAGTCGACGGCATCGGCGATCCCCCCGGCGTCGCCTTCCACCGTGTTGACCACCCGGAGCGTGTAACCGGTGTCCCGGACGGCCCGCTCCAGGCCCATCAGCAGCGAGGTGGGCCCGTAGAGCGCCGTACCGAGCGTCACCACGCCGATGGACCGGGTCCGGCCCGAGGCCAGCGCCCGGGCGGCGTGGTTCAGCCGGTATCCGAGGGTCTCGGCGGCTTCCAGGACCCGTCGGCGCACATCACCGGAGACGTACTGCTCACCGTTCATGACCCTGGACACCGTCTTCTGCGAGACGCCCGCCAGCCGCGCCACGTCGATGCTGCGTGGTGCGGTGCCGGTGCTGCGGCCTGTCGGTCGTGCCATGGGTCTCTCCTGATCTCCGGCAGCCGTCAGCCCGGTCGGTTCCGTTATGACTGCGCAGACATGACTGCGTAGTCATATCTACGCAGCGAGGCGATGTGCGTCAAGGGTTTCCGCGGCATCGCCGTCGGCGGAGCGATGAACAGGGCGTTCGGGCCCGTGGAGCTGCCCGAGCGGGACGTGGCCCTTTCGGAGCGGGGTGCCGGCTGCGGACCCGTCTGGTCCGGCTGAGGCGGGCGTCGACGGCCTCCGCCAGCGGCAGTGCACGGTCGATGTGAACCGCGAGCCCGCCCGTTTCGGCAAGCGCCGTGAGGGCGGCGAGGTCCTCGGGAACGGGCTGGGTGAACAGGTGGTGTCCGCCGAGCCGGGGCACCTCGGGGTCGTCGACGCCCTCGGGTGCCGGCGCCCGTACCCGCTCGGCCAGGCCGTCGCCGTAGACGCTTCGGCCTGGAGCGGGAGCCCGTCGCCGAGGCGTTCGCGTACCGCGCGCACCGGCTCCACGTCCCAGCCCGGCTCGATCTTCAGCCCGAAGACTGCCCCCTTCGTCACTTCGAGGCCTGGTCCCGCGTTTCCCGTTCGCCCTCGCCGGCGGGAAGTGCGGGACGGCGGTCGCTCGCGGCGATCTTCGTGACCATCTCGGCGAGCTGCCCGCACGCCAGCGCGATCTCCTGCTCGGTCTGGGCTCGTTCGTTGACCGCCGCCCCGAGCAGGAGGGCGGTCAGTGAGACGGAACCGTTGAACGCCTGCAGGGTGATCATGTTGGTGAAGAGGTCGTGACCGGCGAACGGTCCCGTGTTCTGCGCGGCCGCGATGATCGCGAAGGTCGACACGGCGAGGGCGCAGGGCGCGGCCCCGGCCAGCCCGAAGCGGAAGGCCGCCCAGACCAGCAACGGGAAGCCGAGGAACAGCAGCGGGGTGGTGCTGGTCTCGACGAAGCCGATGCAGACCGTGGCGGCCAGGAGCAGGGCCCCCTCCGCCCACCGGGACGGCCGGGTGTCCCTGGGCCATCGCGCCGAGCGGAGCACGAGCACGACCGGTGTGACCGCCAGGACGCCCACCGCGTCGCCGGTCCACCAGACCGACCACGTCGCCCAGAACTCGCCGGCGTCCAGCACACCCGTGAGGATCAGCGTCCCGGTGCCCACCGTGGCGCTGACCAGCATGCCGGTGAACGCGCCGAGAAAGATCAGGGCGAGGGCGTCCCGCAGGCGGTTCATCTCCCTGTGGAACCGGGCACGGCGGAGCAGGGCGTACGAGCAGACGGGTGCGAGCGTGTTGCCCGCCGCGATCGCGAGTACGGCCAGGAACGACGGCCCCAGCGAGATGTTGACCAGGAACGCCCCGAGCGCGATCCCCGGCCAGACCCGCGGCCCGCGCAGCAGCAGACTGGCCAGCGCGATGCCGCTCGGCGGCCACATCGGGGTGACCTGGCCCCGTACCTGCTGCTGGAGCAGTCCGATCTCGGCCGAGCCCCAGTACAGCGCGGCAACGGCGCAGATCTCCAGGGCGAGCGCGCCACCGCGCCGGACGCCGGTGTGCCGCGCGACAGTCATCGGGGACCTCCGCCTCGACATCCCCTCGCCCATCATCCGTCGGATCCAGCCGAACCTCCACGCCACGTCAGGCGGGCGGGGTACGCAGCGCGAGGACGGCCATGTCGTCGTGACCGTCGCTCGGGTGGTGATCGGCCAGTGCCCGCACGAACTCGTGCAGGGGCAGGTGCGCATGGGTGGTGGCGAGCCCGGCGAGCTCGTCCAGGCTCTCGTCGATGGGGTGGGCGGGATGTTCGATCAGCCCGTCGGTGAAGAAGACGACGGTGGCGTCCGGGGGCAGGAAGCGGGAGTGGTCGGGGCGGGGTTCCTCCAGGTCGACACCGAGCGGCAGTCCGGGCTCGGCGGTCAGGTACTCCGCTCGCCCGTCAGGAGTGATCAGCAGGGGCGGGACATGGCCGGCGGTGCTCCAGTGGATGCGCCAGCACGGTCCCTCCGGTTCGATGCGGGCCAGGGCTGTGGTGGTGACGGGGTTGGTCGTGATGGCCTGGAGGGTGCGGTCGAGCCGGGCCAGGAGCGCGCCCGGCGTACTGCCCCGGTCGAACAGCAGGGCCCGCAGCATGTTGCGGGTGGACGCCATGGCGGCCGCGGCCTTCAGATCGTGGCCGACCACGTCACCGATGACGACGGCCACGATGCCGCCGGACAGCGGGATCGCGTCGTACCAGTCCCCTCCGAGCTTGCTGGGTTCGGCGGCCGGCCGGTAGACGGCGGCGGCGCTGAAGGGCCGCAGGTCGGGCAGGGCGGGCAGCAGGAGCCGCTGGAACTGCTCGGCTCCGACCCGCACCTGCTCGAACAGGCGGACGTTCTCGATGGCGATGCCGGCGGCGCTGGCCAGGGCGGTGACGACGTTCTCGTCCTGGACGTCGAAGGGCTGGCCGTCACTCCGCTCGGCGAGGTACAGATCGCCGTAGATCTCACCGCGGACGCTGATGGCGACTCCGAGCAGCGTCCGCAGCCGCGGATGGCCGGGCGGGAAGCCGACGGAGGACGGATGGGCCAGGATGTCGTCGATCCGATGGGGTTCGGGGTGGCTGATCAGGTGGCCGAGGACGCCCAGGCCACGAGGCAGGTCGGTGTCGGCCAGGTCGTCGAGTTCCCGCTCGGACAGACCGGCGGTGATGAACTCCTCCAGGCGCTCTCCGGACGCGTTGAGCACGCCCAGCGCGCCGTAGCGGGCTCCGACCAGGTCCATGGCGGTGGTCACGATGCGGTGCAGCACCGCGGTCAGCTCCATCTCCCGGCTGATGGCCACCACCGCGTCCAGCAGGCCCTGCATCCGGTCCATGGCGTCCAGCAGGGCGCGCAGCTGCTCGTCGATCCGGCTCAGCTCGGTACGCAGGCGCACATGCAGGTCGGGCAGCTGCGGCTGCCCGGGTCGCTGCCCTCGCCTCTCTCCTGCCATCACGAGCGCCTCGTGGCCTGAAGTGCGGTCCCTACAGCTTAGTGCGGGCCCGCCCGGCCCGCCCCGGGGCGCCGGGACCGTGGGACCGTGGAAGGAACCGGACATCCGGACCTCCGGAAGGAGCACCGGCCATGACCATCCGCCCGGCCCACACCCCCGCCCCGACGATCAGGACCACCCCCGAAGGCCTCATGTGGGAGCCCAGCGACCGCTGGGTGCGCGGCCGCAAGGGCGACGTCACCGTCGTCGACAGCCGGCACCCCGTGCTCGTCTGGGAGCCCCACCTGCCGGTGCCGCAGTACGTCTTCCCGCGCGCGGACGTCCGCACCGACCTGCTCCGCCCGGCGAAGGACCCGCCGACGGGCAAGCACACCGGCTCCCGGATCTTCTACGACCTCGACGCGGAGGGGGAGGTACGCTCCAACGCGGCCTGGACGTTCCCCGCCGACGACCTGGCCGGTCACATCGCCTTCGAGTGGTTCCTGCGCACCGACACGGGCCTCGACCACTGGTACGAGGAGGACGAGGAGATCTTCATCCACCCCCGTGACCCGCACAAACGCGTGGACGCCCTGCCGAGCAGCCGCCATGTCCGGGTCGAGATCGACGGGCAGCTCGTCGCGGACACCCGGGACCCCGTCCTGCTCTTCGAGACCTCCCTGCCCACCCGGTACTACCTCCCCCGCGAGGACGTCCGCCTCGACCTGTTCGACGCCACCGACCACAGCACCGGATGCCCCTACAAGGGCACGGCCGAGTACTGGTCCTGGCGCGCTGAGGGCGAGGTGCCGCCCAACGTCCTGTGGAGCTACGCCGCCCCGCTGCCGGCGGTGGCCGCGGTCCAGGGGCGCCTCGCCTTCTTCAACGAGGTCGTCGACATCACGCTGGACGGTGAGCGTCTGGACCGTCCGGACACGCCGTTCAGCCGGATGCTGCGCAGGAGGTGACCGGTCCCCTCACGGCCTCACCAGCAGCTGGAAGTCGAACGTGTAGCGCGACGCCCGGTAGATGTGCGTCCCGTACTCGACCGGGCGGCCGGTGTCGTCGTACGCCGTCCGCTGCATGGTGAGCAGGGCCGCGCCCTCCTCCTCGTCCAGGCGGGCGGCCTCCTCCGTGGTGGCGGCGCGGGCGCCGACGGTCTGGCGGGCGCTGTGCAGGGTGATGCCCGCCGAGCGCATCATCCGGTACAGGCCCGTCGACTCCAGGCGGGCGCTGTCGAGGTCCAGCAGGGCGGACGGCAGGTAGTTGCACAGCAGGGCGACCGGCTGGCCGTGCGTGCTGCGCAGCCGTTCCAGGGCGGTGACCTCGCTGCCCTCCGCGACGCCGAGCGCGGCCGCGACGTCGCAGGACGCCGGGACGACCTGGTTGCGCACGACCTCGGTGGCCGGCCCCTGCCCGGCCTCCTCCAGGTCGTCGTAGAGGCTGCTCAGCTCCAGCGGGCGCTTGACCTGGCTGTGCACCACCTGGGTGCCCACCCCGCGCCGCCGGACCAGCAGCCCCTTGTCGACGAGGGACTGGATGGCCTGGCGGACCGTGGGGCGGGACAGGCCGAGGCGCACCGAGAGGTCGACCTCGTTGCCCAGGAGGTTGCCCGGGATGAGGACCCCGTGCTCGATCGCGGCCTCCAGCTGCTGCGCGAGCTGGTGGTACAGCGGCACGGGACTGCCCCGGTCCAGGGCGAAGTCCAGTGAGCTGAGCGCAGGGGCGGCCGTGGTGCGGGCCCGGTCACCGGTCTTCGCCATGGATGAACCCCCCTCCGGGTGTCAGGAGTTGCTCGGGAAGCCGAGGTTGATACCGCCGTCGGACGGGTCCGGCCAGCGGGTGGTGATGACCTTGCCCTGGGTGTAGAAGGCGATGCCGTCGTTGCCGTAGATGTGCAGGTCGCCGAAGAGCGAGTCCTTCCAGCCGCCGAAGGAGTGGTAGCCGACCGGGACCGGGATCGGCACGTTGACGCCGACCATGCCCGCCTTGACCTCCAGCTGGAAGCGGCGGGCGGCGCCGCCGTCCCGGGTGAAGATCGCGGTGCCGTTGCCCCAGCGGGAGTCGTTGATCAGCTTGATGGCCTCCTCGTACGTCTCCGCGCGCACCACGGCCAGCACCGGGCCGAAGATCTCGTCCCGGTACGCGTCCGCCGTCAGCGGCACCCGGTCCAGCAGCGAGACGCCGAGGAAGAAGCCGTTCTCGTGGCCCTCCACCGAGTAGCCCGTGCCGTCGACGACGACCTCGGCGCCCTGCTCGGCCGCGCCCGCCACGTACGAGGCGACCTTGTCCCGGTGCTCGCGGGTGATCAGCGGGCCCATCTCGGAGGCCGGGTCGTTGCCGGGGCCGATGCGGAGGTTCTTCGCACGCTCGGTGATCCTGCCGACCAGGTCGTCACCGATGTCGCCGACCGCGACCACGACCGACACGGCCATGCAGCGCTCGCCCGCCGAGCCGTACGCGGCGTTGATCGCCTGGTCGGCAGCGAGGTCCAGGTCCGCGTCGGGCAGCACCAGCATGTGGTTCTTGGCGCCGCCGAGGGCCTGTACGCGCTTGCCGTGCTCGACGGCCTTGAGCTGGATGTACTTGGCGATCGGGGTCGAGCCGACGAAGGAGACCGCCTCGATGTCCGGGTGCTCCAGGATGCGGTCCACCGCGACCTTGTCGCCCTGCACGATGTTCAGGACGCCGTCGGGCAGCCCGGCCTCGGAGGCGAGTTCGGCCAGCCTGAAGGAGGCCGACGGGTCCTTCTCGGAGGGCTTCAGCACGAAGGTGTTGCCGCAGGCGATGGCCAGCGGGAACATCCACATCGGCACCATCGCCGGGAAGTTGAACGGCGTGATGCCCGCGACCACACCCAGCGGCTGGCGGATGGAGGCCACGTCGACCCGGGTGGAGACCTGGGTGGACAGCTCGCCCTTGAGCTGGACGGAGATCCCGCACGCGAGCTCGACGATCTCCATGCCGCGCGCGACCTCTCCGAGCGCGTCGGAGTGCACCTTGCCGTGCTCGGCGGTGATCAGCTCGGCGATCTCGTCGCGGTGGGCGTCCAGCAGCTCGCGGTACTTGAACAGGATCGCCGTGCGCTTGGCGAGCGAGGACTCGCCCCAGGACTCGAAGGCGGCCCGGGCGGAGGCGACGGCGGCGTCCACCTCGTCGACGGTCGCGAAGGCGACCTGCTTCTCCTGGGCGCCGGTGGCCGGGTCGTAGACGGGGCCGAAGCGGCCGGAGGTGCCCTCGACGGGCTTGCCGTCGATCCAGTGGGTGATGGTCTTCATCTGTGCGGGGCCTTTCGTGGAGCGTGATGTCAGCGGGGAGTTCAGAGATGGCGGCGGCGATCGGCGACCTGGCGGTCGTAGCGCTCGCGGGCCTCGACGGCGGCCTCGCGGGAGGCGGTCTCGGCCACCGGCACGTCCCACCAGGCCTCGGCCGGGGGAGCGGTCGCGGCCGGGTCGGTCTCGACGTAGACGCATGTCGGCCGGTCGGAGGCGCGGGCCGCGGCCAGTGCCTCGCGCAGCTCGCGCACGGTCTTGGCACGCAGCACGTCCATGCCGAGGCTGGCCGCGTTGGCGGCCAGGTCGACGGGGAGCGGGGCGCCGGTGAAGGTGCCGTCGGCGGCCCGGAAGCGGTAGGCGGTGCCGAAGCGCTCGCCGCCGGTCTCCTGCGACAGACCCCCGATGGAGGCGTAGCCGTGGTTCTGGATGAGGACGATGTTGACGGGCAGGCCCTCCTGGACGGCCGTGACGATCTCCGTCGGCATCATCAGATAGGTGCCGTCGCCGACCAGTGCCCAGACCGGGGTGCCCGGGGCGGCCTGCTGGACGCCGATGCCGGCCGGGATCTCGTAGCCCATGCAGGAGTAGCCGTACTCCAGGTGGTACTGGCGCGGGCTGCGGGAGCGCCACAGCTTGTGCAGGTCGCCCGGGAGCGAGCCGGCGGCGTTGATCACCACGTCGTCGTCGCCGACGGCCGCGTCCAGCGCGCCGAGCACCTGCGTCTGGGTCGGCACGGCGTTCTCGTCGTCGGCCCGGTAGACGGACTCGACGACCTCGGCCCAGCGTTCCTTGCCGGTGCGGTACTCCGTCTCGTACGCCTCACCCGCGCGGTGGCCGGGGAGCGCCTCCAGCAGCTTCTCCAGGCCGGACCGCGCGTCGCAGACCAGCGTGCGCGCGGCCAGCTTGTGCGCGTCGAAGCCGGTGATGTTGAGGTTGAGGAACCGCACCTCGGGCTTCTGGAAGAGCGTGCCGGAGGCCGTGGTGAAGTCGGTGTAGCGGGTGCCCACGCCGATCACGAGGTCGGCGGTGCGGGCGACGTCGTCGCTGACCGCCGTGCCGGTGTGGCCGATGCCGCCGAGGTCGGCGGGGTGGTCGTGGCGCAGCGAGCCCTTGCCGGCCTGGGTGGAGGCGACCGGGATGCCCGTGGCCTCCACGAACGCCTTCAGCGCCTGCTCGGCCTCGCTGTGGTGGACGCCGCCGCCCGCCACGATCAGCGGGCGCTCGGCGGCCCGGATCGCCTCGACGGCCGCCGCCAGCTCCACCGGGTCCGGCGCGGGACGCCGTACGTACCAGACGCGCTCGGCGAAGAACTCCTCCGGCCAGTCGTACGCCTCCGCCTGCACGTCCTGGGGCAGGGCGAGGGTGACGGCGCCGGTCTCCGCCGGGTCGGCCAGCACACGCATGGCCTGGAGAGCCGAGGGGATCAGCGCCTCGGGGCGGGTGATCCGGTCGAAGTACCGCGACACCGGGCGCAGCGTGTCGTTGACCGACACGTCGGCCTCGACGGGGTGTTCGAGCTGCTGGAGCAGCGGGTCGGGGGCGTGCGAGGCGAAGTAGTCGCCGGGCAGCAGCAGCACGGGCAGCCGGTTGATGGTCGCCAGCGCGGCACCGGTGACCAGGTTGGTGGCACCCGGGCCGATGGAGGTCGTCACCGCCTGCGCGGACAGCCGGTTCAGCTGCCGGGCGTAGCCGACCGCCGCGTGCACCATGGACTGCTCGTTGCGGCCCTGGTGGAACGGCATGACCTCCTCGCCCGCCTCCAGGAGCGCCTGGCCGACCCCGGCGACGTTGCCATGGCCGAAGATGCCCCAGGTCCCGGCGATCAGCCGGCGCCGCACGCCGTCCCGCTCGGTGTACTGGGCGGACAGGAACCGCACCAGGGCCTGGGCGGTCGTCAGTCGGCGGGTGCGGGCGTTCATGCGGAGGTCTCCGGGGCGGTGTAGAGGGGGAGCCGGGGGTCGACGGGCTGGTCCGGCCAGGTGTCGCGGACCCAGGCGTGGTCGGGGTGGTCGCAGATCAGCCAGGCGCGCTCGGCCTCCGGGCCCGCCATGACGTTGAGGTAGTACATGTGGTGGCCGGGGGTGGCCATCGAGGGCCCGTGCCAGCCGTCCGGGATGAGGACGACGTCGCCGTCGCGGACCTCCGCGAGCACGTCGGTGTCCCGGCCCGGGCCGGACGGGGAGACGCGCTGGTAGCCGAGGCCGGGGATGCCGTCGTGGCCGGCGAACTCGAAGTAGTAGATCTCCTCCAGCACGGACTCCTCGCCCGGCCGGTGCTCGTCGTGCTTGTGCGGCGGGAACGACGACCAGTTGCCGCCCGGCGTGATCACCTCGACCGCGATGAGCCTGTCGCACTCGAACACGCCCGCCGCGCCGAAGTTGTTGACCTGCCGGGAGCAGTTCCCGGTGCCCCGCAGCTCCACGGGCACGTCGGAGGCCGCTCCGTAGCGGGCGGGCAGCCGACGGTCGCAGCGCGCGCCGGTCAGCGCGAACCGCCCCCCGGCGGCGGAGGTCACGGTCGCGCGGGCGTCGCGCGGCACGTAGGCGAAGTCGCTGACGCCGCTGAAGACGTCCCGGCGGCCCTGGAGTTCGAAGGTGTCCTGGCCGAAGTCGTCCGCCGCGGCGACCGTGCAGCCACCGCTCAGCGGGACGACGATCCACTCGCTGTCGCCGGTCTCGAAGGAGTGCGTGCCGCCGGGCGGCAGCTCCAGGATCCGCAGAGCCGAGTGGCCCCAGCCGGCCTTCTCGGGCGTGATGTCGACGATGTAGGGGCCGCCGAGAGCCTTACCCGCGGGAAGGTGATACGTCATCGTGTGCCTTTCGGATCACAGCAGGTGCCACTTGAATCACAGCAGGTGCCTCTTGCGTCACAGCAGGCCGACGGCCGTGTCCACCGCCTGTTCCACGCTGCCCTCGGCGGGGTAGAGCAGCGAACGCCCGACGACCAGGCCCTGGACGGTGGGCAGACGCAGGGACTTGCGCCAGCGTTCGTAGGCGCCCTCCTGGTCCTCGCCGACCTCGCCGCCGAGCAGGACGACGGGCAGCGTGGAGGTCTCCAGCACCTCGGCCATGTCGTCCGGGTCGTCGGTGACGGGCAGTTTCAGCCAGGTGTAGGCGGAGGTGCCGCCCAGCCCCGAGGCGATGGCGACGGACCGGGTGACCGCGTCGGCGGACAGGTCGTTGCGGACCCTGCCGTCGACCCGCCGGGAGATGAACGGCTCCACGAACAGGGGGAGCCGTTGGGCGGCCATGGCGTCGACGGCACGGGCCGTGGACTCCAGGGTGGTCAGCGAGCCCGGGTCGTCGTAGTCGACGCGCACCAGGAGCTTGCCCGCGTCGAAGCGGAGCCGGGCGATGTCCTCGGCGCGGTGACCGGTGAAACGGTCGTCCATCTCGAAGGAGGCCCCGGCGAGTCCGCCGCGGTTCATCGAGCCCATGACGACCTTGTTCTCCAGCACCCCGAGCAGGAGCAGGTCCTCCAGGATGTCGGCGGTGGCGAGCACCCCGTCGACGCCGGGCCGGGACAGCGCGGCACACAGCCGTTCCAGCAGATCGGCGCGGTTGGCCATGGCAAGGCGCCGGTCGCCGACCGCGAGGGCGCCGCGCGCCGGGTGGTCGGCGGCCACGATCATCAGCCGGCCGCTGTCGCCGATCAGCGGGCGGCGCACCCGGCGGGCGGCCGCCTCGGCGACCGCCTCGGGGTTGCGGGCTCTGACCGTGGTGAGGTCGGGGATGCCGATGTTCAATGCGGGCTCCGTTTCAGAGGCTGGTGCTCGGCGACGACGCCTCGGCGAGGAGGCCGGCGACCTCGGACTCGGTCGGCATCGCGGAGGAGCAGGCGAGGCGGGAGGCGACCAGGGCGCCGGCGGCGTTGGCGTGGCGCATGATCTTCTCCAGGTCCCAGCCGGAGAGCAGGCCGTGGCAGAGCGAGCCGCCGAAGGCGTCGCCGGCGCCCAGGCCGTTGACCACCTCGACCGGCACCGGCGGCACCTCGGCCCGGGTGCCGTCGCGGTGCACGGCGAGCACGCCCTTGGGGCCCTGCTTGACGACGGCCAGTTCCACGCCCGCCTCCAGCAGCGCCTCCGCGCAGGCCTGCGGTTCGCGCACGCCGGTGGCGATCTCGCACTCGTCGAGGTTGCCGACCGCGACGGTGGCGTGGCGCAGCGCCTCGCGGTAGTACGGGCGGGCCTCGTCGGGGTCGCGCCAGAACATCGGCCGCCAGTCGAGGTCGAAGACGGTGGTGCCGGACTTGTCACGGGCCTTGAGGGCGGCGAGCGTGGCCGAGCGGCTCGGCTCCTCGCTCAGGCCGGTGCCGGTGATCCAGAAGATACGGGCCCCGCGGATCGCGAAGAAGTCCAGCTCGTCGGTGTGGATCTCCAGATCCGGGGCCTTGGGGCGGCGGTAGAAGTACAGCGGGAAGTCGTCCGGCGGGAAGATCTCGCAGAACGTGATCGGCGTGGGGTACGCCTCGACCGGGGTGACCCAGCGGTCGTCGACGCCGAACGACTTCAGCTCCTGGTGCAGATAGGTGCCGAAGGGGTCGTCCCCGGTGCGGGTGATCACCGCCGTGCGGCGGCCCCGGCGGGCCGCCGCGACCGACACATTGGCCGCCGAACCTCCCAGGAATTTCCCGAACGTCTCCACACGGTCCAGGGAGACACCGGTCTGCAGGGGATAGAGGTCGACGCCGATGCGCCCCATCGTGATCAAGTCGAAATGCTGTGCCGGCCCGGCCATGCGCGACCTCCTCGGGAAGCTGGGGATGCGGGTCCCTGGGTGCCCTGACACGGTGGGGGCTGGGCAGACGGGACCTGCCGCCCCTCAGGTGTAGGTCTCGGAGGGCGGCGCTGTCAATAGTTTGTACTTACATTCGGACCTGCTTGTGAAATGATGTCTTAACAAAGTATTGACAGCGGGCGCGGCAGGGACTTGTATCCCGTGGCATCGCCACAGTCTGATTGCGGCATCATGATCCGGACTCCGTAAGGCTCCGGGACCACGGATCCCTTCGTGATCCCCTCCCCTTTCCCCCGCAGTAGCACAGTGAGGTGCCAGGAAAGATGGACCGCTCTTCTCACCCCCGCTCCCGCAGAATCGCGCCCGTCGTCGCCGTGGCCGCGGCAGCGGCCCTGACTCTCGCCGGCTGCTCCAGCAGTTCCGGGGGCAAGGGTGCCGAGGAAGGCGCAGCGAACGCCTCCGCCGGCAAGGCGACCACGCCGCGCATGACCGTCGCCCTGGTCACCCACCAGGCGCCCGGCGACACCTTCTGGGACACCGTCCGCAAGGGTGCCGAGGCCGCGGCAGCCAAGGACAACATCAAGCTCATCTACTCCGCCGACCCGAACGCGGGCAACCAGGCCAACCTGGTGCAGACCGCGATCGACCAGAAGGTCGACGGCATCGCGGTCACGCTCGCGAAGCCGGACGCCATGAAGGGCGTCATAGGCAAGGCGGAGCAGGCCGGCATACCCGTCGTCGGCCTCAACTCCGGCCTGAGCGAGTGGAAGAAGTTCAACATGCTGGAGTTCTTCGGCCAGGACGAGTCCGTGGCGGGTGAGGCGTTCGGCAAGAAACTCAACGAGGTCGGCGCGAAGCACGCCCTCTGTGTCATCCAGGAGCAGGGCAACGTCGGTCTGACCCAGCGCTGTGACGGGGTGGAGAAGACGTTCAACGGCAAGCTCAGCAGGGAGAACGTCAACGGCACCGACAAGCCGTCGGTGAAGTCGACGCTCACCGCCAAGCTGAGGCAGGACTCCTCCATCGACTACGTCGTCACGCTCGGCGCCCCGTTCGCGCTGACCGCGGTGCAGTCGGTGGGTGATGCGGGCAGCAAGGCGAAGGTCGCGACCTTCGACCTCGACAAGGAACTCATCAAGGCCGTCCAGGACGACTCCATCCAGTTCGCCGTCGACCAGCAGCCCTACCTGCAGGGTTACCTGGCCGTCGACGGTCTGTGGCTCTACAAGAACAACGGAAACTACAGCGGTGGCGGCGAGCAGCCCGTGCTGACCGGCCCGGCCTTCGTCGACAAGTCGAACGTCGACAAGGTCGGGGAGTTCGCCGCGAAGGGCACCCGGTGATGAGCATGACCCAACAGGCTGCGCCGGCGGTGGACACACCGCCGGCCTCCGGCCCCGGCAAGGACGGGCGGACCAGGCAGCGCTCCCTGGCGCTGAGACTGCTGGCTCGGCCCGAGGTGGGCGTCCTCTTCGGCGCCCTGGCCATCCTGATCTTCTTCCTGATCATGGCGCCGACCTTGCGCCAGGGCAGTGCGATGGCGACGGTCCTCTACCAGTCGTCGACCATCGGGATCATGGTCCTGCCCGTGGCGCTGCTGATGATCGGCGGCGAGTTCGACCTGTCCTCCGGCGTCGCGCCGGTCGCCTCGGCGCTGACGGCGAGCATGACCGCCTTCCAGCTGACCCTGAACGTCTGGGTCGGTGTGATCGCGGCCCTGGCGGTGTCCCTGGCCATCGGCTTCTTCAACGGCTGGCTGCTGGTGAAGACCGGGCTGCCGAGCTTCCTGGTCACCCTGGGCACGTTCATGGGTCTGCAGGGCGTGAACCTGGCGGTGACCAAGCTGGTCACCGGCAACGTCGCCACCGACAACATCAGCGACATGGACGGCTTCGACCAGGCCAAGGCCGTGTTCGCCTCGTCCTTCGACGTCGGCGGAGTCAACGTCAAGATCACCATCGTGTGGTGGCTGGCTTTCGCGGCGCTGGCCACGTGGGTCCTGCTGCGCACCAAGTACGGCAACTGGATCTTCGCGGTCGGCGGCAACAAGGACAGCGCCCGCGCCGTCGGTGTCCCGGTGAACTTCACCAAGATCTCGCTGTTCATGCTGGTCGGCTTCGCCGCCTGGTTCGTCGGCATGCACAACCTGTTCCAGTACAACACCGTGCAGTCCGGTGAGGGCGTGGGCAACGAGCTGATCTACATCGCCGCGGCGGTGGTCGGCGGCTGTCTGCTGACCGGCGGCTACGGCACGATCATCGGCCCGGTCTTCGGCGCCTTCATGTTCGGCCTGGTCCAGCTGGGCATCGTCTACGCCACCTGGAACCCCGACTGGTTCAAGACCTTCCTCGGCGTGATGCTCGTAGGCGCCACCCTCGTCAATCTGTGGGTCCGCAAGCAAGCGACCCGGAGGTGATCGGAATGACAAGCAACTCCACCGGCGCCGACGGGGCCGTTCTGAAGGACACTCCGCCCGCGGACGACCGTCCCGTGGTCGAGCTGAAGGCCGCGGGCAAGTCCTACGGCAACATCCGCGCCCTGCACGGCGTCGATCTGACGGTCCACCCGGGCAAGGTGACCTGCGTGCTCGGCGACAACGGCGCCGGCAAGTCCACCTTGATCAAAATCATCTCGGGCCTGCACCAGCACACCGAGGGCGAGTTCCTCGTCGACGGCGAGCCGGTGCGCTTCTCCACGCCGCGCGAGGCTCTGGACAAGGGCATCGCCACGGTCTACCAGGACCTGGCCGTCGTCCCGCTGATGCCGGTGTGGCGCAACTTCTTCCTCGGCTCGGAGATGACCAAGGGCCCCTGGCCCGTGCGCCGTCTCGACATCGAGAGGATGAAGAAGACCGCGGACGAGGAACTGCGCGCCATGGGTATCGTCCTGGACGACATGGAGCAGCCCATCGGCACGCTCTCCGGCGGTCAGCGCCAGTGCGTCGCCATCGCCCGCGCCGTCTACTTCGGCGCCCGTGTGCTGATCCTGGACGAGCCGACCGCCGCCCTCGGCGTCAAGCAGTCCGGTGTGGTGCTGAAGTACATCGCCGCTGCCCGTGAGAAGGGACTGGGCGTCATCTTCATCACCCACAACCCGCACCACGCGTACATGGTCGGCGACCACTTCAGCGTGCTGCGGCTCGGCACCATGGAACTCTCCGCCTCGCGCAGTGACGTCAGCCTGGAAGAGCTGACCAACCACATGGCGGGCGGCGCCGAACTGGCCTCCCTCAAGCATGAGCTGAGCCAGGTCCACGGTGTCGACGTCGAAGAGCTCCCCGAAGAGGGGGACCTCACCTCTCCCGTAGCCACGTCCTCGGAAGGAAAGTCCTGACATGGCCCTCGCGCTCGACCGCATCCGGGTCGGCTCCGCCCCCGACTCCTGGGGCGTCTGGTTCCCCGACGACCCCCAGCAGGTGCCCTGGGTACGCTTCCTCGACGAGGTCGCCGAAGCCGGCTACTCGTGGATCGAACTCGGCCCGTACGGCTACCTGCCGACCGACCCGGCCCGGCTCACCGACGAGGTGACCAAGCGGAACCTGAAGGTCTCCGCAGGCACCATCTTCTGCGGCCTGCACCGCGGCCCCTCCGAGTGGGACTCCACCTGGGAGCAGGTCAGCAACGTGGCCGCCCTCACCCAGGCCATGGACGCCAAGCACCTCGTCGTCATCCCGTCCTTCTGGCGCGACGACAAGACCGCGGAGATCCTGGAGGCGCCGGAGCTCACCACCGAGCAGTGGCGCAACCTCACCACGGGCATGGAGCGCCTCGGCCGCGAGGTGAAGGACAAGTACGGCCTGGACATCGTCGTCCACCCGCACGCCGACACCCACATCGACACCGAGGAGCACGTCGAGCAGTTCCTCGACTCGACCGACTCCGACGCGGTCAACCTCTGCCTGGACACCGGGCACTACGCCTACTGCGGCGGCGACAGCGTCAAGCTGATCGAGACGTACGGCGAGCGCATCGGCTACCTGCACCTCAAGCAGGTCGACCCGGAGATTCTCGCGGACGTCGTCAAGAACGAGGTTCCGTTCGGCCCGGCCGTCGCGCGCGGCGTGATGTGTGAACCGCCCGCCGGTGTCCCGGAGCTGGGCCCCGTCCTGACGGCCGCGCAGAAGCTGGGCGTGGACCTCTTCGCCATCGTCGAGCAGGACATGTACCCCTGTGAGCCGGACAAGCCGCTGCCGATCGCGGTGCGCACCCGCAAGTTCCTGAGGTCCTGCGGCGCCTGACGACCCGAAAGGACGGCCATGACTGAGCGCGCCACCACCCTCGGAGTCGCGGTCATCGGTACCGGAAGGATGGGCGCCGACCATGTGCGCCGCATCCACGAAGTCACCAGCGGAGCACGGGTGGTGGCCGTGGTGGACGTCGACGCGGAGCGCGCGAAGGCCGTCGCCGCCCGGGTCGACGGCTGCACCGCCCACACCGACCCGGCGGCCGCGATGGCGGCGGCCGACGTCGACGCCGTCCTGATCGCCTCACCCGGCCCGGCCCACGAAGCCACCCTCCTCGCCGCCTTCGAGCACGATCTGCCCGTCCTGTGCGAGAAGCCGCTCACCCCCGACGCGGCCTCCGCGCTGCGCGTCCTCGAAGCCGAACAACGACTCGGCCACCGCCGGGTCCAGGTCGGCTTCATGCGCCGCTACGACCCCGAGTACGCGAAGCTGAAGGCCCTGCTGACGACGGGTCAGCTGGGCCGCCCGCTCATGCTGCACAACCGGCACCGCAATGTCGCCAGCCCGCCCTTCTTCACCAGCTCCATGCTGATCAGCGACTCCGTCGCCCACGAGGCCGACGCGACCCGCTGGCTGCTGGGCCACGAGATCACCGCCGTCACGGTGCTGCGCCCCACCCCCTCGGCCAGCGCCCCGGACGACTTGCAGGACCCCCAGTTCGTCGTCTTCGAGACCGACGGCGGCGCCCTCTCCGACGTCGAGATCTTCGTCAACTGCGGCTTCGGCTACCAGGTCCAGGCCGAGGTGGTCTGCGAACGCGGCACCGCCCGCATCGGCGACGGCCACGCCCTGGTCACCAACATGGCCGGCCGCTGGGGCGGCACCATCGCCCAGGACTGGACCGAACGCTTCGAGACGGCCTACGACCAGGAGATCCAGACCTGGATCGACGCCACCCGCCGCGGCGAGGTGACCGGCCCGAGCACCTGGGACGGCTACGCCGCGGCGGCGGTGTGCGAAGCGGGCGTGCGGGCACTTCAGGACGGGGGCCGCGTAGAGGTGGCGTTGGTGGAGAAGCCCGCCCTGTACCGGTGAGTCCCGCTTGATCAAGCCCTGTTTCACGCCTCTTACGACTTCCGCCCCGACTCCCAGTCGGGGCGGAAATCCGCAATCATCGTGGAGTGCGCCGCGCCAGGCGCGGCTCTACTCCATCACCACTTCTTGCAGGCAGTTCCGAGGACCTGCTGGTTGTCGACACGCTTGATCGACCCGCAGCTTTTGATTCCGACACCCTTGGCGTATGTGGCATTGATTTTGAATTTGTGACTGCAGCTGCCTCCCGTGCTGCTGCCACCGCAAATCATTGTGTGCGTCTTGGTCGGCGAGGTGGTGGCGAAATAGGTGAACTGATACTGGGCAGGGCCTTGGGGTTCCGGGATCCCGTGGACAGTGACAGAGTCGACGCGCGTACCGCTGCCGAAAATCACCATTTCCACGTTGCCGCCGGTGACCGTCTCATCGGCACTTGCAGGTGCGGATGCCATGGCCGTCATCGCCACTGCTGCGACCCCGGCGCCTATCAGTCTCCTGGCCTTCACGTTGCTGCCTCCTTGTTCCCCCTGACGCCACTTCCTGTGGCGCGCTGGTCAGTTGGAGGGTACATGGAATGATCTCCTGGGCGGCTGGTTCTCGGGAGATTGCGGGTGCCTTTTGAAGGAAGGTTTGCCAATTCGGATCATTGGCCCCGGAGGGTTTGATCAAATTTCTGGAGTGTCCGGGATATCCGTCACACCCTGGATTCGGAGTGCGTATTCGGGTTTGACTCGGAGGTGCCGGCTGAGTCGACTGCCGTACGCGGACGCGGCTCGAACCCCGCCCCCCGGTAGCACGCGTCGATGAGTTCCATCGTCGTCACCGCGTCGTCCGCGTCCAGCGGCAGCGGAGCACCGCCCCGTACCCGGGCCGCGAACGCCTCCAGCTGGTACGTGTACGACGACCGCGTGCCGAGGTGCTCCGTGCGCTCGCCCTCCGGGGTGCGGATCACGACCCGGTCGTCCAGCTGGGGCAGCACGAAGTTCGGGGCCGTCGCCTCGCCCCGGGAGCCGACGACCCGGATGCTCATCTCCAGCCCGTCGTACGCCATGTGGCAGCGGGCGGAGCCCGTCGCGCCCCCGGGGAACTCCAGATCGGCGTCCAGCCACTCGTCGACCCCGGGCGCGCCCGCCCGCTCCCCGCCCCGGGCCCCGGCCGGACGCGGTGCGCCGCCCGCCCAGGGGGCCAGCATCCGCAGCGTGCAGGCTGTAGCAGCCCAGGTCCATCAGGGCTCCGCCGGCCAGCGGCAGCGACCAGCGCGGGTCGGTGTCCGGCGGCGCGGCGATGGCGACCATGGCCTCGGCATGCCGCAGTTCGCCGAGTTCACCCGAGGCCAGCAGCTCGTGCAGGCGGCGGGTGACGGGATGGAAGAGGTAGTGGAAGGCCTCCATGAAGACCGTCCCGGCCTTCCGGGCGGCCCCCCGCACCTCCTCCGCCTCCTCGGTGTTGCTCGCCGACGGCTTCTCCGACAGGACGTGCTTGCCCGCCGCGAGGGCGGCCAGGTTCCACGGGCCGTGCAGGCCGTTGGCGAGCGGGTTGTAGACGACGTCGACCTCGGGATCGGCCACCAGCTCGGCGTACGACCCCGCCACCCGCTCCACACCGTGCTCGGAGGCGAACGCCTCGGCCCGGGCGCGGTCGCGGGCGGCGATTGCGACGAGACGGTGGCCGGTCGCCCGGGCCGGGTCGATCAGAGAACGTTCGGTGATCCGCGCGGCTCCCAGCAGTCCTATGCGCAGGGGTTCCCGGTCTGGTCCGCTCATGCCTGTCATTCCTCCTCGTTGTGGACTCGCGTCGTTCGGATCCTGGTCGCCCCGCGGGCGGAGGCGGCGTAGCGTGATCAGTGCCTCCGAGGGGAGCGGTGATGGGTACAGCACGCGACCTGATGATCGTGGCGATGGACGCGGCCACCGGCCGGCCGGTGACGCAGGGTGAGCTGTCGCTCGGACTGGCCGGGGCCGAGGTGATCGACTTGGTCGGCGCCGAGGTGGTGACGCTGGACGGCGACCGCCTCGTGTCCCGCCCGGCGCCGCCCCTCGACGACCCGCTGCTGGAGCACGCCGTGGCGGCGCTCGTGCGCGACGCGCCGTACGAGCCGATCGAGGACTGGCTGTGGCGCAGGGGCCGTGGACTGGCCGAGGAGTACCTGACCGTCCTCCAGGAAGAGGGGCTCGTCGCACGGCCCCGGGCCTCCTGGCTCCCCTTCCGAAGCACCGGGCCGGCACCGGTCGAGTCCCCCGCCCGGCAGCGCGCCCGGCACCGCGGGGCGACCGACGAGCCGGTGCTCGCCGCACTCGCGACGGCCATCGGGGCGCGCGACGAGGTGCCCGAGGACCTCCCGGAGCCCGACGACGCGGTCCGGGCCGTGCTCGCCGCGGTGGTCGACGCCGTGACCGAGCTGGGCGCCGTCCGCCGTCGGCGGGCCATCGAGGACGAGGCGTTCGCCAACGTCTGGCGCGCTCCGTGAGCCGCGGGGCGCCAGGGGCCCCCGGAGCGGCACGTCAGGCCGCCCGTACCTCCTCGATGGTCACGGGACGGTGCTCGTGCAGCGACAGGGTGCACGCGTCGGCGATCCAGCCCGCCTCCAGGGCGTCCTCGATCGTGCAGGGGGAGGGGCGGGTGCCGGCGACGACCTCGGTGAACGCGGTCAGTTCGGCGCGGTAGGCCTCGGTGAACCGGTCCATGAAGAAGTCGTGCGGGGTGCCCGCGGGGAACGTCACGCCCGGCTCGACCGAGCGCAACGGCAGCTTGTCCTCCAGGCCGACGGCGATGGAGTCCTGGAAGCCGTGCAGCTCCATGCGGACGTCGTGACCACGGGCGTTGTGCCGGGAGTTGGAGACCACCGCGATCGTGCCGTCGTCGAGGGTGAGGATCGCGCCGGTGGTGTCGGCGTCGCCTGCCTCCTTGATGTAGTCGGCGCCGCGGTTGCCGCCGACGGCGTACACCTCCGTCACCTCACGGCCGGTCACCCAGCGGATGATGTCGAAGTCGTGCACCGAACAGTCGCGGAAGATGCCGCCGGAGGCGGCGATGTACGCGGCCGGGGGCGGCGCCGGGTCCAGCGTGGTCGACCGCACGGTGTGCAGCTTGCCCAGCTCACCGGCCTGGACGGCGGCCCGCGCGGCGACGAACCCGGCGTCGAAACGGCGGTTGTAGCCGATCTGGATCGGCACGTCCCTGCCCCGCACGGCCTTGAGCACCTCGACGCCCTCGCTCATCGTCTTGGCCACGGGCTTCTCGCAGAAGACCGGGACACCGGCCTCGACCCCGGCCAGGATCAGCGCCGGGTGGGCGTCGGTCGCCGCCGCGACGACGATGCCGTCCACACCGGCGGCCAGCAGGGCCTCGGGCGAGTCCACGACCTCGGCGCCGAACCGCTCGGCCGCGGCCTTGGCGGCACCCGCGAACGGGTCGGTGACGACGAGCGACTCGACGGCGTCGAGCCCGGAGAGGGTCTCGGCGTGGAAGGCGCCGATACGGCCGAGGCCGAGGATTCCGATACGCATGGGTATTGCTCCTTGGTGTAAACGGGGGGTGCTGCTACGCGCTTTGTTCCTCAGTCGAGTCCACCGAGCACGTTCTGATCCCAATCGATGATCGACCCGGTGACCACCCCGGACCGGTCCGACAGCAGGAGGACCACAAAGTCGGCGATCTCGTCCGGCTGGCCCAGCTTGCCCATCGGCAACTTCTCCGCGGCCTGCTCACGCCAGTCGTCCCCGGCCCCGTGGAACGCCCGCTGCGTCGCGTCCTCGCCCTCCGTCGCCGTCCAGCCGATGTTCAGCCCGTTGATCCGGACCCGGTCCCAGCGGTGCGCGTGCGCGGCGTTGCGGGTCAGCCCGATCAGCCCCGCCTTCGCGGCGACGTACGGCGCGAGAAACGGCTGTCCGCCGTGTGCCGACGACGTGATGATGTTGACGACCGTGCCGGGCGCCTCGCGCGCGACCATGTCCGCGACCGCCGCCTGCATGGCGAAGAACGGTCCCTTGAGGTTGATCCCGATGTGCTGGTCGAACAGCTCGGGCGTGGTGTCCAGCAGGGTCCCGCGGGAGGTCAGCCCGGCCGAGTTCACCAGACAGTCGACGCGGCCGTACGCCTGGACCACCCGGGCCACGGAGGCCTTCGCCTGCTCGGCGTCCGACAGGTCGGCCCGTACGTACAGGGCCTTGCCGCCCGCGGCGATCAGCTCTTCCACCAGGGCCTCGCCCGGCTCGGGGCGCCGCCCGGAGACGGCCACGACCGCCCCCTCCCGGACCGCGGCCCGCGCGATGGCCGCGCCGACGCCCTGGCTGCCGCCGTTGACCAGGACGACCTTGTCGTCGAGAAGTCCCACAGGTTTCCTCAGCTCTCTCGCCGTTCGGTACCGGCCCGCAGCTCCGCACGGAGCGCTTCCGGCGTCCACTTCTCGCGCAGCGCCCGGCGCAGGAGATCCGCCTGCGAGGCCGGGGCGAGGCCGTCGACCGGCGGGTCGCTGTCGAGGTTGGTGGGGAAGGGGTAGCCCTCGGCGCTCGCCGCGATCACCCGGTCCAGCCATGCCTGGTCGGCGCCCTCGGCCCCGCGCCTGAGCAGCGCCGGGTACACCGCGTTGGCCACGGCCTCCCGGTCCACCGTCTCCATCGCCCGCCCGAACGCGGACGACACCTGCAGCAGGTTGGCCATGCGCCGGATGTCCGCCGAGCGGTTGGTGCCGGCGGCGTGGAAGAGCGCGGGGTTGAAGAAGACCGCGTCGCCCTTGGCGAGCGGCAGCTGCACCTGGTGCGCCTCGAAGTACGCCCGGAACTCGGGAAGCCGCCAGGCGAGATAGCCGTGCTCGTACTTCTGCGAGTGCGGCAGATACATCGTCGGCCCGGACTCCACCGGCATGTCGCAGTGCGCGACCGCCCCCTGGAGGGTCAGCACGGGGGAGAGGCGGTGCACGTGCGCGGGGTAGGCGGCGGCGACCTCGTTCGACAAAAAGCCCAGGTGGTAGTCGCGGTGCGCGCTCTGCGCGGCGCCGCCCGGGTTGACCACGTTGAGCTGGGAGGTGACCTGGTAGCCGGGGCCCAGCCAGGCCGTGGCGACCAGCGCGAGCACCTCGTTGGCGTAGTAGTCGGCGAAGGCCTCCGCGTCGTACAGGGCAGCCTTCTCCAGCGCGTTCCACACCCGGTCGTTGGCGCCCGGCTTCGCGAAGTGGTCACCGGCCGTCGCACCCGAGGCGCGCTGCTCGGCGATCAGGGCGTCGAACACGGCGGTGGCCCGGTCCACGACGTCCGGGTCGGGAAAGGCACCGCGGAAGACGACGATGCCGGGACCGTCGGAGAGCGCGCGGGACAGCTCGGCCTGGACCACCCGGTCGCCCTCGAGCAGACCGGCCTCGTAGACCGGCACGTTCCGCTCCACGGCGGAGGCGTGCGGATAGTCGGACGGGTCCGTCGCCTGCTCGACCAGCGCGCGGAACGCGTCGAGATCGCAGTCCTGCTCGGACAGCCAGGCACGGTGGTGTACGGAAGTGAAGGACATCGTCGTCCCTTCGGGGTCACGGAGCGACGCAGCCCTGTCATTCTTGTCAGTACAAACCCCTCGAACAACCAGCAGGCAGCCATCAAAAACCCCTCAAGGAGCCGGCGCATGGGCCACCCCTTCCCGATCCGGGAGATCGCCCGTCAGGCGGGGCTGAGCGAGGCGACCGTCGACCGGGTGCTCAACGGCCGGGGCGGCGTGCGGGAGAGCACCGCGCGGGAGGTGCGCCGTGCGATCGCCGACCTGGACCGGCAGCGCACCCAGGTCCGGCTCGTCGGCCGGACGTTCATGGTCGACATCGTGATGCAGGCACCCGAGCGCTTCACCACGGCGATCCGCGCCGCCCTGGAGGCCGAGCTGCCGTCCCTGCACCCGGCGGTGCTGCGCTCCCGCTTCCACTTCCGCGAGACCGGCCCGGCCGGGGAACTGGTGCGGACCCTGGACCGGATCGCCCGGCGCGGCTCGCAGGGCGTGATCCTCAAGGCCCCGGACGTCCCCGAGGTCACCGCGGCCGTCGGCCGGCTCGAAGCCGCAGGCATCCCGGTCGTGACCCTGGTGACCGACCTGCCCGCCAGCGCCCGCCGTGCCTACGTCGGCATCGACGACCGGGCGGCCGGGGCGACGGCCGCGTATCTGATGGGACAGTGGCTCGGCGACCGGCCGGGCAACATCCTCACCAGCCTCAGCAGCGGCTTCTTCCGCAACGAGGAGGAGCGCGAGATGGGCTTCCGCGGCGGGATGCGCGCCCGGCACCCGGAGCGCGCGCTGGTCGAGATCGCCGAGGGGCAGGGCCTGGACGCCACCCAGTACGACGTCGTGCGGGCCGCGCTGGAACGCGACCCGGAGATCCGAGCGGTGTACTCGATCGGCGGCGGCAACATCGCCACGCTCAGGGCGTTCGAGGACCTCGGCCGCGAGTGTGCCGTGTTCGTCGCGCACGACCTCGACCACGACAACACCCGGCTGCTGCGCGAGCACCGGCTGTCCGCCGTGCTCCACCACGACCTGCGCCAGGACGTGCGCGAGGCCTGCCACACCGTCATGCGGGCGCATGACGCGCTGCCGCCGGCGGGACCGACCCTGCCGTCGGCGATCCAGGTGGTGACGCCGTACAACATGCCGCCGCAGGCCGCGGGGGTGTGAGCCGGGTGCGGGTCGGTGGGGGCCGGTCGCGCGGTTCCCCGCGCCCCTGGGCCGGCTGCTCCGCTCGGCGTAGTGCGTCAGATGGGGAGCTTCCGGAACCCCTACCGTCGGCCCATGTGGACATCGCGCCCGGACGGCGGGCCCGACCGGTTGCTGACGCTCGCCGACGGCGTGTTCGCCATCGCCATCACACTGCTGGTCCTGGACCTCTACGTACCGCGCGGACTGGACGCGGACCAGTACGACCAGGCCCTGCGCCGGCTGCTCCCGGACCTCGGGGCCTACGCGCTCAGCGTCACGGTGCTCGGCAGCTTCTGGCACGACCACCGCAGGATCTTCCGTGATGTGCGGGAGGTCGACGGACAGGTGATCACCCTGTCCATCGCCGGACTGGGTGTCGCGGCCCTGGTGCCCTTCCCGACCAGGCTGCTCGCGGAGTACGGCGACGAGCCCGTCTCGGTCGCCGTCTACGCGGGGGCGGTCGCCGCGATGGGCGCCGGCCACCTGGCGCTCGCGGCCGTCCTGGCCAGACGCCCCTGGCTTCGCCACGGCACCCCGTCGGAGGCGGGCACCACGCTCTACCTCATCGACAGCGCCACGATGGTGGCGGTGTTCGCCGTGACCGTCCCGCTGGCCCTGGTCGTGGGGTCGCACGCCATGTGGCTGTGGCTCGTCCTCGTCCCGGTGAGGTTCCTCCTCGGCCGCCGCCTCCAGAAGCAGGCCTGAGACGTCATGCCTCCGCGGACACGTCCGCCCACGCCCCAGTGGCCGCCGACCGCGCCATCGCGTCCAGTGCGGCGGCGCTGTGCACGGCGTCCGTGAGCGTCGCCCCGTGCGGAGTGCCCTCCGCGACCGAGCGCAGGAAGCGGTACGCCTCGATGACCTTCAGGTCGTCGTACCCCATCGAGTTCGCCGCCCCGGGCTGGAACGCCGCGAACTCGCCGTGGCCCGGGCCGACGTACACCGTGGTGACGGACTGGTCCTGGTACGTCGTGCCGCGGCTGACGCCCAGTTCGTTCATGCGGCGGAAGTCCCAGAACACGGCGCCCTTCGTGCCGTGCACCTCGAAGCCGTAGTTGTTCTGTTCTCCGACCGAGACCCGGCAGGCCTCCAGGACACCGCGCGCCCCGGAGGCGAAGCGCAGCAGGCAGCTGACGTAGTCCTCGTTCTCGACCGGGCCGAGTTCCCCGCCGGAGGCGCGGCTGTGGCCCGCCGTGGCGCCGGTCGGGCGGGCCCGCTCGGGCAGGAAGACCGCGGTGTCGGCGGTGAGGGAGGTGATGTCACCGAGCAGATGCCGGGCCAGGTCGGTGCCGTGCGAGGCCAGATCGCCCAGCACCCCGCTGCCGCCACGCTCCCGCTCGTACCGCCAGGTCAGCGCACCCTCGGGATGAGCCGCGTAGTCGCTGAACAGCCGGATGCGCACATGGGTGACCGTGCCGATCTCCCCGGAGGCGATCAGCTCACGGGCCGCCTCGACGGCGGGCGCGTTGCGGTAGTTGAAGCCGACGGCGCCCTGCACCCCCGCCTTGGCCACCGCGTCCGCCACCGCACCGGCGTCCTCGGCGGTCAGACCCACCGGCTTCTCGATCCAGATGTGCTTGCCCGCCTCGGCCATGGCGACGCCGATCTCGCGGTGCAGGAAGTTCGGCGCGGTGATGCTGACCGCCTTCACCCGCGGGTCGGCGGCCACCTCGCGCCAGTCCCGCGTCGTCGAGGCGAACCCGAACTGCGCGGCGGCCTCCTCCGCCCGGCCCGGCACCTCCTCGGCGACCGTCACCAGCTCCGGGACGAGGGGCAACCGCGGAAAGTGGTGCCGCACGCGCGCGTACGCCTGGGTGTGCACCCGCCCCATCCAGCCGAATCCGATGACGGCGACGCCGAGCGTGTCCACCATGAGAGCCCCTCTTTGGACCGTTCCAGAACCTGTCCAGCCCACCCTGAGCGCGGTTTCCCGTGCCTGTCAACCCTTTGACAAGCCGGTGACCCACATGGAACGGTCCATCCCATGAGACCGCCGACGATCCGTGACGTGGCCGAACGGGCCGGCGTCTCCAAGTCTCTGGTCTCCCTCGCGCTGCGCGGCTCCGACCAGGTACGGCCCGAGAAGCGGGAAGCCGTGCTGCGGGCGGCCCGGGAGCTCGGCTACCGGCCCAACGCCGCCGCCCGCAGTCTCAGCGAACAGCGCACCCGCACGGTCGGCGTCCTGCTGAACGATCTGCGCAACCCCTGGTTCGTCGACCTCCTCGACGGCCTGAACTCCCTGCTGCACGCCCACGGCCTGCACATGCTGCTGGCCGACGCGCGCCTCAACCGCCGCACCGGCCAGGACCCGGCCGACCCGCTGCTGGACCTGCGCGTCGACGGACTGGTCGTGGTCGGCACCCTGCCCGACCCGGCGGCCCTCGGCGCGGTCGCCGCGCGGATGCCGGTCGTCCTGGCCGGCGCCCGTGAGCCGGTGCCGCCCGGGGTGGACCAGGTCGCGGGCGACGACGAGAAGGGCGCCCGGCTGGTCACCGAGCACCTCATCGGCCTCGGCCACCGCCGCATCGCACACCTCGCGGGGTACGGAGCCGTCGGCGAACTGCGCCGCCGCAGCTTCGAGGCCACGATGCGGGAGCACGGCCTGGCGGACCGGGCCGTCGTCGAGACCGGCGACATGACCGAGGAGGGCGGCTACCGAGCCGCCGTCCGCCTCTTCAGCCGCCCCGACCGGCCCACGGCCGTATTCGCCGTCAACGACATCACCTGCGTGGGCGCCCTCTCGGCGGCGGAGGAACTGGGCCTGCGCGTCCCGCACGACGTGTCCCTCGTCGGCTACGACAACACGAGCATCTCCCGGCTGCGCCATCTCTGGCTCACCACCGTCGACAACGCCGGCCACGAGGTCGGCCGCCGCGCCGCCCGCTTCCTCCTCGACCGTTTCGAACGGCCCGGGGGAGAGGGGCGCGTGCACCTGGCGACGCCGACGCTGGAAGTCCGGGGGACCACGTTTCGTTTTCAACGAGGCTGATTCCGGCGGGATTTCCCGAGTCGCCGCCCCTGGTGCACGGGACTAGAATTTATTCCGACACCCCAAATCCGAGAGTGCCAAGGCGGCTTGGCGTCTTCTTCTCTTTCCCTCCACGTTCGCTGGAGGAGGCATCTCATGAATGCGCACCACGCCGGACAGCAGAGGAACATGCCGGGCCCGGAGGCCCACAAGCCGCTGAGAATGGTTCCGGACGTGGGTGAACACGCGGACGCCGACGGTGTCCTGCGGGCCTACGCGGATCCCGGGGCGACCCTGACCCGCGCACCGACGGCTCGCAAGGCCATCGACCGTTTCATGAAGGCGCGCTCCGCTGACCTCAAGACCGACAGGATGGACCTGCGCGAGGTGGACGCCGCCGAAGGCGCGGCCACCCTGCGCGTGCGCTACCAGCAGTTCCACCACGACCTCCCGATCCTGGGCGCCACCGTTCAGGCCGTCGCCGATGTGAAACAGGCCGCCGTCATCCAGGTCGACCACACGGCGGAGGTCGATGTCACGGATGCCCCCGACCCCGGAACGGCCCAGCCGCTCGACGCCGTGCGGAAGAACGCCCTCGCGCCGTTCCAGGGCGATTTCGCATCCGCCGGAATCGTCAGGGACGAGCTGGTGTATCTGCGGGACACGACCAGGCCCGCATTGCCGGAAACGGACTATCCCACCGCGTCGGTCGCCCTGCTGAAAAAGGGGCGGAAGCCCGACGGCGCCCTCCATCTCGTGCACGATCTGCTTGTCGAGACGACCGGCCCCTTCGAACATTTCCGGGTCGTCGTGGACGCCGTGTCCGGAAAACTGCTCTGGCTCGCCCTCGCGGGGAAATACGTGACGGCCGGCCTCAGAGTCTTCATGCCCGACCCCGTGACCGAGTCCGACGACCCCACCGTGCACGGCGGTTCCAGCGCGGCCACGCTCGACACCTCGTGCCGGGACGTCCGGGCGGAGGTCGCTCCGGCCGTCGGGGGCAGATTCCGGCTCGACGGGGACTGGTTCCGGTGCATCGACTGGGACACCCCGGTCTTCCCCCAGCCGGAGGAGACGTCGCCGGACTTCACCTACCGGCCCTACCCCGACGACCGTGCCTTCCTGAGCGCGAACGCCTACTACTGGCTCGACTCCTTCGCGCGCTATCTGCGCACCCTGGGCAACGCGACGCTCAACACCAACATGACCAAGGTCGAGGTCGACGCCCAGGCCTATGACGGCCAGGACCAGAGCGAATGGCACGGCACGCTGACACCCCCGCGGATCCGCTTCGGCGAGGGCGGCGCACCGGACGCCGGCGACCTCGGCGTCATCGGCCATGAATACGCCCACGGCGTGTTCGACTGGCTCGACGCCCAGCATGGCGGCTCCGGTTCGTACGAGCACAGCGTCTGCGACGCGCTGCCCGCCGTCTACCGCGACCGGTTCAACCCCGACGGGCACCGGCGCACGGAGACGTTCCCCTTCGATAACAACGCGACCGACCGGTGGAGCACCGAGCGACGGCTCGACGTCCCCCAGCGATTCGACGACCCGGCGTTCAACGGCTTCGGTGTCAACCTGCGCAACTCGATGCTCGGCACGGCACTGTGGCGGTGCTACCTGGGCATGGGCGGCGACTCGCCCGATCCCGCCGTACGGATCGCCGCGGCCGACGCGATCAACAGGACGATGCTGGAGATGCTCCTCATCGTGCCGGACGACTCCTCCTCGGGCCGCGGCCACGCCGTGAGCATGGCCAGGGGCTGCATCACGGCCGACTCCACGCTCACCGGTGGCCTCTACAGCAAGGTGATGGACGAGGCCTTCGTGAACCAGGGACTGTGGGCGCCACGGCCGGTGGACGTCTGGATCGGCGACAACCCCGCCGACCTCGGCTCGGTGCCGAGCGGTGTCCCGTTCTGGGAGTCCCCGGACATCTGGGTCCGCAACAACGACATCAGTACCGGCGACAATCCCGAACTCGGCCACGAGCCGCCCGTCAACGACCGGCCCAACTTTCTCTATGTGCGGGTGCACAACCGAGGGACCCAGGAGGCCGCGAGCGGAGCGTTCCAGGTGGAGGCGTTCCGGTGCGATCCGGGCACGGGGATGCTCTGGCCCACGCACTTCCGCTCGCTGGGCACCGTGGTGATCGACCAGCCGATCCCCGCGGGCGGGGCGGTGCGGGTGGGACCGCTCGTGTGGACCCCGCAGATCGCCGACCACGAATGCCTGGTCGCCGTCGTGCACGGCGCGCCCGACCCCGCCGTCACCGCCACCCTCAACGGGCCGGTGCCGCACGGGCACCTGGTGCGGTTCGACAACAACGTGGCGCAGCGGAACGTGGCCCCGCAGCTCGTCACACCGGGCGGCAAGACGCACATGACGATCACGCTGCGCGGCGGCCTCGCCAGGACCACCGGTTCCTGGCAGCTGGACGCGACGGCCCTGCCGGACGACAGCCGGGTCTCGATCCGCACGCTGACCCGCGTCACACAGGGCGCGGAGCTGACCGGCTGCACCGTGACCGAGACGGGCGCGGTGCGCTCCACGCTGGAGATGCCCGGAGGCGCGACGGCGGTCGTCGAGGGGTTCACGCTGGAGCCCGACGACCGGGTGGCGGCCGACATCACCATCGACTTCTCCCAGCACGCGGAACACCTCCGGCTCTATCCCTTCGTGGCCACCCAGTACCAGGACGGGCTGATCGCGGGGCGGATGACCATCCAGATCACGGCCGTCAAGGAACTGGAGGACTTCTTCTTCGGCAACCCGCGCAGCGGCGAACTGCACATCTCCACCTGCCCGCACTGGTCCAGGCTCGGCGCCGGCAGCAAGGTGCCCTTCCTGCGCGCCGAGGACGCGCTCGCCCGCGGCTACACCGGCTGTGCCTACTGCCAGCCAGAACTCCAACCCGGCTGAGGGGGGCAGGCGATGAACCGCGACGTACTCGAGGGCCTGCCGTTCGTGCCACCGCTCAAGGGCGACCCGCCCAGCCCCGCCGAACCCTTCGTGCCGGCGGAAGGCGGGTTGGCGGGCAAGCGGGCGGACGAGTCGATCGCCCCGCTCGTCGCCTCGGTGTCGGCGGACGCGCTGCGCGACACCGTGGAGGCCCTGGCGAACTTCCCCACGCGGCACACCTTCTCGCCGTTCATCGGACCGGCCGCGGGCGAGGTCGCCGGCCGGCTGTCGGCGGCCGGATACCCGGAGGTGACCAGACGCACCTGGACCAACGCCGGTCACAGCGCCGACAACGTGATCTGCACCAAGCCCGGCACCTCGGCCGACGGGCCCGTCATCATCCTGTGCGCCCACTACGACTGCCGTATGCAGGACCCGGACGACGCCACGGCCCGTGCGCCGGGCGCGGACGACAACGCCAGCGGGGTGGCCGCGACGCTGGAGATCGCCCGTCTGCTCGCCCCGGTCGCCCTGGCCGGCACGGTCCGGTTCGTGGCCTTCTCGGGCGAGGAGCAGGGACTGTGGGGGGCCACGGCGTACGCGGCGGCACTCCAGGCCGCGGGGGTCTCGGCCCTGCGGGTCGTGAACCTGGACATGGTGGGCAGACCTCCGGCGGACGGCACCGTGACGGTGGAGCGCGACCTGGGGAACGCCGTGCCGGGCAACGACGCCGCCTCACACGCCTTCGGCGAGATCATGGCGCAGGCGGCGGCGGACCACACGGCGCTGCCGGTTCGACTGGGCCCCATCTTCGCCAGCGACTACATGCCGTTCGAAGCACGGGGCGATGTGGCGATCGGCGCGTACGAAGGGGAGGGGAACCCGCACTACCACCGGACCTCCGACGACCCGGACACGCTCGACTACGGCTATCTCGCCGACATCACGAAGTTCACTCTGGCGACCGTACTGGCCGAAGCCCTCCCTGAATGAGAGCTTGCGAGCAATCTAGCCGACAAAATTGTTGACAATCTTGTTTGGCTAGATTTACCTTCGACAGGCACTCACTCAGGGAGGGCAACGCATGCCGACTCAAGCCCGTCCGAGCACCGGAGAGCAGGCCAAGCAGCACGCGCTCGCGCAGCTGCGGCAGGCGATCCTGCACGGCGAGATGGCACCGGCGCAGCGGCTGGTGGAGAACGAACTCGCCGAGCGGTTCGGTGTGACGAGGGCCAGCATCCGGGCGGCACTGATCGATCTGGAGGCCCAGGGACTGGTCGAACGGATCCGCAACCGCGGTTCGCGGGTGCGGGTGGTGACCGTGGAGGAAGCGGTCGCCATCACCGAGTGCCGCATGGCCCTGGAAGGGCTGTGCGCGGCGAAGGCGGCCGTGGCGGCGAGCGATGAGCAACTGGCCGAACTGACCGCCCTCGGCACGGCGATGACCAAGGCCGTGGCCGACGGCGAGCCGGTCACCTACTCGGACCTCAACCACGCACTGCACGCCCGCGTCCGGGAGTTCTCCGGCCAGCGGACGGCAGTGGAGCTGCTGGAGCGGCTCAACGCCCAACTGGTGCGCCACCGCTTCCAGTTGGCGCTGCGCCCAGGGCGCCCCCAGCAATCCCTGAACGAGCACCTGGCCATGATCGAGACGATCAGGGCCAGGGACCCGCAGGCGGCCGAGGCGGCCGTCCGCGCACACCTCGGCAGTGTGATCGAGGCGCTGCGCGACTGACACACGCGTGAGGCGGGCGCGCACCTGTCCAGCGAGGAGACGCAGCATGACCCACGGCAACGCGCCCGCCACCTCCCCACCACGGTCCACCCTCGTCGTCACCGCGCACGCGGGCGACTTCGTGTGGCGGGCGGGCGGCGCCATCGCCCTGGCCGCCTCCCGGGGCGAGCAGGTCACCATCGCGTGCCTGACCTTCGGAGAGCGCGGCGAGTCCGCCAGGGCCTGGCGCGAGGGGAAGCAGCTGGAGGAGATCAAGGCGCTGCGCCGCGAGGAGGCCGAGCAGGCCGCCGCCACACTCGGCGCCGAGGTCCGCTTCCTCGACGCCGGCGACTACCCGCTCCTCGTCACCCCCGAGCTGACCGACCGGCTCGTCGCGCTCTACCGGGACACCCAGCCCGACATCGTGCTCACCCACCCGGCGGACGACCCGTACAACGGCGACCACCCGGCAGCCCACCGCATGGCCCTGGAGGCCCGGATCCTCGCCCAGGCCATCGGCTACCCGGGCGAGGGCGACATCATCGGCGCCCCGCCGGTCTTCTGCTTCGAACCGCACCAGCCCGAGATGAGCGGCTTCCGGCCCGAGGTGCTGCTCGACATCACCGAGGTCTGGGAGACCAAGCGCAAGGCCATGGAGTGCCTCGCCGCCCAGCGGCACCTGTGGGACTACTACACCGACCTCGCCGTCCGCCGAGGCGTCCAGCTCAAGCGCAACGCCGGCCCCAACCTGGGCCTGCCGCACCGGACCCTGGCCGAGGCGTACATGCGCCCCTACCCGCAGATCGCGAAGGAGCTGGCATGAGCGGCGTCATCGTCACCGGCCCGCCCAAGGCGCACTCCCAGGACGTCGAGGCCCTCGCCGGGTACGGCGTCGCCACCGTGCACGAGGCCATGGGCCGCACCGGACTGCTCGGCCCGGGTCTGCGCCCCGTCCAGCGGGACACCCGGATCGCGGGCACCGCCGTCACGGTGCTCAGCTGGCCCGGCGACAACCTCATGATCCACGCCGCCGTGGAGCAGTGCGGCCCGGGCGACATCCTGGTGGTGACCACCACCTCGCCGTCCACCGACGGCATGTTCGGCGAACTGTTCGCCACCGCACTCCACCGGCGGGGCGTACGCGGCCTGGTCATCAACGCCGGCATCCGCGACACCGCCGAACTGCGCGCCCTGGGCTTCCCCGCCTGGGCCGCCGCAGTCTCCGCCCAGGGCACCGTCAAGGCCACCGGCGGCTCGGTCAACGTGCCCGTCGTGATCGGCGGCCAGGTGATCCGCCCCGGCGACGTGATCCTCGCCGACGACGACGGCGTCGTGGTCGTCCCCCGCGAGCGGGCCCGGCGCGCGGCCGAGGCCTCCGAGGCCCGGGAGCGCAAGGAGGCCGCCACCCGCGCAGCCTTCCTCGACGGCCAACTGGGCCTGGACCGCTACGGGTTGCGCGAGCAGCTCGTGCGCCTCGGTGTGACGTACACGTCGTACGAGGACCATCTGCGGTCCGGGGAGCGGCCGTGACCGTGCGCTGCATGCTGATGCGCGGCGGCACCTCCAGGGGCGCCTACTTCCTCGCCGAGGACCTGCCGGCCGACCCGGACGCCCGCGACGCGCTCCTGCTGAGTGTCATGGGCGGCCCCGACGAACGGCAGATCGACGGCCTGGGCGGCGGGCACCCGCTCACCAGCAAGGTCGCCGTGCTGTCGCCCTCCGCCGACCCGCGCGCCGACGTCGACTACCTGTTCCTCCAAGTGGCCGTCGACCGGCCCGAGGTGAGCAGCCGTCAGAACTGCGGGAACATCCTGGCCGGTGTCGGCCCGTTCGCCGTCGAACGCGGGCTGGTCCCGGCGGGGGAGGAGCGGACCGCCGTCCGGATCCGCATGGTCAACTCGGGCGGCCTCGCGACGGCGGCCTTCGCCACCCCGGGCGGCCGGGTGGACTACACGGGGGACACCGGGATCGCCGGTGTCCCTGGCACCGCCGCCCCCGTGACCCTCGAATTCCCGCCCGTCGAAGGGGCGTTGCTGCCCACCGGCAACGTCCGGGACGACATCGACGGCGTCCCCGTCACCTGCGTGGACAACGGCATGCCGACCGTCCTGACGGCGGCCGCCTCCCTCGGCGTCACCGGCTACGAGGCACCCGCCGACCTGGAAGAGAACACCGCCCTCACCGGCCGGCTGCACGCGATCCGGCTGAAGGCGGGCCGCCTCATGGGACTCGGCGACGTGACGGACACGACCGTGCCCAAACTGACCCTGCTGGCCCCGCCCCGCGACGGCGGCGCGATCACCACCCGCACCTTCATCCCCGTACGCTGCCACCCCTCGATCGGCGTGCTCGGCGCGGCCGGAGTCGCCGCCGGACTGCGCGTCGAGGGCGCCGTCGGCGCGGACCTCGCCCACCTGCCCGCCGGAAGCGACCTGGTGCGTGTCGAACACCCCACCGGCTTCCTGGACATCGAGTGCGGCGTCGGCACCGACACCGCCGGCAGGCCCGTGGCCCGCCGTACGGCCGTGGTGCGCACGGCCCGCAAGATCTTCGACGGCACGGTGTTCCCCGGCTTCCGCCCCACCTCCTGAGGACTCCTGATGACCCCACCCCTGGGCGACATCGCCCACATCGGCCACACCCAGCTCTTCACCCCCGACCTGGACGCCAGCGTCGCCTTCTTCACCGACTATCTCGGCCTCACCGTCAGCGGCCAGGAGAGCGGCACGGTCTATCTGCGGACGTACGACGACTACGAGCACCACAGCCTCGTCCTCACCGCCCGCGACCGGCCGGGCCTCGGCCGGCTCGCCCTGCGCACATCGAGCGAGGAGGCGCTGCACCGCCGCGTGCGGGCGGTCGAGGAGACCGGCGGCACCGGACACTGGACCGAGGACGAACCCGGCCTGGGCAAGCTCTACGTCACCACCGACCCGGACGGCCACGAGCACGCCCTGTACTGGGAGAGCGAGTACTACCGGGCTCCCGACGAGCTGAAACCCGCGCTGAAGAACCAGCCGCAGGCCAAGCCCGACCGCGGAGTCGGCGTACGGCGGCTGGACCACGTCAACTTCCTCGCCGCCGACGTGCTCGCGAACGCCGAGTTCCAGCAACACGTCCTCGGCGCCCGGCCGACCGAGCAGATCCGGCTCGACTCCGGCCGGATCGCGGCCCGCTGGCTCACCTTCACCGACAAGTCCTACGACGTCGTCTACACCGAGGACTGGACCGGCTCGACGGGGCGACTGCACCACATCGCCTTCGCCACCGACACCCGCGAGGACATCCTGCGCGCCGCCGATCTCGCCATCGACACCGGCGTGTTCATCGAGACGGGCCCGCACAAGCACGCCATCCAGCAGACGTTCTTCCTGTACGTCTACGAGCCCGGCGGCAACCGCGTCGAACTGTGCAACCCGCTCACCCGCCTGGTGCTGGCCCCCGACTGGCCGCTGATCACCTGGACCGAGGCGGAGCGCGCCAGGGGCCAGGCCTGGGGGCTGAAGACCATCGAGTCCTTCCACACGCACGGGACACCGCCGACCGCCTGAGGGAACACACCCCACACGAGAGGTAGACCAACGATGCCCTCTTCACCCTCCCTGACCACTCGCGGCAGCAGACTCGCCCTCCTGGTCGTGGCCCTGTGCTGGCTGGCCGTCCTCTTCGACGGCCTCGACATGTTCATCTACGGCTCGGTGCTGCCCCACATGCTGGCGGAGCGGGCCCTCGGCATCACCCCGGACCAGGCCGGAGATCTCGGCAGCTATGCCACGTTCGGCATGCTCGTCGGCGCCCTCGCCGCGGGCACGGTCGCCGACCGGATCGGCCGCAAGAAGCTGATGGTCGGCTGCGTCACCCTCTTCTCCCTGGCGTCCGGCCTGTGCGCGATCGCGAACGGCGTCGCGGTGTTCGGCCTCGGTCGCACCCTGGCCGGCATCGGTCTCGGAGGTCTGTTGCCCACCGCGATCAGCATGGTCTCCGACTACGCCCCGCGCGGCCGCGGCGCCCTCACCATCGGACTGCTGATGACGGCCCACCACACCGGCGGCGTCCTCTCCGCCTATGTGGCCCTCTGGGTCGTCGAACCGCTCGGCTGGCGCGCCGCGTTCTGGGTCTGTGTCGCCCCGTTGCTCTTCGCGCCGGTGCTCGCGAAGTTCCTGCCGGAGTCGCTCGGCTTCCTGCTCGCCAAGGGCCGCACCGAGGAGGCACACGCACTGGCGAGCCGCTACGGCGTCGAACTCCCCCCGGCGAAGACGGGGGACACCGCACCCGTCCCTTCCCGCTGGGCCTCCCTGGCCCACCTGTTCCGCGGCGGTGAGTGGATCCAGACCCTGCTCTACTGGGTGGCGTCCTTCGGCGGCCTGCTCCTGGTCTACGGGGTCGCCACCTGGCTGCCCACGCTGATGCGCGGCGAGGGCTACGAACTCGGCTCCGCCCTCACCTTCGTCGTCCTGTTCAACCTCGGTGGCATCGTCGGCATGCTGGTCGCGGGCCGCGCCGCCGATCGCTTCGGGGCACCCCGCATCTCGGCGATCTGGTTCGCGCTGACCGCCGCCGGCGTCTTTCTGCTGAGCGTCCACATGCCGCTCGCGCTGACCTTCACGGTCGTCTTCCTGACCGGCGTCTTCCTCAACAGCGCCCAGACCATGATCTACGCGACCGTCTCCATCCGCTCGGCACCGGAGAGCCGCGCCACCGCCGTCGGCTGGACCTCCGGGATGGGCCGCTTCGGCGCCGTGTTCGGGCCGTGGCTCGGCGGCCAGTTGCTCGCCGCGAACAAGGGCGACTGGGGCTTCACCGCCTTCGCGCTGGCGGGTCTTTCCTCCATGGTCTTCATCGGCCTGGCCGCGATACGCGGTGCGCGCCGGCCGGCCGGGGACGGTGCGGGCCGGGCGCTGATCGGCGCGCACTGAGGGACACATCACCCGATGTCCGTCTCAACCTGTATGCCCTGGTCGGGAGTTGCCGTCGACTTCGCGTATTGTTTGCGGCATATGCCCGGGAGTCGAGCTCCCCAGGGCGCGCGATCGCGCAGGCGAAGGGGGACCACGACGTGGACGAGACGCGGCACCGAACCGTCCGGCGTGCCGGACTGATCGGGGGTGCCGTCCCGGCGCTCCTGGCCGTCGCGGCCTGCGCCGGCCACGCGACCAAGGCGGAGATCCCCTGGTGGGCCGTCCTCGCCGTCGCCGTCTCGACCGTGGGCCTCGCCGGCCGGACCGGGGCCCAGATCGGCCGCAGCCACCACGAGGGCCGCGAGGCCGAGGCCCCTCCCCGGGTGCGGTAGGGTTGACCTGCGTGATCACGCGGTTCACCCGCGCGAGACGCATCGGGACGTGGCGCAGCTTGGTAGCGCACTTGACTGGGGGTCAAGGGGTCGCAGGTTCAAATCCTGTCGTCCCGACTCATGGGAGTCGTAGCTGAGGGCCGATTTCGGAGGCATCCGAAATCGGCCCTCGGTCATGCTCGGGGCCGTGCCGCGTACAGCTCCCGCCTCGACGTCGTGAAGCGGGCGAGGGCGTCCGGGAGGGGGGAGATGCCGATGCCCGGGGACGTGGGTACCGGGAGGTGGCCGTCGTGGAGGGTGAAGGGTTCCGTGATGTCCTCCGCGAAGTAGCGCCGGGAGGCCGAGGTGTCGCCGGGGAGGGTGCAGCCCGGGAGGGCGGCCAGCGCCAGGTTGGGGGCGCGGCCGATGCCCGTCTCCAGCATGCCGCCGCACCACACCGGCACGCCGTGGGCGGCACACACGTCGTGGATGCGGCGGGCTTCGAGATAGCCGCCGACCCGGGCCGGCTTGACGTTGACGACCCGGCAGGCGTCCATCGCGATCGCGGACGCGGCGTCGCGCGCCGAGTGGATCGACTCGTCGAGACAGACCGGGGTGCGCAGGCGGCGCTGGAGCCGGGCGTGGGCGTGGAGGTTGTTCTCCTCCAGCGGCTCCTCGATCAGCAGCAGCCCGAAGGCGTCGAGCCGGCGCAGATGGTCGGCGTCGGCGAGCGTGTAGGCGGTGTTGGCGTCGACCTGGAGCGGGAGTGCGTCGCCGAAGCGTTCGCGTACCGCCCGCACCGGCTCCACGTCCCAGCCCGGCTCTATCTTGAGCTTGATACGGAGATAGCCCTCGTCGAGGTAGCGCTCTACGTCGTCCAGCAGTTCGGGCACGGAGTTCTTGATGCCGACCGAGACGCCCGCGGGGACCCGTTCGCGCACCGAACCCAGGAACGTCGCCAGGGACATCCCGTAGGCGCGGAGTTCGGCGTCCAGGAGGGCGGTCTCCAGGGCCGCCTTGGCCAGCTCGTGGCCCTTGACGGAGGCCATGGCGGGGGCGACGGCCGCCGTCGTCGGCTCGGGGAGAGCGGCCACGCGCGGCAGCAGGAAGTCCCGGATGACCGTCTCGGCACCGGCGACGAACTCCGAGCAGTACAGGGGCTCGGGGTCGGCGGCGAACTCCGACCAGCCCTCGGCCTCGTCGGTCAACACATGCAGCAGGAACGTGTCCTTGCTGGTCATCGTCCCGAATGAGGTGCGGAAGGGGGTGACGAGCGGGATGGCGACGTGGAGCAGTTCCACGCGTTCGAGCTTCATCGCTGCCTCTCGTTCGACGTCGCGTGGGCCGTCTCGTGGGAAGTCTGGCCGGGGGTGTCGGACGACGAACGGGTCAGCAGGTACCAGCCGTCGCGTGACATGGCCGTCGCGCGCAGGCCCTCCGCGTACGCCTCGGTGAAGACCCCGCGGACGGCGTGCCGCCACGCGAGCGCGAGGGCCGGGTCGGCGGCGCGCAGCGTGACGATGTCCTCGGGCACACGGCACCACAGCCGGTCCGCGTCGCGCAGGGCCAGCGGCCCGCCGTCCGGTGCCCGGGTCACGCCGCCGGCCGCCGAGCGGGCCGCGGCGAGACCGTCCGTGCGCGTGGTCCCCGTCGCCAGGTCCCAGGTGACGGTCAGCCGGTCGCTCTCGTCGCCGTCGTTCACGCCGTCGTTCATCGGCCCGTAGAAGTCGACCAGGTACTCGCTGCCGACCGCGCCCAGCTTGACCAGGTTGAAGCGGGCGTTGCGGCGGACCAGCGGGTCGAAGGTCCAGCGCATGGTGGTGGCGCCCCGCTCCAGCGCCCACAGCCGCTGCGCCTGCTTGACCGCGAAGCCCACGCCCCGGCCCGCCGCGGCCGCCGCCGCGACGAACGAGTACACGTCCCGCTCGGCGGGGGCACCGAACACCGCCACCGCCGCCCCGGCGAGCCGCTCGCCCGACGGCCCGGCGGCGTACGCGGCGTGCACCGCGCCACCGGCGTGCACCAGGCTGTGCAGCACCTCGGCCGGATACGGCGGGGTGGCCCTGGGCGTCTGCCACACGTCGGCGAGGAAGTCGGCCACGGCGTGGATGCCGGCCACGTCGTGCACGGTACGGACCGTGACCCCGGCGGTGCGGGCCGCGGCACCGGCGATGTCGGCCCAGGCGCCGTGCGCTGTTCCCCCGGCTGTGCGGGGCGCTTCCGCCGGCCCGGACCCGGCGGCGGGGATCGTCACAGGTGTCATGCAGCGAGTCTCCGGCGCCGGGGCCGGGCGCCCGTTGTCCGCAGGCACAATGAGGGCACCGGTCTCTGTAGCGATCGGCCAAGGGAGACCGGGATCATCGCCCGATAGAAACCCGAGAACCCGAGAACCGAGAACCCGAGAACCGAGAACCCGAGAAACCCGCCGAAGAACCCGTCGCCCCTCCGTACCCCACCGTCCCAGGAGCCCGACCACCCATGGACGCCCGCACCCTCGAGGACCTGATCGGCACCCTCGGCGAGCCCCTGCTCCGCGTGCTCAGCGCCCCGGCGGACGGCCTCGCCACGCGCGTCTCCGAGATCCTGCTGTACGGCCACGGGGACCCGTTCCCGCGCAGCGCGCCCGGCGCCCTGGTGCTGACCGTCGGACTGCCGCCGGACCAGGTCGAACCGCTGGCGCGCGACGCCGCCGCGGCCGGGGTGGCCGGACTCGTCGTACGGGGCGGGGCCTCGCAGCCCGAGACGGTGGCCGCGGCGAAGGCCCACGGCCTCGCGCTGCTCGCCGTCGACGAGGACGCCGCCTGGCATCACGTCCATCTGCTGCTGGCCTCGGCGATCGGGTCCCGGCCGGGACCGGGGGACAGCGGAGCGGCGTTCGGGGACCTGTTCTCGCTGGCCAACGCGGTGGCCGCGGCAGTGGGAGGCGCGACCGTCATCGAGGACGCCCGGCAGCGGATCCTGGCGTACTCCACCCTGCCCCGGCAGGCCGTCGACGAGGCCCGGCGGCAGGGCATTCTGGGCCGTCAGGTGCCGAGCAGCCCCGAGAACAGTGAGCAGTACCGCGTCCTGTTCGCCGCCCCCGGTCCCGTACGGCTCGCCGCGCTGGACGGCGAGGAACTGCCGCGGCTCGCCGTGGCGGTCCGCGCGGGCGGCGAGACGCTCGGGTCGGTGTGGGTCGTCGACGACGGACATCTCGCCCCCGATGGCGAGGAAGCGCTCGCCCGTGGCGCGTCCACGGCCGCCCTGCTCATGCTGCGGGCCCGGGCCGGCGAGGAACTGTCCCGGCAGCTGACGAGCGACCTGCTCCGCCGCCTCCTCGACGGCAGCGCCGACCCGGGCGCCGCGCAGCGCCTCGGCTTCGCCGAGGGAACCCTGGTACGGGTCGTGGCCTTCGCTCTCGACGGCGCCGTGTCCATGCCCGACGAGGAACAGACCGCGCTGCGGCTGCTCGACCTCGTACGGCTGCACTGCGAGGCGCGGTACGGGCGGCACGCGTGCGTGCTGGCCGACGGGCGTGTGTACGCGCTGCTGCCGGTGACCGGTGCGGAGTCGGGCGGCACGGCGGGGCGGAAGGAGCGGCACCGGCGCCTTGCCGAGGACATCGTGCGGCGCGCGGCTCAGGCGCTGCGGATCCGGGTGCGGGCCGGGCTGGGCGACGCGGTGGCGGAGCCGGCGGCCGTGCGCGGTTCGCGGGACGACGCCGACCTGGTGCTGCGGGTGCTCGGCCCGGACGAAGGCGTCGCCGTCGTGACGGAGGTACGGGCCCGGGTCACGCTGCTGCGGCTGCGGGAACTCATGGACGGGCAGCGGGAGTTGACTGCCGGGTCCTGGCGGGAGGTCCTGGCGTACGACGCCGGGCACGGCACCGACTACGCCAGGACCCTGGTGTGCTGGCTGGAGGCCGGGGGCGACGTCGCGCGGGCGGCGAGGCTGCTCGCCGTCCACCCCAACACCTGCCGGTACCGCCTCAGACAGCTGCGGCAGCACCTCGGCGTCGATCTGGACGACCCGGACGAGCGGCTGGTGCTGTGGCTGCAGTCGCGCACGCTCGGGGGCCTGCGCGGCACCGGCCGGTCCTGACGCCCGGCCGGCTGTCTCGCGGGGGCGGTCAGCCGCTCAGCCAGCCGGCGAGCCGCCGCTCGCACTCCCGCAGTTGCCCGATGTCCACGTACTCCCCGGCGGTGTGCGCCAGTGTCGGGTCGCCCGGGCCGTAGTTGAGCGCGGGCGTGCCGAGCGCGGTGAAGCGGGCCACGTCCGTCCAGCCCAGCTTGGGGCGGGGCACCGCACCCAGCGCCTCGACCAGCGAGGCCACCGCTCCCTGGCCGAGCCCGGGCAGGGCACCCGGCACCACCTCGGTCACCTCCACCTCGTACTCGGGGAACAGCGCGCACAGATACGCCTCCGCCTGCGAGGGCGAACGGCTCGGCGCGAAACGCAGGTTGACGCTGATCACGCAGCTGTCGGGGACGACGTTGTCGGCGATGCCCGCGCGGACGGCGACCGCGTTCAGCCCTTCGCGGTACTCCAGGCCGTCGATGACGATCCGCTCGGCGCTGTGGTCGTCGAGACGCCGGAGTACGGCGGCCGCCCGGTGCGCGGCGTTGACGCCCCTCCAGGAGCGGGCGGTGTGGGCACGCTCGCCGCGCACCGTGATGTCCGCGTTCAGGACGCCCTGGCAGCCGGCCTCGACGCCCGCGTCGGACGGCTCCATGAGGATGGCGAGGTCCGCTTCGAGCAGTTCGGGGCGGTCGGCGGCGATGCGGTTCAGGCCGTTCCGGTCGCCGGAGACCTCTTCGCACTCGTAGAAGACGTACGTCACGTCCCGCACCGGCGCGGCGAGCCCGGCCGCGAGCCGCAGGGCGACGGCGACGCCGCCCTTCATGTCGCACGCCCCGAGCCCGTACAGCCGCTCGCCGTCCAGCCGGGAGGGCAGGTTCCCGGCGGCCGGGACGGTGTCCAGGTGTCCGGCGATGATCACGCGCTCGGCGCGGCCCGTGTCGGTGCGGGCCACGACGGAGTTGCCGACGCGTACGACGCCGAGGTGTGGGTGCGCGCGCAACGCGGACTCCACGGCATCGGCGAGACCGGCCTCCTCGCCGCTCTCGGAGGGGGTGTCCACCAGGGCCCTGGTGAGGTCCACCAGGTCCACCGGGTCCACCAGGTTCACCAGGTCCACCGAGTCCATCAGGTCCACAGGGTCCATCAGGCCCACCGGGTTCGCGGCCGGGTCCAGCGGGATCATTCCGTGCTCTCCTTCCGGGGTGCGGGCCGGCCGAGCCGGGAGTGTCTGATGCCGTAGAGCGCGTAGACGGCCATTCCGGCGGCCATCCACAGGCCGAACGCGGTCCAGGTGCCGGCGCCGAGCCCCCACATCACGTAGCCGCAGCACAGAGCACCCAGCGTGCAGGTCACGGGCGCCATCGGTACCCGGAAGCCGCGCGGCGCCCCGGGGCTGCGGCGGCGCAGGATCAGGACGGCCGCGTTGACCAGGGCGAAGGCGAACAGCGTGCCGATGCTGGTGGCGTCGGCGAGCGCGCCCAGCGGTACCAGGGCGGCGAGCACCATGACGAACGCGGACACGATGATCGTGTTGGCGCGGGGCACGCCGGTCCGTGCGTGGACCTTGGCGAAGACCGGCGGGACGAGCCCGTCGCGCGCCATCGAGAACAGGATGCGGGTCTGCCCGTACTGCACGGCGAGTACGACGCTCGTGGTGGCGACGACCGCCCCGACGGACAGCAGGACGGGCCAGAGGGTGCCACCGCCGACCGCGTGGACGAGCACCTCGCTGAGGGTGGCCTCGGTGCCCGCGAACCGCTGCCACGGCATGGCGCCGACCGCCGCGACGGCCACCGCGCAGTACAGCGCGGTGATCAGCCCGAGGGAGAGGAGAATGGCGCGCGGCAGGTCGCGCTGTGGGTTCTTCGCCTCCTCACCGGCGGTCGAGGCGGCGTCGAAGCCGATGTACGAGAAGAACAGCGAGGCGGCTCCCGCGCTCACCCCGGCCATGCCGAGCGGGAACAGCGGCTGGAAGTTGCCGGCGCGGAACGCGGTGAACGCGACGGCGCAGAACAGCACCAGGGCGGCCACCTTCACCGCCACCATGGCCGCGTTCACGACAGCGCTCTCCCGGGAACCGCGCAGCAGCACCACCATGGCGAGGGCGACGATCGCGGCGGCCGGGACGTTCGCCACGCCGCCCGCGCCGGGCGGAGCGGCCAGCGAGGCGGGCAGTGTCCAGCCGGCGGTGAGCTCCAGCAGCTCGTTCACGTACTGGCCCCAGCCGACCGCGACGGCGGCCACCGAGACGCCGTACTCCAGCACCAGACACCAGCCGCAGACCCAGGCGGCCAGCTCGCCGAGCGTGGCGTAGGTGTAGCTGTACGAGGACCCGGCACCGGGGATCATGCCGGCCAGCTCGGCGTAGGACAGGGCGGAGAACAGCGCGGTGAGCCCGGCGAGCACGAAGGAGAACACCACGGCCGGGCCCGCTTCGGGCACCGCCTGGCCGAGCACGACGAAGATCCCGGTGCCCAGCGTGGCACCCACGCTGAGCAGCGTCAGCTGGGTGAGCCCCATGGTCCGGCGGAGCTGACCTCCGTCGGCCTCCGCCACCAGATCGGCGACGTCCCGCCGTCGCGTCAGCCTGCCGCGGATACCGGCCTCGCCGACGGATCTCCGCGGCCTGGTTCGCACACTGTCCACGCGTTCACTCCTCCCATGACTCCCGCTGTGGCCCTTGATGATGCGGAACGGGGGCGTGGAGAGGGGTGTGCGCGTCGGCCAAGACGACGGGGGCCGCTTTGGCCCACCGGCCAATGCCTCGCGCCAGTGACGTAGGCCACCCATGTGCGTACCCATCGGGTGTGTTTGCCGTAGCGGCGGCTGGAAAGGCGCTCTGTGATCACTGGATGCGACAATCCGGTGGACAGTGGCCAAAAAGCAAGAAAGAGGAGGTTCGATGTCCTCGAAGCGACGTCGCAAGAAGAAGGCCCGCCGCAAGAACGGCGCGAACCACGGCAGCCGTCCGCAGTCCTGAGGAAGTCCTGCGGGCACGCCGACACGTTCGGGTGGGTGGCACATGCCACCCACCCGAACGCGTTCACGGGCCCGGTACGACCAGGTCCGTCAGATCAACTGCGCCTCCGGCACCCCGTTCCGGCGTACCCACTCCGCCCGGTGCTCCGCAGCCAGGGCCAGTCCCCGGCGCCGGGCCTCGGCCGGTACCGGGAGGTGGCACAGGCCGTCGAGGGTCTCCAGCATCGTCCCGGCGAAGTGCTCCCCCAAGGACGTGAGGCGGCCGGAGGCCAGCAGGACGTCCGTGGCCTCCCGGGCGCCCGTACGCCAGCGGACGAACTGGGCCTCGGCCCGGGCGAGTTCCCCGGGGTCCTGCTCCACGGCCCGGCGGCGGTTCCAGAAGTCCGTCACGCCCAGATGCGCGTACGCCCCGTGGAAGAGCCCGAGCAGGGGCCGGGGGTCGGGGCGCCACGGCGCGTAGTAGCGCTCCTCGCCCCCGGGCTCGAACAGGTCGAACAGGTGCAGTACGGCGGCGAACTTGCTGTGCTGCAACTCGTGGGCCATGGACAGGGCGAGACCGCGCCCGGTGCGCGGCCGGGACAGCGCCATGGAGCCGAACGCCTCCGCGCTGCTGCCGCTGAAGTTGCCGCTGCTGCCGAGAGGGACCAGGGTGCGGGGGCCCGCGGCGAGTTCGGCGTAGGTCCGCGGGTGGTGGGACCGCAGTGTGTCGCAGGCTTCCCGGGTCATGGCCTGCCACCAGCGCAGGTCGTCCGCCGCCAGGCCCAGGGGCTGTTCCGGGACACCAGGGAAGCGCAGCGGGTCGAGGTCGTCCAGGAGCAGCGGTGCCCCGGTGTCCAGCACCAGGAGCCGGTGCGCCGCCCGCCACCGTCCCGTCGATGCGTATGGCGCACGCGGCACGTCGACCGGGCCGGGCACCGCACTGCGTCCCGCCACCCCGATCCGCGCCCCTCCGTCTGTACCGACCACCACCTCGGCCACGTCAGCCGGGCAGGCGCCGGGGAAGCGCGCACCGCCGAGCGAGGGCAAAAAGACCCGGTCCCCGGTCAGAGGCCACCGCACCCGGGCGGGCACACCCGCGCGGACCGCCGCGGCCGCGGCGAGGGCGCTGAAGCGCTGGAGCGGCAGCTCGCTCTCCGCACCGGCCTCGGCCGCGCCCTCGACGACGCGGTCCAGCCGGGCCAGCAGGCCGATCAGCGCGGTGCCCGCCGACGGATGCGACAGGACCGCCGACAGGGCCCGGGCATCGGCCCGGTGGGCGGCGGCGAGGAGGTCCCAGGCCTGTCCGGCCGTATCGGCTACGCCGCCGCCGATGTCACGTGCGGCCTCCGTGACGGCGTGGGCGCAGGCCAGGCGGCGGCTGTACTCCGCGCGGGCGAGCAGTTCCAGGGCCTCGGCCCCGCCGCCGCCCGTCGCGACCTCGGTGAAGAGTCTGCCGGGCACACGGAGCGGCACGGGCCTCATACGGCTTCCGCCGGGGCGCCGCGCAGCCGGTCCAGGTCCTCGGCCAGCCGTTCCCTGACCCGGTCGATCAGAGCGGTCAGATCGGCGCAGTAGACACTGGGGTTGGCGAACCCGGTGGCCGGCCGGTAGCGGTTGGCGTAGTGGCCGCCTCCGCACACCCGCAGCAGCCGGCAGTCGCGGCACCGAGCGGACAGCCCGTCGGCGCCCCACTGGCGGGCCGCCACACCCGGATGGCGCAGCAGCGCGTCGAAGGAGTCGCGCCCGACGTGCAGCCCCGTCCGCGCGGCGCCGTGATAGGCGGTGCGCAGGGTGTCGTCCTGGGCCAGGGAGCCGTCCGTCTCCACCACGGCGTACCGCACCGGGGCCAGGCCCAGGGCTTCCGTCTCGGGGGCGCCGCCGAGCAGCAGCGTCATCATGTCCTCGAGCAGCCGCACCCGGGTCTCCCCCCGACTGGCCCCGTACCACCGTTCGAACACCCGCCACAGCCAGTCCGCGTACGGCGTGCCCGGCAGGCCGGGCCGCAGCCCCGGCGGGGGAGTGTGCCAGTTGCCCTGTGGCAGCAGGAAGTCCACCGCCGGCGGCTCGTACGTCAGCAGGTGCTCGTAGCAGCGCACCGGATCGTTGCGCAGGTCGATGGTGCACAACAGGCCCGCGAACAGCTCGCGATGCGGCCCGTCGGCCAGCAGGCGCAGCGCGGCGGCGACCCGGGCGTGGCTGCCGCGCCCGTCGGCGCCGCGGCGGTGCCGGTCGTGTGCCGCGCGGTCGCCGTCCACGCTGACCGAGACCCGGATGCCGTGCGCGGCGCACAGGTCGAGCCAGCGCTCGGTCAGCCGTACGCCGTTGGTCTGCAGCGCGAGGTGCAGCCGTACCCCGGGACCCACGGCCGAGCGCAGGACCGAGGCGGCACGGCCGAGCGCGGCTTCCCCGGCGAGCAGGGGCTCGCCCCCGTGCAGCACCACCCCGGCCTCGCGCACCCGGTGCGCCACCAGATGCCCGGCGATACGCTCGGCCGTGCGGTCGAGGACGTCCGGCGTCATGGTGCGCGGCTGCTCACGCCAACTCGTGTCGTGCGAGCGGTACATGTAGCAGTAGCGGCAGGCGAGGTCGCAGCGGCTGTGCATCTTCAGTACGAAGGAGTGGAACGGGGCGGGCACCCATCCGGCGGCTTCCCTCGCCACGACGTCGTCCGCGACCGGCCACGGCGGCTCCGCATGGCGCAGTCGATTCATACGTACCCCCCGGTTCGCATGCCGGCCGGCCCGGTGCCCACCCGGCCGGCCACGCCATTTGGCCCAGTATTCGGCGCCGGTGACAGACCGTCAACATCGCAATTCCGTCGTCCGCGCGGTCCCCGCCCGAAAGTAGCCGGTTTCGGAAGCCATCCCGTGGGGACGTCAACACTGGACACGAGCCGCGGAGGATGGCCATGGCAGAGCTCGAGGAAGCGGGTGCCGAGCAGGGCGAGGCCACCCTGGAGTCCGTCGTGCTGGACCTCACCGACGTGCCGCTGGACGACCTCGCCGCACTGCCGCCCTCCGTGCTCGGGGAGACCCTGCGCCGGCTGCGCACCGGGCGCACGGCGGGAGATCCCTTCGTCACCGGGTTCAGCGAGAGCCAGTGACCGGCACCGCGTGGCGACGCCACCGTCGAACGCGAAACCGCCTGATCAGGGGCAACCCGCCCTATAATGACCGTCCCTGACTGTCGTGCCCCACCGTCCAGCACCTTCCGTCCGAAGCGGAGTGGCCATGCCCGACACCCACGCAGCCGACCGCTCGGGACGGTTCGCCCTCTTCTGCTCGACCGCGGAGAACCTCGGCGTCAGCACGACCGTACGCAACATCGCGGACCTGCTGGCCGCGGGCAACCGCAGCGTGCTCATCGTGGACGGCCGCGCCACCGGCGCGCCGGCGGGAGCGCCGGTGCCCGAGCCGGTGCCCGGCCGGATCGCCTCCGTGGCCCGCCCGGACGCGGCGTCCCTCCTCGCCCTCGCCTCGGACCCCGACGCGCTGCGCCACGACCATGTCCTCGTCGAAGCACCACTGCCCGACGCGCCCGGCGCACCGCCCGAGGGCAGACTCGGCGCCCTGGCCGACTCGCTGGTCCTCTGCTTCGCCATGACGGCCTGGTCCATCGACGGCGCCGCCGCCCTCGCCGAGCAGCTGAGCGCCGGCCGCGCCGACCGGCCCGTACGGCTGCTGGCCCTCGGCCTGAAGAGCAACGTCGAGTCGCACGACCGGCTGCGCGGCGCCCGCGAACGGGTCCGCGGCAAGTTCGGCCCCCTCTCGCGCACCTCCCGCACCTCCGAGGTCGCCTTCCTGGAGATCCCGTACCACCCGCTCTACCTGGACACCCGGCAACTCGCCGTCGAGAGCGAGCCCGAAGGCTCGGTGACCGGGCTGCGCCCCTACTACGAACGGCCCGCCGACTGGCTCCGCAACCGCCGGCCGGTGCCGCTCGGCCGGGTCACCCTCGTCCACTCCCAGCGTCACGCCCCCTGGGCCGCCTGGCTGGAGGACCAGTTCCGGCGCGGCGGCATCCGCACCGAACTGCGCGCCCAGGACGCCTACTCCGGCGACCGTCCGGCGCCCGGCACGGCGCTGCTGTTCCTCTCCCCGGCGGACATGGACCACGCGGCGCTGGCCCAGCTCGCCGCGCTGTCCCACCCCGACGTCCGGATCGTCCTCGCCGACGAGCCCTTCCCGGACGCGGGCGCCGCCCACCACGAGCGCATCGACCTGCGCGGGACCGACGAGGACGAGGCCGTGCGGCGGCTGTACGCCGGACTGGGCCTCGGCGCCCCGCCCCCGGCGGACGGCCCGCCCGGCGCGAGGTTCCCGCGGCTGCCTGCCGTCACCAACGTGGCCCCCCGCTACAGCGGCTTCGTCGGCAGGGACGACGTCCTCGGCGGTCTCCTGGAGGAACTGCACACGGCCGGCCGGGACCACACCCCGCTGGTCGTGCACGCCGCGAGCGGCTGGGGCAAGAGCGAGACCGTAAGGGAGCTGTGCCACCGCTTCGGCTCCGCCTACGACGTGGTGTGGTGGGTGCGCTCCTGGGAGATCCCCCGCGCCCGCCGCGGCCTGAACCGGCTCGCCGGCCGGCTGGACCTGGTCACGACCGGAGACGGCGCCTCCCCGGCCCTGTTCGACCACCTCGCCCGCGCCGACACACAGAGCTGGCTGCTTGTCTACGACGGGGCCGAGTCCCCCGACGGGCTGCGGGAGCTGCTGCCCACGCCCCACGCCCGCGGGCACGTCCTCATCACCAGCCGCACCGCCCCCGCCACGCGGGACATGGCGGCCTTCGCCCTGCCGCCCATGTCGCCCGCCGAATGCCGGGGCGTCCTGGGCGAACGGCTCGCGGAGATCGACGAGGAGCAGGCCCAGCGGGTCGGCCAGGTCCTGGGTTTCGTCCCGCTCGCCGTGCGCATCGCCGCCCTCTGCCTCGCCGAGCGCGCCGCGGCACACCGGCGCGACGACAGCATGGGCGACCAGACGGCGGCCCGGGCCGCCGTCGCGCACCTCCTCGCCGAGTACCGCACGGCCCAGCAGGCCCTGCTCGAACAGCAGGGCGCGGCCCCGCCCGTGGCGGTCATGGTGCGCGTCGCCCGGCAGACCGTGCTGCACACCCCGGGCGCCGCCGCCTGGCGCGCCGAGAGCCGCACCAGCGACGCCCTCGGCTGGCTGCTGAACGCGGCCTCGCTGCTCACCGGCCGGGGCATGGGTCTCGAACTGCTGAGGTCGAGACACATCCTGGCGGAACTGGCCCGCGACGACACCCGCGACCTCGGCGCGCGCGGCACCCCGGCCGACACCCGGCTGCCCGACGAGCACATGGTGAGCGTCGCCCTGTGGGCGCTGTCCCGGGTCGGGCTCCTGGAGGTCGACTTCGACCGGCCCGACCAGCCACTCGGGCAGCACCACGCCGTACGGGACGCCGTCCGCGACGGTATGAAGAGCGCCGAGCGCGCCCGCATCGAGGAGGTGCTGCGCGGCACCCTCGCCGAGTTCACCCCGGACGAGAACCGCGGCCTGTCCGCCGACTGGGCACGCGAGGTGTACTCGCTGCGCCTGTGGGAGGACGACCGCCCCCGCGTCCGGCGGTCCATGCTGCGCCATCTCAACGCCCTGAGCCAGCGCGGCGAGACCGCCGACCTGGCCCGGCTGCTCGACATCTCCGAGCGCGCGCGGGAGGCCTGGAGCCCGCGGGACGACGACCCGTCACCGGAGTATCTGCGCCTGCTCAACCTCACCGCCCGCGCCCACCGCCTCGACGGCGCCTACGAACAGGCCCGCCAGCTCTCCGAACAGGCCCTGCGCGGCCACCGCAGACTGCTCGGCCCCCTGCACCCGAGGACGCTGCTGTCCGCCGACTCCTATGGCGCCGTGCTGCGCTCCCTCGGCAGGTTCTCCGACGCGCTCTTCCAGGCCCGGCCGGTGCTGGAGGGCCTGACGCTGCTGCTCGGACCGCAGCACCGCGCGACCGTGCAGGCCGAGCACAACCTCGCGTTCACGGAGGCGCTGAGCGGGCGGGCCGCCGACTCGCTGGCCCGGCTCCTCGCCCGGTTCCGCTACCGCCAGGCCGTCGGCGGCGAGGACGATCCGGCCGTCTGGCGGTCCGCCGACCTGCTCGCCTGGGTCTACCGCACCCTGGGCCGCGACGCGGAGTCCCAGGACCTGCTGCGGCAGTGGCTGCACCGGCACGGCGACGTCGCGACCGGCACCCGGCTGAGCATCGAACTCGGCCTGGCCGTCAGCGAACGGCGCATCACCTACAACTCCGCCCGCCCGCACGAGAGGGTCTACGGCTACGAGAAGGCCCTGGAGCGCGACCGGCGAGTGCTCGCCGAAGCCACCGGCCGGTTCGGCGCCGAGCACCTCGACACTCTGCGCTGCCGCTTCAGCCTCGCGGCCGACCTGCACGCGCTCGGCAAGCACGACGAGGCCGAACACGAGGCCCGCCAGTGCGGTCACGCCCTGGAGAGCACCCTCGGCGCCTGGCACCCCTACGCCGGGCTGGCCGGGGTCCGGCACGCGGTGTACCTGCGGGCCGCCGGCGCCGTCGAGGAGGCCGAGGCCACCGGCAGGGCCGCCCTGAATCTCCTGGAGGACCGGCTCGGCGACAGCCACCCCTGGGTCTCCGCCGCGGAGAACTCCCTCGCGGCCACCCTGGCCACGGCCGGGCGCGTGGACGAGGCGACCGGACTCGCCGAGGGCGCCCTGCGCCGTTTGCGGGACCTGGACATGGGGCATCGGCCCGATGGCCGGCGGGTGGGCGCGCACCACGCCTGGCTCACCTCCCGCGCCGCCGCCCGCACGGCACCGGCCAGGGACTTCGACATCGATCTGGAACTGCCCGGCATCTAGGGCCGGGCCCGGGCCCGGGGCCGGACACCGGTCCCGGCGCCCGGACGGTTCCCCCGACGGAAAGGTGAGCGTACGTGGCAGCAGCCCCGCACCCGGAGACCGAGCTCTTCACCGAGTCCCACTGGTTCCCGGAGGGCCACGGCCGAATAACAGAGCTGTGCCAAGGGGCCTTCGCCGGCGTCCCCGCTCTCAGGTCGGTGTCCCACTACAGCAACGGAATCATCGACTTCGTCCTCCGCAGAAGCGACTGCGCCCCGCTGTCCAGCCTGGTCACCGTGGGCGGCGAGGACATCGCCAACGAGGCACTGCCAGGCAGCCGGCTCCTGCTGTGCACCCAGGACCTGGGCGCGCTGATGCGCCCGCTGGGCACCGGTGAGCTGATGCGCGTCGTGGTCGCCAACGCACGCGGCGGCCTGTGGGGCGGCCGCGTCAAACCGGGGATGTACCTGGCCGCACTCACCGACACGCCTGGCGGGATGCCCGCCGTCGACGAGGCCATGAACACCCTTGTCTCCACCATCCGCACCCACGTGCACCACCTGCCCGACGAACAGCCCGGTGGCCTGACGGACCCTCCGGACCCGCTGCCGGAGCACAAGGAGAAGCTGCGCATCGACTTCGGGACGGCGGCGTCCGAACACGAGAACCTGTCCGAGATGCGGCTGCGGGCCCTGTGGGGCGGCCATGTCAACAGCATCGACCTGCACTACGCGGCCTTCTACCGGGACTGGAAACTCGTCTGCGCGGGCGACGTCTTCGAGAACGCCGAGCTCGGCCCGCGCTTCCTCGAGACCAGCGTGCGCTCACGCCGCACCGGGTACCGCGACCTCGCCCAGAGCCTGCGCGGGCACCTCGCCCGACTGACCGACGCGCTGCGGCTGGTGGTGCAGCCGCCCGCCGACCGTCTGGTCCTGGACGTCCAGGAGGGCGCCGTGTACGTGACCTGGCTGTCGCCCCGTGACTACGTCCTCGGGGTGACGCTGGACCAGCGGCAGGTCGCCCACGCGGAGAGCCGGCTCCAGCAACTGGCGGGCGTCCTGCGCGAGATCACGGAGCCCGGACCGCACTGACCAGCCCGCCCCAGACCTCGTCGGCGAGTGCCTCCACCGCGCGCGCGGCGGTCGGCCGGTGGTCCGGGCCTGAACTGCCGAGGGACTGCACGGGCAGCACCTCGACCGCCGTCTCGTACTCCCGGCAGACCCGGCGCAGTCCCGCCCACTGCTCCTCGGACGCGCCGGGCGAGGCGGCACGGAACCAGGCGTCGGCGCCGGCGCGGAACCTCTCCGTCAGCTGCCGGACCAGGGTGGCGCAGCCCAGCGCCGTCAGATCGGCCCGTCCCGCCCGCGGGGGCGGGCTCCCGCCCGTGCCACAGCCGGACGAACGGCCGGCCAGCCGCTCCACGGCCGCGTCGAGGAGCGAGAACACCTCCTCGAACCGCACCTCGACCGGCTCCGGCAGTGCCGTGCGCGCCGGGCCGGGCGCCGCCGCGACCAGATCGCGCCGGGCCAGATCGCTCACCGTCCGGCGCAGCCGCCCCAGTTGGGAACTGTGCTCGCCGAGCGCACCGCGCAGCTCGCTGGTCAGCTCCGCGAGATCGGCCTCCTGGCGGAGTTCCGTGAGCCGGGCGCGCAGCCGGTCCAGGGCCTCGTTCACGACCCGCTCGAAGTCACCGGGGCGGTACAGCAGGGGCTGGGAGCCGAGCGAGCGCGCCAGCCGGTCCCGCATGGTCCGCGACACATGGCCGTTGACCACCAGCAGCACCTCGGCCCGGGCCGGCTGGAGCGCGCCGCGCAGCGCCCGGACACGGGCGGTGATGCGCTCCTGGTCGTCCGCGACCAGCACCGACGGGCTGACCACGATCGCGATGTAGGCGTTGGGGAAGGGCTCAAGCCAGTACGCCACCACCAGCGGCCCGTCGGCGGCGGCCCCCCGCGCCGGGACCGGGTCGACCGAGGCGATGCGCCACTGACCCACGGCCAGCGCGTCATGGATCGTGGAGAGCACCTGGTCCTCGGAGACGTTGTCGTGCAGATCGCGCACGGCCCGCAGCACCGTCGCGGCGGTCACCTCCCGGACCGCCCCGCCGCCGTCCTCGCTCAACTGCCAGGCGTGATGGCAGGTCTTGAGGATCTCCCGGGGCACCCCGCCGGTGAGCTCCTGGAGGATCGCGACCGACGCGGAACCGAAGGGCGCGGGCCACCGCTCTGTCCCGCCCGCGCCCGCGCCAGGGACCGGCCGGGGACCCGAACCGACGTACTCGGCGACGAGGTCCGCTGTCAGTTCCGCGGTGAAGCGGGCCGGCCACAGCTGCACCACCCGCTCGTGCAGGCTCGGGCGGAACGCGTTGAGCCCGCTCGGCGAGGTGCAGAACACCAGCAGCCCGCCCCGGCTCACATACACGTTGACCAGGCGCTCGAAGGCATCGACGAACGTACGCCGGGAGTCCTCCGGCCAGTCGAGCACCTTCTCCAGCGAGTCGATCAGCAGGACGTACGGCTTGCCGACCCGGCCGTGCAGGAAGCCCTGGACGGCCAGCGCGTCGAAGACCGGGTCGATGCCCGTGACGGCGTCCTTGATGCCGCGTTCCCTCAGCTGCGGGGCGGGCTCGTCACCGGTCAGCCACGCCCAGACCATCGAGGTGAACCGGGGGTCCTGCAACAGGGCGAACGCGGTGGCGAACCTCCTGTGCTCCGTGACCTCGCCGAGGGTGACCCGCAGGTCGGCGTGCATCACCTCGGGGTCGTAGCGCAGGGCGGAGACCACCTTGTCCGGGTCCAGGACGCGGTCGCGCAGCCCGGTGGCGATGTCGTCGAGGGCGATGTCGCCGAGCGGGATGTCGTCCGGCCGGCCCGGCCGGGTCTCGGAGCCCTGCTCGCCGACGCGGGCCGCCGTCACATAGGCGTAGTAGTCGCGGACGAGTTCCTCGAACGCGGCCTTGCCCTCTGGGGTGTCGGCGGGGCCGCGCAGCCGGTCGCGGTACATACGGCCGAAGTCCTGCACCGGTTCGTCGACGATCCACATGGCCGGGCCGTCCGGACGGGCGAGCCCGTTGCAGACCTCGCGCGCCGCGTGGCTCTTGCCCAGGCCGAACTCTCCCACCACCGCGATCGCCCGGCCGCGCCGGCCACCCTGGGGCCGGTCCCGTAGGTAGTCGCGCACCAGGCCCTCGAGGTCCCCGAGGAACTGGGTGGAGACATGGGCGTTGCCCGAGTCCGCGGCCTCGACCGGTGCCTCACCCAGGTCTGCCGACGGGCCGAGCCGCACGACCGGCACCAGGGGGAAGGGGTTGCCGTACCAGGTGTCTGCGCTGCTTGCGGCCACGATGGCACTCCTTGCGGGTCCGGAGAGGCGCGGTCGGGGTGGCGGCGGGCATCAGCCGCCGGGGCGGGGCAGGATCGGCTCACGGAGCAGGGCGTCACGGCGGGCCCGCCGGCTCTCCCAGTGGGGTCTGAGCGCGTCGGCGTCGATCGGCCAGGGGTGCGGTGCGCTGCGCAGGGCGTGCGCCGCCGAGTGGAAGACCTTCCGCAGCTCGCGTACGTCGGAGGGTTTCCATTCGTCGTGTGCTGCCATCAGGGAACTCCTGTCGGGCTCGACCAGGCCGTGCGGTCCGTCACCGGAGGTGCGGGCGCTGTGGCTGAACCTCCAGATGTCCTCGGAGTCCAGCTCGCGCAGCGCGAGATGGGTGACCGCCGCCGATCCGCCGATGGCGGCGGCCACTTCCCGCGCCGTCTCCGCCGCGCCGTGGCTCACTTCGACGAAAAGTACGATCCTGGGGTGCGCGGGGCTCAGACAGGTGCGCAGAAACGCCGCCCGGAGATGGGCGTCGTTCCAGCGGATGTGCGGGATCACGACGAAGAGCAGCGCGTTGTGCTGGATGAGCAGGTCACTCATCTCGCTGTAGGCCTGATACGGGTCCTCCTCCGCGATGATCGCCTGCACTCGGGACTCGGAGAACTCGTGCAGCAGCAGCCTCTTGGCGATCTCGCGGCGTATGCGGGCGTTGATCAGCCGGGTCGGCGCGAACGACCGGCCGTCGGGGTCGACACTGATGCGGCGGCCGTCGTTGTCGAGCCCCGCGGTCGGGGCGAACAGCACGAGCGGGTTCCCGGCCGCGGTCGCCGCCGCTGTCACACGCCGGCGCGCCTCGTGGATGCACCGGTGGATGAGCGAGGTCTTGCCCATACCGGGCGGGCCGCTGACGACCACCACCCGGCCGTGCCCCGAGCTCGAGTCGAGCAGTTCGCCGAGGTGGGGCCAGTGCTCCTCGAAGCGGTCCAGCTCGTCACGGGAGTGGTCGACGTCGACCCACTGGTGCATGTGGGCCGGCTCCTTCCACGGCACCAGGGGGTGGTCGGCGCTGAGCGTGGCGGAACCGTTCGCGCTGTTGTCACGGCCGTCGCCGTTGCCCGCGCCGTTCGATCCGTACGGTTTGCGCACTCCGTAGGGGTTCGCCCAGTCGGAGTTGGTCATCCGTGTTGCCCTCCGGAGCTTGTGGGACGGCCGCTGTGCCGTGATCCGCGCAGCCACCACACGGGTGCGGGGCGCAGCAGCTCGCCCACCTCCCGCGTCTGCCGGTCCAGGGTGGTGCGCACGGTGTCCGCCTCGTTCTTTCTGTCCTGCGGTTGCAGGAGTCGCCCGTCCCGGATGCGGGGCAGTCCGTCCGCCAGGGGCAGGGAGCCGGCCAGCGCCCGGGCCGCCGCCCGGCGTGCGGCCGGGCCGGGCACCAGGGCGAGGAGGCCGGTGAGCGTCGCGCGGGCCCGCGCCACCTCGGCGTGGTCCGTCTCGGCCACCTGCTCGTACTCCGCGAGATACAGCCATGCGATCCTCCGGAATTCCAGCACGGCCGCCGTGAGTTGCCGGCCGTGTGTGCGCCGCTCTGCCGAGATCCGTTCCGTCTTCTGCCCGAGTACGGTGAGCACGGCGCCGGTCACCAGCAGCAGAGCCCCGTCGGTGAATCCGCCCAGCCCACCGCCGCCCTTGTCCGCGGACGCGCCCGGCGGGTCGCCCGCGGCGGCCATGACCGCGTCGCAGACCCGTTCGAAGTCGTCCGTGCGCTTGCCGGCCCAGGCGTCGAGCGACATCACGCCGCCCTCGCGGCCGGGTACCCGTACGGCGTCCGTACCGCCGGCCGGCCCCGGAGCCCGCCGCACCACCCCGAGCCGCACCGCCGCGTCCCCGAGCTCGCCCCGGTGCTCGTCGGCGAGGCAGTACACCAGCCGGACATCGCTCCTGCCCGTGTCGGCGGCGGCCTGTCCGGCGGTGGCGGGGAGCAGCGCCAGCGTGCCCAGCAGCAGGACGGGTGTCCAACGCGGGCCCGTGCGGGGACGCCTGGCACGGCTCCCTCTCCGCTCACCCATCCGGCCTCCCCGTTCCCCTGGCCGCGACCTGTCCGGGTCGCCGCACATCATCCGGCTACGCGGAGGACCGCAGTCCGTCGGTCGCCGTCGGTGCCTCGCCCGCCCTGCCGTCGTCGGCCGCCGGATGCCGGGGGAGACGCCGCTGCCCGCCCGCGGGTTGCCGGTTCCCGCGGGGCCGGCGGCGCGACCAGCAGCCGAACGCGATCTGTGCCCCGTAGTGCAGCAGGTTGACGGTCACCACGGCCGGGGCGACGATGCCGACCGTCTTCGGGAAGTCGCGTTCGAGGGTGAGGGCGAGCAGCACGGCCGTGAGACCGTTCTGCTGGCCGATCCCCAGCAGGATCCGGTCCCTTCGGGACAGGCCGCGCACGAAGAGGGGCATCAGCAGCACGGCCACCACCGCCTGTGCGCCGAACGCCGAGGCGCCGAGCAGCACCCCCGGGCCGAGCGACACCCCCTGGGCGGCGAACAGGCCCAGCAGGGTGGTCGCGAGCAGGAAGGCGCTCGTGACCGCACGCGCCAGCGGACGGGCGAACGCCTGGGTGCGGAGGAACAGTCCGGCCACCGCCACCGCGAGCATCAGCATGTTCGCCGCGGCCAGCACGAGCATGGCCACGACCAGCAGGGCGGCGAGCGGCGTCACGGGACGCCGGGGACTGTCGAGGTCCCCGGGCTGCGGAGACTCGGCGGACTCCTTCCGGGCCCGCCGGGCCGGCCACAGCCTGCCGCCCGCCCACCACAGCACCAGGGCACCGGCCAGGAGCAGCGCGTTGAACGCCAGTCCGAGGGCGTAGCCGCGGGCTCCGCCGCCCACCACGGACGGCGCGCCCGGGTAGCCGGCGGCCGAGTAGGCGTACCCGGCGACGTACAGCGTCAGCAGGACCGTCATCGGATCGTCGAAGGAGGCCCACGCCGTGAGCAGCGACCGGGCGCGCCGCGACATGTGCCCGTCCCTGCCGAGGGCGGTCACCGACAGCGGGTCGATCTGTGCGACGACGATGCCGAGGATCAGATACTCCGGGCGGTCGAAGGCCCAGACCATGACGCCCGAGACGATCCCCGCCTTGAGGACGACGCCCAGCGTGACCGCCGCCACCACACCGCGCACATCACGGCGCAGATCGGCGAGTTCGATGCCGTAGGTGCTGCCGTACAGGCCCACGGCCAGCAGCAGCCCGGTGGCGAAGACATACCCGGTGGTGCCGACCAGGTGCGACGGGTCCGCCGCCAGACCGACCAGAACGCCCAGGGCCAGTGCGCCCAGCGCCCAGAGCAGGACGGCCGGTACCGCCGCCCGCGGCTTCGGCCGCCGGGCACGGTCGCGTCGGGACGTCTCCACCCGCTCTCCCCCCCCCCATCCCCCGGTGTTACGCCGCGAGCGTAGTCGGGCCGCCGGCACCTCGTGCGTCTTCCGGTACGGACGTGCAGCCGCGAGAGCAATCAAGCGTAGGCATCAATACTCGGACGGCGTAACGCCATTGCCAGCCGTTCCCTTCACGATGCCCCATGTCGGCCGCCGGTGAACGCTCTTCACCCCTGGGGTGGATCCACGGCGCCGGGGCCGGTGCGCCCCGCGTCCGCCCCGCCGCCCTCGGCGAGGCCCTCGACAGCACCGCGTCCGTCGGCCGTGCGCCCCCGCCCCGGCCGTGAACCAGGACATGGCGAGGTCGAGGACGTCACCCACCCCCATGGGCGACGTCCTCGACCGCTCCCCCGGTGCCGGACTGTGGCTCAGGTGTCCGCGCGGCGCGCCTGTGCTGTCACCAGCACATCACCGCCGTCTCGCCGGAACCCCATGCGGAGTACAGGCGTACGCGGACGTGGTAGCGGCGGCCCTTGACGAGCCGGGCGCTGATCGTGGCGTTCCGCGCGGTCCCTCCGTCGTCCTGCCCGGCGAGGTAGCGGGGCTCCCCGTCCCGGTCCTCGAAGACCACGACGACGGCGTCGCTGTCGCCGAAGGTGCCCAGCGTGTAGGTGCGGGTCTCCGGCGGGTCGACGACGAAGTCGGCCTGCTCGCCCGGGCCGAGACCGAGCGGTGCCGAGCGGAACGGCACCAGTTCGGACGGTCCCTCAGGATCCGCCGGCGGATACCAGCGGAGCACGAACTCCTTGTCGGCGGCGGACAGGGTGCCCGGCGGGTTCAGACCGGCGCGGTACTGCTCCGGCTCCAGGACAAGACCCGACGCGAACGGATACTCCATGATCGACTGCGGGTCCCAGACGCAGCCGTTGACCTCGTCCGGGTCGAGCTTGCGCAGAATGTTGTAGTGCGTCCTCTCCCGGCTCCAGTGGTGGGGCGGGCCGGCCAGTTCGGCGTACACCGCCTCGTCGTCCCAGTGGATTCCGGCGAACGGGCTCTGGTGCTCGTGCAGCATGCCGAGCGCGTGCCCGATCTCGTGCAGGGCCGTCCCGCGCTCCCCGGGCGCGGTCAGGTCCCACCCGAAGTTCATGGTGCGCTCATGCCGGCCCGCCAGGAGCGCGTCCCGGCCCACGGCCGACCAGCAGCCGTCGCCGAGCTGGAACCCGATGCGCAGTTCGGCCTCCGAGCGGTCGTCGACCTCGGCGAAGGAGATCCCGGCGCCGAGGTCCTGCCACTCCCGGAAGCACTCGCGCACCACGTCCCGCTGCTCCTCGGCGCCGGCCCACGACACGCGTCGCGTCATCCCCCTCCCCGGCACGGGGATGACGGACGCGTCGCTGTCGCCGTCGAAGAACCAGTAGTGCAGAACAGTGCCGTTGACCCACATCCGCCGCCCGCTCACGAGCGCGCTCAGCCGCTCGGCCGCCAGCCCCGGTGCGAAGGCGGGCGCCGGCGCCTGAGCCAGCGAGCAGTAGCGTGCGGTCATGGCCACAGCCTGCCCCGCGGGCCGTCCCGGGCGCCTGAGTCGGGGGCTACTCAAGTCGCCCTGTATCAGAAGTGAGTAGCCGCGCTCATGTCTGTGTGACGACTTACGAGCGGGACGCGACGCCCCTGGAACTGCCCTGGCCGTTCGCCGGGCGGGAGGACGAACTGGAGCTGGTCCGCAGGTCCCTGACCGGCTCACGCCGCGGCATCGCGGTGACGGGCCCGGCGGGCTGTGGCAAGACCCGCCTCGTCACCGAGGCGGTCCGCGGTACCGACTGCGCCCGGGCGGTCGGTACGCCCGAGAGCCGCGCCCTGCCCTTCGCCGCGTTCGCCCATCTGCTGCCCGAGACGGTCACCCTGCACCGCGCGGTCCAGCTCCTGGCCGGCGTCCGTACGCTGGTCGTGGACGACGCGCATCTCCTCGACGACGCCTCCGCCGCCCTGGTCCACCAACTCGCGGTGCACGGCCGCACCCGTCTGCTGGTCGTCGCCACGGACGGCACCCCGGTGCCCGGCGCGATCTCCCGGCTGTGGACCGGGGAACTCCTGCCGCGCCTCACCCTGGAGCCGCCGGCCCAGGAGGAGATCGAGCAGCTCCTCACGGCCGGCGCCGGCCCCCTCGACCCGCTCACCACCGACCGGCTGCACCGCCTGAGCCAGGGCGATCTGCGGCTGCTGCGCGACCTGCTGGGCGCGGTGCGGAGGCGGCTCACACCTGTCCCGGGCACCGGGGAACGCGCGTGGCGTGGCCCGGTGCCGCTGACCGCGGCCGTGCGTGAGCGCACCGCCCGCGTCCTCGGCCGCGCCTGCCCTCGCGAACGCGAGACCCTGGACCGCCTCGCCTTCGCCGAACCCCTGCCGCTGCGTCCGGACGACGCGGACATCGGGGCCCTCGAAGTCCTGGAGTCCGACGGTCTGATCCGCGTCGACGACGCGGGCACCGTCCGCCTCGCCCACCCCCTGCACGGGCCGGTGCTCAGGGCCGCGGCCGGCCGGCTGCGGGCGCGCCGGCTGGCCCGGACACCGGACGTGCACGCCGCCGCCCTCGACGCCGAGTCGGCGGCACTGGGGCACCGGATCGACCGGGACGACGTACGGCCGTTGGCCACGCCGGTGGGGGAGTGGCTGGTCGCGGAGGACTCCACGCTGCCGTGCGGATACGCCGCCGTACGCGCCCGGTTCGCCCGGCTGCGCGGGGAGTTGCGGGAGGCGGCGGCCTGGGCCAGGGAGGGGCTGCGCGGCACACCCTCGGACGCGTCGTGCCAGGACGAACTCGACCGCGCCTCCGCCCTGTTGGGAGAACCTCCGGTAGACATCCGGGGTGACCTCGACACGACCCTCGCGAACCTCGCCGATCCCTACGACGCCGTCCGCCTCGGTGCCCCCGAGAAGGTCATCGACCGGCTCACCGGCGTGTTCGCCCGGCACGCCGACGCACTCACCCGTGCCGACGGCCCGGCCCTGGACGAGGTCGCCGAGGAGCTGGAGCGGCGCGGCTTCACGCTGTTCGCCGCCGAGGCGCACGCCCAGGCCGTGGGGACACACCGCGATCCCCGTGCCGCCCGGCACTCCCGTACCCGGGCCGTGGCCCTGGCCCGGCGCTGCCAGGGCGCCCGCACGCCGGCGCTCTCCGGTCTCGTCCTCGGCGAACTCACCGCCCGGCAGCGGCAGATCGTCACCCTCGCGGCGGCGGGCCTGAGCAACCGGCAGATCGCCGAACGCCTCACCCTGTCGATCCGCACCGTCGGCAACCACCTGTACAGCGCCTACGCACGGCTCGGCGCGAGCGACCGCGGCGCCCTGCCGTGGCTGACCGAGGAGCCGGAGGCCCAGCCCGCCTGAGCCGCACCCCGAGACCGGCGGCCTGACCCGCACAGGGGACGGGTCAGGCCGCCCTTCAAGTCCGCCCGCTCAAGCTCGCCCCTTCCAGCTCGCCTCCTCAAGCTCGCCCCTTCCAGCTCGCCTCCTTAAGCTCGACCCTTCCAGCTCGCCCCTTCAAGCCCGCCTCCTCAAGCTCGCCTCCTTAAGCTCGACCCTTCCAGCCGCCCCTCAGGCCGCTCCGAACGCCGAGAACGCCCACCCCGTGGCCTGGTGCAGTGCGTCGCCCGGCAGGGCGGCCCGGGCGTCTCGCAGCGCCTCAGCCAGGGACAGGCCGGCGTCGAGACCCTTGTGCAGCGCCAGCATCAGCGGCACCACCGCGGCGTCGTTGACGGGTGCGCTGCACGCCACCACCCCGGCCGTGCCCAGCGGCAGCAACGCGGTGACCAGGCCGAGCAGTTCGTCGGCCCCGACGGACGCGAGGCGGGCGGTGTCGCAGCAGGACAGGATGATCCGGTACGGGCTGCGGGCCAGACGCTCGAAGTCGTGCACGACGATCGGCCCGTCGGCCATCCGCAGGGACGAGAACAGCGGGCTGTCCGCGCGGAACGTGCCGTGCGCGGCGATATGCGCCAGCGCCGCCCCGTCCAGCTCCTCCAGCACGCGCGGCACCCGCGCCTCGCCGTCCTCCAGGACCGTCGCGCAGCCGTACCGGCCGGCCAGCTCGGGCACCTCGGCGCCGCCCGTCGCCAGGCCCGGGCCGCGTACCAGCACATGGCAGCCGTCCGGCGGCGGCACGGTCTCCCCGGCACGCAGCCAACTGCCCGCCGACGGCGACACACTGAGCACCCGCTCCCGCAGCGACGGCAGCAGCGCCCACGGCACCCGGTGCAGCCGCCCCGGCGGCACGACCACCACCGGGCCGCCGCCCAGCTGCGTCGCCGCCGGGCCGAGCAGCAGCTCCTCCAGCCGCCGCCCGGCCGCCTCCACGACCGGAAGACGAGCCTCGGCCCCGGGATGCGCCAGCCGTCGCAGCCCGGCCTGCACGTGCTCCGCCTCCGTCACGGCCTCGGCCAGCAGCCCGGCCTCGAACCTGCGCACCCGCCCCTGCCCGCACAGCAGTACCTGCACCCGCCCGTCGAGCACGGCGAGTTCCACCAGCCGGACCTCGTCGCCCAGCCGCTCCAGCAGCCGGCCCACGTCGAAGCGGTCCCCGTCCCCGGGCGCCGCACCCCGCATGTGCAGGGTCCGGGACCGGATCTCCCGCTCCAGGCGGCGCTGTTCACGCTCCAGCGCCGGCACCGGCCGGCCCTCCATCCGGGCGGCCTCCGCACGGGAGGCGATCTCGCGGAACGCGGTCATGCCGCTGAGCAGTTCCGGATCGGCGGGCGGCCGGGTCGGCGCGGTGGACAGCACGGTGGCCCGCCAGCGCTCGCTCCACACCAGCAGCCGCCGAGGCCCGCCCGAGACCAGACTCGCCCGCTGGGCGAGCGCGGCCAGCTCCGCGCCCTGCTCGGTGGCGCGCGCCCTCAGCTCCGAGGCGCCCAGCGTCATCCGGTGGTCGTCCAGGACGTCAAGACCCCGCCGGCAGGCCTCCAGCACACCCCGGGTCGATCCGGCGGCCCGAGCCCGCAGCGCCTGGGCAGCCCAGCCCGTCATCCGCGCCAGCGGCGGACCGGCCCGCCTGCTGCGGGCGGCGACGGCCAGATGCCGCTCCGCGTCCGCCGTCCAGCCCAGGCCCAGCGCGATCCGGCCCGCCAGCAGCGACGCCTCCGGCGCGGCCGGCGCCCCGAACGAGGCCAGCTTCTCCGCCACCGCGGCCGCGTCGGCGACCAGCCGGCCCGAACCGCGCCCGGCCGCGTGCCGCGCCTCGATCAGCACCAGCCGGGCGTGCGTCTCCCACCAGGTGCGCCGCTGCCCGGCGAACAGCCGCACCGCGAGGGCGGCACGGGCGATCGCGGTGTGCGGATCCCCGGCCAGCCGGGCGGCCCGCGCGGCGGCCAGCAGCAGCTCCGCCTTGCGCGTGGACTGCCCGCCGATCCCGTCGAGCTTCCTGATCGCCGCGTCCGCCTCGGCCAGCGCCTCGGGCGCCAGCCCGGCCGCCATCAGCACCTCGCAGCGCCGGATGTTCAGCATGAAGGTCGGCGTGCCGAGCCGGGCGTACCGCTCCTCCGCCTCGTCGAGCAGCCGCAGCGCCACCGGCACGTCACCGGACCGGAACGCGGCGAGCCCCCGGCTCTCCACCGCGTCGGCCTTGTCGTGCTCCTGGCCGGTGGTGTCCCACAGTGCCTCGGCCGCGGTGAAGTCCGCATCGGCCCGCTCCACCGACCCCAGCGCCAGATGCACGGTCGCCCGCAGGGTCAGTGCCCGGGCCGTCCAGATCACGTCCTCCGCCTGCCGCAGCACCGGAACCGCCCGGCGTACGTCCTCCAGCGCCTCGCGATGCCGGCCGAGCACCCACCACACGTACGCCCGCCGGTACAGCACTCGCGCCCGCGTGTGCCCGCCGCCCCGCGCGACTCCCCGCTCGAACGCCGCCAGGCCCTCCCGGGTCCGGCCCGCGTGCACCAGCGCCACGCCCAGCGTGGCCAGCACATCCGCCTCCCGGTCGGCCGAGTCCGCGCGCGCCGCGAAGTCCCGGGCCCGCCGCAGATGGTTCAGCGCGAGCCGCAGATCGCCGAAGTCCCGCTGCCAGATGCCGATCACCTGATGGGCGACGGAGGCGTGCGACGGGTCGGGATCGGCGTCGAGCAGCGCCCGGGCCCTCGCGAGAGCCTCGCCCGGATCGGCGAACACCATCGGCAGCAGCGCCGCAACCGAGTCGTTTCCCGCTGTCACTCCTCGGATGGTAGTGGCCCCCGACCACACCCCACAGGTTCGGCGCTGTATCAAATGACCGCCCCGCGGCTCATGTCGAGGAGGATCGGCGCGTACCGACGACCGCTCCGCCGCGCCGACCGATGCCGTCGCCCAGTGGGAGGACCCGCCATGGCACCTCAGCGATTCCACGAGCAGTTCGACCAGATCCAGCGTTCCATGCCGGACGTCCCCCTCGCGATGGGCCCGGACGACTCGGCCGAGTTCATGTACGAGAAGGGCGTCGTCCTCGTCCGCGACGGCGAGGAGGCCGGCATCGTCGAGGACACCGTACGGGCGCACTTCACCGCGGCACCCGACCTCGACCAGGACCAGGTCCGCCGGGCCGGCCCGCGGACCAACCGCAGCGGTATCACCCGGATCCGGGTCGGCGACCCCGGTGAGGGCGGCCGGGAAGCCGACCGCGCCGTCGCGCAGGCGCTGCGCTCCGTGCGCGAACGGGAGGTCCGGGCCGGGCACCGGATGGCCGCCCGCAACCATGTCGTCCACATCGCGGTCAACGCCTGCCCCGGCGACGAACCGGTCCCCGTCCCGCTCAGCGAGCCGCTCAACCCGGCGCCCGCCGAGACGGCGTACGCCCCGGACACCGCCGTCGGCGTCCTCGTCGTGGACACCGGGCTGATGAAGGACTACCGCTCCTGCGGCCTGCTCTCCCACACCGGCGGCGACGCCCAGGTCCAGGAGTGCGACGACCGGGGCATCCTCCAGCAGTACGTCGGTCACGGCACGTTCATCGCCGGGCTCGTCGCCGCCGTCGCGCCCAACACCGACATCACCGTGCGCGGCAGCCTCAACGACGCGGGCGCCATCCTGGAGTCCGAGTTCGGCGAGAAGCTCTTCGAGGCCGTCGACGCCGGCGGCTGGCCCGATGTCCTCAGCCTCTCCGCCGGCACCTCCAACGGCCGCACCGACGGCCTGCTCGGCGTGGAGAACTTCATGCGGGAACTGCGCGAGCAGCGCACCCTGCTGGTCGCCGCCGCGGGCAACAACGGCAGCGCCACGCCGTTCTGGCCCGCCGCCTACGCCGACCTGCCCGGCTGGGAGGACTCCGTGCTCTCGGTCGGCGCCCTGCGCAGCGACGGCGAGTTCGGCGCCTGCTTCACCAACCACGGCCCCTGGGTACGGGTCTACGCCCCCGGCGAGCGCCTCACCAGTGCCCTCACCGGCTTCGAGACACCCGTCCCGTACGTGTACCAGCACTCCACGTACGACTCCTGCCGCTACGGGTTCCGCTACGGCTGCACCTGCCGGCACCCCCGCCACACCGGAGTGCTGAGCGACGAGACCGCCGCCGCGAAGCCGGACCAGGTGATGTTCGAGGGGTACGCGCAGTGGAGCGGCACCTCCTTCGCCACCCCCGTGACCGCGGGCATGGTCGCCGCGCATATGACGGAACACAAGGAGACCGACCCGCGCGCGGCCCGGCGGCAACTGCTCGCGGCCCACACCGGGCTCGCCGAAGTGCGCGGGGCGCACGTTCCCGCGCTGCGTCCGCCCACCTGGCGCCCGGTCCCGGTCGTGCGCCTGGTCCCCGGCTCGTGAGGGCCGAAGCCGCCCCCTCCACGGCGTACCATGACCTGCCGTACTCGAGGGGTGGGGCTGCCGTGGACCGTACTGATGCCGGCGCGCTCGTCCAGGCGGCCGCCGACGGCGACGCGGCGGCCTGGAAGGCGCTCGTGGAGGGGCTGAGCCCGCTGGTCTGGTCCGTGGTGCGGGCCCACCGGCTCTCCGACGCGGACGCCCACGAGGTGTACCAGACCGCGTGGTTCCGCTTCGCCCAGCACCTCGGGCGGATCCGCGAACCCGGCAAGGCGGGCGCCTGGCTGGCGAGCACGGCGCGCAACGAGTGCCTCAAGGTCATCCGGAGTTCGCAACGGCTGACCCTGACGGACGATCCCCAGCTCCTGGACCGGGTCAGCGAGGAGGGCACGCCGGAACAGTCGCTGCTCGACTCCGAGGAGGCCGCGGCGCAGAGCGAACGCGTTCGGCGGCTGTGGCAGGAGTTCGAGGAACTGGGCGAGCGGTGCAGGCAGTTGCTGCGTGTGCTGATGGCCACGCCGCCGCCCAGTTATCAGGACGTGTCCGCCGCGCTCGGTATCGCGGTGGGCAGCATCGGGCCGCTGCGTCAGCGCTGTCTGCGGCGTCTGCGGGCCCGGCTCGAAGCACGGGGGGCGATATGAGCGACACGAACGGCATGAACGACGACGAGCTGTTCGGTGAAGAGGACTGGGGCGACGAGGAGTTCGACGCCGGGCTGCTGGAGGAGGAGCTGCGGCAGGCCGCCGCCGTCCTGGACCCGGTGCCCGCGGAGCTCCAGCAGCTCGCTGTCGACGCGTACGCGCTGCACGACCTCGACGCCCGGATCGCCGAGCTGACCTTCGACTCGCTGGTCGACGCCCTCCCGGTCCGGGGCGTCACCGACGCGCCCCGGATGCTGACCTTCCGGGCGGGCGAGGTGACCGTCGACGTCGAGGTGACCACGCACGGACTGCTGGGACAGGTGCTGCCACCGCAGCCCGCCCGGATCGAGGTCCTGGGCGGTCCCCGCCCCGGCGCCCCGCTCATGGCCGACGACCTGGGCCGCTTCACCGGCGACGCACCGCTCTCCGGCCCGTTCGCGCTGAGGCTGCGGACCGGCGGGGACGTGGTGGTGACGGAGTGGCTGCGGGCCTAGGTCCTGGGCCGGGGGCCCCGGGTCACCAGGTGCACGGCAGCGTCCGGGGTCCCCGGATCATCGTTCTGCGCCGCCACTCGACCTGGTCGGCGGGGACCGCGAGGCGCAGGCCCGGGAGCCGGTCCAGCAGGGTGCCGAGCAGGAGTTCGGTCTGGAGGCGGGCCAGGACGGCGCCGGTGCAGTAGTGCGGTCCGTTGCCGAGGGCCAGGTGCGGGTTGGGGGCGCGGCCGGGGTCGATCCGGTCCGGCTCGGGGAAGACGTCCGGGTCACGGTTGGCCGCGAGGTAGGAGACGTACACCGGGTCGCCCGCGCGGATGCGGTGCCCGTGCAGGTCGACGTCCTCCAGGGCGATCCGCGCCAGGCCCACGGAGCTGCGGTGCGGGATGTACCGCAGCAACTCGTCCAGCAGCGAGTCGCGGGCCTCGGGCCGCTCCTGCCACCACTGCCGCAGCTCCGGCCGGGTGAGCAGCAGACAGAGCATCTGCCCGCAGTTGTGCGTGACGGCCTCGCCGCCGATCTGCAGCGGACCGGCGAGGCCGACGGCTTCCGTCTCCTCGAGGTCGCCACGCGCCACGGCGGCGCCCAGCAGGGAGTACACGTCCTCGCCTGCGCTGTCCGCGCGGGAGCGGATCGTCTCCGTGATCCATCCGTAGAGACTGTTCTTGGCCCGGTCGGCGGCCTCGGCCCCGCCCGAGGTGGAGATGATCTGCCGGGTCCAGGTGTGCACCCGTTCCCGGTCGGCGGCGGGCACGCCCATCACTTCGCTGACCAGGGCGATCGGGAACGGTTCGAGCACCCGCTCGATCAGCTCGGCCGGTGGCCCGTCCCGTACGACCCCTTCCACCAGCTCGTCGAGCAGCTCCTGGGCGCGGGGCCGCAGCCGCTTCATCGCACCGACGGTGAAGGCCCCGGCGACCGCCTTGCGCAGCCGGTTGTGGTCGGGCTGGTCGGCGAAGGCCAGCGAACCGGGCCGCGGCTTGAAGTGCGGTGCCATCCTCGTCACTTGACGTCCGGTCACCTCCGCGCGGCTGAACCGCGGATCGTTGGTGATCAGCTTCACGTCGTCGTGGCGGGTGGCCAGCCATGCCCAGCCCTCGCCGAACGGCAGCCGGATCCGGGTCAGCGGCCCCTCGCGCATCAGCTCCGCGAGGACCGGGTCGAACTCCGTCCCGTCCAGGTCGAGGGCGGGCCAGTCCCGTACCGGGGGTGGCTCCCGGCCGGTCAGCGTGGTGGTCTCCTCCGTCATGCACCCACCCTCGTCGCGCCCCCGCCGCTTGTCGCGCGGGAGTGCTCCAGCCGGTGACGTCCGGCGCTCAGCGGGACACGGCGTCGACGAGACGGGCCAGCGCGCCGGCCGGCCGCTCCAGTCCGGCCCCGGCGGGACCGCCCGGCTCGGTCATGTAGGTGTCGCGGCGGATCTCCACCATGAGCGCGGCGACCTCGGGCCGCTTCCCGTAGAACTCCAGGGGGACGTAGGTTCCGCTGAACGGGCTGTCGAGCCCGGTCTCCCCGAACGCCTCCCGGGCGGCGTCCAGCAGGCCCGGCGACGTGTGGAAGGGGTCGGTGCCGAGGCACACCGCCGGCCGGGGTCCGTCCCCGTGCAGTTCGTACGGCAGCCTCCGGCTCGGGTAGGAGTGCACGTCGATGATCACGGCCCGCCCGGTGGCCGCCAGCCGGTCCGTCACGGCCTGTGTCATCGCCCGCGCGTACGGCCGGAAGTACCGTTCCACGAGCGGCTCGGGATCGATGCCCTCGGGACGCAGCACACCGCCGTGCGTGGTCCGCGTGTACACCGCGCCCATCCCGACGGCCCGCATCTCCTCCCGCTCGTCCGGAAACCGCTCCGGGTCGACGACCAGCCGCGACAGCCGGTTGACGAACCGCCAGGGCGTCACCCCCGCGAGCCCGGCCGCCACCTCGGCGATCTCCGCCGTGTGCGCGTCGGTGATGTGGTCGAGCTCCCGCTCCAGCTCCTCGTCACCGAGCACGATGCCCGCGCGCACGTCGTCGGGTATCTCCCGTGCGGAGTGCGGGACGTGCAGGATCACGGGAGAGCGGCCGTCCCCGGCCAGCAGCTCGAAGGAGTGCGCATCGGTCATGGGGCGGCTCCAGGGGCGTGGTCAGTGGCGTGCGGCAAGGTCACCCATGCAGAACTCCGCCCCGGCCGGGCGGTGCGCCGGTCGGGGCGGAGTCGGTGGACCTCTGCGGGCCCGGGTGTCAGGCGAGGGACGCCAGGGTCTCGTTCCACGTGGTGGACGGGCGCATGGCCTGCTCGGCCTTCGCCGGGTCGGGCTGGTAGTAGCCGCCGATCTCGACCGGCTTGCCCTGGGCGGCGATCAGCTCGTCGACGATCTTCTGCTCGTTGGCCGTGAGCGTCTCGGCGAGCGGGGCGAAGGCCTTCGCCAGGTCCGCGTCGTCGGTCTGCTTGGCCAGCTCCTGCGCCCAGTACAGGGACAGGAAGAAGTGGCTGCCGCGGTTGTCGATGCCGCCGACGCGCCGGGTCGGGGACTTGTCCTCGTTTAGGAAGGTCGCCGTGGCGCGGTCGAGCGTGTCGGCCAGGACCTGGGCGCGGGCGTTGCCCGTGACCTTCGCCAGCTGCTCCAGGGACGGCACCAGGGCGAAGAACTCACCCAGGCTGTCCCAGCGCAGGTAGTTCTCCCGGACCAGCTGCTGGACGTGCTTCGGGGCGGAGCCACCGGCGCCCGTCTCGAAGAGGCCGCCGCCCGCCATCAGCGGGACGACCGACAGCATCTTGGCGCTGGTGCCCAGCTCCAGGATCGGGAACAGGTCGGTCAGGTAGTCACGCAGGACGTTGCCCGTCACCGAGATGGTGTTCTCGCCGCGGCGGATGCGCTCCACCGACAGCTTCGTCGCCTCGACCGGGTTGAGGATCCGGATGTCCAGGCCCTCGGTGTCGTGCTCCGTGAGGTACGTGTTGACCTTGGCGATCAGGTTGGCGTCGTGCGCACGGGTCTCGTCCAGCCAGAACACCGCCGGGTCACCGGTGGCGCGGGCGCGGGTGACGGCCAGCTTCACCCAGTCCTTGATCGGCGCGTCCTTGGTCTGGCAGGCGCGGAAGATGTCACCGGCCGAGACCGTCTGCTCGATGAGCGCGGTGCCGTTCTGGTCGACCAGACGGACCGTGCCCGTGGTGGGGATCTCGAAGGTCTTGTCGTGGCTGCCGTACTCCTCGGCCTTCTGCGCCATCAGACCGACGTTGGGCACGGTGCCCATGGCCGACGGGTCGAAGGCGCCGTTGGCCCGGCAGTCCTCGATCACGGCCTGGTAGACACCCGCGTAGGAGGAGTCCGGGATGACCGCGAGGGCGTCGTGCTCTCCGCCGTCCGGGCCCCACATGTGGCCCGAGGTGCGGATCATGGCCGGCATGGACGCGTCGATGATGACGTCCGACGGCACGTGCAGGTTGGTGATGCCCTTGTCGGAGTCGACCATCGCCAGCTCCGGGCCCTCAGCGAGCTCGGCGTCGAAGGAGGCCTTGATCTCGGCACCCTCCGGCAGGGCGTCCAGGCCCTTCCAGATGCCGCCCAGACCGTCGTTCGGGGTCAGGCCTGCCGCGGCGAGCTTGTCGCCGTACTGCGCGAAGGTCTTCGGGAAGAAGGCGCGCACCACATGGCCGAAGACGATCGGGTCGGAGACCTTCATCATCGTCGCCTTCAGGTGCACCGAGAACAGCACACCCTGGGCCTTGGCCTCGGCGACCTGAGCGGTCAGGAACTCGCGCAGCGCGGCGACCCGCATCACGGAGGCGTCGACGACCTCACCGGCGAGCACCGGTACGGACTCGCGCAGCACGGTGGTGGAGCCGTCGTCGCCGACGAGCTCGATGCGCAGCGCGCCGTCCTCGGCGATCACCACGGACTTCTCGGTGGAGCGGAAGTCGTTCTGGCCCATGGTCGCCACATTGGTCTTGGACTCGGAGGTCCAGGCGCCCATGCGGTGCGGGTGGGACTTGGCGTAGTTCTTCACCGAGGCGGGGGCGCGCCGGTCGGAGTTGCCCTCACGCAGGACCGGGTTCACGGCGGAGCCCTTGACCTTGTCGTAGCGGGCGCCGATCTCGCGCTCCTCGTCGGTCTTCGGGTCGTCCGGGTAGTCCGGCAGCGCGTAGCCCTGGCTCTGCAGCTCGGCGATCGCGGCCTTGAGCTGCGGGATGGACGCCGAGATGTTCGGCAGCTTGATGATGTTGGCGGCGGGCGTCTTGGCCAGCTCGCCGAGCTCCGCGAGGGCGTCCGGGATGCGCTGGTCCTCGGTGAGGTACTCCGGGAACACGGCGATGATGCGCCCGGCCAGCGAGATGTCGCGGGTCTCCACGGCGACACCCGCCTGCGCGGCGTACGCCCGGACCACCGGCAGGAAGGAATACGTCGCCAGGGCGGGGGCCTCGTCAGTGTGCGTATAGATGATGGTCGAGTCAGTCACCGGGTGCTCCGCTCCACGTCTGCAACATTGCTCGACATCAAGATATCTCGTGAGCGATCGATCATCGACAGGGGTCCGCCGCCAGTTTCGGGCAACCGATCGGCCCGCTCCTTTGTCATGGAGAGAGATCACTCACTCCAAGCCACGGCCGGACCTGACCACCCGGCCGTCCGAGCGAAAGCGGACCATGAGATATCGCACCAGAGTGACGGCCCCGGCGGCCGCCCTGATCGGCACGGCGGCGGCTCTGACCACGGGGGTCCAGGCCCAGGCGGCCCCCGGAACCGGCGCCACCCCGGGCGCCGAGACCCTGGGAGACCCCGTCTACCCCGCCCTCGGCAATGACGGATACCGCGTCTCGGCCTACCACCTCGACTTCGCCTACGACGCCACGACCAAGCTCGTCGAGGCCACCGCGACCTTGACCATCCGCACCACCCAGGCGCTGAGCCGCTTCTCCCTGGACGCGCGCGGCCTGGACATACGCTCCGTCCGGGTCGGCGGCCGCACGGCCGCCTTCGAGCAGGTGGCCGAGAAGCTGCGGATCACCCCCGCCCGTCAGCTCCCGGCGAAGGCCCGGGTCACCGTGTGCGTGGCCTACGGCGCCGACCCGCGCCGGACCCCGCCGCCCGCCGGCGGCTGGGTGGCCACCCCGGACGGATTCGCGGTGTGCTGCCAGCCGGACCTGGCGCACACCGTCTTCCCCTGCAACGACCACCCCTCCGACAAGGCCGACTTCACGTTCCGCCTCACCGTGCCCGCCGGGCTGCGGGGCGTAGCCAGCGGCAGCCTGGTGCGTACCGAGCAGCTGACCGGCGACCGGACGGCGTACACGTACCGCTCCCGCTCGCCGATCGCCACCGAGGTGGTGCAGATCACCGTCGGTGACTATGTGATCAAGGACCGGCAGGGCCCGCACGGCCTGCCGCTGCGGGATGTCGTCCCCAACGCCCGCGCCGCCGCCCTGGAACCCGCCCTGGCGCTCACCCCGGCCCTGGTGGACTGGGTCGAGCAGCGGCTCGGCGCGTACCCCTTCGAGACGTACGGCCTGCTGCCGTGCAACTCGGACGACCCGAACGCCTTCGACTTCACCGGCCTGGAGACGCAGACCCTCACGATCTACAAGCCGAACTACCTCCTCCAGGAGGAGAGCAAGATCGGCTCGCACATGATGCACGAGCTGGTCCACTCCTACTTCGGCAACAGCGTCAGCCCCGCCACCTGGGCCGACCTGTGGCTGAACGAGGGCCACGCCGACTTCTACGGGCTGCTGTACCGCTACGAGCGCGGCTGGCCCGACTCCAAGGGCATGACCACCATGGAAGCCCGGATGAAGGACACGTACGCACTCGGCGACCAGTGGCGCCACACCTCCGGGCCGGTCGCCGCGCCCAACGCGGTCAACCTCTTCGACAGCCAGCGCTACCTCGGCGGCGTGCTCGTCCTCTACGCCCTGCGGCAGCAGATCGGCGAGGCGGCCTTCAGCGCCGTCGAGCGCGCGTTCCTGGAGCGGTACCGCGACTCCAGCGCTTCCACGGAGGACTACATCGCGGTCGCCTCAGAGGTCTCCGGACAGGACCTCACGGGCTTCCTGCGGGACTGGCTGTACGGGACGAGGACACCGAGGATGCCGGGCCACCCGGACTGGACCGTGACACCGGTGAAGCCGTCCCTCACGGCTCCGCGGAACCGGAGGGACAGCGGGCACCACGACAACTCGGCGACCCTGTAATGCCCTAGTCGAGCCGGGCGACCGTCATGTCGCCCGGCTCGAACTCGCCGGTCCGCTGCTGCGGGATGACGGTCGCGCCCTGCTGGAGCGCCACCGTGCGGGCCGGGGCGGGAATGCGGATGCCCTCCGCGCGGTAGCGCTTGTGCAGGCGCTTGATGAACTCGTGCTTGATCCGGTACTGGTCGCTGAACTCGCCGACGCCCAGGATGACGGTGAAACCGATGCGGGAGTCGCCGAAGGTGTGGAACCGGATGATGGGCTCGTGGTCCGGCACCGCGCCGTCGACCTCGGTCATCGTCTCGGCGATGACCTCGTTGGTCACGCGCTCCACGTGCTCCAGGTCGCTGTCGTAGGCCACCCCGACCTGCACCAGGATGGTCAGCTGCTCCTCGGGGCGCATGAAGTTGGTCATGTTCGCCTGTGCGAGCTGACCGTTGGGGAGCACGATGAGGTTGTTGGACAGGTTGCGGATCGTCGTCTGCCGCCAGTTGATGTCCTCGACGTAGCCCTCCTCGCCGCTGCTGAGCTTGATGTAGTCACCGGGCTGGACGGTCTTGGAGGCGAGGATGTGGATGCCCGCGAAGAGGTTGGCGAGCGTGTCCTGAAGCGCCAGCGCGACCGCCAGACCGCCGACGCCCAGGGCTGTGAGCATCGGGGCTATGGAGATGCCCAGGGTCTGGAGCACCACCAGGAAGCCGATCGCCAGGACCAGGATCCGGGTGATGTTGACGAAGATCGTGGCCGATCCGGCGACACCGGAACGGGACTGGGTGAGGGTGCGCACCAGGCCGGCCACCACCCGGGCCGCCGACACCGTCGCGACGAAGATGAGCAGCACGGTCAGCACCTGGTTGGTGTGGTGCTGCACCGTCCGGGTCAGCGGCAGCACCGCCGCCGCGCCCGCGGCGCCGCCCACGACCGCGGCCCACGGCACCACGGCCCGCAACGCGTGCACGATGACGTCGTCCCCGCTCCAGCGGGTGCGGTCGGCGTGCCCGCCAAGCCAGCGCAGCAGGATGCGCAGCGCGAAGGCCGCCAGCAGGCCCGAGGCCAGGGCGATGCCCGCGAAGACCATGTCGTCCACTGTGAGCGCCCGGTTCACCGGTCACCTCCGGGGTCAAGAACAGCGGCGAACGCCGTCGTCGACGGCCGGATGTGAAGTCTCGTCACGTAGTCACCTGCTCGTTTTCGGGGAAGTCCGATCGCGCCCGACCACCCTGACCCGGGGTCGGCACAATCGTTCATCCTGCCGCATCCCGTAAGGGGTTTCGTACCGGAGACGGGGGTGAGCGGGGGGTGAGTTACTGCACATGACGTACCGTCGCGCGCGCCGGATCCGCCTCGCGCACAGCCGCTCCACTCACAGGTCCGTGAAGGATCCGTGCCGGCCCGCGCCGGAGGCGAAGCGGGCGGCGCCGTCGACGCTCTCGGGCAGCACACCCGCGCCGCGCCGGAACTCGGTGCTGAGCGCGGCCGGTTCGTCCAGGCCCTCCTGGTCGAGGACGGAGGCGCGGTCGGCGCGCAGGCAGGACTGCGGGAACGCGGAGATCGCGGCGGCCAGTTCCTCGGCCTCGGCGCGGGCGCGGCCGGGCGGGACGACCCGGTTGACGAGCCCCATGCCGTGGGCCTCGGCGGCCGGGACGGGCCGTCCCGTGAGGATCAGGTCGAGGGCGCGGCCGGTGCCGATCAGCCGGGGGAGCCGTACGGTGCCGCCGTCGATCAGCGGCACGCCCCAGCGGCGGCAGAACACGCCGAACACGGCGTCTTCCTCGGCGACCCGCAGGTCGCACCACAGGGCCAGTTCCAGACCCCCGGCCACGGCGTGCCCGGCGACCGCGGCGATCACCGGCTTGGACAGCCGCATCCTGGTCGGTCCCATGGGGCCGTCGCCGTCCGGCTCGGCCCGGTTGCCGCGGCCGGTGCCCAGCGCCTTGAGGTCGGCGCCCGCGCAGAAGGTCCCGCCCTCGCCCCACAGCACCGCCACCCGCGCTTCCTCGTCCGCTTCGAACTCCCGGAAGGCGGCCGCGAGTTCGGCGGCGGTCGGGCCGTCCACGGCGTTGCGCGCCTCCGGGCGGGAGAGGACGACCGTGGTCACATGTCCCTGACGCTCGATCCGCACCGGCATGGTGAAGTCCCTTCTGCGTGACGGAGTCGGCACGCTACCCGGGTCAGATCACCTTCAGCCGCACCAGTGCCCCCAGCGTCACCGCGCCCGGCAGCAGCGGCAGCCAGACGGTGATGACCCGGAACGCCAGGACCACGGCCGTGGCCACCGCGGCCGGGCCGCCCGCCGCCACCAGCGCCACGACCAGCGCCGCCTCCACCGAGCCGATCCCGCCCGGGGTGGGCACCAGGGCGACGGCGACCGTCGCGGCCAGGTAGGCCACCGCCATGTGCGCGGCCGGCACGTCAAGCCCGAGCGACTGCCCCACCAGCACCAGCACGGAGGCCTGCAGCGCCGGGAAGGCGAAGGAACCGCCCCAAAGAGCCAGGGCCCGGGCCGGGCGGGTGTGCACCGAGCGTGCCTCGCCCAGTGCCGTACGCAGGAAGGAGACCAGGGCCGAACGCACCCGCCGGACGAGGGCGACCACCGCCGCAGCGACCACGAGCACCACGCCGACACCGGCCAGCAGCGGGCCGAACGCCGTCTCCGGAACCAGGGTGCTCAGCCGCAGCGCGTCGGGGAACGCGAGGAACAGGGCGCCCAGCAGGGCCACCCGGCCGATGCTCTCCGCCAGCAGATACAGCGCGAGGGCGGCCGAGGAGCGGGCGAGCGGCAGCCCGCACACCGTCATGAACCGCAGATTGACCGCGCTCGCGCCGAGCCCGGTCGGCAGCAGGTGGTTGGCCGCGCCCGCCGCGAACTGGGTCGCGAGGAGCCGCCGTTTGGGCAGCGGTTCGACGACCGCGCCCTGCCGGGTGCAGGCGGCCGCGACCCAGGTGAGGCAGGTCGCGCCGACCGCGGCCAGCAGCCACGGCCACTCGGCGGTGCCCAGGTGCGCGAAGCCCTCGGCCAGCACCGACCGGTGCCGCACCGCGACCACGGTGACGAGAAGGAGCGGCAGCAGACACAGGATCTGACGCAGGCGGCGGACCGGGACGCGACGGGGGAGTCGTCCCGGGCGGATTTCGGGGAGTTGTACCGCTGTCACATCCGCAGAGGCTTCCCATGTCGCGCCAACGGCGGGTTGCGGAAGCGGGGACTGCGGATTGCGTACGGGGAGCGGCTCGGAGGAGATCGTCATAGGGGCCTTCGCGCGGGGAGCGGACGGGGGACGGGAAGAGGGGGATCGGGCTGATTGTGCGGGATGTCGGGGGCGATGTGCGAGCGCCTTGACCTCAACAATGCTTGAGGTTCTACGTTTCGTGCCATGAGCATGGAGACCACAGCGTGGACACAGCTGCACAGCGTCCTGAACGCCGAACAGGAACGCCGCCCCTTCGCCCTGGCGACCCTGCGCCGCATCGGCGCGTTCGCCCGCCCGCACCGGCGCCGCATCGCCCTCTTCGTCCTGCTCGGCGTGGCGACCGCCCTGCTCGCCGTGGCGACCCCCGTCCTGGCCGGGAGCGTCGTCGACGTGATCGTCTCGGCCGGTGACGAGGGCAGAGTCGTACGCCTGGCCCTGCTCATCGCGCTGATCGCGGTGGCGGAGGCGGCGCTCGGCATCCTCGGCCGGAGGCTGTCGGCGACGCTCGGCGAGCACCTCATCCTCGATCTGCGGACCGCCGTCTTCGACCATGTGCAGCGGATGCCGGTGGCGTTCTTCACACGCACTCGTACGGGCGCCCTCGTCTCGCGGCTCAACAACGACGTCATCGGCGCCCAGCGCGCCTTCAGCAACACCCTGTCCGGCGTGGTCAGCAACCTCGTCACCCTGGTGCTCACCCTCGTCGTGATGCTGACCCTGTCCTGGCAGATCACCCTGCTGTCGCTGGTGCTGCTGCCGGTGTTCGTGATCCCGGCCCGGCGCATGGGCAGCCGGATGGCCCGGATGCAGCGGGAGGCGGCGACCCTGAACGCGGCGATGGGCACCCGTATGACCGAGCGCTTCTCCGCACCCGGCGCCACCCTGGTCAAGCTCTTCGGCAGGCCCGAGGAGGAATCGGAGGAGTTCGCCGAACGCGCCCGCCGCGTCGCGGACATCGGCGTCCGGACGGCCACGGCCCAGGCCGCCTTCATCACCGCCCTCACCCTGGTCTCCGCCCTCGCCCTGGCCCTGGTCTACGGCCTCGGCGGCTGGTTCGCCCTGCGCGGCGCCCTGGAACCGGGCGCGGTCGTCTCGCTGGCGCTGCTCCTGACCCGGCTGTACGCGCCGCTGACCGCGCTGGCCGGGGCCCGCGTCGAGGTGATGAGCGCACTGGTCAGCTTCGAGCGGGTCTTCGAGGTGCTCGACCTCAGGCCGCTCATCGAGGAGAAGCCGGACGCGCGCGGGGTGCCCGACGGGCCCGTGGCGGTCGAGTTCGAGAAGGTCCGCTTCGGCTACCCCGCCGCCGACAAGGTCTCCCTGGCCTCCCTCGAGGAGGTCGCGACCCTGGACAGGCGGGGCGGCGACGAGGTCCTGCACGGCATCTCCTTCCGCGCCGAACCGGGGCAGACCGTGGCGCTCGTCGGGTCCTCCGGCGCCGGCAAGTCGACCGTCGCGCAACTCCTGCCCCGCCTGTACGACGCCGACGGGGGCACCGTGCGCGTCGGCGGTGTCGACGTCCGCGACCTGAGCGCCGGGGCCCTGCGGGAGACCCTCGGCATGGTCACCCAGGACGGGCACCTCTTCCACGACACCGTCCGCGCCAACCTCCTGCTGGCCCGCCCCGCGGCGACGGAGCAGGAGGTGTGGGACGCCCTGCGCCGGGCCCGACTCGACGACCTCGTACGGACCCTGCCCGACGGACTCGACACCGTGGTCGGCGAACGCGGCTACCGGCTCTCCGGCGGCGAACGCCAGCGCATGACCATCGCCCGGCTGCTGCTGGCCCGCCAGCGCGTCGTCATCCTCGACGAGGCCACCGCCCACCTCGACAACACCTCCGAGGCCGCCGTGCAAGAGGCCCTCACCGAAGCCCTCGACGGCCGGACGGCGGTCGTGATCGCCCACCGGCTGTCCACGGTCCGGTCGGCGGACCAGATCCTGGTCGTCGAGGCCGGCCGGATCGTGGAACGGGGCACGCACGAGGAGCTGCTGGCGGCGGGCGAACGGTACGCGGAGCTGTACCGCACCCAGTTCAGCGAGACGGAGCGCATGGTCGCCGAAAGCGTGTGAACGGCTCCGGGCGCGCATCCGTACCCCTTGCGAGTACTCAGGCCTGCCCGCCAGGGCAGAACAGCGCCCATCCGGAGAGGCGACGTGTCCCAGCAGCAGCAACCGCACGCACCAACCAACCGCCGGACCCCGTCCCGCGCCCACCGGCTGCGCATCGCCGCGGCGGTGGGCGCCCTGGTCGTGCTCCCCCTGGTCACCGCCTGCGGCGGCGGTGACGACAAGAAGCCGGCCGGCAGCGGCAAGGCGGCGACGCCCAGCGGGGCGGCCGCTCCCGCCGCCGGTGTCGTCGCGCCTGCGAAGGTCGAGGTCATCGCCGGGCTGGCCGGCTGCAAGGCGAAGATCCGCACCGAGGCGGACGAGCTGCGCGAGGGCGTGTGCCACACCAAGAAGGGCGATTTCCTCATCACCACCTTCCCCGAGGAGAAACTCAAGGACACCTGGCTGGAGTCGGCCGGCGTGTACGGGGGCAAGTACCTCGTCGGCATGCGCTGGGTGGTCAGCGCCAAGCCCGGCATGTACGAGTCCCTGCGCGCCAAGCTCGGCGGCACGGTCCAGGAGCTGCAGGGCATCGGCCCCTCCGCCGGCCCCTCCTGACGTCACTCCGGCACGAGTCGGCGGACGAGGCCGGCGACCTGTGCGTCCTGCCGGGCCAGAAAGGTCTCGAAGGTCCGGCCGGTGGCGAACACGTCGGTCCAGCCGTGCCGGCGGAGTTCGGCCCGCCACCGGCGGGAGCCGTGCAGCTCGGTCAGCGCGTCCACCCAGCGCCGCCGCTCGGTGTCGCTGATGCCGGGCGGGGCCACGATGCCCCGCCAGTTCTCGAAGACCAGGTCGATCCCGGCGGACCTCAGGGTCGGCACACCGGGCAGCACACCGACCGGCCGCTCGCCGGTGACGGCGAGAACTCGCAGCCGGCCGCCGCGTATCTGGTCCAGGAACTCGCCGAACCCACTGGTGGCGACACCCTGCCGTCGAGCAGCGCGGGCAGCAGATCGCCGCCGCCGTCGTACGGGACGTACGCGACCTTCCGCGGGTCGATGCCGACCGCCTGGGCCAGCTCCATCGGCAGGAGATGGTCGGGGCCGCCGGCCGAGGAGCCGCCGCCCACCCTGAGCCGCCCGGGGTCTTCGCGCCAGGCGTCCACCAGCGCACCGATCGTGCGGTACGGCGAGTCCTCGCGGACGACGACCGCGCCCGCCTCCTCGATCAGTCGGGCGATCGGGGTGGTGTCCGTGACGGACACCCCAGAGCCCGCCGCGTGTGACGCGCCCACCACTCCGAGCCCCATCTGCAGGGCGAGATCGCCGTTGCCCCTCTCGTCGACGACGCGCTGCAGCCCCACCGTGCCGCCGGCACCCGGCAGGTTGAACACCTGCACGCCCGAGGCGATCCCGGTCTCCTCCAGCACCCGGGCCGCGGTACGGGCCGTGGTGTCGTAGCCGCCACCGGGCGTGTTGGGCACCATGAGCCGCAGGTCCGAGGCACCGCCGCCCGGCCACGCCCCGCAGCCGCAGACCACCAGCAGCGCCAGGACCGCGAAGGTGCCGAGAAAGGCGCGCGCCGGGCCTCTCATGACGCCTCCCTTTCGATTTCCGCTGGTGGGCGTCATGATTGTCCGACTCGGCACCTGAGCCACCCCGCTTGTGTCGGCAGAGAAGATTGAGTTCGTTGTGGTCGCCACCTTTCGTCGCCATTCGCTCGCGGGCGAGATGCTGGTGCTCCAGCTCGCCATCGTCGTGGTGGTGCTGCTGGCGGTCGCCGCGGTCTCCCTCGCCCAGTCGGGGGCCACCTTCACCCGGGTCGAGGGACGCCGGGTGAGCGCGCTGGCCGAACAGCTGGCCGCCAACCCCCTGGTGCGCAGCCAGCTGGTGCGTCCCGCACCCGGGGAGACGCTCGCCCCGCTGGTGCACTCCACGCAGGCGCAGTCCGGGGTGACCTCGGTGACGGTGGCCGACGCCGCCGGCCGGATCGTCAGTTCCACGAACCCCACGGTCGTCGGCGAGCGGCTGCCGCTCGGGCCGGGCACCACCCGGGAGCGGGGCTGGTCGGGACAGCTGACTCTGGACGGCAACCGCGAGCTGGCCGCCCAGGTCCCCGTCCTCGGGGCGAGCGAGGAGAACCTCGGCCGGATCCTCGGCACGGTGATGATCGGCGAGGCGGATCCGACGGTGTGGCAGCGGCTCAGCGGCGCCTCCTCGTACCTGCTCGCCTATCTGGGCATCGCCAGCGGACTCGGCGTGGCCGGCTCCTGGCTGCTCGCGCGGCGCGTGAAACGGCAGACCCTAGGGCTGGAACCACGGGAGATCGCCGGGCTCGCCGAGCACCGGGAGGCGATGCTCTACGGGATCGCCGAGGGCGTGATCGCCCTGGACCCGCAGCACCGGCTCACCCTCGTCAACGACATGGGCCGCCGCCTGCTCGAACTGCCCGGGGACTGCGTGGGCCAGAGCCTGGACGGCCTGGGCATCGACGGACGGCTGCGCGACGTACTGGCCGGAACCACCGCCGACAGGCGGGACGAGGTCGTCGTCCGCCACGGCCGGGTCCTGGTGATGAACCGGATGACCGTCACCAAGGACGGCCGGCTCCTCGGCTCCGTCACCACCCTGCGCGACCGCACCGAACTGGCCCGGCTGGAGCGGGAGATCGGCTCCTTCCGCAGCTCCTCGGAGCTGCTGCGCGCGCAGGCGCACGAGTTCGCCAACCAGCTGCACACCATCTCCGGGCTGATCCAGATCGGCGAGCAGGACGAGGTCGTGCGCTACATCCGCGCGTTGAACCAGCGCCGCCAGTCCCTGGACGTCACCCTCAGCCGCCGCGTCCGGGACACGGCGGTGGCCGCGCTGCTGACGGCGAAGGCGTCCCTCGCGGCCGAACGGAAGGTCAGCCTGCGGATCTCCGACGACACCGCGCTGGACCGGCTGGCCCCGGAGGACGCCGCCGACGTGGCGACCGTGGTGGGCAACCTGGTCGACAACGCCGTCGACGCCGCCGCGCCCGACGGGCAGCGGTGGGTCGAGGTGGCGCTGCGCCAGGACGCCTCCAGCGTGGAGATCGTGGTCCGCGACTCCGGCCCCGGCGTGGCTCCCGAACTCGCCCGCGAGGTGTTCTCCCACGGCTTCACCACCAAGGCCGCGCGCGAGGGCGAGCGCGGCATCGGACTGGCCCTGACCAAGCTGGTCTGCGAACGGCACGGGGGAGAGATCTCGGTGGCCAACACCCCCGACGGAGCGGTGTTCACCGCACGTATGACCGTCGGCCGGCTCACCGGCACACTGACGGAAGGAGCGGCCCCATGACCCCCGGAACGCCCCACCGGGCGGGCACGATCGACGTCCTCGTGGTCGACGACGACTTCATGGTGGCCCGCGTCCACCGCACCTTCGTCGAACGCGTCCGGCCGTTCCGTGTCGTCGGCGTGGCCCACACCGGCCGGCAGGCGATCGATGCCGTGGACGAACTGCGCCCCGACCTCGTCCTCCTCGACCTGTACCTCCCCGACCTCTTCGGCCTCGACGTCATCCCCCGGCTGCGCACCGCGGGCCACGACTGCGACGTCATGGTCATCAGCGCCGCGCAGGAGGCCGGGACGGTACGCGGCGCCGTCCGCCGGGGCGTCGTCGACTACCTCCTCAAGCCCTTCGACTTCGAGGACCTGCGCCCCCGCCTGGAACGCTACGCCGCCCAGCGGGGCCGCCTGCTGACGACGGTCGTACGGGGCCAGGCCGACGTGGACCGCGTCCTGGCCGGCGCGATCGTCGCCGCGCCCGCCCTCACTCTGCCCAAGGGCATGAGCGTGGAGACCGCCGAACTGGTCGAGCGGGCCCTGCGCGCGACGGACGGCACCCTCTCCGCGACCGAGTGCGCGACCCTGACCGGCCTCTCCCGTGTGAGCGCCCGCCGCTACCTGGAGTACTTCCACAGCACGGGCAGCGCGGAGGTGTCCCTGCGCTACGGCGCCGCCGGCAGGCCGGAACGCGGCTACTCCTGGCGGGCGTGATCCGCTCCCTCCGAGCACGCGATCGCCGCCGCGCGGACCGGAGTCCACGCGGCGGCGATGTGCGGCCGGCCCCGGGACCGTACCGGGGCCGACACGTCAGGGGCGGTTGGTGAGGTAGCCGCCCATGGAGGTGAAGTACTCGGCCGCGGGCAGTTCGCGCCCGTCCTCGGTCCGTACGCGGGTGATGGCGAGGCCCTGGTTGCGGCCGTTGCGGGCGTCGGCGCCGGCGACGATCACCACGCCTTCGCCCTCGCGGTAGAAGATCCGGCCCGGAGTGCCGCCGTAGCGGCCCTCGGAGACGAAGGCGGCCAGGACCTCGAGCCGCTTGCCGCGGTGGAAGGTGTAGGCGCTGGGGTACGGCTCGGACTGGGCGCGGACCAGACGCTCCAGGTCCTCCGCGGGCCAGGTCCAGTCGATGCGGCTGTCCTCGTCGGCGCGCTTGTGGAAGAACGACGCCTGGGAGCGGTCCTGCTTGGTGAACTCGGTCTGGCCGGAGGCGATGAGGCCGAGCGCGCCGATGGTGACGGGGGCGATGAGGTCGACGGTCTTGTGGAAGAGGTCGGTGGCGGTGTCCGTCGGACCGACCGGTACCGCCTCCTGCCGGACGATGTCGCCGGCGTCGAGCTCGTCGTTCATCATGTGCGCGGTGACGCCCACCTCGGGCTCGCCGTTGATGAGGGCCCAGATCAGCGGGGAGAAGCCGGCGTACTTCGGCAGCAGCGAGTCGTGCACGTTCAGTGTGCCGCGGCGAGGAAGGTCGAAGATGCGCGGGGGGATCCACGTCCGCCAGTTGTTGGCGACGATGATGTCCGCGTCGGCCTCCTTGAGGCGCTCGAACAGCTCGTCGTCGTCCGGGCGGTTGCGGATCAGCACGGGGACGCCGTGCTCCTCGGCGAGGTCGGCGACCGAGTCGCTCCAGATCTTCTCGTACGCGTGCTCGCTCTTGGGGTGGGTCACGACCAGCACGACGTCGTGCTCGGACTCCAGGAGGGCTTGCAGGGTGCGATGCCCCCAGGTCTGGTAACCGAACATGACGACCCGCATGGGGTTCCTCCTCAGAGCAAGGGTTTGGCCGAGGTAAGTAAAGCAAGGCTTACCTTAGTATGCAACGGGGGTCCATGGTGCCCCAGTTGATGAGGCCCCGTCCGGCGGCAGTCCGTTTTGTCCTGTCGACACCTTCGCCGGTTTAGCTTAGGCTCACCTAAGTTCCGTGGCGTGCCGCTTCGTTGGCATGCCCGCCTTTCGTTCCTTCCACACCTGACACGCGGCTGCCCCGCACGATGGGAGTGACATGTCGCAGGTTCTTCCTGGTGACGCACAACCGGTCCACGACCTCATTGGCATCGGCTTCGGCCCGTCCAATGTGGCCATGGCTATCGCGCTCCGCGAGCACAACGCGCGCGTCGGCAGGCAGGAGGCAGTCACCGCTCACTTCTTCGAGCAGCAGCCCCGCTTCGGCTGGCACCGCGGGATGCTCATCGACGACGCCACCATGCAGGTCTCCTTCCTCAAGGACCTGGTGACGCTGCGAAACCCGTCGAGCGAGTACAGCTTCCTCTGCTACCTGCAGAGCAAGGGCCGGCTGATCGACTTCATCAACCACAAGAACCTCTTCCCGCTCCGCGTGGAGTTCCACGACTACTTCGAGTGGGCGGCGGCCCAGGTCGACGACATGGTCTCCTACGGCCACGAGGTCGTCGGCGTCGCGCCCGTGACCCGTGACGGCGTCGTGGAGTACCTCGAGGTGACCGTCCGGTCGGGGGAGGGGCTCGAGGTCCACCGGGCCCGCAACCTCGTCATCGGCACCGGGCTGCGCCCCCTCATGCCCGAGGGCGTGGAGCGCGGCGACCGTGTCTGGCACAACTCCGAACTGCTGGCGAAGGTCGACGAGCTGGACGGCACGTCACCCTCCCGGTTCGTCGTCGTGGGCGCCGGACAGAGCGCGGCCGAGAACGTCGCCTACCTGCACCGGCGCTTCCCCGAGGCCGAGGTCTGCGCGGTCTTCTCCCGCTACGGCTACAGCCCCGCCGACGACAGCGCCTTCGCCAACCGGATCTTCGACCCCCAGGCGGTCGACGAGTACTTCTCGGCCCCCGAGGACGTCAAGCGCCGGCTGATGGACTACCACGGCAACACCAACTACTCCGTGGTGGACATCGACCTCATCGACGACCTCTACCGGCAGTCGTACCAGGAGAAGGTCCTGGGCACCGAGCGCCTGCGCTTCCTCAACGTCTCCCGGCTCACCGGGGTCAAGGAGACGGAGGCCGGCGCCCGGGCCACCGTGACGTCCCTCGTCACCGGCGAGGAGACCGACCTGGACGCGGACGTCGTGGTCTTCGCCACCGGCTACAGCCAGGCCGACCCGACCGGGCTCCTCGGCGAGGTCGCCGACGCCTGCCTGCGGGACGACGAGGGCCGGGTCCGCGTCGAGCGCGACTGGCGCATCGCGACCGACCCGGGGCTGCGCTGCGGCATCTACCTCCAGGGCGGCACCGAGCACACGCACGGCATCACGTCGTCCCTGCTGTCCAACACGGCGATCCGGGTGGGGGAGATACTGGACTCGCTTCTCGGCCGGGGCGTGGACAAGGCCCGCACGCTCGCCGACGGTACGGGCAGCACCGCCCGCTGAGCACCGCGCCGTCAGTCGCGCGCCACGCAGTGCGGCCCCGGCGCCGTCGTGGCTGGTCGCGCCCACGCGGCGGAGCCGCACATCGGCACGGCCCCGCGCCCCTTCAGGGCCTGGGCGGACTGCACGGTCCTGGATCAACTCGCAGACAGCGCAAGGGATAACGTACGTCCACATGGGCACGACTGCTGTGGTTGAGCGCCCCGCGCCCGGGGGCAGCACATCAATGGCCCGTCGGCGGCGGGTCCTGGGTCTGGGCATTCTCGTGGCGGCTCTCGTGGTCGCCGCGGTGCTGTCGTTGGCCGTCGGCGCGAGGGCACTGACTCCCGGCGAGGTGTGGCACGGGCTCTTCGGTGCCCCGACGTCCGACCAGCGGCTCACCGAGATCCGGCTCATCGTGGAGACCGTCCGGGTGCCCCGGACGGTGCTCGGGATCGTCGCGGGTATCGCACTCGGGGTCGGCGGTGCGCTGATCCAGGGGTACACGCGCAACCCCATCGCGGACACGGGCCTGCTGGGGGTGAACACCGGCGCCTCGTTCGCCGTCGTGACGGTGATCGCCCTCTTCGGGCTCTCCAACCCTTTCGTGTACGTCTGGTTCGCCTTTCTAGGGGCGGCGGTCGCCGGGGTCGTGGTGTTCGGGCTCGCGAGTGTCGGCCGCGGGGCCGGCAACCCGTTGACGCTCGCGCTGGCCGGGCAGGGTGTCACCGTGTTCCTCATGGCGATGACCACGGCGGTCGCGCTGTCGAACCAGGCGTCGCTGAACGCGCTGCGGTTCTGGAACGCGGGATCCCTGGCCGGTGTCGGGTTCGACGTCATCTGGCCGGTGACCGTGTTCATCGCCGTGGGCCTGGTGCCGGCCCTCGCCATGCTGCCCTCCCTCAACCTGCTCAACCTCGGGGACGACGTGGCCCGAGGACTGGGCGTGAACATCGCGCTCAGCAGGACCGTCGGCATCACCGCCATCACACTGCTGGCGGGCGCGGCGACGGCCGCGTGCGGACCCATCGCGTTCCTCGGCCTCATGGTGGCCCATGTGGCCCGCTACCTGACCGGCCCCGACTATCGCTGGCTGGTGCCCTACGCCGGTCTGCTCGGCGCGGTCGTGCTGCTGGTCTGTGACATCGTCGGGCGACTGGTGGTGCGGCCGGGCGAGCTGGACGCGGGTGTCGTCGTGGCGCTCCTCGGCGCACCCTTCTTCGCGGTGCTCGTGTGGCGCGGAAAGTTCAGGAGCGGATGAACCTGACAGATGTGAAGCCGTCGCTGCCGCCGGGCGTGCGGCTCGGCCGGGTGTCGTTCGTCTGGCGGCCCTGGCTCGTGTGCGTCACGCTGCTGCTGGCTGTGGCCGCGTTCCTGGTGTTCTGCGTGTCCATCGGCGTCGGGGACTTTCCCATCGCACTACCGCAGGTGATCGCCACGCTCCTGGGGCGGGGCGAGCAGGTCGACCAGTTCGTGATCATGGACCTCCGGATGCCGCGTGCCCTGGCCGGGCTCGTCGTGGGCATCGCGCTGGGGGTGTCCGGGGCGCTCACGCAGTCCATCGCCCGCAACCCCCTGGCCAGCCCGGACGTTCTCGGTATCACCTCGGGCGCCAGCGCGGTCGCGGTGTTCCTGGTGACCGTGTCGGGCGGTACCGCCGCCGCGATCGTCAACTCCGTGGGCCTGTCGGCGGCCGCGCTCGCGGGCGGGCTCGGCACGGGTCTGCTGGTGTACTTCCTGGCCTGGCGGCGGGGGGTCGACGGCTTCCGGCTCATCCTCATCGGCATCTCCGTCACCGCCGTGATGGAGGCGATCACGACCTGGCTGCTCGTCACGGCCGACATCAGGGACGTGGCCAAGGCCCAGGCGTGGCTGGTCGGTTCCCTGGAGGACCGGGCGTGGAGCGAGGTGTGGGTGGCGCTGTGGTGCTCGCTCGTCCTCCTCGTGGTGGTGTCGTTCGTGGCGTTCCAGTTCAAGCCGATGCACTTCGGCGACGAGGTCGCCGCCGGCCTGGGCGTCCGGTACGCCGCTGTGCGGGCGGTCCTGCTGCTCTGCGCCGTGCTGCTGGCCGGTGTGGCGGTGAGCGCGGCGGGGCCGGTCCCCTTCGTCGCGCTGGTGGCGCCGCAGGTGGCGATGCGTCTGGCGAGGTGCCCGACACCGCCGATGGTGGCCTCGGGGCTGATGGGCGCGCTGCTGCTGATCGGCTCGGACCTGGTCGCGCGTACGGCACTGCCGGTCTCGCTCCCGGTCGGTGTGGTCACCGCCGCGATCGGCGGCCCCTTCCTCGTCTATCTGCTGGTGCGGGCCAACCTCAGATAGGTGTACAAGAGTCAGGCGAACCTAAGTAAGGGGGACTCGTGGTCGCACAGTCCGTCACCAAGCCCGAGTCCGGGGTCGACGACGCCTCCCGGCTGGCAGCCAGGGGCGTCACCGTCGGATACGGCGCCCGCACCGTCATCGACGAGCTCGACGTGGCGATACCGCCCGGGGTCGTCACGACGATCATCGGCCCCAACGGCTGCGGGAAGTCGACCCTGTTGAAGACGCTGTCCCGGCTGCTGAAGCCGACCGGTGGCTCCGTCGTCCTGGACGGCGAGGACATCGGCCGGCTCCGGACCCGGGACGTGGCGAAGAAGCTCGGCCTGCTGCCGCAGGCGCCGGTCGCGCCGGAGGGGCTGACGGTGGCCGACCTGGTCGCCAGGGGCCGCCATCCGCACCAGAGCTGGCTGCGGCAGTGGTCCTCGGACGACGCCGACGTGGTGGAGCGCGCGCTGGCCATGACCGGCGTCTCCGATCTGGCGGACCGCCCGGTCGACGCGCTGTCCGGCGGGCAGCGCCAGCGTGTCTGGATCTCGATGACGCTGGCTCAGGGCACCGATCTGCTGCTGCTGGACGAGCCGACGACCTATCTGGACCTGGCGCACGCGATCGACGTCCTGGACCTCGTGGACGACCTGCACGAGTCGGGCTGCACCGTCGTCATGGTGCTGCACGACCTCAACCTGGCCACGCGCTACAGCGACAACCTCGTGGTGATGAAGGACGGGTCGATCCTGGCGCAGGGCCACCCGCGCGACGTGATCACCGCCGAGCTGCTGCACGAGGCGTTCGGGCTGCGCGCCCGGGTCATCGACGACCCGGTGGGCGACCGGCCGCTCATCGTCCCGATTGGTCGCACACACGTCCAGTTGGACACATCCCGATAAAGGTGGAGAAGTAAGGCTAGGCTAACCTCACTCTCTCACGGTAAGGTTTGCCTGCCCTTAGGCGAGGGTGCAGCGAACTAGCGCGAAAGCAAGGGGTTTTGGATGCTCCTCCACCGAACGACGCTCAGCAGGCCCTGGCGGCGCATGGCGGCGATACTGACCGCCGCCACCCTCGGCGTCGGTCTCCTCGCGGGATGCGGTTCCGACTCGGCGGACAAGACGGACCAGCAGAACGACGGCACGCAGGCCGCGGCCGCCGGCGCCTTCCCGGTGACCGTGGAGCACGCCTTCGGATCCACGACGGTCGACGAGGCGCCCCAGCGGGTCGTCTCCGTCGGCTACACCGACGACCAGAGCATCCTGGCGTTCGGCATCAAGCCCGTCGGCATGGTCGACCAGTACCCGAACCCCCCGGGCAAGAGCCCTGACATCAACACCCAGTGGCCCTGGGTGAAGGACAAGTGGGGCGACACCAAGCCCGAGGTCGTCATGAAGAACGGCGACTCCGGCCCCAACTACGAGAAGATCGCGGCCCTGCGCCCGGACCTGATCGTCGCGGTCTACTCCGAGATCGACAAGGCCGCCTACGACAAGCTGTCCAAGATCGCCCCGACGGTGGCGCGCACCAAGGCCGAGAAGGAGCCCTTCAGCGCCCCCTGGCAGGACAACGCCCTGCACATCGCCAAGGCCCTCGGCAAGGCCGATGAGGGCAAGAAGATGGTCGACGACATCCAGGGCCAGCTCGACACGGCCAAGAAGGACCACCCGGAGCTCAGCAAGCAGACCGCTGTCGCGCTGTCCTGGTACGAGAACTCGGTGGCGCCGTTCACCTCCACCGACGTGCGTGGCCGGCTCGTGTCGGGCATCGGCTACAAGTACCAGACCGGGATCGACAAGGTCGCCGGCGGCAGCTTCTACACCAAGCTCTCGCCCGAGCGGATCGACCTCGTCGACGTCGACCACATCTTCGTCATCAACGACAAGGCCGACACCGAGGCGCTGAAGAAGTTCAAGCTCTTCGCCAACCTGGACGCCGTGAAGAAGGGCAACGTGTCGTACCTGCTCGACAGCGAGGGACCCGCGGTCGGCGCGGCCATCTCCCAGGGCACCCTGCTGTCCATGCCGTACGCGATCGACGAGCTCGTCAAGTCGGTCGATCAGTAAGTGAGCACCACCGCAACGCGCCCCGCCCCGGCGACCCTGCGCACGACGACCGGACGCGAGGCCACCCGATGGGTCACGGCACACTGCCGTGAAATGCCCTGGCTGACGGCCGCCACCGTGCTCACCACGGTCGCGGGGGCGGCGCTCCAGGTGCTCCCGGTGCTCCTGCTCGGCCGGGTGGTCGACGGGGTCGTCGGGGGCGGGGAACGATCGATCCTGGTCACGATCGGGGTGTTGATCGGTGCCGCCGCGCTGCTCGGCGCGGCGGCCACCGCGGTCTCCACCTACCTGATCGGACGGCTGGGCGCGGATCTGCTCGCCCGGCTGCGCGAAGGCGCCGTCCGGGCGGTGCTCGGGATGCCGAGCGCCCGGATCGAACAGGTGGGCCGGGGGGACGTGCTCTCCCGGGTCGGTGACGACGTGGCCGTGCTGTCCAAGGGCATCCGCACGGCCGTGCCCACCGTGTTCTCGGCGGGCGTGCTGGTCGTCATCGCCACCCTCGGCATGTTCGGGCTCGACTGGCGGCTCGGCCTGGCGGGCGCGGGCGCGCTGCCCGCGTACGCCCTGGCCCTGCGCTGGTATCTGCCCCGGTCCGCGCCGCTCTACCAGAAGCAGCGGGTGGCCCAGGCCGACCGGGCGCAGGCGTTCATCAGCGGTCTGAACGGCATCGACACGGTCCGGGCCTACCGCCTCGAGGGCGCCTTCCGCGAGAAGGTCACCAGCGAGTCGTGGCGGGTGCGCGACCTCGGCATCGAGGTGTTCCGGTTCTTCGGCCGGTTCGTCGGCCGGGAGAACCGCGCCGAGTTCATCGGTCTCGTCCTGATCCTCGTCGTGGGGTACGCCCTGCTGGAGGCCGACGCCGCCAGCCTGGGTGAGGTGTCGGCGGCCCCGCTGCTGTTCCACCGGCTCTTCACCCCGCTGGGCGCCATCATGTTCACCTTCGACGAGGCGCAGAAGTCGGGCGCGAGCCTGACCCGTCTGGTCGGGGTGCTGGGGGAGGCGGCCGAGGAGCGCCTGGTGGGCGACGAGTCCGTCCCGGCGGCCGAGGCCGGCTCTTACCCGGTGGTGGTGCGGGGGCTGACATTCCGTTATCCCGGCTCCGAGGATCCGGTGCTGCGGGACGTCGACCTGACCATTCCCGCCGGTGGCTCGCTAGCCCTGGTGGGGGCGACGGGCGCGGGCAAGACGACCCTGGCCGCGCTGATCGCCGGCATAGGGAACCCGGAAGCCGGGTCCGTGCGGGTCGGGCCGACCGATCTCGCCGACCTGGACGAGGCCGGGGCGCGGGCCCTGGTGAGCATCCTGACGCAGGAGACACATGTGTTCTCCGGTCCGCTCGCCGAGGATCTGCGGCTGGCCGCGCCGGAGGCGACCGACGCCGAACTGATGGACGCCCTGCGCACCGTCGGCGCCGACGGCTGGGTCGACGCCCTGCCCGAGGGGCTGAACACCTCGATCGGCGAGGGCGGTGAGCGCCTGGACGTCACCAAGGTCGCCCAGATCGCGCTGGCCCGGCTGGTGCTGGGCCGGGCGCCGGTGGTGGTGCTCGACGAGTCGACCGCGGAGGCCGGCAGCGAGGGGGCCGCCGAGCTGGAGCGGGCCGTACTGGCCGCATGCGCGGGCCGGACGACGCTGTTCGTGGCGCACCGGCTGACCCAGGCGATGGCCGCCGACCGGATCGCCGTGCTGGACGCGGGACGCGTCGTCGAGCAGGGCACACACGAGGAACTGGTGGCTCTGGGCGGCCGGTACGCACGACTGTGGCGGGCCTGGCGAGAGGGTAGTTAGGCAACCCTTATTTAGGTTAGCCTAACTCCATATTCTGGAAGGGACGCTGAGTCTTCGATGTTGGAACCGCGCGCTCGTCTCGCACTGCTTTCTCCCGCTCGCCTGGCAGATGTCCGCCGGCGCACAGGTGACTACCCGGACAGGACCATCGCTGAAGCCTGCGCCATCGGTCTGTCGTACTGGGCGACGGGGCAGAGCCCCGACGGGATCGACCTCACCCCCGGCACGCTCTTCGCCGACGTCCTCGGATGGGTCGACAACGGTGGGACGGCGCCCGGCGGCTGGGACGTGAGCCCGGACGGCGGGAGCATCACCGTCCCGGAAGACGTCATGCCGGCCGAAGCGCAGCTCGCGCTGGACGACCTGGCCGACTTCCCCGACCGGCCCCTCGGCACCATCGGCCCGTCCAGTGTTGCCGCCCGGCTGCGGACCCTGGCCGAGTGGAACGACAACGAGGCCGACCGGGTCCGCCCGACCGTCGTCGAGATGTTCCGGGAGCAGGCGCGGACCAGACCGGACGCCGTCGCCATCGTGGACGAGCACCGTTCGCTGACCTACCGTCAGGCGGCCGAGCTCTCCAGCCAGCTGGCCCACCACCTCATCGCCCGCGGACTGGGCCACGAACAGGTCGTCGGTATCTCCCTGGCCCGCTCCGCGGACATGGTGATCGGACTGCTCGCCGCACTCCAGGCCGGATGCGCGTTCGTCCCGCTCGACCCGCAGTGGCCCGCCGCGCGCCGGGCCGTCGTCATCGAGGACGCCCGGGTCGTCCTCCAGCTCAACGCCTCGGGCGAGCACGACCCGGCCGAACCGGAGGCCGTGGCCGTCGACCTCGGCGACTGGGCCTACGCCTCCTACTCCGCCGAGGGCACCGGAGTCACCGTCCTCGGCGACGCCCTGGCCTATGTCATCTTCACGTCCGGTTCGACCGGGCGGCCCAAGGGCGCGATGATCCGCCACGAGGCGATCAGCGAGCGCCTGCTGTGGCAGGTGAACGAGATCCTGGGCTTCGGCCACGACGACGCCTCGCTCTTCAAAGCCCCGCTGTCCTTCGACATATCCATCAACGAGATCTTTCTGCCCCTGGTCTCCGGCGGCAGGCTGGTGGTCCTGCGCACCGGCGGCGAACGCGACCCGCACCATCTGCTGAGCGTCATCGCCGAACAGCGCGTCACCTTCACCTACCTGGTGTCGTCCATGCTGGACGTGCTGCTGGAGATGGCCGGCGACAGCGGCCGCCTGGACAGCCTGCGGCACGTGTGGTGCGGCGGCGAGGTGCTCACCCCCGAGCTGTACGAGCGGTTCCGCACCAAGCTCGGCGACGTCCCCATGTACCACGGCTACGGCCCCGCCGAGACGACCATCGGCGTCTCGCACGTCATCTACCGGGGCGCCGCGGAACGCCTGTCGACGTCCATCGGCAAGGCCAACCCCAACACCCAGCTGTACGTCCTGGACGAGGAGCTGCGCCCGGTCCCCGTCGGGGTCGGCGGCGAACTGTACGTGGGCGGCTTCCTCCTGGGCCGCGGCTACGTCAACGCCCCGGGCCTGACCGCCTCCCGGTTCGTGGCCAACCCCTTCGCCTCCGACGGCTCCCGGCTGTACCGCACCGGTGACCTGGCGCGGTTCGCCCCGGACGGATCGCTGGACTTCCTCGGCCGCGCCGACAACCAGATCAAGATCCGTGGCATGCGGCTGGAGATAGAGGACGTCGAGGCCGGCCTCGCCGAACACCCCCGGGTCCGGCACACCTGCGTCGTCGCGAAGAAGAACTCGGCCGGCGGCACCTACCTCGTCGGCTACGTCATCCCGGCCGCCGGCGGTGAGGGCCTCCGGGCGGACGAGGTCAAGGCGTGGGCGACCGAGCACATGGTCGAGTACATGGTGCCGACCCACCTCGTCGTGATGGAGGAGTTCCCGCTCACCGCCAACGGCAAGCTCGACCGCAACGCCCTGCCCGAGCCCACGATCGACACGGGCTCCCTCGTCCGCCCCACCACCGACGACGAGCGCGCGGTGTGTGCCGCGGTCGCGCAGGTCCTGCGGCTCGACGAGGTCGGTGTCGACCAGGACTTCTTCCAGCTCGGCGGCGACAGCATCCTGGCGATCTCCCTGCTGAGCGCCCTGCGCGACGAGGGCCTGCACGTCACGGCACGGCAGATCTTCACCCACAGCACCGTGGGCGCACTGGCGGCGGTCGCGAGCCGCGAGGACGTCTCCACCGTCGACCACGCCGACGTCGCGACCGGCACCGTCGTGGGATCGCCCATCGTGCAGTGGCTCGGCGAGACCACCGACGCCGTCGACGGCTTCGTCCAGTCCGTCGTGCTCAACACCCCGGCGGACCTCACAGCCGAAGCCCTCGACGAAACCCTCTCGGCCCTCGTCCGGCACCACGACATGCTGCGCGCCAAGCTGGTGCGCGGCGACGACTGGAGCTTCCACATCCCGGAGGCGGACGGGGCGTCCGTGACCTGGCAGGAGAGCGATCTGCCGGTCGAGGAGTGCGTCGCGCTCGCCACCGAGGGACTTGACCCCGACGGCGGCGCCATGCTGCGCGCCGTCTGGCGCCGTGAGGCACGGCAACTGGTCCTGGTCGCCCACCACGTGGTCGTCGACGGTGTGTCCTGGCGCGTCCTGATGGAGGACCTGGCCACCGCCTGGCGGCAGTTCACCTCCGGCACGCCGATCGAACTGCCCCCGGTGGGCACGTCGTTCCGGCGCTGGACCCAGCTGCTGGAACGTGCCGCGTTCGACGCGGACAGCTCCTACTACCGACGCCCCCTGCCGGGCGAGGACCAGCCGATCGGCAGGCGCGCCCTGTCCGAGGCCGACACCGTCGCGCACGAACGGCTGCGGACCGTCTCCGTCGGCCCCGAGATCACGGCCGCACTGCTGGGCGAGATCCCGGCGAAGTTCCACGCGGGCGTCAACGACGTCCTGCTGACCGCGCTCTCCGTCGCCCTCGCCCGCCGGCGCCGCGACCTCGGCCAGGACCAGACGTTCGCCCACATCGAACTCGAAGGCCACGGCCGAGAAGGACAGTTCGTCGCGGGCTCCGCCGGCTTCGAACCGGAACTGTCCCGGACCGTCGGCTGGTTCACCACCCTCTTCCCGGTGACCGTCGACCCCGGCACGGCGCCCGACCTCACCACCCCCGCGTATCTGGCGGCCGCCCTCAAGGCGGTCAAGGAAGACCTCGCCCGGGTCCCCGACAACGGCGTCTCCTACGGCGCCCTGCGCTACCTCACCGGCAGCGAGTTCGACGCCCCCGCACCCCAGGTCCTCTTCAACTACCTGGGCCGCTTCGCCGCCGGCGCCCCCGGCGACTGGCAGCTCGCGGGCACCACCGGCCAGCTGGGCGAGAAGCGCGACCCGCAGATGCGCCTGCCCCGCGCCCTGGAGTTCAACGCGATCGCCGAACCCGCCGCCTCCACCGGCGACTACGAGCTGGTCACCACCATCTCCTGGCCCGACGGCATCTTCACCGACGAGGACATCACCGCCATCGGCGACTACTTCCGGGTCGCCCTGGCCGGACTGGCCGCACTCGACGAGGGCGGCCACACGCCCAGCGACTTCCCCCTGGTGCCGCTCACCCAGACCGACGTCGACGCCCTCGACGGCCCGGAGCTGCGGGACATCCTGCCGCTGACCCCGCTCCAGGAGGGCCTGTACTTCCACTCCGTCTTCGACGACGACTCCGCGGGCGCCTACGTCGAGCAGCAACTCCTCGCCCTGGACGGCGAGGTGGACGCCGACCGGCTGGCGACGGCGGCCACCCGCCTGCTCACGCTCTTCCCGAACCTGGCCGCCCGGTTCACGGCCCTCGCCGACGGCCGTGTGGTCTCCGTGCTGGAAGGCGGCGTCGAGGCGCCCTTCACCACACTCGACCGCCCCGGCATCACCGACGAGGAGATACGCGACCTCGCCGAGCGGGACCGCCGCGCCGGATTCGACCTGGCCACCGGCCCGCTGATGCGGTACACGCTCGTCCGCGCGGGATCCGGCCGGAACGTCCTGGTCCAGACGGTGCACCACATCATCGCCGACGGCTGGTCGGTGCCGCCGATGCTCCGCGCTCTGCTGGCCGAGTACCACGCCCCGGGGACCGTCTACCCGATCGGCGGCTTCGCCGACTACGTGCACTGGCTCGCCGGACGCGACGACGACGAGAGCGACCGCGTCTGGCACGCCGAACTCACCGGCCTGACCGGCCCCTCACTGGTCGCCGAGGACCACACCCCCTCCGACCGCTTCGCCGACACCGCCGTGGAACCGGAGGGCGACCTCGACTCCGCCGTCCGCGAGGCCGGCGTGCCGCTGAGCGTGGCCGTGCACAGCGCCTGGGCCGTGACACTCGGCGGCATCCTGCACGGCAGCGACGTGGTGTTCGGTTCCACCGTCTCCGGCCGTGACGCCGAGGTGCCCGGCATCGGGGACATGGTGGGCCTCTTCATCAACACCATCCCCGTACGCGCCCGTTGGGCCGACGGCACCACCTCCGGCGACCTGCTTGCCTCGGTCCGGGAGCACCAGAGCGCGGTCCTGCCGCACCAGCACGTCTCCCTGGCGAGGATCGGCCGCCAGGCCGGCGCCGGCTCCCTGTTCGACACCCTCGTGGTGTTCGACGTGGCGACCGATGTCGCCGCCCTGCGACGACCCGAGGACACCCTGGTCGTCTCCGACCTCGTCAACGAGGGCGCCCCGCACTACCCGTTGACGCTGGTGGTCGAGCGAGCGCTCGACGGACGGCCGCGCTTCAACCTGATCTACGACGCCGAACTGCTGCGGGAGACGACCGCCCGGGCGATCCTGCACACGTTCACTCACACCCTCAACGGCCTGCTCACCCGCCCGGACGCCCTGGTCGCAGACCTGGCACCCGACAGCGAGCGCCGTCCCGCACCGATCACCCCGACGACGCTGGGCGACCTCTTCGACACCGCCGCGCGCCGCGACCCCGCCGCCACCGCCGTCACCCAGTGCGGCCTCGACGGCGGCACCCGCTCCCTGACCTACGGCGAACTGGCCGACACCAAGAACCAGTTGGCCTCCGCCCTGCGCGCGGCCGGGGTCGGGCCGGGCAAGCGGGTCGCAGTCGCCGTCCCGCGCTCCCTGGAGCAGGTCGTGGCCCTGGTCGCGATCGTCAGTGCGGGCGGCGCGTACGTCCCGCTCGATCTGGCGTACCCGGACGACCGGCTGGAGTACATCCTCGCCGACGCGGCCCCCCAGGTCGTCCTGGTGGACCGCGAGCAGCGCGACCGCTTCACACAGCTGCTGGCCAGGGCGGACGTACCGGCCCGGGTGCTCGTCCAGGGCGACGAACCGCCGGTGGGCGACGGACTGCCGGTGGGCGACGGACTGCCGGTGGGCGACGAACCGCCGGTGGGCGACCTCGCCGCCGAGCCCGAGGTGAGCTGGCACAACCCCGCATACGTGATCTACACCTCCGGATCGACCGGCAGGCCCAAGGGCGTCGCCGTCCCGCACTCCAGCGTGGTGACGCTGCTCGCCAACACCCAGCCCGACATGGACTTCGGCCCCCGGGACGTCTGGGTCCAGTTCCACTCCTTCTCCTTCGACTTCGCGGTCTGGGAGCTGTGGGGCGCGCTGGCGTACGGCGGTGAGCTGCTGGTGCCCGAGTACGGGCTGACGCGTTCCCCGGTCGACTTCCACCGGCTCGTCCGCGAGCGCGGAGTCACCGTGCTCAACCAGACCCCGTCGGCGTTCTACCAGTTCATCGAGGCCGACCGGCTCGCCGGCGAACCCCTCCCCGCGCTGCGCCGGATCATCTTCGGCGGAGAGGCCCTGGACCTCGGGCGGCTGCGCGGCTGGATCGATCGGTACGGCACGGGCGCACCCGAGCTGGTCAACATGTACGGCATCACCGAGACGACCGTCCACGTCACCCACCGGGTCCTCACCGACGAGGACTTCGGCCCCGGCGACGCCGTCAGCCCCATCGGCGGCCCGATCCCCGGCCTGACCACCTACCTCCTCGACGACCGGCTCCGCCCGGTGCCGCCCGGCAAGGTCGGTGCCATCTACGTCGCCGGCGACCAGGTGTCCCTCGGCTACCTCGGCAGGCCCGGCCTCACCGCCGGCCGCTTCGTGGCGAACCCGTTCGCGGACGACGGCTCCCGCATGTACCACACGGGCGATCTGGCCATCCGCACCCTCGACGGCGAACTGCAGTTCACCGGCCGCGCCGACGACCAGGTACAGCTGAAGGGCTTCCGCATCGAGCTGGGAGAGGTCGAGTCCGCCGTACGGGAACTCGACGGTGTGGTGGACGTGGCCGTCACGGTCGCGGACACCGGCGATCACCTGGTCGCGCATGTGGTGGGCAGCGTGCCCGCCGATCTCAGCGCCCTGCTGTCCGAGAAGCTGCCCGTGCACATGGTCCCGGGCCAGGTCCTCACGATCGATGCCCTGCCCCTGACGGTCAACGGCAAGCTGGACCGAAAGACCCTGACCGAACGCACCCTTGGGGGCGCGGGGAACTGCGCGACCAGCCCCGACGCACCCGCAGACAAGAACTCAGCAGTCACCACCTTCATCGAGATCTTCACCCAGACACTGCCCGGCTCGGACATAGCCGCCGACACCGACTTCTTCCACGCCGGAGGCGACAGCATCGTCGCCATCACGGTCGTGAACAGGGCCCGAACCCTGGGCCTACAGATCTCACCCCGTGACGTCTTCCTGCTCAGGACCCCCCGCGCACTGGCCGAAAACCTGGCGACGAGCACACCGCAGGCAGCCGCCCCCACCCCCGCCCGCCGCGAAGACGGCCCCCTCACCCCGACCCCGATCATCCTGCGCCAGCGCGAACTCGGCGGCTCACTCACCCGATTCGCCCAGGCCAGAACCCTCCAGGCCCCAGAAGGCACCACCTTCACGGACGCCCAGCGCGCCGCGAACGCGGTACTCGCCGCCCACCCCACCCTGCGACTACGCCTCCGCACCGACCACGGCGTATGGGCCTTGCGCACCGAACCGGCCCACGAGCTCACGGTCGGACGACCCGACACCACCGACGCCACCGCCGTGGCGAACGACGCCGCCGCACAGCTCGACCCCGAGTCCGGCAACGTCATCGCCTTCGCGTGGCTGGAGGCGAGCCGGACCCTCGTGGTCACCGTGCACCACCTCGCCGTCGACGCGGTGTCCTGGCTGATCCTCCTGGAGGACCTGACCACAGCCCTCCGCGGCGAGCTCCTGGCCCCGCCGACCACGTCGTACGCCGAGTACGCCGACACACTCACGCTCCACTCCACCCACGCACTCGACGACCTGGGCCACTGGATCACCACCCTCCAGGCGCCCGAACTCCTGCCCACGGTCGGCGGACTGCGCGAGACCACCGTCGTGCTCGCCCCCGATGTGAGCGACCGCCTCACCCGCACCGCACCCGCCGCACTCGGCGTCGGTCTCACCGAGCTGCTGTGCGGCGCGCTCCGCACCGCGCTGACCCGGATCCAGCCGTCGCCCACCGATCTCGCGATCGAACTGGAGCGGCACGGCCGGGTCCCGGTCCTCGAACAGCACGACTACACCCGTACGGTCGGCTGGTTCACCGCCATCGCACCCGTACGGCTCACCGCGCACACCGACCCGGTCGCCGCGGCCCGCGAGGTCGCCGAACGCCAGCCGGACGAGCGCGCCCACGTCGCCTACGGGCAGCTCCGGTATCTCGACCCGCAGACGGCCCCGCTGCTCACCGCCCGCCCGCAGGTGCTGTTCAACTACCTCGGCCGGGGCAGCGAGTCGCAGGCGCTGCACCTCACCGGCGGCGACCAGGGCAGCCCGTACGCCGTCGAGGTCAACGCCTGGACCGACGAGGCGACCGGCAGTCTGCTCGCCGAGTTCACCCTCGCCGAGGGCATACCCGACCAGATCACCGAGCACTGGCGCGGCGCGCTGGAGCACATCGCCGACGCCGCCACGACAGCCGAGCGCACCGCACCGGTCACCCCGCTCCAGCGCGGCCTGTTCTTCCAGGCCCAGCTGGCGGGCACGGCCGGACACTATGTCGCGCAGAGCTGGTTCACCTTCGACCGGCGCCTGGACACCGACGCGCTGGCCGAGGCGATGGCGTACGTGATCGCACGGCACCCGGTCGTGGGCGCCGGCTTCAGCACGGACGACGACGGAAACCCCGTCCAGGTCCTCAAGGCCGGCCGGCGGGTCGACGTCCGTACGGTCGCCCTGTCGACGGACGCGGAGGTCGACGCCCTGCGCGCCCGGGACCGCGACACCGGGTTCGACCCGGGGGAGCCGCCGCTGATCAGGCTGACCGTGGTGCGGCTGCCCGACGACCGCGACGGCCTGCTGCTCAGCTACCACCTGCTGCTGTGGGACGGCTGGTCCCGCGAGATCGTCCTGCGGGACCTGTTCGACGCCTACCGTGCCGTCCTCGCGGGCGAGCCGCTCGACGCGACGCCGGCCACGCCGAGCTTCGAGGAGTACGCCCGGGCGCTCGACGCCAAGGACCCCGCCGTATCGGAACGCTTCTGGGCGGAGCACCTGGCGGCCCTTCCCGGCCCCACGCTGCTCGCCGGACCGGCGCCGGCCCTCTCGGACGACCTGCCGCGCGCACTCGTGCACACGCTGTCCGCCGAGCAGTCGGAGACGCTGCGGGAAGCGGCCCGGGTGCACGGTGTCACACTGAACTCGGTGCTCACCGGTGCGTTCGGCCTGCTGCTCGGCGCACACACCGGCCGCAGCGACGCCGTGTTCGGCGTGACCGTCTCCGGCCGCGACGGCGAGGGCCTGGACGACATCGTCGGCGTGCTGCTCAACACCGTGCCCACGTGGACACGGGCCCGGCCGGAGCAGCCGGTCCGCGAGTACCTGTCGGCCGTACAGACGGCACGGGTCGAGGCGATGGAGCACGAGCACCTGGGGCTCGGCGAGATCCAGCGGGCCAGCGGGCACGACACCCTGTTCGACAACCTGTTCGTGCTGCAGAACTTCCTGGACATGGACGCGTTCGCCGAGATGAACGCCCGGCACGGCATCACCTCGGTGAAGGCCGACGACTCCACGCACTACCCGTTCACCTGGGTCGTCACCCCCGGCGACCGGCTCACGGTCAAGCTCGAGTACCGCGATGGCGACACCACGGGCGCCCGTCGTCTCCTCGACGACTATCTGGGCGTGCTCCAGGACCTGGCCCGCTCGACCGGGCCGGTGGGCGCGCTGCGGGGGCTGGGACCCGAGCCCGCTCCGGGCGAGCGTACGGACGTCGGTACGGACACCGTCGTCGACCGGTTCGACCAGGCCGCGGACCGCGACCCGCAGCGGGTGGCACTCGTCGCCCACGGTGCGACGATGACGTTCGCCGAGCTCCGGGACCGCAGCCGCGAGATCGCGGGAGTGCTCGCGGCGCGCGGTATCGGACCCGAGACGACCGTGGGTCTCGCCATCCCGCGTTCCCTCGACTGGATCGCGGCGCTGTTCGCCGTGCTGCGGGTCGGCGCCGCGTACGTGCCACTGGAGCTGGACCACCCGGACGAGCGGATCGCCGCGATCGTCGACGACGCCCGCCCGGACGTGATCCTCACCGTGAGCGCCGTCTCGCCCCGGCTGACCGGCGACCTCATCGAACTGGACCGGCCCCTTCCCGAGGCCGAGCCGTACGTGACGTTCGCGCCGGACGACCCGGACCGGCTGCGGCACCCCGCGTACACGATCTACACCTCCGGGTCGACCGGAAAGCCCAAGGGCGTGGTGACCGAGTACGCCGGGCTCACCAACATGCTGATCAACCATCAGCGCCGGATCTTCGAGCCGGTGCTGGCGGAGCACGGCCACCGGATCTTCCGGATCGCGCACACCGTGTCGTTCGCCTTCGACATGTCGTGGGAGGAGCTGCTGTGGCTCGCCGACGGCCATGAGGTGCACATCTGCGACGAGGAGCTGCGCCGCGACGCGCCCGCGCTGGTGGAGTACTGCCTGGAGCACGGGATCGACGTCATCAACGTGACCCCGACCTACGCGCAGCAGCTGGTGGCCGAGGGCCTGCTGGACAACCCGGAACGCCGGCCCGCGCTGGTGCTGCTGGGCGGCGAGGCCGTCACCCCGACGCTGTGGCAGCGCCTCGCAGAGACCGAGGGCACGGTCGGCTACAACCTGTACGGACCCACCGAGTACACCATCAACACCCTGGGCGTCGGCACCTTCGAGTGCGAGGACCCGGTGGTGGGCGTCGCCATCGACAACACGGACGTGTACGTCCTGGACCCGTGGCTGCGGCCGCTGCCCGACGGGGTGCCCGGTGAGCTGTACGTGTCGGGCATCGGCATCGCGCGCGGCTATCTCGGGCAGCCCGCCCAGAGCGCGCACCGCTTCGTCGCCTGCCCGTTCGGCGCCCCCGGGGAGCGTATGTACCGCACCGGGGACCTGGTGGTCCGCCGGCCCGACGGCAATCTGATGTACCTGGGCCGCACCGACCAGCAGGTCAAGATCCGGGGCCACCGCGTCGAACTCGGCGAGGTCGAGGCCGTGTTCGCCGCGCACCCGGCGGTCCGGTTCGCCGCCGCCGTCGCCCAGCCCGACCCGCAGGTCGACGGCGCCTACCGGCTGGCCGCCTACCTCGTGCTGGACGGCGCCGAGCTGGCCGCTGTCGCCGCCGACGTGGGCGCCGGACTGCCGGACTTCCTGCGGCCGACGCACTACGCCCAGGTCGACAGCATCCCGCTGACGGTGAACGGGAAGGCTGACACCAAGGCGCTGCCCGAGGCCAAGCCGCTCGGCGCGCTGACCACGGTGGGGGAGCGGGGCCCGGAAACCGAGACCGAGACCGTGGTGTGCGAGTACTTCGCCGAAGCACTGGACCTGGACGACGACGAGGTGAGCGCGGTGAGCGACTTCGTGTCCCTCGGGGGACACTCCATGCTGGCGGTACGCCTGATCGGGCTGCTCCGCCGCGAGTTCGGCCCTGTGATCACCATCCGAGACCTGTTCACCCTGCGAACCCCCGAAGCGATTGCCCGCCACCTCGATGACAACTGACACGCAGCGGCCCCGCCCCGGGGCCGCCATCCTCCGCACCGCCCTGCGCCGCAACCTCGGCGCCATGGCCTGGGGCACCCTCCTCATGGGCCTGTACCAGGCCGGTGAGACGGCCTTCCCCATCGCGCTCGGCATGATCGTCGAGCACACGATGCGGGACGGCCGCAGCCTCGGCGCGCTCGCCCTGTCGATCGCCGCGCTGGCCGTGATCATCACGACCGTGTCGCTGTCATGGCGGTTCGGGATGCGCATCCTGCAGAAGGCCAACACGACCGAGGCACACCGCTGGCGGGTGAAGGTCGCGGCCTGCGGCCTCCAGCCGGTGGCCAGGGACGTCGACCTCAAGTCCGGCGAGGTCCTGACCATCGCCACCGAGGACGCCGACCAGACCGCCGACATCATCGAGGTGGTGCCGCTGCTGATCAGCTCGCTGGTCGCGGTGCTGGTCGCGGCGGTCGCGCTGGGCCTCGCCGACATCCGGCTCGGCCTGCTGGTGATCGTGGGCACCGTCGCGATCCTGTCGATCCTGAGCGTGATGTCCCGGCGGATCGGCAGCAGCACTCAGGAACAGCAGGCCCGGGTGGCGCGGGCCGGCGCGAAGGTCGCCGACCTGATCACCGGCCTGCGCCCGCTGCACGGCTTCGGCGGCAACCACGCGGCGTTCGGCTCCTACCGGAAGGTCAGCACCGAGGCGAGGCACCAGTCGATCGTCGTCGCCAAGGTGAACGGCGTGTACGCGGGCACCGCGCTGGCCCTCAACGCGGTGCTGGCCGGGGCCGTGACCCTGATGGCGGGCTGGCTGGCCTTCGCCGGCCGGATCACCATCGGGGAACTCGTCATGGCCGTGGGCCTGGCGCAGTTCATCATGGAACCGCTCAAACTGTTCTCGGAGATGCCCAAGTACGTGATGATCGCGCGCGCCTCGGCCGAGCGGATGGCGCTGGTGCTGTCGGCTCCGCCGGTCACGACCCCGGGCTCCGGGCGACCGGCCCCGGGCGCGGACCTGGACATCGACTGCGTCCGCCACGGGTCCCTCAACAAGGTGCGTTTCCAGGTGGCCGCCGGCGAGTTCGTCGCCATCGCCGCCTACCAGCCGCGCGCCGCGGCCGACCTGGCGGCGGTCCTGGCCGTGAACGTCCCGCCCGACGCCTACGAGGGAGCCGTCCGGGTGGGCGGGCAGGAGCTGGCGGACCTGTCGGTCGAGGCGGTCCGCGAGCACATCCTGGTGAACCCTTACGACGGGGAGATCTTCGCGGGCACCCTGCGCACCAACATCGACCCCTCGGGCACCAGCGGTTCGGTCCCCGAGGCCGTCGAGGCGTCCCTGCTGACCGACGTCGTCGCCCTGCACCGCGACGGCCTCGACTACGGCGTCCGTGACCGGGGCGCGAACCTCTCCGGAGGCCAGCGCCAACGCCTCTCCCTGGCCCGGGCACTGGCGGCCGACACGGACGTACTGGTCCTGCACGACCCCACGACGGCGGTCGACGCGGTCACCGAACAACTGGTCGCCCGCAACGTGGCGAAGCTACGCCGAGGCCGCACGACCATCGTCATCACGAGCAGCCCCGCCTTCCTGGACGCAGCGGACCGGGTCCTGGTCCTGGACGACGGCGTCATCACGGCCGAGGACACCCACCGCAACCTCCTGGCCAACGACGAGGCGTACTGCCTGGCGGTGGCGCGGTAACGCGCCCCGTCAGGGGCGCGGGGAACTGCGCGATCAGCCCCCACCGGCCCGCGGACGACTACTACTCACCGAGGGCCCAGCCGACATCCCTGAGCAGGGGATGACGCCACCCGGCCCGGTCGTGGCCGGAGGCCGACCGTGAAACCCGCACGGTCGCCCCGGCCCGCTCGACCAGGCTCTCCACCAGGCCGCAGTGCGGCAGCATCCGCGCCTCATGCTCCCCGACATCGAACGCCACCCGCAGCCCCGACAGATCAACACCCGCCCGCAGCCGCTCGGCGATCACACCACCGACCGCACCCCCCAACGGATCAGCCGCCCGCAGGGCACCCGGCTGCCACCAGAACGACCCCGACTGACAAGCGACCCGCGACACCAGCTCGGGATACTCCAGCGCCGCGTACACCGCGCTCAGCCCACCGAGGCTCTGCCCGGCGACCACCAGCCGGTCGAGATCGGCACGCACCCCCGACTCCGCCACCAGCGGCAGCAGTTCGTCCCGCACCGCCTCCCACAGCTCGGCCCGGCACGTGAACTCCCCGGCCCGGTCCTTGGCCGGCAGGAAGACCAGCGTGACCGGCGGCAGCTCACCCGCGGCCACGGCCGAGTCGAACGCGGTCATGGCCGGATGCAGATACAGCCAGTCGTCCCCGTCGAGCAGCAGCACCACCGGCCCACCGCCCCCCACCGGATGGACCCGCACGGTCCGCCGCCCCCCGAGCCGTTCACTGGCCCAGCGAATCCGGGTAAGCGGCAGGGGCAGCACCTCGTCGGCACCGAGAACCGGCCAGTGCGGCTGCTCCGGCGCGTCCGGCGTCGCCGCGATGGACCGGTCACCGCCCGCACCGGCCGGGTTGAGCGGGTCGGAGTACGCCGCGTCGCCCACCAGGAACTGGTAGGTCACCCGCAGCCGCTCGGGCATGCGCACCTCGGCGTACCAGCAGTCCGAGTCGGCCCAGCGGCGCAGCGGGACCGGCTCCGACCAGCTTTCGAAGCCGACCCTCGCCTCCGACCCGCGCCACAGGAACAGGGTCACCCAGCCCCCGCCCTCGGCGGGTTTCGAGGCGGGCGCTCCCGCCGCGGCCCAGAACGCGTCGGTTCCGGGCATGCCGGGCAGTCCGAACCCGGCGAAGGCGTCGGCGTCCTCCATGTCGGCCGCGACCAGGCGCATGAACGTCTCCTTGTGAGAGGGAAGGGACAAAGGCTAAGCTCCAGTCAATTAGGCGAGCCTAACCTAATCTTGGCCCTCCAAGGAGGCATCGAGCATGAGCACCAACCCCTTCGACGACAACGAAGGCCGTTTCCTGGTCCTGGTGAACGACGAGGGCCAGCACTCACTGTGGCCGTCGTTCGCCGAGGTACCCGGGGGCTGGACGATCGCCTTCGACGAGAACACCCGGGAAGCGTGCCTGGAGTACGTCGAGACCCACTGGACGGACCTGCGCCCGAGGTCCCTCGCCGCGACGATGGACGCCTGACCTCACCGATGCTCTGCACCAGGCTGACCAACGCCCGTTTCCTCACCATGGACCCGGACCATCCGGTCGCCCATGACGTGGGCATCTGGCAGGGCCGGATCGCGGGCCTCGACGAGGCCGTGACCTCCCTGCCCGCCCGCGAGGTGATCGACCTCCAGGGCGCCACCGTGCTCCCCGGGTTCATCGACGCCCATGTGCACCTCGCCTGGACCGGGTTCAAACAGAACACCCCGAGCATCGCCGGCCGCACCCGCATCGACGACGTACTCGCTGTCGTCGCGGAAGCCGTCACCCGCACCCGCGCGCCCGGCGACTGGGTGAGCGTCGCCGGCTACGACCAGCGGGCCCTGGGCCGCCATCTGACCGCCGCCGACCTCGACAAGGTCAGCGACGGACGCAAGATCTTCCTGCTGCACGACTCCGGCCACGGCTGCGTCGTCAACACGGCAGTCCTGGACCTGCTGCCCGCCGACATCCCGCACGAGAGCGGCTTCCTCGCCGAGCAGGCCATGGGCGCCGCCCGCGCCCTGCGCCTGCCGCACTCCCAGGAGGACCTGGCCGAGGCGATCGGCCGGGCGGCCCGCACCTGCCTCGCCGAGGGCGTCACCGCCTGCGCCGAAGCGGGCATCGGCGGCACGCTCTTCGGCCACAGCCCCGTCGAACTCGGCGCCTACCAGCTCGCCCGGGACAAGGGGCTGCTGCCGCTGCGCGTGCAGCTCATGGTGTCCGGGGACCGGCTGCGCCCGGTCGCGGCACACGAGACGGACGGCATCCCACGCGCCCTCGACCTCGGCCTGCGCACCGGGTTCGGCGACGAGCGGCTCTCCGTGGGCGCGCTGAAGATCTACACCGACGGCGGCATGATGGCCCGTACGGCAGCGCTGAGCAGCCCGTACGAAGGGCTCGACCACACCGGGCAGTTGCAGGACGACCCGCGGGCGCTCACGGACCTCATCGTGGACGGCCACCTCGCCGGCTGGCAGCTCGCCGTGCACGCGATCGGCGACCGCGCGGCCGACGTGGCCCTGGACGCCCTCGACCGTGCCCAGCGCCTGAGGCCCCGGCCCGAGGCCCGCCACCGCATCGAACACGCCGGGCTGATCCGGCCCGACCAGCTCCCGCGCTTCGCCCGCCTCGGCCTCAGCGCGGTGATCCAGCCCAACTTCCTGCGCTACTTCGGCGACGACTACGCGTCGATCATGGGCCCGGAACGGGCACCGTGGATGTACCGGGGCCGGGCGTTCCTGGACCACGGCATTCCACTGGTGGGCAGCTCGGACCGTCCCGTCGCCGACGGATCGCCCCTGCGGGCCGTGCAGTTCATGGTCGAGCGCGCCTCGACCTCGGGGCAGCTCATCGGCCCGGACGAGGCCCTCACGGTCGACGAGGCCCTGCACGCGTACACCGTCGCCGGCGCCCACGCCTGCCACTGGGAGGACAGCCTGGGGAGTCTCACCCCCGGCAAACGCGCCGACCTGGTCGTGCTCGGCGACGGCCCCCGGAGCGTCGACACCTCCCGCATAGGAGACATCGAGGTGGTCGAGACGTACGTCGACGGCCGCCCGAGCCGTCCGCGCGCCTGATCTCCGCTCAGAGACAAGGAAGAGGAACCCCCCTTGATCACGGCTACGCCGCGCCCTGCCGCGCCGCCGCACGCCCTTCTCACGCCGTCGTTCTCGGTGCGCACCGCCCGCCCCGACGAGGCCGCCGCGCTCGCCACCCTGTCCCTCCCCTTCGTACGCTCGGGTGCGCTGCGCGAACGCCCCGTCTCCCTCTACGCCGCCCAGGCCGCGGACTTCCAGGTACTGGAGGGGCCGGACGGCACCTTGGAGGGCTGCGTGGGCATGCGGGCGTATCCCGAGGGGGGAGAGGGTGCCGGACCCGCGGGCGTCGTCTACAACTTCTGCGTGGCGGAGCACCAGCAGGGGAGCGGAGCGGGAGCAGGCCTGCTGCGCGCGGTCCTGGCCATGGCCCGCGCCCGATCACTCGACGCCCTGTTCACGGCGACCACCGGCGGTGGTGGACTCTTCCTCCGCTACGGCTTCACGCCCACGACCGCCGACCTGGCGCCGCGGTCCTGGGCGCGGTCCCTGGACCCGCGGCGCAACGCCCGGGTCCTGGTCAGGACTTGGTGACCACGGACTCGGTGACCGCGTCCGGAACCACGGTCGTTCCCGGGCTGGTCTCGGCGAGAACGCCGCGCAGCACCGCGTGCGGCACGCGTCCGTCCAGTACATGCGCCTGGCGCACGCCGCCGCGGACGGCCCGCAGACAGCCCTCCATCTTCGGCAGCATCCCGCTCGCAAGACCGGGCAGCAGCCCGTCCAGCGCGCCGGCCGTCAGCCGTCCGATCACCTCGGTGCTGCGCGGCCAGTCCGCGTACAGCCCCTCGACATCGGTGAGCACGACCAGCCGCTCGGCGTCGAGGGCGACGGCGAGTGCCGACGCCGCGAGATCGGCGTTGACGTTGTAGACCTGCCCGTCCGCGCCGCGTGCCACGGGGGAGACGACCGGGATGTGCCCCTGCTCCAGCAGGGCGCGCACCATCGCCGGGTTCACGTCCACGATGTCGCCGACGAGCCCGATGTCCACCGCCTTGCCGTCGACCAGGGCCGGTCGCCGTACGGCGGTCATCGTGTGCGCGTCCTCGCCGGTCAGGCCCACGGCGAAGGGACCGTGGGCGTTGATGGCGCCGACCAGCTCCCGCTGGACCCGCCCCGTCAGCACCATGCGAACCACGTCCATGGTTTCCGGGGTGGTCACCCTGAGGCCCGCCTCGAACCGGCTCTCCAGCCCGAGCCGGTCGAGCATCGCGCTGATCTGCGGCCCGCCGCCGTGTACGACGACCGGGCGCAGACCCGCGTGCCACAGCTCCACCATGTCCTGCGCGAAGGCCCGTTGCAGACTGGCGTCCACCATGGCGTTGCCGCCGAACTTGACGACGACCACGCTGCCCAGGAGGTCACCCGGCGGCTGGGGAAGGGAGGGGAGAAGGGTCGCGACCGGGTCGGCCTGGGTCACGCTCACGGAGTCACTCCAATTCAAGGATGTGTCGTCGAGGAAGGCACCGCTGCTCCGCGCCGCGGGCGTCACGCGTTCCTCCGCTCCCGGTGCAGGAGCAGGGCGCGCAGCAGACCGTCCGTCGTGCTGACCACGCCGGTGCGCGCGGCCCACCGGAGCGCCAGTGCGTGCTCCTCGGCGGAGAAGTCGGCGACCGCGTCGGCCACGACGAACGGCTGGATGTCGTTCATGAAGGCGTCCGCCGCGGTCAGCAGGACACCGAGGTGCGCGTGCACCCCGCAGATGATCAGCTGGTCCCGGTTCTGGGAGCGCAGCAGCCTGCCGAGATGGCTGCGCAGAAAGGCGTTGTGGCGCACGTTCGCCAGGAGGTGCTCTCCGGGGCGGGGCGTGAGAGGCGCGATGATCGCCGCGGCGTCCGGCTCGTCCCCTATCCCCGGCCCCCACATGTCACCGACCAGCCCTCGCTGCGCGGGCGGCTGCCCGGCGGGCTCCGCACTGAACACGACCGGCATATCCAGGGTGTCGGCGAGTTCCCTGAGCGCCGCGATGTTGTCGACGAGTTCCACCACGGGGGCGCGGCCGGCGGGGAAGGCCCGGACGAAGTGGTTCTGCATGTCGTGGACGAGGAGGGCGGCACGTGCCGGGTCGATCCGCCAGGAGACCTGCGACCGGGGGATCGCGGAGCGCTCCGGCATGGGATAGGAGCCGATGGCCGGCAAGCCCATGGTGATTGTCTCCCCCGATCACGCGACGCGGTCCGGACCCACACGAGAAATTTAGCTTAGCCTAACCTAAATTGAGCTCCGTGGGGCTGGAGTTGACGCAGCATGGCCCGGCCTTCCGGATGTGGCGGTGGTCACGCACCTCGTCGAACGCCGTTGCGCAGGCCGGCGTCGGCCATTCGCCCCGGCCGGATGGGGCTGAGCGCTGGGTCCGCCGGCGGCGGGAGGGTCAGCCGAGCCGCTCCAGCGGGACCGCCGCCACGCTGTGCCCGCGTCGGTCGAGGATGCGGCCGACGTTCTTCTCCGTACGCAGCACCACCGCGCGGTCGGCGACGCGGAACCCCAGATGGGCCATCTCCTGCTCCAGGTGCGCCTCGAGGCGGTGCACGTCGTGGACGCCCCGCAGCCACACGTCGAGGATCAGATTGTGCGGCCCGGCGGCGACGGTGCACAGACGCAGTTCCGGCAGGGTCCGCAACGCCGCCGCTGCCGCGTCCAGGTGCCCCGCCGGTACGGAGGCGAAATACACGGCGGTGACCGGCCAGCCGGTGAGCGGCCGGGCGAGGCTGCAGCGCAGGACCAACTGGCCGGCGGCGAGCAGGTGGCCGAGCCTGCGGCGGGCGGTGGCCACGCTCGTACCGGTGCGTCCGGCGAGTTCGCTGAGCGGCATCCGGCCGTCTTCGCCCAGGGCCACCACGAGGCGCCGGTCGAGCGGGCGCAGCGGCTCGGGAGGCGCGGGTGGTCTTTCCGGCGGGTGCAGCCGGGCTCGCTGCTCCGCGGAGAGAGCGCGCAGCCGCCACCGGCTCCCCTCGAACGGGGCGGCCGTGATGACGTGCGAGCGAGTCGAGCGGACCCCGGGGCACCGGGCGACGCGCTCGCCGATGTAGTCGGCGAGTTCATCGAGGCCGTAGGCCCAGACGATGGCCAGGATGTCCCGGGCGCCGGATGTCTGCTTCACACTCAGGGTGGCGATGTCGCGGGCGAGGACCTCGGCGACACGGGTGGCCTGCGCGGCCGCGGTGACGATCTCGACCTGGGCCATCACCCGGTCGTCCGTCGCCGGCGCCGTATGACCGCTCACCCAGGCGGCCCCGCTGTCGGAGAGCCGCTGCCAGCGGCGCGCGACGGTGACCGGGTCCACGCCGAGTACCCGGCCCACCAGGGACCAGGGGGCGCGGGGATGGATCTGCAGGGCGTTGACGATGGCCAGATCCAGCTCGCTGAGTTCCTGATCCTGCATTCCGCGTACTCCAGTGAACGAATCCTGCAAATCGCCGTCCCTGCTGCTGAAAGACCTGAGGCTACCGCGACATCCGACCAGCACAAGGAGCGGTAGCAGTGGCCCTGAAGATCATCAACGCGCGAATCGTCGACGGCACCGGACGCGCCCCCGTGTCCGACGGTGTGGTCGTCACGGACGAGCACGGCGACCTCGTCCATGTCGGCCGCGCCGAGAACGCCCCGGCCACCCCGCCGGACACGCGCGTACTGGACGTGGCGGGCCGCACCGTACTGCCCGGTTTCATCGACTGCCATGTGCACCTCGGCGCCGAGCACGGCCGGGCACTGTCCGAGCGCTTCGCCATGGACGACACGGTGGAGACCTTCCGCACCGCCCGCCGGCTGCGCCGCACGCTCGATGCCGGCATCACCACCGCCCGCGACCTCGGCGGCCTGCCCGCCGGATTCCGGGTCGCGGTCGCCGAGGGCCTGATCGAGGGGCCCCGGCTGCACACAGCGATCCGCATCATCGGCCACACCGGCGGCCACGCCGACTTCACCACCCCCTCGGGCATCGACACCAGCGGCGGTGTCGGCGAGATCGCGGACACCCCGTCCGAGGTGCGCAAGGCGGTGCGCCGGCTGCTGCGTGAGGGAGCGGACGTCATCAAGCTCTGCGCGACCGGCGGCATGGGAAGCCCGCACGACCAGCCCGAGGACGAGGGACTCACGGAGGAGGAGATCCGCGCGGTCGTGGACGAGGCGCGCCGGCACGGCGGACGCCCGGTGGCCGCGCACGCCCAGGGCACCGCCGGCATCCTCAACGCCATCCGGGGCGGCGTCACCAGCATCGAGCACGGCTATGGCCTGGACGCCGAGGCCCGTCAACTGGCCGGGGAACAGGGCGTGTTCGTCGTCCCCACCCTGTCCACCGTCTTCGACGGCATCGACAAGGCGACCATGGCGCCCTACCACTACGAGAAGAAGACGCGCTGGTCCGGCATCACCAAGGAGAACATCTCCGCCGCGATCGCGGACGGGCTGCGGATCGCGATGGGCACCGACGCCGCGATCAGCCCGCACGGTCAGAACCTTCGCGAACTGCTGCACCTCGTCTCCCTGGGCATGTCCCCGAGGGACGCCATCGCCACCGGTACCCGGGTCGCCGCCGAACTCCTCGGACTCGACGACCGGGTGGGCACGCTGGAGACCGGCAAGGCCGCGGACCTCGTCGTGTGCGACGCCGATCCGCTGGCCGACATCTCCTTGCTCGCCGAACCCGCGCACATCCGCTGCGTGATCCAGCAGGGCGTCATACGCAAGAACACCCTCACCGAACGAACCGAACGAACCGAACGAACCGAAGGAACCGAACGAACCGAAGGAACCGAACGAACCGAAGGAACCGAGCGCACCGACCCGTGCGACGGCGCCCGCCGTACCGACTGAGAGGCGACCGCCATGCAGGACACCCTCGCATCGTCATCCCCGGCACAAGCCGCCGGCGGATACGGCAGCGGCAGGCTCATGGCCGGCCTGGAGCGCCTGGGCAACCGGCTGCCGCACCCCTTCTACCTCTTCACCGCCCTCTTCGCCCTCCTCGCCGTGGTCTCCACCGTGCTGGCCCGGGCGAACGTCGGGGTGACGGTGCCTGGCCAGAGCGAGCGCCTCGAGATCCAGGGGCTGCTCACCGGGGGCGGCATCAGCTGGTTCCTGGAGCACGCGCTCACCAACTTCACCGGCTTCCCGCCGCTGGGCACCGTCCTGCTGATGATGATGGCGGTCGGTGTCGCCGAGCGGACCGGCCTGCTGGAAACGGCGGTCCGGGCGACCGTCGCCAGGGCGCCGAAGTGGCTGCTGCCGTACGCGGTGGCGTTCGTGGCCTGCCAGGGCCATGTGATGAGCGACATCGCGGTCCTGGTGATCCCGCCGCTGGCCGCCCTCGTGTTCAAGGCGGCCGGCCGCCACCCGGTCGCCGGCCTCATCGGTGCCTTCGCCTGCGTGTGTGCCGGCTATTCGGCGGGCTTCACGGTGGGTGCCCTCGACGCTCTGTACGCGGGCATCACCGAGAAGGTCGCGGCCGTGCTGCCGGCCGGACAGGACGTGCCCACGCATCTCCTCGTCAACTACTTCTTCACCGCCTCGGCCAGCGTGGTGCTCGCCCTCATCGGAGGCTTCCTGACGGCCCGGGTGCTGGAGCCGAGGCTGCCCGCCCCGGTCACGGACGAGTCGTCCGACGACGAGTCCGCCGGTATCGGCGCGGAGCAGAAGCGTGGACTGCTCTGGGCCACGGCCGCGGTCGGTGCGTATGCCGCGATCGTGCTGGTCGCCTGGCTGCTGCCCGGCAGCCCGCTGCGCGGCGAGGGCGGTGCGCTTGTGCCGTCGCCCGCGCTCAGCGGGATCGTGCCGATCCTGTTCGGCGCGTTCGTGATCGCGGGCGCGGTGTTCGGGGTGAAGGCCCGTACCGTGACGCACCACAACGACATCCCGAAGATGATGGGCGAGTCGGTCACCTCGATGTCCGGCTACATCGTGCTCATCCTCGTCATCGCGCAGTTCATCGCGGTCTTCACCTGGTCCAACCTGGGCACCCTGCTCGCGGTGGAGGGTGCGGAGCTGCTGAAGTCCGCGGGGCTGACGGGCTTCACCGCCCTGGTGCTCTTCGTGCTGGTCGTCAGCGTGCTGAACCTGCTGATCAGCTCCGGCTCGGCGTTGTGGTCACTGATGGCCCCGGTCTTCGTGCCGACCTTCATGCTCATCGGCATGTCCCCGGCGCTGACCCTGGCGGCCTTCCGGATCGCGGACTCGGCGACCCAGATGATCTCGCCGCTCAACCCCTACCTCTTCCTCTCCCTGGCCCTGATGCGCCGCTACGAACCGGGCGCGCAGCTGGGCACACTGATGTCCCGGCTCGCGATCTACATCCTGCCCTTCATGGGGGCATGGCTGGCCGTGCTCGGCATCTTCTACGCCTTCGACCTGCCGCTCGGACCCGGGACCGGAATCCACCTGCCATGACCGTCCGGCAGCTTCCCATGACGCCGGCGGGACACGCGCGGGGCCCGCACTCGGGAGAGTGCGGGCCCCTGTGGTGCGTTGCGTCGTCGGAGGGCTGCCGCTAGGGCTCCTCGACCAGGTACTTGACGCCATCCACCACGAACTCGCCGTAGTGGAGGGCCGATCCGATGGTCTCCATCCTCCTGTACTGGTCCGGGGACAGCTCCGCGCCGCGGACGTTCACGGCCGCCCTCAGCAGCACCCGGAACGCGAGGTCCGGAGTGCAGCGCTGAGCGCAGTCGACGAGTGCCTCGCGCACCTCGGCGTCCAGGAACGACGCCTGCTCGATCTCGGCGACGACCGCGTCCAGGTGGGCCGAACCGTCCTCCAGGTCGGCTCCGGTGAGCGGACGCACATCCGCCTTCGAGGACAGCCTGGCCTCACAGAGGCCGATGACCGTCCGCGTCCACTCGGACCCCGTGGTCCGCTCGAAGCCCGGCATGTACTCCGCTCCGGCCGTCCACAGCACCTCGAGCGTCTCCGGGGGAAGGTTGTCGACGAGTGTCCGGGCGTCGCGGCGAACCGCGAGGACCTCCTCGTCGGCCTCTTCCGGGAAGTGTTGCGCGACGACCTCGGCCGCCGTGTCCCCCTCGCAGGTCCAGTCCTGGTGGAAGAAGCCCATCACCCACGAGATGCCGAAATCGAACTCGGTGAAGCGCTGCACCCGTGTCGCCTCCTTACTTCGGATAGCAGGTCTGTACGTAGTAACCGGCCTTGTGCTTCCCCGGACCCCGATACCTCACGATCTTGATGAAGAACTCGTTTCCGGCGGCCTCAGCGGCCCTGTCCTCGTCCTTCCAGTACCTCGTGCCCAGGGAGGAGTCCTTCGGGCCGTAGCGACCCGACCAGGACAGTTCGTTCGTCTTGTTCTTCCGGAGCCACGTGGTGATCGCGGAGGCGTGGTCCTTCAGTGCGAAGTCGACGACCGTCTGTGCCGTCTCCTGGTCCTTCCACACACTGTTCGGCGTGTCCATGCCGTTGTTCTTTATCGTCTTCTTCCTGGCCAGCTCCCTCGCGTGCTCCGGGCTCGCGTTCACATGCTCGTCGAGGGTGTGCGCGTCGTCGAACTTGGCGTCGTCACCCTCGAGGTCGTTGCAGTTGTGGACGAGGACCGGCGTACTGCCCGCCACGGCGTAGAACGTGTGCAGGCCGGACACGGTCAGGTCGTACACGGTCCGCGGCGTCGACTCGTTCCGGTCACGCAGGGCGGTCACGGTGCGAAGGGCGCCGTCCGGCGTGCGCAGACGGTCGCCGGTGCGCAGGTCCGAGGCGAGAGTCCAGCCGCGGTCGACGACGAAGAGCTGGTGACCCCGTGTACTGGTGAGACGCCCCCCGTCCGCCAGGGTGATGTCCAGCAGATCCGTGGCGGGGTGGGAGAACGTACGCGTGACCGGCTCGCCCCGCGTGGTCTTGGCGTCGGGGTCGGTGGCCAGCAGCAGGTCACCCAGGCGCACGTCCCGGATCGGCTTGCGGCTGCCGTCGGCGAGGACCACTTCGGTTCCGCCGGGGAAGCTGTTGAGCCTGCAGGCCGTCCTCGACTCCTCGAACGAGTCCACCGTCCGCTCGATGTCGGCGAGGGTCTCCGGATCGACGTCCAGCTTCTTCAGCGCCTTCAGCGCGTCGGCGACACCTTCCCCGCGGCGCAGGGCGGTGTTCAGGGTATGGATCGCGTCGGCGATGAGGCCGTAGGCCTTGTTCGGGATGAAGTTGGACGCGGCCCAGGCGCAGTCGCCGTAGCTGCCCGAACCATCACCCTTGATCTTGTGGTAGCAGCCGGTGAAGTCGCCGATGATCGACTCGTAGATGCCCTTCCACAGCCCCTTGGTCGCGTCCCAGGACGACACCTTGACCGTCTTGGTCAGGTTCGGGAACGTCTTCGTGGTGAGGAAGAACGTGTCCTCGGCGGGGCAACCGGACTCGGTGGCGGGCACGTCCGGGTTGGCGCAGAGGTAGTAGCTGACGACCGCGTCGAACGTCACCTCGTAGACCAGGTCGCACGGAAGGCGCGAGCAGTCGTCGGGCAGACGCTGTGGGTCTCCCTTCTGCTTGAGGTCGTCGATGACGGAGAAGACCCCGCCGACCCCGGTGCCCGCGCCGGCCTGCACCTGCTTGTTCGCGTCCTCACGGCCGGCCTGGTCGGCCGCCTGCTGGGCCGAGTCCGCGTACTTCTGGGCGTCCTTGGCCGCTTCCTCGGCCTCGGTCGCGGCGGCGTCGGCGCGTTCGGCGGCGTCGCGGGCGTCCTTGGCGGCCTGCTCGGCTTCCGAGGCCGCGGTGCGGGCCGCTGCGGCGTCGAGGGCGGCCTGGTCGGCGGCGTCGCGGGCGTCCTTGGCGTGGCCCTCGGCCCGGCCGGCTGCCTTGTCGGCGGCGGCTGCGTCCTCGGTGGCCTGGCGCTGGTACTCGATCGAGCGGGCCAGTGACTGGCTCGCCTTGGACGCGGCCAGGGCGGCGTCGGCGGCGTAGCCGAGGGCTTCCTTGGCGTAGCCGCGTGCGTCGGCCGCGTGCCCTGCCGCGTTGGCCGCGTGCTGGTAGGCGGCCTTGGCGTCACCCTTCGCCTGCTCGGCGAGGGCCTTGGCGGCGGCTGCCTCCTCCTTGGAGTTCTTGGCGTGCGCGTCGGCGACGGCCTTCTGCTGCTCGGCGATCGACTTCGACGCCTGCCCGGTCAGGACGACCAAGCCGGCGGCCGAGTCGGTGGTGACGTAGGGCGAGCCGAGCTGGATCGCGTCGTTGGCCGGCCGGACAACCTGCGCGGCCGCGTTGCCCGCGTCCACGGCGGCCTGGGCGGTGACGTGGGCGAAGCCTGCTGCCTTGGCCGAGGCCACCAGGGCCTTGGCGGCCTCCTTGTTCGCCTCGTCCGCCTGGGACTTGGCGGTCTTGGCGTGCTGTTCCGCCTCATCGGCCAGCTCGACAGCCGTCTTCGCCTCGGCGGCGGCGTGCGCGGCGGCCTTGATGGCATCGGCCACAGCGGCGGTCGCGGTCTTCACCGCGGCATCCGCCCGCAGCTTCGCCGCCTGAGCACCGTCCGCGTGGGCGCGGGCGCGCTTGGCGGCCGCCTCGGCACGGGTGGCGGCAGCGTCCGCGTCCGCTGCGGCCTGGGTGGCGGCGTTGGCCTCGGAACGCGCCCTGCCCGCTGCGGCCTCGGCATCGTCGGCGTGTCCGTCCGCCGCGTCGGCGGCCGCCCTGGACTCCTGCGCGTTGCTGTCGGACTCGTGGGCATCGGCGTACGCGTCCTTGGCCGAGGCCTTGGCCCGGGCGGCGTTGGCCTTGTGCTCGGCGTCCCAGGCATCGTCCCGCTTGGCCTTGGCGTTGTCCCGGGCCTGGACGGCGGCGTTCTTCTTCTCGACCGCGGTGCCTTCGGCGGCTTCGGCCTTCTCCTTGGCCTCCTTCGCGTTCGACGCTTCCGCCTGGGCGTTCTCCTTGTGGCGGGCTGCCTCGGCCTGCTTGGCCTCGGCGGTCTCCTTCTCGGTCTTCGCGGTCTTCTCTTCGGCTTCCGCGGCCAGCCGCTTGGCGTGCGCGTCGGCTGCGGCCGCCTTCGCGTCACCCTCCGCCTTCAAGGCGACGGCGAGCTTGGCCTCAGCGGTCTCCTTGTCCTTCTTGGCGTTGTCGCGGTGCACCTTCGCCGCATCCGCGGCGGCCTTGGCCTGCCACTCGGCCGCCTCCGCGGCCTTCTTACGGAACTCCGCCTTCGCCTGCGCGGCCTGGGCCAGCGCACGCTGCGTGATCGTCTCACTGTCCGCGGCCGCGGCACGGGTGGCCGCCTCAGCGGTCTCACCGGCCTTCACCATGGCCGTCAGCGCAGCCGCCGCACCCTTGGTGACCTGCGCCTTCTGCTGCCCCACCAGCAGACCACGACCCCGCGGAGCACCCGACTGGTCAGCGATCGTGTAGGCGGCCTGCTCGGCGGTGTCGGAAGTGGTGACGGCCTTCTGCGCTGCCGCCAGCTGGGCCTTCAGCGCGGCGAGCTGCTTCTTCGCCGCCGCCTGAGCGGCCGTGACACCGGCCTTGGCCTTGTCGAACTGTGCCTTCGGCGGAACCGTCCCGGTGTGCCCGGACGGCTTGACGCGGTACTTCTGCGAGGTGCCGCCGGAGCACGTCCACAGCCGCGCGTCAGTGCTGTTCGTGAAGTTGGCCAGGTCCAGGCACTTGTCGGTGGCGGTGTTCTTCAGGGCCGTGGCGGCGCGCAGGTTGTACTCCCACGTCTGCGCCGGGGAACTGTTGCACGTCCAGATCTGGATCTTCGTGCCGTTCGCCTCGTTGGTCCCCGAAACATCCAGGCACTTCAGGGAGTTGACGTTCCGCAGGTGCAGGCCCTTGTCGTCGCCGTAGACCTCCCACTGCTGCTGAGCCTTGCCGTTGCAGGTGTAGATCTGCACCGGCGAGCCGTTGGTCTTCGCACCACCCGGGATGTCGAGGCACTTGCCCGACGCGCCCGGCACCTCGATCACCGCCGGAGCGTCACCGACGTATCCGACGCCGCCCGCGGACCAGTAGTCCTGCCAGCGCGTGAGGTGGTCGGCCGTCCAGGAGTGGCCCAGCATGTCGCCCAGCGCCTTCGCGCCCGCGGCCAGCGCCGTGGTGGCGTCCTTGTTCGCGCCCAGGATCTGGTTGCGCTGCGCTGCCTGTGCGGAGACCTCCTGCTGCCACTCGGTGGCGGCGGCGGAGGAGATGTCGTCCAGCACCTTGCTCGGGTCGATCGGATCCCGCCACGCGCACGCCGCGAACCGGCTCTTCAGGTCCTCGACCGCGATGCGGTACTCCGCCGTGCCCGGCTGCGGGGCCGTACGGGGGAAGCCACCGGACGCGAGGAAGAGACGGGCGTTGTCCGCGCCGGTGGGCTCCAGCGACCAGTCGGAGAGGTGCTTGAAGGCGTCCCGCTCGGCGAGCGCACGATTCCACTCGTCACTGGGAAGACCCGGATCCGGGTCCTTGCCGTACAGCGGGGCACCGAGGTCCTTGACCGCCTTGACCGTCGCCGCGTCAGCCCTCGGGGTGGAGTCCTGGTAGAAGTCCCCCTCGTCCTTCCAGAACCGCTCCGCTGTCCACTTCGTCAGGCCGGTCTGGCCATAGAAGTCGTCCCTGCCGTCATTGGCTGTTCCGGGCGGCCAGTGGAAGCCGGTCTCAGTGAAGCCGGCCGGAGTGGTCAGCCCGGTAAGGGGCTTACCCCACCCGTCCCGCAGCGCGTTGAGGGCGTTCAGCTCCTTGCTCGCCGCGTCCTTGTCCTTCTGGTACGCCGCGGAGAGCGGGGTGTTCTCCCAGTTGTCCCGGTTGGCCAGCTCACGCAGCTTCGCCGGAGTCTGGTTGAGACCGTCCTGCGCCGTCGTGGCCATCGACGGCCCACCCAGACGCAGCACATCGGCCATCAGGCACTGGTCCTGCCGCAACTGCTCGGCAGCCGTGTCCTCGTTCCAGTCGTACGAGTCGTTCGCCGCCGCGGTCTTCGCGGCGGTCAACTGGAGTACGTCCGGCTGGACAGCCAGTCCGCTCAGCATGGTGACGGCCACGACGGACGTGACGACGGGAGTGCGGAGACCGGATCTTCTTGGTCTGGTACTGGTTCTGGAGCTGAAGAACCCTTGTCTCGGGCGCAACAGAGCATCCCTTCATCGCAAAGGAAGGCAGGCGGGGGTGACCGCCCGAAGAGGCGGAAGCGACAGGGAAGATCAGGCCGTCGTCTCGGTACGGAGACCGGAGCAACGGGCGGAGCAGGCTGAAACAGCATGCGTGAAGTGCCGGAATCGCGGCATGGCGACCAACCTCTCCCCGTGGCGACACCGTTCCCCCGGCCGCCGGTTGACTCACGCGATGGCGGAGTGGTCAGCAGCCGCCCGTCGCGACGATCACCATACGCGCACATGAACGGGACAGGACAAGTCAAATCTTGATCTCGGAGTTGGCCGCCGCAAACGTGCCGGTCGAGGCTCACGGATCTCGACGTGGACAACTTCCGTGCTCAAGCTCGGGATTACGTGTGAAGCAGACGTGAAGGTGTGTCAGGTTGGCGCGATTACCGCATCAAAGTTGACCGGAATTTGCCCATCACTGACGAGGTCATCGGATTCGCCTGAACAGCGAACCCGATGACCTCCCCGATACCCCCGGGGCGGCCGTCTCCTGCCGCACCGAAGTCCTGACCGACCTCGGAAGCAACCGACCCGACCGAAGTCAGCACGCCCCTGGGGGTCCTCAGGCCGCCGTCAGCGCCGCCAGGGCGCGGTCCATCGCGGCGTTGAACTCCTCCGGCGTCAGCGGCAGCCGGGACTTGACGTCCCGACTCCACTGGTCGGCGAGGACCTCGGCGGAGCCCGCCTGGACACCGTCGAGCGCCGTGTCGGCCAGGTCCGACGGTGCGATCTTGTCCACGGGCCAGCCCGCAGCCATGTCGGTGTCGGCCAGGCCGAGGTGCACCGCTGTCACGAGCGTCCCCTGCTCGGCGAGTTCCAGGCGGACGCCGTTGGTCATGGCCCAGGCGGCGGCCTTGGTCAGGTGGTAGGCATTGGCGCCCTTGCCCCCGAACCACGACATGGCGGAGAGGATGTTGACGATCGCGCCCCCGCCGTTCCTGCCGAGCGCCGGCGCGAACTCCCGGATCATTCCCAAGTGGCCGAACAGGTTGGTCTCCAGCTCGTGCCGTACCGCGTTCAGCGAACCGGTCACCAGGTCGGTCCCCGTCTGGATCCCGGCGTTGTTGATGAGCAGCGAGACGTCCGGAGCGGCCTCCGCCGCGGCCCTCACGGATGCGGGATCGGCGATGTCGAGGGGCAGCACCTCGACCCCCGGCAGGTCCACGGTCTCCGGCCGGCGAGCCGTCGCGTAGACCTTGCGGGCGCCCCGTTCGAGCAGGCGCTGGGCGAAGGCGCGGCCCAGGCCGCGGTTGGCTCCGGTGACAAGGGCAACTGAGTTGTTGATGTCCATGCCCGGTACGCTAAAACCTGACGTTGACGTCAGAGGCAAGTGCTGCTCATCAGGGCCGGGGTGAGAGGAATGACCATGACCGTCACAGAGGCCGCGGCCGAGCGGCCCATCCGCATCGGCGAGGTGGCACGGGGCGCCGGCGTCTCGGTACGCGCCGTGCGCTACTACGAGCAGCAGGGGCTGCTCATCGCGGAGCGCAGCCCATCCGGCCAGCGCCTCTACCGGCAGGACGCCATCACCCTGGTCCGCTTCTTCCAGGAGATGTTCGCCGCCGGCCTGACCAGCCGAAGGATCACGGAACTCCTTCCGTGCTGGGACTCCGGGCACACCGACGCCGATCAACGAGCCATGCTGCGCGCCGAGCGCGATCGCATCCAGGCCAAGGTCGACGACCTGCAGGCCGCCCTGGACCGCCTCGACGAAGTCATCGCGATCACGGACACGCACCCGTAGGCGCGGTCGGCCGGACATCCGTCGCACCAGCGATCTACGGCTGGAGCACTGACCGGCGATGAGCGTCTATGTCGCGCGCCGCCGGATTCGGCGACGGTTCTTGAACGCCCCGATGGTCAGCCGGCCAAGCCTCTGTGGCGATCGTCACGAGAGTCTTCAGAGCCCGTTGGCTACGCTGATCGAGGCCGTCCATGACGGGCAGCGCGGGGACGCGAGGGCGCCTCGAGCACCCTTCCCGACGTCATAAGCCCTTGACCTGCAAGAACGCAGGCAGGGAGCCTACTTGCGGGAGTACATCGATGTTCCGAACCATGTTCAAGTCCAAGATCCACCGAGCCACCGTCACCCAGGCCGACCTGCACTACGTGGGATCGGTGACCATCGATGCCGATCTGCTCGACGCCGCCGATCTGCTGCCCGGCGAGCTCGTGCACATCGTGGACATCACCAACGGCGCCCGGCTGGAGACGTACGTCATCGAGGGCGAGCGCGGATCCGGGGTGGTCGGGATCAACGGGGCCGCCGCGCATCTCGTGCACCCCGGTGATCTCGTGATCATCATCAGCTACGCACAGGTGACGGACGCCGAGGCGCGGGCACTCACCCCCAGGGTCGTGCACGTGGACCGCGACAACCGGATCGCGGCCCTGGGCGCCGACCCGTCCGAGCCGGTGCCGGGCTCGGACCAGCAGCGCAGCCCGCAGGCCATCAGGGCCTGACCGGACGCAGACGGGACAGGAGCATGTCCATATGAAGGACCTGGAGATCCGCGACGACCGGGCGGCGGGCCGCCTGGAGGCGCTGACCGGTGGTGAAGTCGTCGGCCGCATCGAGTACTTCGTCCTCGAGAGCCCCGAGCGCGCGCTGGTGCCCGTGCACACGATCGTCGAGCCGGCCCACGAGGGCCAGGGCATCGCGGGGTCGCTCGCACGTGAGGTGTACGCCATCGCCGGACGCGAGCACAGCCCGGTCGCCTCGCTGTGTCCCTACGTCACCCGGTGGGCCGAACGCCACCCCGACGAGGCCCGCCCGGCCGATGCGGACCTGCTGACGGCGGCCAAGGAATGGCTGTCCGCCCACCCCGGCCGCTTCTGACCCACCTGGCCCCCTGCCCGTCCCGCGCCGGAGTGACTGGCGAAGCAGGTGCCGGGTAGGCGGGGGAGTAGTCCAGAGCCGGAGTCGATCGACTGGCTGGAGGGCCTCATGACGAATCCGTTTCCCGACCCCGTGCACCCCGACCCCGTGCACCCCGACCCCGTGCACCCGGGGCCGACACCGGGCCCGGATCCCCAGCACCCGGAGCCGCGCCCCGACCCGGTGCCGGATCCACAGCCACCGCCTGGCCCGGAGCCGACCCCGCCGCCCCCGTCCCCGACCCCGCCTCCGGGGCCGGACCCCGTGCCGGGTCCCGACCCGTCGCCGATCCCCCCGGGCCCCGAACCCGTACCCAACCCCGAGCCGGGCCCGCCGCTGACCTGAACGACACCGGAACGACAACGAGAAGGGGCCGGTGGACAGCCGATACGGCCGTCCACCGGCCCCTCACCGTTCCTCAGCGGCGAGCGCCTACGCGGAGACCTCCGACCGGTCCCCGCCCCACAGCGTGTGGAACGAACCGTCCCGGTCCACCCTGCGGTAGGTGTGCGCACCGAAGTAGTCCCGCTGCCCCTGCGTCAGCGCCGCCGGCAGCCGCTCCGCGCGCAGGGCGTCGTAGTAGGCGAGGGCCGCGGCGAAGCCGGGGGTCGGCACGCCCTCGCGGGTCGCGGCGATCAGCACCTCGCGCCAGTCGTCCTGGGCGTCCGCGATCTCCTGCGCGAACGTCGCGTCCGACAGCAGGCTCGGCAGGTCGGGCCGGGTGTCGTAGGCGGAGCGGATCCGGTCCAGGAAGGCCGCGCGGATGATGCAGCCGCCACGCCACAGCGCGGAGACCGCACCGAGGTCGATGTCCCAGCCGTACTCGTCGCGGGCCGCGTCGATCTCGTGGAAGCCCTGCGTGTACGACACGATCTTCGACGCGTACAGCGCCTGCTCCACCCGGTCGGCGAAGGCCTGGGCCTCGGACTCGCTGAGCGCCTTGGCCTTCGGGCCGGCCAGCCCGCGCGAGGCCTCCCGCAGCGCCGCGTGGCCGGAGAGGGAGCGGGCGAAGACGGCCTCCGCGATACCGGACACCGGAACGCCCAGGTCGAGGGCGATCTGGACGGTCCAGCGGCCGGTGCCCTTCTGCTCGGCCTGGTCCACCACCACGTCCACGAACGGCTTGCCCGTCTCCGCGTCGACGTGCGACAGCACCTCGGCCGTGATCTCGATCAGGTAGGAGTCGAGGCGGCCCTGGTTCCAGGTGCGGAAGATCTCCGCGATCTGGGCGGGGGAGTAACCGGCGACATCGCGCAGCAGCTGGTACGCCTCGCCGATGAGCTGCATGTCCGCGTACTCGATGCCGTTGTGCACCATCTTCACGAAGTGCCCGGCACCGTCCGGACCGACGTGGGAGACACACGGCGAACCGTCGGCCGCCTTCGCCGAGATCTTCTCGAGCATCGGGCCCAGCGAGTCGTACGACTCCCTCGGGCCGCCCGGCATGATGCTCGGCCCGTTGAGCGCGCCCTCCTCGCCGCCGGAGACACCCATGCCGACGAAGTGGATGCCCTGCTCGCGCAGCTCGCGCTCCCGGCGCCGGGTGTCCGCGAAGTGCGCGTTGCCGCCGTCGATGATCATGTCGCCGGGCTCCAGCAGCGGGGCGAACTCCTGGATCACCGCGTCCGTCGGGTCACCGGCCTTCACCATCACGACCAGCCGCCGCGGCCGCTCCAGCGCCGCGACGAACTCCTTCGCACTCTCGCACGCGACGAAGTCCCCCTCGCCGCCGAACTCCTCCACCAGGGCGCGGGTGCGCGCGGGCGTCCGGTTGTGCACCGCCACCGCGTAGCCGTTGCGGGCGAAGTTACGGGCGAGGTTGCGGCCCATGACCGCGAGACCCGTGACGCCGATCTGCGCTGTACTGCTCATTCGGTTGGCTCCTAAAGACCTCGGTATCGGTGCTGCGGGTGGTGTCCACCAGCATGCCCCCGTCGACCATCCTGACGTGCCGCTACTCCGGCCGCACGCGCGGGTCGTACGACGTCGCGCAGCGTGATACGCACGAGAGCCCCGTCGCGCTCAGTCGATGTAAGCGTCCCCGCGCACGTCGCACCCGCGCACCGGGCGGCGTACACGGTGCACCGCCGTGGCGCACGTCGCGCAACAGGGGCCTCATACCGGCCATTTGGGCGCCCGGGCGGCTGATAGCCGTCTTGTTCTGGCCGGTTCGCAGCGCTTACTTTTGCCCCTCCTGACGCATGTCTAGGGGGCAATCGATGGCCGTACGCGGCCGGCACCGCCGGTATCAGCCGAACAGGATCAACCGCGCCTCACTCACCGTCACGGCGGGTGGCGCGGGCATCGCACTGCCGTTCATGGGCACCGGCGCCGCCCAGGCGGCGGACGTGGACACCTGGAACAAGGTCGCCGCCTGCGAGTCCACCAGCAACTGGAGCATCAACACCGGCAACGGGTTCTACGGCGGTCTGCAGTTCACCCAGTCCACCTGGGAGGCGTACGGCGGCCGGGGCTACGCGGCACGCGCGGACCTGGCCACCAAGGACCAGCAGATCGCCGTCGCCGAGAAGGTGCTCGACGGGCAGGGCCCGGGCGCCTGGCCGGTCTGCTCGGTGAAGGCCGGACTGACCCGGGGCGGAGGCGAGCCCGACATCCGGCCGGCCTCCGAGAGCACGAAGAAGGACGCGAAGAAGGACAGGAAGAGGGCGAAGACCTCCATCGAGGACGTGCGGCCGCAGTCCACGCCGCAGTCCCGGGCGGGCAGCGCCGAGATGTACACGGTGGTCCGCGGCGACACCCTCTCCGAAATCGCGTCCGACCAGGAGGTCAGGGGCGGCTGGCGGGGTCTCTATGCCGCGAACCGCTCGGCCATAGGAGCCGACCCCGACGTGATCTTGCCCGGTCAGCGGCTCGCGCTGAGCGGCGAGGGCGCCACGAAGACGCGTCCCGCGCACAAGCCGGCCCCGTCGGCCAAGCCGTCGCCCAAGAAGCCGGACCGCGCGAAGGAACGCGCCAAGGACCGCACCGAGGAGCGGAGCAAAGAGCGCGCCGGAAGGTCCACGTCTGCCCGGCAGGGCCTCGTCGCTCCCGTCAGCGGCTCCCTGGGAACGCCCTACCGCAAGGCGGGCTCGTCCTGGTCGAAGGGCTACCACACCGGCGTCGACTTCCCCGTGCCCACGGGCACGTCCATCAGGTCGGTCGCGGCGGGCAGCGTCGTCAGCGCGGGCTGGGGCGGCTCGTTCGGCTACCAGGTCGTGGTCCGGCACGGCGACGGCCGCTACAGCCAGTACGCCCACCTGTCGGCGATCTCGGTGCGGGACGGGCAGACGGTGACCGCCGGCCAGCGCATCGGCCGCTCCGGCTCCACCGGCAACAGCTCGGGCCCGCATCTGCACTTCGAAGTGCGGACGGGGCCCGGTTTCGGTACGGACGTCGACCCGGTGGCCTATCTCAGGGCCGGCGGCGTCACGATCTGACGCGCGTGCGGTGCCGGTCGACCGTGGGCAGCGGGACGTACGGGATGCCGTAGAAGGGCACGTAGGAGAGCGGGCGGCGTTCGCCGGGGCCCGAGGCCACCGGCGGTTCCCCGCTCTCGTACGGCATGTCCGGCGCGGCCTCGGGCTCCTCGGCGGTCAGGGGCACGGCTTCGTCCCCGGACCGGCCGCGCCCGGCCGTGCCACGGTCCCCTGCCCCTGCACGCGCCTGCGGCAGCGCCCCCACGGCCACGGGTGGTGCCCCCACGGTCGCGGTCAGTGCACCCAGGGGCTCCTCCGAACCGTTCACCGCTTCGGCCAGGCTGCCCACTTCGACGGGCGACGCCCTCACCGTCTCGGGCAGCGAGTCCCTGCTTCCGAGCAGGCTGCGCACCGTCCCGGCCGCATCGCCCGTGCCCGCGGACCCGGCACGCACCGGCTCGGGCCGGCCTCGTCCGGAGCCGGTGGGCTCCGGAACCGTTCCGGACGCCCCGAGGCCCGTGTCGACGGGGACCAGGCCCGTGCCGGCGACCTCCAGGCCCGTCCCCGGGCTCTCCGGCTGGCCCTGTGCGAGCCGTTCCGTCGTCAGGAGGATCAGGCCGCCCGCCGCCACCACGCCGCAGCTCAGGGCGAGCGCCGTGCCCGTCGTGCCGTAGCGGAAGGTTTCTCCGAACATCGTGATGCCGACCGCGGCCGCCACCACCGGGTTCACGACCGTCAGCGTGGCCAGCGGGGCCGTGAGCCCGGCGCCCCGGTACGCGGCCTGCGACAGCAGCATGCCGGCCGTGGCGAGGACGCCGATCACGGCCAGCGAGGGCACGTCGGCCGCGGACACGCCGCCGGTCCAGTCGACCGCGACGGTCTTGGTGAACACCGAGGACATGCCGAACGCGATACCGGAGGCCGTCGCCAGCAGCATGCTGCGGACCGCCGGGTGCCGGTGCGCGGCCCGGGCGGCGATCATCAGCGCCACCACCGCAGCCGCGGTCACGACGGCCACGGCCACCCGCTGGGCCGTGTCCAGCGACCGCGCGTCGGACGCGGCGACCAGGGACAGCAGACCGGCGAGCCCCACCGTCGCCATGATCGCGCCCCGCCAGGCCGTGGCCCCCGCCTTGCGGCCGACGAACAGCGCCGCCATCGGCAGGGCCACCACGATGGTCAGCGCGCCCAGCGGCTGCACCAGGCTCAGCGGACCGTACGCCAGCGCCACCACGTGCAGCAGTCCACCGAGACCGTTGAGCCCGACCGCCGCCCACCAGCCCGGCCGGCGCAGCGGCGCGTACTCCTCGCCCGGCGAGGACTCCGCCACCCGCTCCTGCACGATCGCCCCGCCCGCGTACGCGACGGCGGACACGAGGGAGAGCAGGACGGACAACGCGAGGGCGCTCATCGGCTGCTCCTCTGCGTCAGGCGGGGGCATTCAGCCCGGCGCGGCGAAAGGTCGGCTTTCATGACCAACACCCTGCCGTGTCCAGGTCTTCCCGTCGTCGTCCCTGAGCACTCATTGGGTCCTACTGCCGATGGAGTACGAGGGGAGCACCGTCATCCCCAGGGTGGGCGACCACAGTCGGGGGCCACCGGGTCGCGTCCCCTAGGGGCCTTGGTACTACTGGTCTTCGTGGACCTCGACCCCGACCTCGCCGCACTCCGCCCGCTCGGCGGCTTCTTCGTGCTGCGCACGGAGGGAGCGGCGGCCAGGCCTCTTCCCACTCTCGCACAGGCCTACCGCGAAACGTCACCGGACGTGTGCGGAAATCCCCTGATTTTTCGCGTCCGCAAGGTGGCTGACGCCCTGCACGCCCCGGAGTCGCGCATCGCCGCGTCCGTGGCCCATCTCGGCCTCGCGGCCCGCCTGTGGTCCGTCGCGCTCGGCTGCGCCGTCCTCTACGGCGGTGTCCCCGACCTCGACGCCCGGCTGCTGCGCTGGGACCCCGACGGCAGCGCCCCCGACGACCTGTGGCTGACGGACGTACGGCCGCGCCCCGGGGCGGACGCGGCGACGCTCGCGGACACCGTCCTCGACGGCCACCTCGAACCCCTGGCCGCGGCCCTGCGCGCCCACCACCGCCTCGCCCCGGGCCTGCTGCGCGGGAACTCCGCCTCCGCGCTGGCGGGCGCCGCCCGCGAACTCGACCGCTGGGCCCGGCGGCACGACCGCGCGGACACCGCCGCCCGGGCCCGCTCCCTGGCCGCCGAACTCCTCGCGCATCCCCTGCTCGCCGGCACCGGGACCCTCACCGGCACCGCCTTCCGGCGCCGCAGCTGCTGTCTGTACTACCGGGTGCCCGGCGGGGGCCTCTGCGGCGACTGTTGCTTCACGACGCCGCCCCGCTCTTCCCCACACGCCACATCTGGGTGACCATGAAAGGGAACGGCCGCTGAGAGCAGGGAGTTGCGGGTGCGAGTGGGACTGCTGACCCGGGAGTACCCGCCGGACGTGTACGGCGGTGCGGGCGTCCATGTGGAGTTCCTCGCCCGGGAGCTCAGAGCCCTGGTCGACCTGGACGTGCACTGCTGGGGCGAGGGCCGCGCCGACGGCGTGCGGCGCCACCGGCCCTGGTCCACGCTCGACGGCGCCAACGACGCGCTGCGCACCTTCTCCGTGGACCTCGCCATGGCCGCCGCCCTGGAGGGCCGCGAGCTGGTCCACTCCCACACCTGGTACGCCAACCTCGGCGGCCACCTCGCCAAGCTGCTGTACGGCATCCCGCACGTGATGACCGCCCACTCCCTGGAGCCGCTGCGCCCCTGGAAGGCCGAGCAGCTCGGCGGCGGCTACGAGCTGTCCAGCTGGGCCGAACGCACCGCGATCGAGGCCGCGGACGCGGTGATCGCCGTGTCCGGGGCCATGCGCGAGGACATCCTCGGCTGCTACCCCGCACTGGAACCGGAGCGGGTCCACGTCGTGCACAACGGCATCGACACCGCCCTCTACCGGCCCGACCACGGCACGGACGCCCTGGACCGGATCGGACTCGACCGCTCCCGTCCGTATGTGCTGTTCGTCGGCCGTATCACCCGGCAGAAGGGCGTGCCCCACCTGCTGCGCGCGGTGCGGGACATCGACCCGGCCGCGCAGGTCGTGCTGTGCGCGGGAGCACCGGACACGCCGGAGATCGACCAGGAATTCCGCGAGCTGTTCGGGGAGCTGAGCCGGGTCCGCGACGGCGTGTTCTGGATTCCGCGGATGCTGCCGCGCCCGGAGGTGATCCAGCTCCTCACGCACGCCGCCCTGTTCGTCTGCCCCTCGGTGTACGAGCCGCTCGGCATCGTGAACCTGGAGGCGATGGCCTGCGGCACGCCCGTGGTGGCCTCGGCGGTCGGCGGCATCCCCGAGGTCGTGGACGACGGCGTCACCGGCCTGCTCGTCCCGGCCGGTGACGACTTCGAGGCGGGTCTCGCCCGGGCCATGGACACCGTCCTGGGCGACCGGGAGACCGCCCGGCGGATGGGCGAGGCCGGGCGGGAGCGGGCGGTCGGCGAGTTCGGCTGGGACGCGGTGGCCCGCCGCACGGTCCGGCTCTACGAGGAGATCCTGAAACAGGCATAGCGCGTCCCGCACAGGGGCAGGCATCGGGAAATCGGCGTGAGGGGAGCGGCCATGCGTCGTGGTGGTCCTTCGGTCCTGGGAATCGTGCTGGCCGGCGGCGAGGGCAAACGCCTGATGCCCCTGACGGCGGACCGCGCCAAACCCGCGGTCACCTTCGGCGGCACCTACCGCCTGGTCGACTTCGTGCTGTCCAACCTCGTCAACGGCGACATCCTGCGCATCTGCGTCCTGACGCAGTACAAGTCGCACTCGCTGGACCGGCACATCACCACGACCTGGCGGATGTCCAACCTGCTCGGCAACTACGTCACCCCCGTGCCCGCCCAGCAGCGCCTCGGCCCGCGCTGGTACCTGGGCAGCGCCGACGCGATCCTGCAGTCGCTGAACCTCGTCTACGACGAGCAGCCCGAGTACGTCGCCGTCTTCGGCGCCGACCACGTCTACCGTATGGACCCCCGCCAGATGCTCGCCCAGCACATCGACAGCGGCGCGGGAGTGACGGTGGCCGGGATCCGGGTGCCGCGCACCGAGTCCTCGTCGTTCGGCGTGATCACGCCGGGCTCGGACGGCCAGACGGTGGAGCGCTTCCTGGAGAAGCCGACGGATCCGCCCGGCCTGCCGGACGACCCCGACATGGTCTTCGCCTCCATGGGCAACTACATCTTCACCACCAAGTCCCTCATCGAGGCGCTCCGGCGGGACGCGGAGGACGAGTCCTCCGTGCACGACATGGGCGGCTCGATCCTGCCCCAGCTCACCGACCGGGGCGAGGCGGCGCTCTACGACTTCAGCGCCAACCACGTGCCCGGCGAGACCACCCGCGACCAGGGCTACTGGCGGGACGTCGGCACGCTGGACGCCTACTACGAGGCCCACATGGACCTGATCGCCGAGCGCCCCGCCTTCAACCTGTACAACCGCGACTGGCCCATCTACACGCACTCGTACCAGCTCTCGCCGGCCCGCTTCAACGCCGGCGGCATCGCCAGCGAGTCCATCATCAGCGCGGGCTGCCTCGTGCGCGGCCAGGTCACGCGGTCCGTGCTGTCGCCGGGTGTCGTGGTGGACCCGGGCGCGGTGGTGCAGGGCTCCGTGCTGCACGACAACGTGCACATCGGCAGGGGCGCGGTGGTGCGGGGCGCCGTCCTCGACAAGAACGTCGAGGTGCCGCCGGGCGCGACGATCGGCGTCAACCCGGAGCGGGACGCCGAGCTGTACACGGTGTCCAAGGGCGGCGTCATCGCCCTGGGAAAGGACCAGTTGGTCACCTGACGCGGGGCGGCTCGAGGGACTTTGTCCTGCCTCTGGACGAAGAACGGAATCCGTGTTGTCATGCCACCGCCCGTACATGACAACGATGTAAACGGAGGTTCCGTGCATACGAGACACCTCAGAAACCGGCTCGCGTTACTGCTCGCCGCGCTCCTCGCCCTCACCGGCCTGACCGCGGCCCCCGCCCTGGCGGACGACCCCGCCGAGATCCACGGCCTCAAGGGCGAGTACTACACCCACTCCGCCCCCGGCACCTTCGACTTCCACACCCTCAAGGCGACGGCCTTCGACCAGGACCTCGACTTCGACAACCTGGAGCCGCGACTGAACTTCACCACCGGCCGCTCGGACGACGTCAGTGTCCGCTGGACCGGAAAGATCGTCCCGGAGGAGACCGGCCCCCACACGTTCTCGGTCATCGGCGACAACGGCTTCCGCCTCTGGATCGACGGAAAGCCCCTCATCGACCACTGGGTGGACGACTGGGACCGCGAGCAGACGGCCCAGCCCGTCGACCTGACCGCGGGCAAGGCCTACGACATCAAGGTCGAGTACTTCGAGCACTACGGCGGCTCCAACCTCCACCTCCGCTGGACCCGGCCGGGCGCCGGCAAGGAGCCGGTCCCGCAGTCGGCGTTCCGCCTCCCCGACGGCTTCGACTACGACGGAGCCCTCGCGGCCACCGTCCAGTCCACCGGCCGCACGCTCAAGCTCGACTTCGCCCAGCCCCTGGCCACGCCCCCGGCGGGCTTCACGGACCACCTCAAGGCGGTGATCGGCGGCGCCGAGTGGCCCCTGGGCGCGGCGCGACCGGACCCGTCCGACCCCACGTCCCTCCTGGTCGCCCTCGACGAGCCGGTCGTCGGCAACAGGACCGGCACGGCCCGCGGCACCGCCGACATCCGCTACGACGGTCAGGGCGGCCTCTCCGACACCGACGGCAACGTTGTCAAGGAGTTCTTGAGCAGCGGGCCCAACCGCTCGACGCACCAGCTGAGCACCCGCTGGGCGGACGAGGTCGGGCCGGGCAACGCCCACCCCGAGTACCCGCGCCCGCAGCTCACCCGGGACGCCTGGCAGGGCCTCAACGGCCGCTGGCAGTTCGCCGCCGCCGAGCCCGGCGAGCAGCCGCCCGTCGGCAAGAACCTGAGGGAACGCATCCTGGTCCCCTACCCGGTGGAGTCCCAGCTCTCCGGCATCGAGCGGCACGAGGACCGCATGTGGTACCGCCGCACCTTCACGGTCCCGCGCGACTGGGACATCGGCTCCGGCAAGCGGCTCAAGCTCAACTTCGGCGGCGTCGACTGGCGCTCGGAGGTCTACGTCAACGGCGCCAAGGTGGCCGAGCACGAAGGCGGCTACGACAAGTTCAGCGCCGACATCACCGACGCGCTGAAGCCCGGCCGCGTCCAGGAGCTCATCGTCGGCGTCTACGACCCGACCGACGCGGCATCCGGCGAGAACCCGCCGCTCGGCAAGCAGCGCCTGGACCCGAGCGGCATCTGGTACACCCCGTCCTCCGGCATCTGGCAGACGGTCTGGATGGAGCCGGTGGCCCGAGACCACGCGGACTCCCTCAAGCTCACCCCGGACGTGGCCGGCGAGAAGCTGACCGTGGAGGCCCGGGGCGTCCGGGACGGCGTACCGATCACGGCGACGGCGTACGACGGGAAGCGCGAGGTGGCCGAGGTCAGCGGCCGCACCGGCAGCCCGCTGACCCTGACCGTGCGCGACCCGCACCTGTGGTCCCCCGACGACCCCTTCCTCTACAAGCTCAAGGTGAAGGTCGGCGCCGACCGGGTCGGCAGCTACTTCGGGATGCGCTCCATCGCCGTGGAGAAGGTGAACGGCGTCCCGCGCACGGTCCTCAACGGTGAGCCGGTCTTCATGATGGCCACCCTCGACCAGGGCTTCTGGCCGGACGGCCTGCACACCGCGCCCACCGACGAGGCCCTCGCCTACGACCTCAAGGCGCACAAGCGGCTCGGCTTCAACTCGGTCCGCAAGCACATCAAGGTCGAGCCGGACCGCTGGTTCTACTGGGCCGACCGGCTCGGGCTGCTGGTGTGGCAGGACATGCCCGCGATGACGGCCGGGGTGAACCCGAGCGCTTCCTCCCGCGCGCGGTACGAGCGCGAGATGAAGGAGATGATCGACGAGCACATCAGCAGCCCGTCGGTCGTCATGTGGGTGACCTTCAACGAGGGCTGGGGCCAGTACGACGTGGGCCGGGTCGCCGAGCAGGCCAAGGCGTGGGACCCCACCCGGCTGGTCAACGGCCAGTCCGGGCTGAACCTGGGCGCCGACGGCGGCACCGGCGACCTCATGGACGAGCACGGTTATCCGAGCCCGGCGCTGCCACCGCGCCCGGACGGTGAGCGTGCCCTGGTCAGCGGCGAGTACGGCGGCCTGGGCCTCGCGGTGCCCGGCCACGCCTGGTCGGTGCAGCAGTCGTACGTCGACGTCGACCCGGCCACCTACACCGAGGACTATCTGGCCAAGCTCGACGAGGTCCGGGCCCTGGTCTGCCGGGGCAGCAACGGTGCCGTGTACACCCAGATCGCGGACGTCGAGGGTGAGCTGAACGGCTTCCTGACGTACGACCGGGCGGTGCTGAAACCGGACACGGCACGACTGAAGGCCGCGCACCAGGCGTTGATCCGTGACGCCTCCCGGGTGACTCCCACGGGGTGCCCGGCGGCGCAACCTGTGCTGGACTGACACCACATGCACCATAAGTCCCGCCCCTCTCGCCCGGGCGGGACTTAATCTGCTGTTAACTGTACGTAGCCTGATCGTACTTGACCGTAATCGGCTGGGGGCGGTTGACTGCTGACCCACCCCGTCGTCGACGCGAGGCAAGCCCTTGACTGCTGACCTGCTCGCTCCTCTCGACCTGGCGTTCTGGAACCTCGAGTCCGCCGAGCACCCGATGCACCTCGGGGCGCTCGGGATCTTCCCGGCCCACTCGCCGGCCGCGGGCGCTCACGCCGCGGACCTGCTCGCGGCCCGCGCCGCCGGCGTCCCCGGACTGCGCATGCGCATCCGCGACGTGTGGCAGCCGCTGCCCTCGGCGCTGCGCCGGCCCCTCGCCTTCGGCGGCGCGGCCCGGGAACCGGACCCGGACTTCGACTCCCAGCACCATGTGCGGCTGCACGCCCCGACCGCGGACTTCCACGCGGCGGCGAGCCGGCTCATGGGCCGTCCGCTGGAGCGAGGCCGGCCGCCCTGGGAGGCCCATGTGCTGCCGGGTGAGGACGGCGGCTCCTTCGCGGTGCTGTTCAAGTTCCACCACGCCCTCGCCGACGGGCTGCGGGCACTGACCCTCGCCGCGGGCGTCATGGACCCGATGGACCTGCCGGCGCCCCGGCCGCGCACCGTCGAGCCTCCGCGCGGCCTGCTGCCGGAGGTGCGCGACCTGCCCGGGATGCTGCGCGGCGCCCTGTCCGACGTGGGCCGGGCCCTGGACATCGGCGCCTCCGTCGCCCGCTCCTCCCTCGATGTGCGCTCCACCCCCGCGCTCACCTGTGAGCCGAGCGGTACCCGCCGCACGGCCGGAGTGGTGCTCGACCTGGACGACGTGCACCGCGTCCGCAAGACCGTCGGCGGCACCGTCAACGACGTGCTGATCGCCGTCGTCGCGGGGGCCCTGCGCCGCTGGCTCGACGAGCGCGGCGACGGCAGCGAGGGCGTCGCGCCCCGCGCCCTGATCCCCGTCTCCAAGCGCCGCCCGCGCACCGCCTACCCACAGGGCAACCGGCTCTCCGGTTATCTGATACGGCTTCCGGTGGACGACGAGGACCCGCTGGCACGCCTTGCCTCGGTCCGCACCGCCATGGACCGCAACAAGGACGCCGGCCCCAACCGGGGCGCGGGCGCCGTCGCCCTGCTCGCCGACCACGTCCCCGCCCTCGCCCACCGGCTCGGCGGCCCCCTGGTCGGCCAGGCGGCCCGGCTCTGGTTCGACATCCTGGTGACCAGCGTGCCCCTGCCCAGCCTCGGCCTGAGACTCGGCGGCCACCCGCTCACCGCTGTGTTCCCCCTCGCCCCGCTGCCCCCCGGCCACTCCCTGGCGGTGGCGGTCTCGACGTACCGGGGCAGCGTCCACTACGGCCTCGTCGCCGACGCCGAGGCCGTCCCCGACCTCGACCGATTCGCGACCGCCCTCACCGAGGAGGTGCAGACACTGATCACGGCCTGCGAGTCGTGATCAGGAGCGGGTTTGGCGCTCCGGCCCGGCGCTCCGTAAAATTCGCCCTTCGAATGCGGGCGCGATGGGCGCGCCGCGACGGCAGAGCAGGGAAACGACAGCGGCGATGACGGTGACAGAGGACGGCCCGCAGGCCATGGACGAGGCGAGCGGGCTCTCGTACGGACCCGGCATCGACCCGGAGCGTCTGGCCGTCTGCCTCAGCGTGCTCGAGGAACTCGACAAGCTGGAGGTCGACCACCCGGACGCCATCGCCGTGCGCCGGGCCACCGCGGGCGTCTACCGCACGGTCAAGCAGCGCCGCCGCCAGGAGCGCCGGGCCGCCAAGACCGCCCACGACAAGGCGGTCACGGAGGCCACGGCGACCGGCTCCGCCCAGCGCATCGACGACGAGACCGAGGGCATCCTGCCGTCGTCGGCCACCGAGGCGGGCAGGATCGCGGGGATACTCCAGCGCCCGCGCTCCTGCTACACCTGCAAGGCCCGGTACGTGGAAGTCGACTACTTCTACCACCAGCTCTGTCCCGACTGCGCCCGTGTGAACCGCGAGAAGCGCGATGTCCGCGCCGACCTCACCGGCAAGCGCGCCCTGCTCACCGGCGGCCGCGCCAAGATCGGTATGTACATCGCGCTGAGGCTGCTGCGCGACGGCGCGCACACGACGATCACCACGCGCTTCCCGAAGGACGCCATCCGCCGCTTCAAGGCGATGGACGACTCGGCGGACTGGATGCACCGCCTGGAGGTCGTCGGCATCGACCTGCGCGACCCGGCGCAGGCCGTGGCCCTCGCCGACCAGATCGCCGACGCCGGCCCACTCGACATCCTCGTCAACAACGCGACGCAGACCGTACGCCGGCTGCCCTCCGCCTACGCCGCGCTGGTCGACGGCGAGAGCGCCCCGCTGCCCGCCGGGGAGCTCCCCGCCCACCACGTCATCGGCGCCTTCAACTCCGGCGCGGTCGACGGCCTGGCCGCGCTGCCGCTGGGCACCAGCGGTCTCGACGCGCAGAAGGTCGCCGACCTCGCCCTGGTCGCGGGCAACGCCAGCGTCGAACGGCACCTCGACGGCACCGCGATCGACGCGGGCGGGCTCGTGCCCGACGTGGTCGACTCCAACACCTGGGTGCAGACCATCGAGCAGATCTCCCCGGTGGAACTGCTGGAGACCCAGCTGTGCAACTACACGGCGCCGTTCATCCTGATCAGCGCCTTGCGTCCCGCGATGGCCGAGGCCGCGAAGAAGGCGGCGAGCGGGCGGGCGTACGTCGTGAACGTCTCGGCGATGGAGGGGGTCTTCGGCCGCGGGTACAAGGGGGCGGGGCATCCGAACACGAACGCCGCGAAGGCCGCGATGAACATGGTGACGCGGACCAGTGCGCAGGAGATGTTCCAGGCCGACGGGATTCTGATGACCTCGGTCGACACGGGGTGGATCACGGACGAGCGGCCGCACTACGACAAGCTGCGGCTCGCTGAGGAGGGGTTCCACGCGCCCCTGGATCTGGTCGACGGTGCGGCTCGGGTCTATGACCCGATCGTGCGGGGTGAGGCGGGGGAGGATCTGTACGGGGTGTTCTTGAAGGATTACGCGCCTGGGAAGTGGTAGGGGATGTGTCCGCGGGCTGAGTGTGGCTCGTCGCGCAGTTCCCCGCGCCCCTGAAAGGCCGGGGTGCGCGCTGCCCTTGCTCGGGTGCCGCCGTCCACCAGCAGATCCGCGCCGGTCACCCACTCCGCCGCGTCCGAGGCCAGCCACACGACTGCCCTCGCGACGTCCTCCGGCTCCCCGATCCGGCCGAGAGGCAACCCGGCGGCCACCTGTTCCTCGCCCGGTTCCCATACGAACCGGGCCATCTCGGTGCGAACCAGGCCGGGGGAGACGGAGTTCACCCGGACCCGGGGGCCCAGTTCGCCCGCCAGTTGCCGGGTGAGATGCAGCAGGGCGGCCTTGCTCGTGCCGTACGCGCCCACGTTCGGGCCGACGTGTCCGGCACCCTCCGTGCACACGTTGACCACCGAGCCGCCGTGTTCCGACATCCAGGACCGCCACGCGCACTGCACGAGCCGTAGCGGTGCCTCGACGTTGACGGTGAAGGCCTCGCTCCAGGCCTCGGGGGCGGCGTCCATGAGCGGCCCGTAGGGCTGGTTGGTCGCCGCGTTGTTGACCAGGATGTCGAGGCGGCCGAACTCGCGCAGGGCCAGCTCGGTCAGGCGCCGGGGGTGGCCGGGGTCGGCGACACTGCCCGCGAGTCCGACCCCGCCCAGGTCCTCAGCGGTGCGCCGTACCTCGTCGGCGTCCCGCGCGGTCACGCACACCGATGCTCCGGCGTCCACCAGGTGCCGGGCGACGGCCAGCCCGATTCCGCGCGTCGCCCCCGTGACCACGGCGGCTCTGCCCTCCAGCCCGTACGACGAGGACCCCATCGACGTACCGTCTCATGACACTCCGTCAGTCGACAGCCCCGAGACGGGAGTTGCGCGCCGCCAAGAGGTCCAGCACCGTGCGCCAGTCCTCCAGGACCCCGGCGTCGAAGCCGGCCGTGCGGCCCTCCTCCGTCGCCTGGCGCAGGGTGAGGAGGTCGTCGTCGGCGGCGGCGTCCCGGCGAGGGCACCGGCGGACGAGGCGGGAGACCCGCTCGCCCAGCAGGGCGCGCACCGCGTGGGCCGCGTGATCGGCGCGCGCGGCCGGGTCGCCGGGCCACAGCAGCCCGCCGACGGGCTGCACCAGGCCCGCCACTTGGAGCTCCTTGTCCGCCGGGCGGCCGCGGCGCAGCAGCGCGGCGGTCCGCAGCGCGTGGTCGTGGAGGTCGACCGGCGGGCGGTCGCGGTCCGGGGCGTCCCTGGTGCCCCGGCAGGTGTACAGCAGATCCATCAGCTCCTCGACGCTGCGCAGCTCCATGCGTCAGTCCTCCTGCGAGACAGCCGTTGCCGTGCGGCAGCAGATCATGGCGAGCTTTCGACTCAGCCAACGGCACTTGAACTGCGCAACCGCGTCGAAAGCGCCTACGCCCTTGTACGCCGTTCGGGTGGTACTCAAAACGCCCGTGAGTGAACAAATCGTTGTCTAAACCCGAGTTGAACACCAGATGACGCGCGATTGTTACCGGTCGTTTTCAGCCCCATCGAGCGGGGTCCCGCTCATTTGGTTAATCTGGTCCGGACGGACAGCAGTACGGGGTCCTACCCACACCCACGGTCCGTCATGGGACAAGCCGGTTCACCACGGCCTCTCCCGTGAGTCGACCGGCGCCACCGCGTCCGAACTGCTTTTGACATCAGACCCATAGGGGCGTCAGGCGCAGCAGGACCAGCGCGTGCGTCCCGAGGGTGACCGACACATAAGGAGTGCGCGGTGACACCGGAGAAGACGAATCGAGATCAGCGCCCCAAGGAACGCAGCGAGCGCGCCGGCCGGCGGGCCGACGAGCTCGGGAGCCTTGACGTGTGGGCCAGGTCGGCCCCGATCCGCCTCGCGGGCTACGAGGAGGACCTCGCGGAGCCCCACATCCTGCCCAGCGTCGACTGACCGCGGGCGCACCCCCTCCACGTTCGCCGAGCGCATGGGCGTGCCAGACTCACGCCCATGCTGATCAGGGAAGCAACGGCTGACGACTGGCCGCGTATCTGGCCGTTCTGGCACCACATCGTCGCCGCGGGCGAGACCTACGCATGGGACCCGGGTACCTCCGAGGAGGAGGCCCGGGTCCTGTGGATGAATCCGGCGAAACAGGTCTATGCCGTCGAGGACGACAGCGGCACTGTCGTCGCCTCCGCCTATCTCACCCCCAACTACGGTGGCCCCGCCGCCCGTATCGCCAACGCGGGCTTCATGGTCGACCCCGGCCAGGGCGGCCGCGGCTACGGACGCGCCCTCGCCGAACACCTCCTGACCGAAGCCAGGGCCGCCGGCTACCGGGGCATGGTGTTCAACGCCGTCGTCGAGACCAACCCGGCCGTGAAGCTGTGGACCTCCCTCGGCTTCACGATCCTCGGGACGGTGCCGGAGGCCTTCGACCATCCCCGGGACGGCCGGGTGGGGCTGCACATCATGTACCGGGCGCTGTAGAGCTGCGGGTCCCGCTCAGGGGCGGACGTACGGCCGGGTCATGATCTCCATGTTGTGCCCGTCCGGGTCGTCGAAGTAGGCGCCGCGTCCGCCGAAGAGGTCGTTGACGCGGCCGGGTTCGGTGTGGCTGGGGTCGGCGTAGTAGGTGACTCCGAGCGCCTCCAGGCGGTCGATCATGGCGTCGAACCGCTCCTCGGGCACGAGGAACGCGTAGTGCTGGGCCTGGATCGGCTCGTCGCGCTTCTCGTAGTAGTCGAGGGTCACGCCGTTGCCCAGGTCGAGGGGCAGGAACGGTCCGAAGGGGGCCCCGACCTCCAGACCGAGGACGGCCGCCAGGAACTCCGCCGACAACTGGCGGTCCGAGGCGAACACGGCGGTGTGGTTGAGGTGGGCGACGGTGGTCGGCAGCGCGGGCGGCGTGTGCTGAGCGTGGGACATGAGTGGGTTCGTCTCCGGGTTCCGGTATCCGTGGTGAAGCGCGCCGCAGCGGCGCGGGGGACGGGGAAACGGAGACGAGAGGCGGGGCTCGTGCCCTCTCCGGCTCTCGGACGGGCCCGGGCGGGGTCACCCCCGCCGCGCTCACGTCGAGGCCGGGCGCCTCACTCGTGCATGGCCTACGGCCGACCCGGCAGTCACCCGGCCGACTCTAGCTCACCGGCGCCGTGCGCTGCCATGGCATTCTTTCCTCCAACTGCCCGGCCAGGGACAGGAGTCGGGACTCCGTGCCGGGGCGTCCCACCAGCTGCACGGCGCAGGGAGCGCCGGAGGGGAGGGTTCCGCAGGGGACGGACATGGCGGGCCAGCCGGTCAGGTTCCACGCGGGCGTCAGCGGCGAGTAGTTCGTGTTCGCCAGCACATTGCGCAGCCAGCCCCGCTCGTGCCAGGGCGCGGCCTTCGGGGAGCGGCGGGCGAGCGCGGGGGTGAGCAGCACGTCGTACTCGGCGAAGAAGGGCTCCAGCCGCCGGCGCAGTTGTTCCCGGCTCGTCCCGGCGCGCGCCGTGCCCACGAAGGGCCGGCCGAGCGCGGAGTGGATCCGGGTACGGCGCGTGAGCAGACGTCGGTCGAGGTGCCGGGCGTCCGCGGCCGTGCCCGCCGTCCAGTGGATCAGCGAGGTCAGGGGGAGCGACATCGGGTAGGGCGGGTCGGCGCGCCGGACCTGATGGCCGGCCTTCATCAGCACCTCGGAGGCCTCCCGGGCGGCGGTCGTGTACGGCCGGCTGATCGTGACCCCGGCCAGGGGGCTGCGCAGCGACACGGCGACCCGGAGGCCGCCCGGCTCGGACCGGGGCCCGGGCTCGGTGCCCGCGAGGACCGAGAGCATCAGACGGGCGTCCTCGACCGTCGTGGCGAGCGGCCCGTTCTCCGACATGCCGAACCAGTCGCTGTCCCCGACGCCGGTCGGGACCACCCCGTGGCCCGGCTTGATGGTGACGAGGCCGCAGTTGGCGGCCGGTATGCGCAGTGAGCCCATGCCGTCGTTGCCGAGGGCGATCGGCACCATCCCTGCGGCGACCGCGGCGGCACTGCCACCCGACGAACCGCCCGCCGAACGCGTCGGGTCCCACGGGTTGCGGGAGATGCCCAGCACGCCGTCCGTCGTGCCGAAGACACACAGTTCCGGGACGTTCGTCAGTCCCACCACCACCGCGCCCGCCGCCCGAAGCCGGGCCACCGTCACATGGTCCTCGGCCGCCGGTGTGCCGGGGGTGGCGGCCGAGCCGACGCGCCGGGACTCGCCGCGCACCGTGAGGTTGTCCTTGACCGCCACGGGCACCCCGGCCAGGGGCAGCTCCGCGAAGTCGCCGCGCGCGGCCACCTCCTCGGCCTCGGCCAGCGCCGCCTCGGCGCGCACCGTGCGGAAGGCCCCGACCCGGCCGTCGAGCCGCCCGATCCGGTCGAGGTGCTCGGCGACCACCTCGCGAGGAGTGACCCGCTTCTCGCGGACGGCGGCGGCTGTCTCGGCGGCGGTGCGGCCGGCCCAACTGGTCACAGAGAACTCCTCGGAGGGGAGAGGGACGGGCTTACTGGCGAGTACGTAGGGAGAACTGTGCACCGGCAGGGGGCGCACGTCGAGGTCACCGGCCGGATAGCGCTCTTCGGTACGCCTCATGCGCCCCTTGACATCCGATCAATGGCTCAACTTTCACGCCTGCACGCCCCATTGACAGCCGTCGACGCCAGCTCAATGATCAGACGTCCGATGAATGGGGAGCCGTATGACTGAGCGCAGAAGACGGCGAACGTGGTGGCCCGGAGTCCTGGCGGCACTGGCGCTGCTCGTCACGGCGGCACCGGGGACGCCCGCGGTCGCGCGCGAGGAGGCGCGGACACCGGTCACCGTGCCCGCACTCACCGACTGGTCCCCGGAAGCCGGGAGTTACGCCTACGGCCGGGGCACCCGGCTGGTGGCCGGCACCGGGGCCGAGCGCCGGGTCGCCGGCACCCTCGCCGCCGACCTCCGGGCGGCCGGTCACGGCACGGTCCCCGTCGTCGGGGGCGGAGCCCGGGCCGGTGACATCGTCATCGACATCCGGCCCGGCAGATCCTCGCTGGGCCCGGAAGGATACGAACTCCACGCGAGCCGACGGCTGTCGGTGACCGGCGCGACCGAGACCGGCGCCTTCTACGGCACCCGGACCCTCCTCCAGCTCCTCGCCCAGGGCGACCGGGTCCCCGCCGGGCGCACCGTCGACGTGCCGCGCTACAAGGAACGGGGCGTCGGCGTCTGCGCCTGCTACGTCCATGTCTCGCTGCCCTGGCTGGAGAACCTGGTGCGCGAGATGGCGTACCACAAGCTCAACCAGCTGCTCCTCGAGCTGAAGGTGAAGAGCGACACCCACCCCGAGGCCAACACCTGGGGCTACTACACCAAGGACGAGATCCGTCGGCTGGTCGCGCTCGGCGAGAAGTACCACGTCGAGATCATTCCCGAGATCAACTCACCGGGCCACATGGACCCGTGGATCGAGGACCGCCCCGATCTCCAGCTCACCGACACGGACGGCGCCAGGCAGCCGTCCCGGCTGGACATCACCCGGCCCGAGGCCTTCGCCTACTACAAGAGCCTCATGGACGAGTACGCCCAGGTCTTCCCCGGGCGGGACTGGCACATGGGCGCCGACGAGTACATGCTCGGCTCCGACTTCGCCAAGTACCCGCAGGTCCTCGCGTACGCGCGGGAGAGATACGGCCCGAACGCCACACCCCAGGACGCGTTCGTCGACTTCGTCAACCGCGTCCACGCCTACGCGGCCGCCAGGGGCAAGCGGCTGCGCATCTGGAACGACGGGCTCACCGGCGCCAACACCGTGCCGGTCGCGGCCGGTACGACGGTCGAGCACTGGCTGAACGTGGCGGTCAAGCCCAGCCGGCTCATCGCCGACGGCTACCCCCTGATGAACGCGGCGTACGCGCTCTACCTCGTCCGCGGCGGCTTCCACTCCGACACCGAGGCGCTGTACGACCAGAGCTGGGACCCGCGCAGCTTCGAGGGCGAGAAACTCACCTCCAGCGCAGGCATCACCGGCGCGAAGATCAGCCTCTGGCCCGACAACGGCCGCGGGGAGACCGAGAACGAGGTGGCCGTCGCCCTGTGGCCCGCACTGCGGCACATCGCCCAGGCCACCTGGGGCGAACCGCGTCCCGACGCCACGTACGACGGGTTCACCGCGCGCGGTACGGCCGTGGGCCACGCACCCGGCTTCCGTGACCTGACCCGGGTGCCGGTCGCGGACGGGACGTACACGTTCCGGGCATCCGGCAGTTCGTTCACCGCCGCCGTCCGGCGCACGGCCGACGGCTACGTCACCCTGCGGACCCAGGACGGCTGCCTGGAGGTGCGGGGCGGGAAGCTCACGCTCAACGTGCCCCTCCAGCCGGGCGTCGAGGTGACGCCGGGGACCTGCGACCCCGCCTCCACCCTCCAGCGCTGGGCGCTGGAGCCGTCCGGCGAAGGCGGCCACCGGCTCGTCAACGCCATCACCCGGATGACGGTGAGCGTGACGGACGACGGCCGGATCGCGCAGTACCCGCCCGACCAGCGCACCCCCGCCGTCTGGCATCTGACCTGAGGAGTCGTCGCCATGGCCGTGTCCCGACGCGTGTTCGTCGCATCAGCCGCCGTCCTCGCCGCGACCGCCGGCATGACGGCACCCGCACTCGCGGCCCCGCCGGATCCTCGTCGCAGCCGCATCCCCGTCGGCCCCGACGACACTCCGGAGGACCTGGTCCGCAAGGCCTCCCAAGTGCGCCCCACCGCAGGACAGATCGCCTGGCAGCGCCTGGAGCGCACCGCCTTCCTGCACTTCGGCGTCAACACCTTCACCGGCCTGGAATGGGGCACCGGCGACGAGGACCCTGACGTCTTCCAGCCGACCGGCCTCGACACCGACCAGTGGGCCCGCGCCCTGCGCGAAGGCGGCTTCAAGCTGGCCATCCTCACCGTCAAGCACCACGACGGCTTCGTCCTCTTCCCCTCCCGCTACACCGGCCACACGGTGGCGTCGAGCAGCTGGCGCGACGGCCGGGGTGACGTCCTGCGCGACTTCGCCGACTCCATGCGACGGCACGGCATCAAGGTCGGCGTCTACATCTCGCCCGCCGACGAGAACCAGTACCTGCACGGCGTGTACGCCAACGGCAGCGCCCGCTCCCCGCGCACCGTTCCCACGCTCGTCGACGGCGACGACCGCACCCCGCCCCGCTCGTACACGCTCCCCGCCACCGACTACGGCGCCCATATGCTCAACCAGCTCTACGAGGTGCTCACCGAGTACGGCCCGGTCGACGAGGTGTGGTTCGACGGGGCCCAGGGGCACATTCCGCCGGACAAGGTCGAGAAGTACGACTGGGACAGCTGGTACGGCCTCGTGCGCTCCCTCGCCCCGGACGCCGTCGTCGCCGTGACCGGACCGGACGTCCGCTGGGTCGGCAACGAGGGCGGACTGGCCCGGGAGGACGAGTGGAGCGTCGTCCCCGTCCAGGAGAAGGACTACGGGCGGACCGACTACGCCCTCTCCTACGACGCCCCCGACATGGGCAGCCGGGACGCGCTGGTCGCGGCCCGGCCGGTCGCCGACTACCTCCAGTGGTGGCCCGCCGAGTGCGATGTGTCGATCCGGGACGGCTGGTTCTACCACGCCGACCAGCAGCCCAAGAGCGTCGAGCAGTTGACGGACATCTACTTCCGGTCCGTCGGCCGGAACTCGGTACTGCTCCTCAACATCCCGCCGGACACTCAGGGGTTGCTGCCCGCCGCCGACGTCACACGCCTGCGGGAGTTCCGCGAGCGGATCGACCGCGAACTGCCCGAGGACCTGGCGCACGGCGCCCGGACCAGTACCTCCCCGGGCGGGGTCACCGTCGACCTCGGCCGGGAGCGGGAGGTGGACCGGGTCCGGCTGGCGGAGGACATCCGGTACGGCCAGCAGGTGGAGAGCTTCGTGGTGGAGGCGTATCGCGACGGCGGCTGGAGGGAGGCAGCCCGGGCGGGAGTCGTCGGAGCGAGCCGGATCCTGCTGCTGCCCGGCGCCGTACGGGCCCGGCGGTGGCGAGTGCGGGTGACCGGGGCGCGAGGGGCCGTACGGATCGCGGAGTTCGGGCTGTACCGGTCCCGGGTGTGACCGGGGTCAGCGCAGGTGGCGTGCGAAGAAGGCCTCGGTGACGTCCATCTCGGCTGCCCATCGCGCCCCGAACGTGTGGCCCTCGCCTGCGACGGTGCGGAGCTCGACGTCCTTGCCCGCCCCCTCGAACGTGGCGGAGACCTCCCGTGACCAGGCGAGGGGGCAGGTGTCGTCCGCGGTGCCGTGCTGGATCAGCAGGGGTTCGCTCACGCGGTCGGCGTAGGTGAGGGGCGAGACGCCGCGCCAGAAGGCCGGATCCTCCCCGGGGGTGCCGTGCTTCTCCTCGATCTCGGCCACGAGGGGGTCGCCGTCGGGCCGCTGGAAGTGGTCGATGTTCTCCTGCGGGCGGGCGCTCACGGGTGCGTACGCCACGGCCGCGTCGAACAGACCGGGCGCCACGACCAGCGTGTTGTACACGACCCCGCCGCCCATCGACCGGCCGAACAGGCCCAGGCGGTCGCCGTCGATCTCCGGGCGCCCCGAGTCGCGCAGGGCCAGGGCGGCGCCGATGACGTCCTCGGTGTAGCCGAGCCGCAGGTTCACATCGTTGTCGGGATCCTTGTCGGAGCGGGCGTGGTTGCGGTAGTCGGTGTGCAGGACGACATAGCCGTCGCGGGCCAGGCGGTCCTGTTCGCGTGGCATGCCCTGGCCGCTGAAGTAGGTGTCCGGGTCGATGTACCCGTGCGCCAGCACCAGCGCCGGGAAGGGGCCCTCGCCCTCCGGGATGTTCATGATCCCCGAGATCGTCAGGCCGTTCGCCTCGTACGTGACGGCGTACCGGGTGTAGGCGGAGGTCCGGTCGAGCACGGCCCCGAGGCGCAGCCCGGAGCCGGTGTGCTCGCGCCGCATCAGGGCCGGGAGAGAGACGGGGTCGGCCGGGGTGGGGGAGGGGGTGCCGCGAGGTCGCTCGCTCGTGGCGGGGGCCGAGGCCGGAGCGGTCCCGGGCGCGCCTTCGGTCCCGGGCGCGCCGTCGCCCCCACCGCCGGTGCAGCCGATCGTGACGGTCAGCAGCAGCCCGGCGGCGGCCCAGGCGGTGCCCCGTAGCCGCATACGGTCCATTGTGACTCCGCCGGACCAAGGAGGGCAGGTCCGTGCCGCCCGGATCCGGGCACGGTCATGTGCGCCGCACCGTCCCCGTACTGTCCCGCTCGATCAGCCGCGGTACCGGCACCCGTACCGCCCGGGCCGGGCCGCCGTCGAGCAGGGCGGTCAGTTCCCGGGCCGCCGTGCGGCCGAACTCGACGCTGTCCCGGGAGAGCGCGGACAGCCACGGCTTGACCAGGCGGCACAGGGCGGAGTCCTCCCAGGCCACCACCGACACGTCGGCCGGCACCGCGTAGCCCAGCTCGGTCGCGGCGGCGACCCCGGCGACGGCCATCACGTCGTTGTCGTAGATCAGGGCGGTCGGGGCGGCAGGGCCGTCCAGGACGCGGCGGGTGGCGGCCGCGCCCGCCTCGTCCGAGTAGTCGGTCGGCACCGACTGCACCTCCGACAGGCCCCGGCGCCCGGCCTCGGCGCGCAGGGTACGGATGCGGCGCTCGGTGTGGGCCAGCCCGGGCAGTCCGGCGATGTGCGCGATCCGCCGATGGCCGAGCGCGTACAGCTCGTCCACCACCGCGGCCATCGCGCCCGCGTCGTCCGCCCACACCGTCGAAAGACCCGGGTGCCGTTCGTCCGGGGCACCGCCGATCACCACGGCGGGCAGCCCGAGTTCGTCGAGGAGGCCGGGCCGGGGGTCGTCGGTGCGCGGGTCGACGACCAGCACACCGTCCACCCGGTGCTCGGCCCACCACCGCCGGTACACCGCGCACTCGTCGTCGATGTCCTCGGCGATCTGGAACAGCAGACCGAGATGACGCTCCGCCAGCACCTCCTGGATACCCGAGACCAGTTGCAGGAAGAACGAGTCCACGCCCAGCGTGCCCGCCGGACGGGCCAGCACGAAGCCGACCGTAGCCGCGCCCTCCCCGGACAGGGCGCGCGCCGCCGTGCTGGGCCGCCAGCCCAGTTGCTCGGCGACCCGGCGCACCCGGTCCCGGGTCACCTCGGAGACCCCGGGCCTGCCGTTGAGCGCGAAGGAGACCGCGCTCTCGGAGACCCCGGCCCGCCGCGCGATGTCCTTCATCGTCGGCCGGCGTGCCGGTGAGCGCTTTCCCGTCACGCTTGCTTCTCCATTCGACTCGCGCCGCGCACTAATGCGCTTGAGCTTCCCTAGCCTAAAGCGCATTAGTGATCGAACACAAGAAGTCGCATGACACGTCTCTGACCTGCGTTTATGTGCAACTAAAGACTTTAGCTGAGCAGAATCCATTGACTTCCCCGAAGAGAACGATGCAAGGTCTGGCCCGGCGCCATTCCCGCCGCCCTCTCCCGCCCTGCCTTCGAAGGAGCCGGTCACCGTGCGCATCCCCCGCAGAGCCTCCGCCGCCGCTGCCGTCGCTGTCCTGCTGCCCCTGAGCGCCTGCGGTTCCGGGGGTGGCGGAGGCGGTTCGAGTGACGCCTCGGGCAAGGTCGAGGGCGACATCACCTTCCAGACGTGGAATCTGCGAGCCAACTTCAAGCCCTACTTCGAGGGTCTGATCGCCGAGTTCGAGAAGAAGCACCCCGGCACCAAGGTGAAGTGGGTCGACCAGCCCGCCGAGGGCTACGCCGACAAGATCAGCGCCGACGCGGCCGGCGGCACCCTGCCCGATGTCGTCAACGTCTCCCCGGACCTCGTCGCCCCGCTCGCCAAGGCCGGACTCGCGCTCGACCTGGACAAGGCCGCCCCGCAGTACGAGAAGGAGTATCTGCCGGGCGCCTGGGCGGGCCATCGGATACCGGGCATGACCGGCACATACGCCTTCCCCTGGTACCTCAACACCGGCCCGCTCTTCTACAACAAGACCCTGTTCAAGGAGGCCGGGCTCGACCCGGACCAGCCGCCGAAGACGTACGACGAACTCTTCGCCGCCGGCCTGAAGATGGCGGAGAAGAGCGGCGGCAAGGTCGCCACCCTCGCCAACGTGCCCACCATCGAGGACTTCGGCCGCTACGGCGTGCCGCTGATGAACAAGGAAGGCACCGCCTTCTCCTTCAACGACGACAAGGGCGTGCGACTCCTCGCCAAGTACAAGGAGCTGTACGACGCGAAGGCCCTCGACCCGCAGGCGCTGACCGCCACCCCGGAGTCGTCCGGCAAGAAGTTCCTCACCGGCGCCGTCGCCATGAACCCCGGCAGCGCCCTCGACCTCGGCAACTTCAAGAAGCAGGCGCCGAGCCTGTACGAGAACATCGGAATCACCGACCAGATCACCAGCACCGGGCACGTCAACATGTACGTGATGGGCGTGATGGTCAACTCCCAGTCGAAGCGGAAGCCCGCGGCCGTCGCCTTCGCGCACTTCGTCACCGACGCGGCGCACCAGATGTCGTTCGCCAAGAAGGTCGCCATCTTCCCGAGCACCGCAGACTCCCTGGACGACCCGTACTTCACCAAGGAAGACGGGACCGACGAGACACGCGTGCGGGTGGCCGCCGCCAAGTCCCTGAAGACGGCCGTCAACTACACGCCGGTGCTGTTCAGCGAGCAGATGAAGATCGCGCTGCGCAACGAGGTCGCCAAGGCGCTGCAGGGCAAGCAGAGCCCGAAGGAAGCTCTCGACAACGCTGTCAAGGAGTGCGACCGGCTCCTGCAGCAGCAGGGCTGACCCGGATGGCTCTCTCCGGCATCTCCCGGGTGCGGCGCCAACTGCCCACCAGTCCCTGGCTGTTCGCCGCACCCGGCCTGCTCGTCACCGGCGCCTTCGTCCTGTACCCGTTCGTCTCCACGCTGGTCAACGCCTTCACCGACCGCCGCACCCTGATCCCCGGGCAGTTCGTGGGGCTCGCCAACTTCCGGGAACTGCTCCAGGACGACATGTTCTGGACCGGCCTGCGCAACAGCACGCTCTATGTCCTCGGGGTCGTGCCCCCGCTCGTCGTCCTGCCGCTGCTGCTCGCCCTGCTCGTGCAGAAGAACATCCCCGGCATCACCTTCTTCCGGTCCGCCTTCTACACCCCGGTCGTCGCCTCGATCGTCGTGGTCGGGCTGATCTGGGTGTGGCTGCTCGACGACCGCGGACTGGTCAACGCGCTGCTGGAAGCGGTCGGTGCGGGCCGGGTCGGCTTCCTCAGCGACCAGTGGCTGCTCCTGCTGAGCGCCATGGCCGTCACGGTGTGGAAGGGCCTCGGCTACTACATGATCATTTATCTGGCCGCGCTGGGGAACGTGCCGCGCGAACTGCACGAGGCCGCCGCCGTGGACGGGGCGGGCGCGGTGCGCCGCTTCATGAGCGTCACCGTGCCCGCCGTCCGATCCACCATGGTGCTGGTCGCCGCGCTCTCCTCGGTCGCCGCGTTCAAGGTGTTCTCCGAGGTGTACCTGCTGGCGGGCCCGAGCGGCGGACCGGCGGGCGAGGACACCACCCTCGTCATGCTCGTCCAGCGCACCGGCACCGGCCTGACCGGCCGCGTCGGCTACGCCTCCGCGATCTCCGTCGTCGTCTTCGCCGTCACCGTCGTCCTGATGCTGCTGGTGCTGCGCGCCGACCGGAAGGAGGAGTCGTGAGCGTCCTGGAGAAGGCACCTCCCGTCGAGAAGCCCGCCGCCGTCCGCGAACCCCGGATCACCGACGAGCACGGCCGCCGCGTCCGGGTGTGGGAACTCGCCCTGCGCTATGTCCTGCTGCTCGCCGTGCTGGCCCTGACCATCGGCCCGTTCCTGTGGCAGCTGTCCACGTCTCTGAAGGGCCCGACGGAGGACATCTACAGCTCTCCGCCGACGTTCCTGCCGGGCGATCCGACCCTGCACAACTACGAGCGGGTCGCCGACACCATCCCCGTCTGGGACTACGCCCTCAACTCCCTGAAGGTCGCCACCGCCAACGTCGTCACCAACTGCGTCGGCGCGGCCCTCGCCGGCTACGCCCTGGCCCGGCTGCGCTACCGCGGCCGCCGTGCCGCCACCCTGGCCTTCATCCTGGCGATGCTCGTGCCCGTCGAGGGCATCATCATCGCCCAGTTCACCACCATGCGGGAGCTCGGCCTCAACAACACCCTGATCGGCGTGGTCCTGCCGGGCTGCATCGGCGCGATGAACGTCCTGCTGATGCGCAACGCCTTCCTCAACCTGCCCTACGAGATCGAGGAAGCGGCCTTCGTCGACGGCGCCAACGTCTGGCAGCGGTTCCTGCGTATCGCCCTGCCGTCGGTCAAGGGGACCCTCGCGGTCGTCGCGATCTTCGCTTTCATGGGCGCCTGGGACGACTTCCTCTGGCCGCTCATCGTGCTGAGCGACCCGTCCAGGTTCACGCTGACCATCGGCCTCAACTATCTGCACGGCACCTTCGCCAACGACGAGCGCCTCGTCGCCGCGGGCACGATCATCGCCGTCGCACCGCTGATCGCCCTCTTCGCCTGTCTCCAGCGGTACTTCTTCCGCGGGGTGGGCGAGGGCGCGGTGAAGGGCTGAGAGTCCGGGGCCGAAGAGCCGCCCCCCACCGCAACGCAAGGACACCGCATGCCTCCTGCCGTGCGCTTCGGCGTCAACTACACCCCCAGCGAAGGGTGGTTCCACCACTGGCTCGACTTCGACCTGGACTCCGTCCGCGCCGACCTCGACTCGATCGCCGCACTCGGCCTCGACCACGTCCGGGTGTTCCCGCTGTGGCCGTACTTCCAGCCCAACCGCACACTGATCAGGCCCCGCGCCGTCGAACAGCTCGTCGCGCTGGCCGACGCCGCCGCCGAACGCGGCCTCGACGTCAACGTGGACGGCCTCCAGGGGCACCTGAGCAGCTTCGACTTCCTGCCCGCCTGGACCCGGACCTGGCACCGGCGCAACCTCTTCACCGACCCGGAGGTGCTCGACGGCCAGGAGAACCTCCTGCGCACGCTCGCCGCCGCCCTCGCCGACCGGCCCAACTTCATCGGCATGACCCTCGGCAACGAGGTCAACCAGTTCTCGTCCGGGCCCCATCCGGACCCCGACCGGGCCACGTCCGGCGAGATCGACACCTGGCTCACGCGCATGCTCGCCGCCTGCGAGGAGGGCGCCCCGGGCCGGCTGCACCTGCACGCCGAGTACGACGCCACCTGGTACCAGGACGACCAGCCCTTCACCCCGGGCCAGGCCGCCCGGCACGGCGCCGTCACGGCCGTGCACTCCTGGGTCTTCAACGGCACGGCCCAGCGTCACGGCCGTACCTCCGTCCCGGCCGAGCACCATGCCGCGTACCTCGTCGAGCTGAGCAAGGCCTGGGCCGATGACCCGCACCGGCCGGTCTGGCTCCAGGAGGTGGGCGCGCCCGCGCCCCTGGTCCCGGCCGAGCACGCCGCCGCCTTCACCGAGGCCACCGTGGCGAACGCCCTGGACTGTCCCGGCTTGTGGGGCATCACCTGGTGGTGCTCCCACGACGTGTCCCGCGACCTCGCCGACTTCCCGGAACTGGAGTACGGACTCGGCCTGCTGACCAACGACCGCAAGCCCAAGGACATGGCCCGGGCGCTGGAACGGGCGGCGCGGGAACCGTCGCAGGCGCCCCCGGCCCGTACGACGGCGCTGGTCGTCCCCGCCGACCCCGCCGTCCGCTCGCTCTGCGCCCCCGGCGGTCCCGTCTTCGACGCCTTCTTCCGGCTGGTCGCGGACGGAGCCCGCCCCACCACCGTCCTCGATGTGCGCGCCGCCGACCGGGAACACCTGGCCGCGCGCGGCATCACCGAGGCCGTCACTCCCGACCAGGTACTTCCCCACCCACCAGGAGGCACCCGCTCGTGACACCCACCAGACGCACCGTCCTGCTGGCCGGCGCCGCGGCCGCCCTGTTCCCCCCGGTGCCGGCCACGGCAGCACCGAAAGCCGCCGCGACCCAGCCCTACGCGTCCTACTGGTACCCGGACTCCCTTCCCTCGGGCGCCCCGGGCCCCGGTATCACCTGGCGCAGCCTGAAGTCCTGGCGTGCCGAGACCGACCCGGACCTCGCCTGCAACGCCGCGTCCGTGCCGCTGGCCGCCCGCTTCACCCCGGCCCCCGCCAACCCGACCGCCCGCGCCGGCCAGGCCCGCATCCAGTCCCTGGTCTCCTTCGGGCCGACGGCGGGCAACCCGTCCCAGGGCTCGGCCACCGCCGACTACTACGCCCTCACCCACTGGGCCTACATCGACGAGCTGGTGTTCTGGGGCGGCTCGTCGGGCGAAGGCCTGATCCTCGCGCCGAACGCGCCGATCGTCGACGCCGCCCACCGGCACGGCGTGCCCGTCCTCGGCAACGTCTTCCTGCCGCCCGTCGCCTACGGCGGACAACTGCGCTGGACCCGCGACCTGGTGCGGAAGGACACCGCCGGGCGTCATCCGCTCGCCGCCCGGCTGGTCGAGGTCGCCGAGGCGTACGGGTTCGACGGGTGGTTCGTCAACGCCGAGACCGGGGGAGGGGACGCCGCGCTCGGCCGGGACATGCTGAGCTTCATGCGGGAGCTGAAGTCGCTCGCGGCGGCCAAGGGGCAGCGGGTGACCTGGTACGACGCGATGACCGTGAACGGCACGGTGAGCTGGCAGGGAGCGCTCAACGGGCAGAACGAGCCGTTCTTCCGGACTTCGGACGACATGTTCGTCGACTTCCGCTGGTCGGCGAACAGCCTGGTCTCGTCGGGCAGCCGGGCCGAGCAACTCGGCCGCAGCCGACACGAGTTGTGGGCCGGCGTCGACGTCGAGGCGAACGGCTGGAACTCCTCCGTGCGCTGGGACGCGATCGTGCCGAAGGACAAGGCGCACATCGCGTCGGTCGGCCTCTACCGGCCCGAGTGGACCCGCAACCACCTGCCCTCCGGCCAGCGCGGCCCGGCCGCCTTCCACACCGCCGACGACCGCTTCTGGACCGGCCGCTCCCTCGACCCGTCCCGGCCCGACGGCACGGACGGCTGGCGGGCGCCCGCCGTGTCCGTCGCCGACCGTTCGACGGTGACGGCGGTCCCGTTCGCGAGCGTGTTCAACACCGGGCACGGGCTGCGGTGGTACGAGGACGGCGAGGCCACGTCGGACACACCCTGGAACCACCTGGGGTTGCAGGACCGCCTGCCGTCCCGGCGCTGGGTCGTGCACACCGAGGGCAGCCGCCCTGCCGTGACCTTCGACTTCGAGGACGCCTGGCGGGGCGGGAGCAGTGTGCTCGTCGACGGTGAACTCGACGAACCCACCGTCCTGGACCTGTACGCGACCCGGCTGCCGCTCACCGCGGACACGGTCGTCGAGCTGACGCACCGGACCGACTCCGGCCGTGTGCACGTCGAACTGGCCGTCGCCACCGCCGATCCGGACACACCGGGGGCGACACCGCCGTACACGTACTTCCCCGTCGACCCGGCCGGCACCTGGCAGACCTCGGCCGTGCGGCTCACCGGCCTGACCGGCACCGCCCACGCGGTCGGCGTGCGGATCACACCGGCGGACGGTGGCGGCCCGGTGCGATGGCGGATCGGTGGACTCGCCGTCCGCACCGCGTCCCAGGCCACTCCGGCCGCCCCCACGGGGCTGCGCGTGAGCGCCGCGTCCGGCGGTGACCTGCGCTTCGCCTGGAGCCCCACAGCGGGGGCCGTACGCCACTACACGCTGCACCGCCTCCTCCCCGACGGCACCCGGCGCTTCCTCGGCGGCACCTGCCAGCACGCGTTCTTCGTGGCCGGGCTGAAGCCCGAACAGGGCGAGCGGGCGGCGCGGTTCGAACTGCGTGCCGTGGGGGAGCTCTACACCTCGTCGGCCCCCGATTCCCTGATCCACCCCTGGTAACGACCCCCTAGGGAGCACTCCGCATGCATGACGACCGCAGCCTGGTCGAAGCCCGCCTCAAGCGCGTCCTCGACGAGCGAGTCCGCCCCGCCGTGTACCCCGAGTCCGTGCCGCTGGAGGTGGCGGTGTGGCACGCACCCGGCGAACCGGTGCCGGTCGACGAGGGACTCGCGGCCGAGCCCGAGCCCATCGAGGCGGGCGCCCGATGGGGTGCTCCCTGGGGCACCAGCTGGTTCCGCGTCACCGGGACCGTCCCCGAGGCCTGGGCCGGGAGGACCGTCGAGGCGATCCTCGACCTCGGCTTCGACGAGAACATGCCCGGCTTCCAGTGCGAGGGCCTGGTCTACCGGCCCGACGGCACCCCGGTGAAGGGCCTCAACCCGCGCAACCAGTGGGTGCGCGTCGGCGCCCCCGTCGAGGGCGGTGAGCAGGTGCGCCTGCACATCGAGGCCGCCTCCAACCCCGTCATCCTCGACTACCACCCCTTCCTGCCCACCCAGCTGGGCGACAAGGAGACCGCGGGCACCGAACCGCAGTACACCCTCGCCCGCATGGATCTCGCGGTGTTCGACGAGACCGTGTGGCAGCTCGTGATCGATCTGGAGGTGCTCGGCGAGCTGATGGCCGAGCTTCCGGTGGAGTCGGCTCGCCGCTGGGAGATCCTCCGGGCGGTCGACACGGCACTCGACGCCCTCGACCTCCAGGACATCGGCGGCACCGCGGAACGGGCCCGGACCCGCCTCGCCGGCGTGCTCGCCACGCCCGCCGCTCCCTCCGCCCACCGCGTCAGCGCGGTCGGCCACGCCCACATCGACTCGGCGTGGCTGTGGCCGCTGCGCGAGACCGTGCGCAAGGTGGCCCGGACGACCTCCAACATGACCGCGCTGCTCGACGACGAGCCCGACTTCGTCTTCGCCATGTCGCAGGCGCAGCAGTGGGCGTGGGTGCGCGACCACCGGCCCGAGGTGTGGGCCCGGGTGAAGAAGGCCGTGGCCGACGGGCGGTTCGTGCCGGCCGGCGGCATGTGGGTGGAGTCGGACACCAACATGCCGGGCTCGGAGGCGATGGCCCGGCAGTTCGTCCACGGCAAGCGGTTCTTCCTCGACGAGTTCGGCATCGAGAACGACGAGGCCTGGCTGCCCGACACCTTCGGCTTCGCCGCCGGACTGCCGCAGATCATCAAGGCGGCGGGCTCCAAGTACCTGCTGACGCAGAAGATCAGCTGGTCCCAGACGAACAAGTTCCCCCACCACACGTTCCGGTGGGAGGGCATCGACGGCACGCGGATCTTCACGCACTTCCCGCCCGTCGACACCTACAACTGCTCCATGAAGGGCAGCGAGATCGCCCACGCGGCACGTAACTTCAAGGACAAGGGCGTCGCTCGGCACTCCCTCGCCCCCACCGGCTGGGGCGACGGAGGCGGCGGCACGACCCGCGAGATGGTCGCCAAGGCGGCGCGTCTGCGCGACCTCGAAGGCGCGGCGACGGTGACCTGGGAGACCCCGCAGGCCTTCTTCGAGAAGGCCGCGGCCGAGTATCCCGAACCGCCGGTGTGGGTCGGCGAGCTCTACCTCGAACTCCACCGCGCCACCCTCACCAGCCAGGCCAAGACCAAGCAGGGCAACCGCCGCAGCGAGCACCTGCTCAGGGAGGCCGAACTGTGGGCGGCCACGGCGGCCGTGCGCACCGGGTTCCCCTACCCGTACGAGGACCTGGACCGGATCTGGAAGACGGTGCTGCTGCACCAGTTCCACGACATCCTGCCCGGCTCGTCCATCGCCTGGGTGCACCGGGAGGCCCGGCGGACGTACGAGAGGGTGGCCGAGGAGCTGACCGGGATCATCGACGCGGCGCAGCGGGCACTCGCGGGGGACGGGACGCGGGACCTCGTGTTCAACTCGGCACCCCACAGCCGGGCCGGGATCCCCGCCGGTGGTGCCGGTGCCGCGCACCTGCCGAGCCCGGCGGAGCCGTCCCCGCGTGACGAGGGCGGGTTCGTCCTGGTGAACGGCCTCCTCCGGGTCGAGATCGACGCCCGGGGACTCGTGACGTCGGTGTACGACATCGAAGCCGACCGCGAGACCGTCGCCCCGGGCCGGGCCGCGAACCTCCTCCAGCTCCATCCCGACTTCCCGAACATGTGGGACGCCTGGGACGTCGACGCGTTCTACCGCAACACGGTCACCGACCTCACCGACGCGGACGAGGTCGCCCCGGACGGGGACGGCGTGCGGATCGTCCGGACCTTCGGCGCCTCCCGTGTGACCCAGCTGCTGTCCCTCGCGCCGGGGGAGCGGCGGCTGACGGTGGACACGGAGGTCGACTGGCACGAGACGGAGAAGTTCCTCAAGCTGGCCTTCCCGCTCGACGTGCACGCCGAACGGTACGCCTCCGAGACCCAGTTCGGGCACTTCCACCGGCCCACCCACACCAACACCTCCTGGGAGGCCGCCAAGTTCGAGGCGTGCAACCACCGCTTCGTCCACCTGGAGGAACCCGGCTGGGGCGTCGCCCTCGTCAACGACTCGACGTACGGCCACGACGTGACCCGCACGGTCCGCACCGAAGGCGACGGCGGTACGACCACCACCGTCCGCGTCTCCCTGCTGCGCGCCCCGCGTTTCCCCGACCCCGAGACCGACCAGGGCGTCCATCGCTTCCGGCACGCGCTCGTGCCGGGCGCGGGCATCGCCGACGCGGTGCGCGAGGGCTGGCGCATCAACGTGCCGGAGCGGCGGCTCACCGGTGCCGAAGAGGTGGCGCCGCTGGTGACGGCCGACCGGGACGCCGTGGTCGTCACGGCGGTGAAGCTCGCCGACGACGGCAGCGGGGACGTCGTCGTCCGGTTCCACGAGGCCTTGGGCGGCCGAACGCGCGCCACGCTCACGGCCGGGTTCGAGGTCGCGGGCGTCTCGGTCACGGACCTGCTGGAACGACCGCTGACCGACACGACGCCACCTGAGGTCCGGGACGGGCGGATCGCGGTGCGGCTGCGCCCGTTCGAGCTGATGACGCTGCGGCTGCGGCGCACCCGATAGTCGGTGGCGCAGGTCACAACTGCCGATGTCACATCGTGGTGAGCCGCTGACTCATAGGGGTGTACGCGAAACGACAACGACAGAGGAGCTCACCATGAGCGCGCGTCTGGACGTCTTCGCCCTCCCCGGCGCCGGCAAGGTCATCAAGCAGTTCACCGCCCTGGGGCGGCTGGTCGTGGAATCACCGCTGCCGGCCGCCACCCGGGAACTGGTCTCGCTCCGCGTGAGCCAGATCAACGGCTGCGCGGTCTGCATCGACATGCACACCAAGGAGGCGACCGCCGCGGGCGAGAGCTCCGTACGGCTCCATCTGGTCGCGGCCTGGCGGGAGGCCACGGTGTTCACCGAGGCCGAGCGGGCCGCGCTGGAACTGGCGGAGCAGGGGACCCGCATCGCGGACGGGGCCGGCGGTGTCCCGGACGAGGTCTGGGAGCGGGCCGCCAAGCACTATGACGAGGAGCAGCTCGCGGCCCTCGTGACCCTGATCGGCTTCATGAACACGGCCAGCCGGCTGAACGTCATGCTCGAACAGCCGGCGGGCAGCTACCAGGCCGGTCAGTTCAAGTAACCGCGGAGCACCGGGCCCTGGGACCCTCCTAGGGCCCGAGCTGCGCTCGCAGCCACTCCTCCACCTCGCCCACGTGCGCGGCCGCCGCCGCGCGGGCCGCCTCCGGGTCGTGGGCGGCCAGGGCGCGGTGGATCGCGGCGTGCTCACGGCGGGTGCGTTCGAAGGCGCCCTCCTCCTGGTAGCCGCGCCAGACCCGGGCCCGGAACGTCCGCGAGGACAGGCCCTCCAGGATCGCGGCCATGGTCTCGTTGCCCGCCGCCGCCGCGATCTCCCGGTGGAAGGCCAGGTCGTGGGCGAGGATCTCCTCCGGATCGTCCGTGGCGTTCATCGCCGCCAGATGCTTCTCGACCTCGGCCAGCCGGTCGTCGGTGATCCGGGCGGCGGCCAGCGCGGTCGCCGTCGACTCCAGGATCCGCCGGATCTCCAGCAGCTCCACCAGACGCGGACCGCGCGACAGGTCCGCCACGACACCGAACGTCTCCAGCAGGTCCCCGGCCTCCAGCTGGGTGACGTAGATGCCCGACCCGTGCCGGGCCTCCAGCACACCCAGAACCGTGAGCGCGCGGATCGCCTCCCGCATCGAGCTGCGGGAGATGCCGAGCTGGGCGGCCAGGTCACGCTCGGTCGGCAGTCGCTGGCCCGGCTCCAGCCTGCCCTCGCCGATCATCGCCTTGATCCGCTCGATGGCGCGCTGCGTCACGGTGCCCTTCTGCGGGGCCGTCTCGTCGTCCACGCCGTTCCTCCGATCACAGGCTCCGGCGCAGTCTAACCAGCGAGGTGGTCGGACCACTATGAGCCCGGAGCGGGAAAATATGCCGTCGCAGGGTGTTCTGGCGGGGGAGTGGTCTGATAAGTATGCGGGCATCTGCTCGAACCCCGGTCGATGGGAGCCCCCTCAGATGCCCGGAAGCACAGTGCGGAAGCGAAACAGGTCACGGACCGTCGGCGCGATGGCGCTGGCCGCCGGTGCCTCCCTGGTGCTCGCCGCGTGCGGCAGTACCAAGGACACCGGCGCCTCGGGTGCCGGCGGCGGTGACGGCAGCGGCAAGGTCGGGGTCGTCCTGCCCCTGCTGACCTCGCCGTTCTGGCAGTCGTACAACGACTACGTGCCGAAGATGGCGAAGTCCGAGAGCGTGGACGCGATGAAGACCGTCAACTCCAACAGCGATCCCTCGCAGCAGATCACCGACATCAACAACCAGCTCAACCAGGGCGTCGAGGGCCTGGTCGTCGCCCCGCTGGACAGCGCCGCCATCGAGGCGGGCCTCGACCAGGCCGAGCGCAAGGGCGTGCCGGTCGTCGCCGTGGACGTGGCGCCCGACAAGGGCAAGGTCGCGATGGTGGTCCGCGCGAACAACGTGGCGTACGGCGACAAGGCCTGCCAGTACCTCGGCGAGCACATCACCTCCGGCAAGGTCGTGCAGATCATGGGCGACCTCGCCTCGGTCAACGGCCGTGACCGCTCCGAGGCGTTCCGCGCCTGCGTGAAGAAGAACTTCCCGAAGCTCGAGGTCCTGGAGATCCCCGCCAAGTGGGAGTCCGACGCGGCGGCCTCGAAGCTCGACACCCTCCTCAACGCCAACCCCGACATCAAGGGCATCTACATGCAGGCGGGCGGCGTCTATCTCGCGCCCACGCTCCAGACCCTCAAGTCCAAGGGAATGCTGAAGAAGGCCGGGCAGCCGGGCCACATCACCATCGTCTCGAACGACGGCATCCCGCAGGAGTTCGACGCGATCCGCAAGGGCGAGATCGACGCGACCGTCTCCCAGCCCGCCGACGCCTACGCCAAGTACGGCATGTACTACATCAAGGCGGCGATGCAGGGGAAGACGTTCAAGCCCGGCCCGACCGACCACGACTCGACGATCGTGAAGCTGCCCAGCGGCATCCTGGAGGACCAGTTGCCCGCGCCGCTGGTCACCAAGGACAACGTCGACGACCCCAAGCTCTGGGGCAACACGGTCGAATGAGCAGCCCACTGGTCGAAGCACGGGGCATCGTCAAAAGGTACGGCCCCACCACCGCCCTCGCCGACGGCCGGCTCTCCGTCCTGCCGGGTGAGTCCCATGCCCTCGTCGGACGCAACGGCGCCGGCAAGTCGACGCTGGTCAGGATCCTCACCGGCCTGGAGGCCCCGGACGAGGGATCCGTCCGCTTCGACGCCGACCCAGCGCCCCCGCTCACCGACCGGGACGCCTGGCGCCGCAAGGTCGCCTGCGTCTACCAGCACCCGACGGTCGTCCCCGAACTGACCGTCGCCGAGAACCTGTTCATCAACCGGCAGCCGCTCCGGCGCGGGTTCATCAGCTGGCGCCGCCTGAAGTCCGAGGCGGCCCGGCTCCTCGACACCTGGGATGTGCGCGTCGACCCGGAGGCCCGCACCGCCGACCTCAAGGTCGAGGACCGGCAGATGGTGGAGATCGCCCGGGCGCTGAGCTTCGGCGCCCGCTTCATCATCCTCGACGAACCCACCGCCCAGCTCGACAACCGGGAGATCGAGCGGCTCTTCACACGCATGCGCGCCCTTCAGGACTCGGGCGTCACCTTCCTGTTCATCTCGCACCACCTCCAGGAGGTGTACGAGGTCTGCCAGACCGTCACGGTCCTGCGCGACGCCCGCTGGATCACCACGGCGCCGGTCGCCGACCTGCCCCGCCAGGCCCTGGTGGAGGCCATGGCGGGGGAGACGATCGCCGAACAGGCCGAGCGGCAAGCGGCCCAGGGAGCGTCGGGCCCCGTCCTGCTCGACGTCCACGGCCTCACCTCGGCCGCGTACGAGGACGTCGGCCTCACCGTCCGGCGTGGCGAGGTCGTCGGACTCGCCGGCTCCAGCGCCAGCGGCAAGATCGAACTCGCCGAGTCCTTCACGGGACTGCACACCCCCACGGGCGGAACGGTCCGGCTGGACGGACAGCCGCTGCCGTTCGGCGACGTCCGCAAGGCCCTGGAGGCCGGCGTCGGCTTCGTGCCCCGCGACCGGCACGAGCAGGGCCTGGTGTTCGGCATGTCCATCGGCGACAACGCCACCCTCAGCGTCCTGGACCGGCTCGGCCGCTTCGGCTTCGTCGGCACCGACAGCAGGCGCGATGTCGCCACCGCGCTGATCGAACGCCTCGACATCCACGCGGCGGGCCCCGAGCAGCCCGTCTCCGACCTGTCCGGCGGCAACGCGCAGAAGGTCGTCATGGCCCGGGCCCTCGCCTCCGACCCCCGGCTCCTGGTCCTCGTCAACCCGACCGCGGGCGTCGACGTGAAGTCCAAGGAGTCCCTGCTCGCCCGTGTCGACACCGCCCGCGAGGACGGCAGCGCCGTACTCGTGGTCTCCGACGAACTCGACGACCTCAGGCGCTGCGACCGGGTCCTCGTCCTCTTCCACGGCCGTGTCGTCGCCGAGCACCCGGCGGGTTGGCGCGACCACGAGCTCATCGCCTCCATCGAAGGAGTGGACCATGGCTGACACCAAGGCGGCCCCGCCGCTCGCGCCCGCGCGAGTCACCGACCCGCGCGCCGCCAAGGCCGTCCTGCTCCGCCGGGCCCGCGAACTCGCCCTGGTACCCGCCCTGTTGCTGCTCCTGGTGCTCGGCGCCGTCGTCAACGACTCGTTCCTCACCGAGCGCAACATCGTCTCGATCCTCGGCGCCTCCGCCGCCCTCGCGATGGTGGTGCTCGCCGAGTCGCTCGTGCTGATCACCGGCAAGTTCGATCTGTCCCTGGAATCGGTCGTCGGTATCGCGCCCGCCGTGGGCGCGCTGCTCGTCCTGCCCGCGGCCCAGTCCGGCTGGGGCACCGAACTCCCCGCGGCCCTCGCCCTGCTGGCGATCCTCGTCACGGGTGCGGCCGTGGGTGCCTTCAACGGCATCCTGGTCGTGAAGTTCAAGCTCAACGCGTTCATCGTGACGCTGGCGATGCTGATCGTGCTGCGCGGCCTGCTGGTCGGCGCGACCAAGGGCAAGACACTGTTCGGGATGCCCGACAGCTTCTACTCGCTGGCGACGACCACTTTCCTCGGCGTCCCGCTGTCCGTGTGGCTCGCCGCGGTCTCCTTCGCGGCCGCCGGTCTTGTGCTGAAGTACCACCGGGTCGGGCGCGCCCTCTACGCCATCGGCGGCAACGCGGACGCGGCCCGGGCGGCGGGCATCCGGGTGGAGCGCGTCATGCTCGGCGTGTTCGTCGTCGCGGGCGTCCTCGCCGCGGTCGGCGGCATCATGCAGACCGGCTACGTCGGCGCGATCAGCGCCAACCAGGGCCAGAACATGATCTTCACGGTGTTCGCGGCCGCGGTGATCGGCGGCATCGCCCTCGACGGCGGCAAGGGCACCATGTTCGGCGCCCTGACCGGCGTACTCCTTCTGGGGGTCGTGCAGAACCTGCTCACCCTCGCGCAGGTGCCGTCGTTCTGGATCCAGGCCATCTACGGCGGGATCATCCTGGTCGCCCTCATGATCGCCCGGGTCACCACCGGCCGGGCCCAGGACTGACGCCCCCGCCCCCTGCAACCGAAAGGCCCTCCGTGTCCCCGACGCCCGCCCGCATCATCGCGGTCGACACCCACGACATCCGCTTCCCCACCTCGCGCGAGCTCGACGGCTCCGACGCGATGAACCCGGACCCCGACTACTCGGCGGCCTACGTCGTCCTGCGCACGGACGCGGCCGACGGGCACGAGGGACACGGATTCGCCTTCACCATCGGGCGGGGCAACGAGGTGCAGGTCGCCGCGATCGACGCGCTGCGCGGGCACCTGATCGGCCGCTCGGCCGACGAGCTGTGCGCCGACCCGTCCACCCTGAACCGCGACCTGATCGGCGACAGCCAGCTGCGCTGGCTCGGGCCCGAGAAGGGCGTGATGCACATGGCGATCGGCGCGGTCGTCAACGCCGTGTGGGACCTGGCCGCCAAGCGCGCAGGACTGCCGCTGTGGCGGCTGCTCGCCGAGGCCGAGCCCGCATGGCTGGTGCGCCAGATCGACTTCCGTTACCTCACCGACGCCCTCACCCCCGAGGAGGCCCTGACCCTGCTGCGCCGGGGCCGACAGGGCGCCGAGGAGCGCACGGCCCGGCTGCTGGAGCACGGCTACCCCGCCTACACCACCTCACCCGGCTGGCTCGGCTACGACGACGAGAAACTCACCCGGCTGGCGTCCCAGGCGGTCGCCGACGGCTTCCGGCAGATCAAGCTCAAGGTCGGCGCCGACCTCGAGGACGACATCCGCCGCTGCCGTGTCGCCCGTTCCGTCATCGGCCCGGACGTCCGCATGGCCGTCGACGCCAACCAGCGCTGGGACGTCGACGAGGCGATCCGCTGGACCAAGGCCCTCGCCGAGTTCGACCCGTACTGGATCGAGGAGCCCACCAGCCCCGACGACATCCTCGGCCACGCGGCCGTCCGCAGGGCCGTCGCCCCCGTGAAGGTCGCCACCGGTGAGCACGTGCACAACCGGATCGTCTTCAAGCAGCTCCTCCAGGCCGGCGCGCTCGACGTCGTCCAGATCGACGCGGCACGCGTCGGCGGCGTCCCCGAGAACCTCGCGATCCTGCTGCTCGCCGCCAAGTTCGGCGTGCCGGTCTGCCCGCACGCGGGCGGCGTCGGCCTGTGCGAACTGGTCCAGCACCTGTCGATGTTCGACTACGTGGCCCTGTCCGGCACCACCGAGGACCGCGTCATCGAGTACGTCGACCATCTGCACGACCACTTCCTCGACCCGGTGGTGATCCGCGAGGCTCACTACAGGGCACCTACCGCGCCGGGCTTCTCGGCCGCCATGCGGCCCGAGTCACTGGCGCGATTCACCTACCCGGGCGGCGAGTTCTGGGCCGCCGACCTCGACGAGCGGAAGAAGGGTCAGGCCGTATGAGCGACTTCGAGGGCGTCACAGCCCTGGTGACGGGCGGCGCCTCCGGCATCGGCCGGGCCACCGCCGACCTCCTGGCCGAGCGCGGCGCCCGGGTCGCCGTCCTCGACCTGGACCCGTCGCCGGTCGACAAGCCGCTGCTCGCCTATCGCGCGGACGTCACCGACGACGCGTCCGTGCGCGAGGCGGTGGCGTCGGCGGTCGCCGACCTCGGCGGTCTTGACGTCCTGGTCAACAACGCGGGCATCGGCGCCCAGGGCACCGTCGAGGACAACCCCGACGACGAATGGCACCGCGTCCTGGACGTCAACGTCGTCGGCATGGTCCGCACCGCCCGCGCCTGCCTGCCCCACCTGCGCGCCTCCGCGCACGCCGCGATCGTCAACACCTGCTCCATCGCCGCCACCGCGGGCCTGCCGCAGCGCGCCCTGTACAGCGCCACCAAGGGCGCCGTGTACTCCCTCACCCTCGCCATGGCCGCCGACCACGTCCGCGAGGGCATCCGCGTCAACTGCGTCAACCCGGGCACGGTCGACACGCCCTGGGTCGGCCGGCTCCTCGACGCCGCGCCCGAACCGGCCGCCGAACGCGCCGCCCTGGAGGCCCGCCAGCCCACCGGCCGCCTGGTCTCCGCGGCCGAGGTCGCGGGTGCCATCGCCTATCTGGCCGGTCCCCTCTCCGGTGCCACCACCGGCACCGCCCTCGCCGTCGACGGCGGCATGCAGGGCCTGCGGCTGCGCCCGGTGGCCCGGTGAACCGGCTCGGCGGCAGCGACGTCGAGGTCAGCGCCCTGTCCTTCGGCGCCGCCGCGATCGCCAACCTCTATTCCGAAGTCGGCGAGGCGCAGGCGCACGACGCCGTGGAGGCCGCCTGGCAGCGGGGCATCCGCTACTTCGACACCGCCCCGCACTACGGCCTCGGCCTCTCCGAACGCCGCCTCGGCGCCGCCCTGCGCGACCGCCCCCGGCGCCAGTACACGATCTCCACCAAGGTGGGCCGCCGCCTGGAGCCCTCGGACGGCACCGGCGACGACCTGGCCCACGGGTTCGCCGTGCCCGCCACCCACCGCCGCGTGTGGGACTTCAGCGCCGACGGCGTACGACGCACCCTGGAGGCCAGCCTGGAACGGCTCGGCCTCGACCGGGTCGACGTCGTCTACCTCCACGACCCCGACGAGCACGCCGAAGAGGCCTTCCGGGAGGGCTATCCGGCCCTGGAGAAACTCCGCTCCGAGGGCGTGGTCGGCGCGATCGGCGCCGGCATGAACCAGGCGGAGATGCTCACCCGCTTCGTCCGCGACACCGACGTCGACGTGGTGCTCTGCGCCGGCCGCTACACCCTGCTCGACCAGAGCGCCCTCACCGACCTGCTGCCCGCGGCCCGGGAACGCGGCACGTCCGTCGTCATCGGCGGCGCCTTCAACTCCGGCCTGCTGGCGAACCCGCGGCCGGGCGCGACGTACAACTACACCGTCGCACCCTCCGAGCTGGTCGAACGCGCCCTGCGGCTGAAGTCCGTCGCCGACCGCCACGGCACCACGCTGCGCGCCGCCGCCCTGGCCTTCTGCGCCGCCCACCCGGTCGTCGCCAGTGTCCTCGTCGGGGCCCGCTCGGCGCACGAGGTCCGCGACTGTGCCCACCAGTTCGCCGCGCGCGTGCCGCTCGCGTTCTGGCAGGACCTGCGCGCGGGGGGCCTGCTGCCCGCCGACGCCCCCGTCCCCACCGAGGAGCCGTCCGAGGAGCCGTCCAAGGAGCCGTCCGAGGAGCCGTCATGAGAGTCGCCCTGCACACCAAGGTCCGCGCCGATCGCATCGCCGCGTACGAGGCAGCCCACAGGGAGGTCCCGGAGGAACTCACCGACGCCATCCGGGCCGCCGGCGCCACCTCCTGGACGATCTGGCGCAGCGGCACCGACCTGTTCCACGTCCTGGAGTGCGAGGACTACGCCCGTCTCCTCGCCGAACTGGAGAAACTCCCGGTCAACGTCGCCTGGCAGGCCCGCATGGCCGAGCTGCTGGACGTCGTGCACGACTACTCCGGCGAGGGCGCCGACGCCGGCCTGCCGGTCGTCTGGGAGCTGCCGTCATGACCGTGGTCGACGCCCACCACCACGTGTGGGACCTGTCCGTACGGGACCAGGACTGGATCACCGGCCCCGAACTCGCGCCCCTGCGCCGCGACTTCACCATGAAGGACCTCGAACCCGGGGCGAGAGCGGCCGGAGTGGACCGCACGGTCCTCGTCCAGACGATCACCGTGCCCGAGGAGACCCCGGAGTTCCTGGCTCTGGCCGAGGAGCACGACCTGATCGCGGGCGTCGTCGGCTGGACCGATCTCACCCGCCCCGACGTCGCGGAGGAACTGGCCCGGCTGCGGGAACTCCCCGGCGGCCGCCACCTCAAGGGCATCCGCCACCAGATCCAGGGCGAACCCGACCCGGAATGGCTGCTGCGCCCGGACGTCACCCGGGGACTGGCCGCCGTCGCCGACGCCGGGCTGGTCTACGACCTCGTGGTCCTGCCGCATCAGCTCCCGGCCTGCGCGCGGGCCGCCGCGGACCTGCCCGGCCTCACCTTCGTCCTCGACCACCTGGGCAAACCGCCCGTCGCCTCCGGCGCCCTCGAACCCTGGGCAGCCGGCCTGCGCGCCCTCGCCGCCCTGCCCAACACGGTCGCCAAGCTGTCCGGCCTGGTCACCGAGGCCGACCTCGCCTCCTGGACCGTCGAGGACCTGCGCCCGTACGCCGACGTGGCGCTGGAGGCCTTCGGGCCGGACCGTCTGATGTACGGCTCGGACTGGCCGGTGTGCACGCTCGCCGCCTCGTACGGCGACACCCTCGACCTCGTACGCCGTCTGACCCCCGAGCACGATCACGAGCAGATCCTCGCGACCACCGCCATCCGCGTCTACGGCCTCTGAGCCGGCTCCGCCAGCCGCGTCGGCGGCAGGTACTCCCTTACATACGTCCGTTCCCAGCACGCGCCCGTCTCCCGCAGCTCGCGCCATGTCGTGTAGCGGTAGCGGAACAGGCGGGCGCGCACGTACCGCGGGGGTACGTCCGGCGGGAACGGCGAGCGGCGCAGCAGCTTCAGTGTCGCCCGGTCGTTCTCCAGCAGCCGCTCCACCAGCGTGCCGAACCAGGAACCGGCGTACGCGGGGGAGAGGGCCGCGAACCACATCATCCAGTCCAGCCGCAGATGGTAGGGCGCGAACTGGCGCGGCCAGCGCCGCGGATCGCCCGGCTTGCCCTTGAACTCGTACTCCCGCCAGTCCGAGTCCGGGCGCGGCACGTCGTCCGCCGTCCCCTCGACCACCACCTCGTAGCGGACCCGGCTCACACTGCCGAACGCCCCGTAGGTGTTGACCAGATGGACCGGGTCGAAGGAGCGGTTCATCACCTGGCCGCGGGAGATCATGTTCCGGACCGGCTGATAGCTGAGGCCCACGAGCAGCGCGGCCACCGCCAGCACCACGACCACGTACCAGAGCGGGGCACCGGGCACGTCCGGCGGATCGGCCGGGAACCGTACCGCCGACAGGGCCAGCACGATCGTGATCCAGTTCAGCCAGGAGAAGTTGCCCGACAGCACCAGCCACAGCTGGGTGACGATCATCAGCGCGGCGGCGGCCGTCGCGACCGGCTGCGGGGTGAACAGCAGGAACGGCACCACGAGTTGGGTGACATGGTTCGCGGCCACCTCGGCCCGGTGCAGGGGTTGGGGCAGCCGGTGGAAGAACCAGCTCAGCGGGCCCGGCATCGGCTGGGTCTCGTGATGGTGGTCCAGACAGGTCAGCTTCCGCCAGCACTCGTCGCCGCGCATCTTGATCAGTCCCGCGCCGAACTCCACACGGAACAGGATCCACCGCAGCAGGAACAGCACGACGACCGGCGGCGCCACCTCGTCGTTGCCGAGGAACACGGCGAGGAAGCCGACCTCCAGCAGCAGCGACTCCCAGCCGAACGAGTACCAGGTCTGCCCGACGTTCACGATCGACAGATACAGCACCCACGGCACCAGCCACAGCAGCATCCCGCCCCACAGCGGCAGCAGCGAGTCGAGCCCGGCCAGCAGCGCCGCCGACACCGCGCAGCCCGCCCAGGCGCAGAGCGCGAAGAAGCGGTCCGAGTAGTGCAGCTGGAACAGGCTCGGCGCACGCTTGAACGGCACCCGCTCGACGAACTCCGGCACCGGCAGCATCCCGTGCCGCCCGATCAGCGCGCGGAACTGGAGCGCCGCCGTCAGGAACGCGGCCAGATACACGGCGGCCAGCGCCCGCTGGAAGACCAGCCGGCTCAGCCAGTAGTCGGATGTGGTGAACCAGTCCACGGCCGTGCGCTCCTCCCGATGCCGCGCCGGACCCCAGTGTCACGCTCCGTGCGGCGCCGCTCCGGTTGCGTAACCCAAGCGAGTGAAGCAAACAATAGGGGCGAATGGCCGGAAACGAGGCAGGAGGACCGGGTGCGGACGGTGCGGACACACACCGGGACCTTCGCCATGGCCTGTGTGCTCTCGACGGCGCTCCTCCTCTCGGGCTGCGGCACCGACGGCGACGGCGACGGCGACGACGCGGACGCCGGCGGAGAGCTCTTCCTCCAGCCGGCCGCGGCCCGGGGTCCGGACCCCTTCACGGACTCCACGGCCACCACGACGGCTACCCCGTCCGGCGCCCCGCGAACGCCGGGGAGAGCCGGCCCGGACGGCCCGTCCCGGATCTCCGCAGGCCTCGGCGGACCGCGCTCGCTCTCCGGCGGGACACCCGGCCTGTACGGCGGCATCGAGCGGACCGGCAGTTGCGACATCGCGCGGCAGATCGGCCACCTCACCCGCGACCGGGCCAGGATCCGCGCCTTCGCCCGGGTCGCGGGCGTCTCCCCGGCGGCCGTCCCGGACTACGTGCGCCGGCTGACCCCGCTGGTGCTGCGCGCCGACACCCGCGTCACGAACCACGGTTTCCGGGCCGGACGGGCGAGCGGCTACCAGTCCGTCCTCCAGGCGGGCACCGCCGTCCTGGTCGACGACCGGGGCGTGCCGCGCGTCCGCTGCGCCTGCGGCAACCCGCTGCGTCCGCCGCTGGCTATCCGGGGCACGCCGCGCGGCCACGGCAGCCCCTGGCCCGGCTACCGGCCCGAGGAGGTGATCGTCGTGACCCCGGCCCCGCAGGTGATCACCGACTTCACGATCATCGACCTCGCCGCCCGCACCTGGATCGAACGGCCGACCGGCCACGACGTACGCCACGACCGGTCCCTGCCGCCACCGCTCTGGGCGAAGCGGCCGCCGGCGTCGACCGCGCCCTCGTCCTTCCCCCCGGTCGAACCCGAGGCCACTTCGCGTGAGCCCCGGGTCGCTCCGCCTGAGCCCGGCCTCTCCCCGGGCGTGGACAGTACGGCTCCCCGGGACCCGGGCTCCCCGGCAGACGAGGTTCCACCGCCCGTGGCACCGCCCGAGGAGACCGCCCCGCTTCCCGACGAACCGGCTCCGCCGGACCCAGGCGGCTCCGGTGAGGTCGGCCCCGACACCGTGCCGGACAGCCCCGACCTGCCCGACGGAGCCGGTCTGATCCCCGATGGCGACTGAGGGACGCTCGGGCCGGGAGGCCTCTACGCTCGGCACATCGGTCGAAGAATCGGATGATTACTGGCAAGGTGGGCCCATGGCTGATCGGGGAGGGAGCGCCCTGTCACTCCCGGACGACTGGCCCGCCCACCCGGATCCGATCCTCGCGCTCAACCGGATGGGCAGTTTCGACTGGGATCTCGACACCGGCCTCATGCAGATGGACGCCCAGGCCCACGACATCTTCGACGTGCGCCCCGACGAGTACGACGACCGCCCCGCGACCCTCTCCAAGCGCGTCCCGCCCGGCGAGGCACGGCGCCTGGACACCGCGGTCTCCCAGGCCCTGAAGGACGGCAGCGAGAACTACGGCGCCTACTTCCGCATGCGCCGCCGCGACGGCACCCTGCGCTGGACGCACACCCAGGGCTACATCCGGCGCGACGACACCGGACGGCCCCGCCGCATCATCGGCATCGTCCGGGACGCCACCCAGGAACTCGGCGAGAGCGAGGCCCGCCTCGACCAGGCCGCCCGGGACGAGGCCCGCCGGGAGCAGACCAGCGTCGTCGAACTCACCACGGCCGCCCTCGCCCACGCACGCACCGTTCAGGACGTCATCGACGTCCTGAAGGACACCCACGGCCTCGTCCACCTGGGCGCCACCAGCCTGGTCATGGGCCTGGTGGAGGCCGGGCGCATCCGCCTGGTCGCCGAGGGGCCCTCGGACAGCTTCGTGCCGGGCACCCGCGTCACCCGGATCGACGAGCCCTACCCGATGAGCGAGGCCGTGCGGACCCTCGGCCCCCGCTTCATCGAATCGCCGGAGGAGTTCGCCGAGCGCTACCCGATCCTGTGGCCGCACATCACCGGCCTGAACATCACCTCGGCCGCCTATCTGCCGCTCATCGTCCAGGCCCAGCCCATCGGCGCGATGGGCCTGCTCTACAGCGACCGGCACGGCTTCACACCCGAGGAGCGCAACATCCTCGTCGCCCTCGGCAGCAGCATCGCGCAGAGCCTGCAGCGGGCCATGTTCTACGAGCAGGAGATGGACCTCGCACAGGGCCTCCAGCAGGCCATGCTGCCCCGGAGCATCCCGAGCGTGCCCGGGGCCGACGTCGCCGTCCGCTACCGCGCCGCCACCATCGGCGGCTCCGTCGGCCGTGACATCGGCGGCGACTGGTACGACCTCATCCCGCTGCCCGGCGGCCGGGTCGGCGCCGTCATCGGCGACGTCCAGGGCCACGACACACACGCGGCCGCCGTCATGGGCCAGCTGCGCATCGTGCTGCGCGCCTACGCCGCCGAGGGGCACACCCCGGCCACCGTCATGGCCCGCGCCTCCGTCTTCCTGCACGAACTCGACACCGACCGCTCCGCGACCTGCCTCTACGCCGAGGCCGACCTGTCCACCGGCGTGCTCCAGATGGTCCGGGCCGGCCACATCGACCCGCTCGTGCGCCGGCCCGACGGGTCCTGCCGCCGCGTCACCGTCCCGGGCGGTCTGCCGCTCGGTCTGTCCGCCGAGTTCGGCCGCCTGGAGTACCCGGTGGGCACCGTGGAGCTCGACCCCGGGGACACCCTGCTGCTGTGCACCGACGGCCTGGTGGAGCAGCCCGGCGCCGACCTCGACGACGGGATGCGCACCCTCACCGCGCTCGTCGCCACCGGCCCCGACGACGTACGCGACCTCGCCGACCGGCTCATCGACGTGGCCGCCGAGCGCTGCGGCGACGACGACGTGGCGCTGCTCCTGCTGCGCCGGCGCGGCCCGGAGGGCCCGCAGTCCGGCCGTCGGCTCCAGCGGCACGTGGCCCCGGGCGACCCGACGGCCCTGACCGAGGCCCGGCACATGATCCGCACCGCGGTCGGCGTCTGGGGAGCCCGGGACCGCGCCGACGAGATCGAACTGGTCGCCGACGAGCTGATCACCAACGCCCTGATGCACACCGAGGGCTCCGCGATCGTCACCCTGAGGGCCCTCACCGGCTCCGGGCCCCGGCTGCGCGTCGAGGTCGAGGACTCCTCCAGCGCCCTGCCGCGCCGCCGCGAGGCCGGCGAGTCGGGCGTCTCCGGACGGGGCCTGCTGCTGGTGGAGCTGCTCACCGACGCCTGGGGCGTGGAGGCGCGCGGCGGCGGCAAGGCCGTGTGGTGCGAGTTCGTGGTGCCCGACCAGCACTGACCACGCATGGCACTCTGGACTCATGCCGGAACTCCCCGAGGTCGAGGCGCTCAAGGACTTCCTGGCCGAGCACCTCGTCGGCCATGAGATCGTCCGGGTGCTGCCCGTCGCGATCAGCGTCCTGAAGACGTACGACCCGCCCCTGTCCGCGCTGGAGGGGCACGAGGTCGCCGCCGTACGCCGGTACGGCAAGTTCCTCGACATCGCGACCTCGGACGGCCCGCACTTCGTGACGCACCTGGCCCGCGCGGGCTGGCTGCACTGGAAGGACCGCCTGCCCGACGGCCCGCCCCGCCCCGGCAAGGGCCCCCTCGCGCTGCGTGTGGCCCTGGAGACCGGCTCCGGCTTCGACCTGACCGAGGCCGGCACCCAGAAGCGGCTCGCCGTGTACGTCGTGGGGGACCCGCAGGAGGTCCCGGGCGTCGCCCGGCTCGGCCCGGACCCCCTCGCGGGCGACTTCGACGAGCGGCGCTTCGCGGAACTCCTGGCCGGTGAACGGCGGCAGCTCAAGGGCGCGTTGCGTGACCAGAGCCTGATCGCGGGCGTGGGCAACGCCTACAGCGACGAGATCCTGCACGCGGCGAGGATGTCGCCCTTCAAACTGGCCGCGTCCCTGAGTCCGGAGGAGACCCACCGGCTGTACGAGGCCCTGCGCGACACGCTCACCGAGGCCGTCGAACGCTCCCGGGGCGTGGCGGCCGGGCGGCTGAAGGCCGAGAAGAAGAGCGGTCTGCGCGTCCACGGCCGCACCGGCGAGCCGTGCCCGGTGTGCGGCGACACCGTGCGGGAGGTGTCCTTCAGCGACTCCTCGCTCCAGTACTGCCCGACCTGCCAGACGGGCGGCAAGCCGCTGGCGGACCGCAGGATGTCCCGGCTGCTGAAGTGACGCGCCGTCACCGGGCCGGGGGTGACCACTCGAACATGAGGATGGTCGCGTCGTCCCGCAGCCGGCTGCCGGACGAGTCGAGGATGGAGTGGATGAGCCGCCGCAGCGTCTCGGAGGCCAGCTCGCCCGCCGCCGTCGCCCGGATGATGTAGTCGGCGAACTGCTCGAGACCGAACTCCGCGCCGTCGCCGGCCCTGGCCTCGGTGACCCCGTCGCTGTACATCAGCACCCGGTCGCCGGGCTTCAGAGCGATCTCGTGCGTCCGCCGCTTCAGCCCGGCCAGCCGGGACGGCAGACCCATCGGCGGTTCCGGCTCGCGCCGCATGGCACCGACGTCCGGCCGTCTGTCACGGATGAGCAGTGGCGTGGGATGCCCGCAGTTGCACCACCGCAGCACCCCGGTGGCCAGGTCCAGCTGGGCCAGGACCCCCGTGCAGAACTGGTCGGGGAGCCACTGCGCCAGCGCGTCGTCGACGCTCTGCACCAGGTCGGGCAGGTCCGCCCCGGCCCGCCGGGCATTGCGGCTCGCGGCCAGGCACACGGCCGTGGTGAGCCCGGAGGCCAGGTCGTGTCCCATGGCGTCGAGGACCGTGGCGTGCAGGGCCGTCTCGGTGAGGGAGTGGTCGAAGGCGTCACCGCCGAGCTCGTAGGCCGGCTCCAGCACGGCCGTGGACACGACGTGCGCGGTGCCGATCGTGCGCGGCGGCAGAAAGGCCCGCAGCATCTCGGCGGGCAGCCGCATCGGTTCGGTGCGCGTACGCCGGACGAAGGAGTCCTGGTACGCCCGCGCGGACGTGATCACCATGGCGAGGAGCGCGGCGAGGGCCTTGCCGCGGCGCAGCACGGCCGGGGTCAGCGAGGCCGAGTGCACGGCGAGGACTCCGAGGCGTTCCGCGCCGTCCACGAGGGGGACCCAGGCCGTCATGCCGCCCGACGCGGACTCCTCCACGCGCAGGGACTGGGTGCGGTAGGTCCAGCCGGCGAGCGAGTCGTCGACGAGCAGGGGCGAGGCCACGTCGGTGAGCGGCACGAGCCGGCGCTGCTGGATGTCGGCGAGGTACACAGCGGAGTCCTGGAGCCCCAGGGCCTCGGTGCAACGGGCCACCGCGGTGGTCAGGTCCAGCGCCCTGTTACCCGGGTCGGCGAGGTACTCCTCCAGGTGGCCGTCGCCGACCTGTGACGCCGCCACCTCGTCTCCCCTCGTCGCCGGCCTCGGACACCAGGCTGTCTCCGGGTGCGCCGACCAGCAGTCTCACACCGGGGCACGCGGGACGCCCGGCGACAGGGGCGGACGGACGACACCCGCTAGCGCGGCTGAAGCTTCACGAGGACCTCTCCGGACGCCGAGCGGACCTCGTAGCGGGCGGTCTCGGCCGGGTGCTTGGACGAGCTGGCCATCATCGTGTTGGGATGGGTGTCGTGGCCGGGGCCGTGCCAGCTGGTCGCGGTCTCCTCGGAGCCGTCGCGGCCGACGATCACCAGGTGGCAGGAGCGCGGACCGGCCGCGTCCTTGACCTTCAGCTCGACCTGGCTGCCCGAGGCCTTGTCCTCGACCGTGACCTGGGCCCAGACGCCCGAGCGCGCGTCGGTCGCCGCGACCGTCAGGGGCGCCTCGCCCTCGCTGCTGCCCTCGGCCATCATCGCGACGCCGGGTACGGACACCGCGAACACCACCGAGGCGGCCAGGGCGAACAGCAGGCGTCTGCGTCCGGCCCGGCGCTTCGTCGCCACCTCGGCCAGCAGCCGGTCCAGCATGCGCGGTCCGGGCTGCGCCATCGGGTGCACGAACCGTGGTGTCGCCCGCCGGTACAGCATCAACTGCCGTGTCGTGGCGCCAAATTCCGTCACCTCTGCAGCGCACCGAGGGCACTCCATGAGGTGGTCCTCGAAGCGGAAGGCCTCCGCCTCGTCCAGCACGCCGAGCGCGTAGGCGCCGACGTCGCGATGCCGTTCCAGGGACCTCATGCCGAATCCTCGTGCCGTTGGGTGCGGGTGGGGTTACTCCTTGCTCCCACCGGTACGGACCAGGCAGCGGAATCACTCAAGGCGGTGACACAATCGCAACCTATGGATTCGGAGCCCTCCGTCCGGCGGATTGGTCGGGGGCGCAGAAATCTAAAAAAGATGGATCGCGAGGTGTCCCAGCGGCAGTCCGAGCTGCCAGGCGGGCGTCCAGACCTTCGGCCCCTCGTCCTCCCCGACGACCGGTGCACCGCCCGGCACCGCGTTCAGATCGGGCGCGAGCAGCTCCGTCTCCTGCAGCCAGCGCCAGGCCTCGTCCGCCAGGTCCAGGTCCGGGGCGGGCCGCCCCTCCCGCGCGGCCGCGACGGCCAGCTCGGCGAGCCGCTCGCGCACCCACTCCTGCCACGGCTGGTCGTACGCGGTCAGTGACAGCCACGTCTCCAGCTGGGTGACGACCCGGATGCCGGACAGCTCCCCGTCGGTGTCCGAGAGGAAGATGGTCAGCGCCAGGGCGTCCCGCCCCGCCCGGAACTCGAAGGACGTCGGCGGCATCAGATCGCCGGTCCGCAGCAGCTCGTCGGCGATGTACTCGGCGTACAACCACGCCATGGGGACGGTCAGTTCCCCGCCGGCGCCGTCCGTGCTCTCTTCACCTCTGTGCAGCATCCCTTCCCGCCTTCCTCCGGTACGTGCGCGTAGCCCGACACCGGGCCCCGGGGGCGCTGTCGGCCCTCTCCGGAACACGGATGAGAACAGCCGATTACTCAACCGGGGTGTTCAGCAAGGCGCTTTACGGAGGCTTGACCCGAGCATTGGTTTCAGCGCAGGTCGGCGGCGTATCCGGGAAGCACCCGGCGCAGGGCGCGCAGCGCGTAGTACGCGCGGGACTTCACGGTACCGGGCGGGATCCCGAGGGTCGCCGCGGCTTCCGCCACACTCGCCCCCTGGAAGTACACGAGCACCAGGACTTCACGGTGCTCCGGAGTGAGTGTCTTCACAGCCTGACGGACGTCGAGCATCGCCGCGGCCCGCTCGGCGTGGTCGGAGATGACCCGCGCGTTCTCCAGCACCGCGTCGCCGACCTCGGCCGGACGCGCCTGCCGGGCCCGCCGGGCGTCGATCGCGAGGCGCCGCCCGACGGTCATCAGCCAGGGCCGTACGGAGTCGAAGTCGTCGGCGCGCAGGGCCTCGGGGTGCTGCCAGGCGCGTACGAGCGTCTCCTGCACCAGGTCCTCCGCGCGCTGCCGGTCACCGTCGCAGAGCCGGAGCAGGAGCGCGAAGAGGGGCCGGCCGTGCTCCCGCTGCAGTGCGGCGAGCTCGTGCTCGGCGGTCGTCCCGTTCGTGAGGGTGGATCCGGCCGTCATGGCCGTATGCCACCCCAGGGCGCAGCCGGGGGGACAGGGCACGTACCCGCCCGTGCGGCGGACGGTCGATCGCGTCGACGAACGGTTCGACGAACGGTCACCGCGCCCGGACCGGTGTGTTCCGGACGGGCTAATGAGCGTGTCGGAGCCGCGTGGGACGGCACGAGCCTTCTTTCCTGATGGTGCGTAAATACGACCACAACGCCCACAAAGGGGTGAATGGATGATCGCTCGCAGTCGACAGGTGGCCCTGGCCCTGACCGTCGTCCTCGCCGCGGGCGCGGCCTGCCAGGCCCGCGGCAGCCATGAACCGCGCGGCCCGGGACGCCCGGCACCGTCCTCCGCAGTGCTCCGCGGCTTCACACTCGTCGCCTCCGGCGATGTCCTCCCGCACAGCTCGATCATCGACCGGGCCCGCTTCGACGCCGGCGGCACCGGCTACGACTTCCGGCCGATGTTCGAAGGGATCCGCCCCGTCGTCTCCCGCGCCGACGTGGCCCTGTGCCACATGGAGACCGTCTACGGCGAGAACGGCGCCTACACCGGCTACCCCACCTTCAAGTCCCCGCCCGAGGTGGCCCAGGCCCTCGCCGTCACCGGCTACGACGGCTGCTCCACCGCCTCCAACCACACCCTGGACGACGGCGCCGACGGCATCCGGCGCACCCTCGACGCCCTCGACCGCGCGGGCGTACGGCACGCCGGCTCGGCACGCGCCGAGGAGGAGGCGCGCGCGGTGACCGTCCTCCAGGCGGGCTCGGCGAAGATCGCCCATCTCGCCTACACCTACGACACCAACGGCATCCCGCTCCCGGCCGGACAGCCCTGGGCCGTGAACCTCATCGACGAGGGCACGATCCTCGCGGACGCCCGGGCCGCACGCCGGGCGGGCGCCGACGTGGTCGTCGTCTCCCTGCACTGGGGCACCGAGTGGCAGGACGCGCCCGACGACCAGCAGCTGAGCCTGTCCCGGAACCTCACCGCCGCGCGCAGCGGCTCACGCCCCGACATCGACCTGATCCTCGGCACCCACGCGCACGTCCCGCAGGCCTACGAGAAGGTCAACGGCACCTGGGTGATCTACGGCATGGGCGACCAGATCGCCGGAGAGATGACCAACCACCAGGGCGCCAAGGACCCGCGCGGCAACCAGTCCACCCTCGGCCGCTTCACCTTCGCCCCGCCCGCACGGCCGGGCGGCCGCTGGGAGGTGACGAAGGCCGAGTTCGTGCCGCAGCTGTTCGACGTCGACGCCGGCCGCGTCGTGAACCTCAACCGTGCCATCGCCCAGGGCGCCGACGGACAGGCCGTCCGCGACCGCATCCGGGACGTCGTACTCGGCAGGGGCGCGGCCAAGGACGGACTGGTGATGGGGGAGTAGCCCGGAGCACCCGCCCGGCCGTGCGCCCGTGGCCGCCCCAGGGCGCGACGGCGTGACTCAGGTCGTGCGCGACGAGGGACGCGGGCCGCAGCCGGTGGTGCGTGAACGCTCGGCCCGTCCCCGGGCGGTCACCTGCCGGACCAGACCGGTCGCCGGGGCGCACTCGTCCACCACCAGCGCGACCCGGGGACCGGCCCGCACCCGGTCGAGGAGGCGGGCCCAGGGACCAGGGTCCTCCTACGGCACCACCGTCACCGGCCACCGACCGGCCTTCACCAGCCGTACCGCCACCGAGCCGACGATCCGGTGGCCGGCCTGCTCGGACGCGCCCACGACCACGGCGTCCGCCTTGAGTTCGTCGGCCGCCTGCACCAGGCCGTTGTACGGATCGCCGGGGAACGTGTGGAACTCCCAGCGGACCTCGAAGATCCCCTTGAGGCGCTCGGCCGCGTCCCGGATCTGCGCCACCAGCTCCTCGGCTATCTCGTCGGTCGTCCCGGCCACCGGCGCCCCCAGCGCAGCCCCCGCCGCCAGTACCGGCTGCACGTACACCACGGCGAGCAGCGCGTGCTGCCGCCGGGCCAGGCCACCGGCGTAGGCCGCGGCCCGCAGGGAGGAGTCGGAGCCGTCCACTCCGACCACGATCACCTTCGGCCCGTCCGTGCCCCGCTCGAACTGATGGGCGTGCTGTTCCGTCACGCCGCGAGGCTATCGGAGCCCTCCGGTCCGGCCGCCGGCCGGGAGCGCTCGACGGGCGAGAAGAGGCGGGTGTTCCTAGAGTCGAAAGCATGAGTGCCATCGCGGACACCGGGACGGCCGAGAAGGACACCGGAGGTCCGATACGGCCGCCCCGCGGCCGGGCCCACGGGCTCCTGGGCCGGGTACCCGAGGGCTTCGCGGTCTTCTTCGGCGTCCTCGGCCTGCTCTGCGCCCTGCTGGCGCTCATCCCGCCACTGCGCACCGGACTGCGCCCGCTCGTCCGCTTCCTGGACCTGCTGCTCGTCCCCGTCAGCGCCAACCTCGCCTACGCGGTCTTCCTGTTCCTGCTCGCCGCCGCGACCGGAGCCCGCAAGAAGATCGCCTGGTGGCTGGTCGTCGTGTACCTGGGCCTGCTGGTCCTGTCCGACATCCTCGGCATGGCCGTGGGCCAGTTCGCCGAGTCCGTCCCGTCCTTCGTGGTGTGCGGCCTCGCCCTCGCCCTGCTGATCGTCGCCCGCGGAGAGTTCTACGCCGCCTCCCGCCGCGCCGCCGTACGCCGTGCCCTCGCCGTCCTGGTGGCCGGTCTGGTCGTGGCGATCCTGGCCGGCTGGGCCCTGGTGGCGGCCTTCCCCGGCACCCTGCCCGGCGACCAGCGACTGGCCTGGGCCGCGAACCGGGTCCTGGGCGGCCTGGTGCCCGCGGGCAGCTTCGACGGCCGCCCGCCGCACGCCCTGTACTTCCTGCTCGGTCTGTTCGGCGCGCTCGCCCTGCTGAACGCCACCGCCACCCTCTTCCGCTCCCAGCGCCTGGAAGCCGCCCTCCACGACGACGAGGAGACCCGCATCCGCGCCCTCCTCGGCCGCTACGGCGACCAGGACTCCCTCGGCTACTTCGCCACCCGCCGCGACAAGGCCGTCGTCTTCTCACCCAGCGGCAAGGCCGCCGTCACCTACCGCGTCGAGGCCGGGGTGTGCCTGGCCAGCGGCGACCCGGTCGGCGACCGGGAGGCCTGGCCGCACGCGATCGCCGCCTGGCAGGACGTGGCCCGCCGCTACGCCTGGATTCCGGCCGTGATGGGCGCCTCCGAAGAAGGCGCCAGGGCGTACGTGCGCGCCGGACTCGGCGCGCTCCAGCTCGGCGACGAGGCGATCCTGCACGTCCTCGACTTCGACCTCGACGGCCGCGACATGCGCGTCACCCGCCAGGCCGTCAACCGGGTCCGCCGCACCGGCGCCGGCTGCCGGGTCCGCCGCCACTCCACCCTGAGCGAGGAGGAGATGCGGCAGCTCGTCGAACGGGCCGACGCCTGGCGCGATACCGAGACCGAACGCGGCTTCTCCATGGCCCTGGACCGGCTCGGCGACCCGGCCGACGGCGACTGCCTCCTCGTCGAGGCCCACGACAAGGACGGCCGGCTCCTCGCGATCCAGTCCTTCGTGCCCTGGGGCAAGGACGGCGTCTCCCTGGACCTGATGCGCCGTGACCGCACCGCCCCCAACGGCGTCATGGAGTTCATGGTCGCCGAACTGTGCCACGCCGCCCCGAAACTCGGCGTGCGCAAGGTCTCGCTGAACTTCGCCGTGTTCCGCTCCGTGTTCGAGGAGGGTGCCCGCATCGGCGCCGGACCGGTGCTCCGCCTCTGGCGCCGTCTGCTGCTGTTCTTCTCCAAGTGGTGGCAACTGGAGGCCCTGTACCGGTCCAACGCCAAGTACCGCCCCGAGTGGTACCCCCGCTTCCTCTGCTACGCGGAGGCGGCCTCCCTCGCCAAGGTCGGTCTCGCCTCCGGCATCGCCGAGGGCTTCGTCTCCGTACCGTCGATGCGCAAGTTGTGGGGAAGAGGGCACCCGAAGGGCGGACAGCGGCCCGTCACCACCGAGGGGCTGCCGTCGTTGGCGGCGCTCGGCCTCGCCGGAGGGGACGGGACCGGGCCCGCCGACCCCCTCTCCGGCCTCTCCGACCAGGTCCGTGTCCGGCACCGCAAGCTCGACCGGCTGCGCGCCGCCGGCACCGACCCCTACCCGGTGGGCCTCCGGCCCCGCACCCACACCCTCGCCGAGGTCGCCAAGGGCGAGGAGGTCACCGTCGCCGGCCGGATCATGCTGGTCCGCGACTTCGGCGGCATCGTCTTCGTCGTGCTGCGCGACTGGTCGGGCGACCACCAGCTCGCCCTCACCCGCGACCGCTCCGGCGACGCCCTCGACCGCTTCACCGCCGACACCGACATCGGCGACCACATCACCGCCACCGGCCGTGCGGGCGTCAGCGACCGGGGCGAGCCGACCGTGTTCGTCACCTCCTGGCAGCTCACCGGCAAGTGCCTGCGCCCCCTGCCCGACAAACGCCGGGGCCTCGCCGACCCGGAGGCCAAGGTCCGCCGCCGCTATCTCGACCTGGTCGCCAGCCCCGACGCCCGCGAGGTGATCCGGGCCCGCTCCACCGCCGTCCAGGCCCTGCGCCAGGGCCTGCTGGAACGCGGCTACCTCGAGGTCGAGACGCCGATGCTCCAGCAGATCCACGGCGGCGCCAACGCCCGCCCCTTCACCACCCACATCAACGCCTACGACCTCGACCTGTATCTGCGCATCGCCCCCGAGCTGTACCTGAAGCGGCTGTGCGTCGGCGGCCTGGAGAAGGTCTTCGAACTGGGCCGCACCTTCCGCAACGAGGGCGTCTCCTACAAGCACAACCCCGAGTTCACGATGCTGGAGGCCTACCAGGCCTTCGCCGACTACGACGTGATGCTCGACCTCGTCCGCGAACTGATCCAGGGCGCCGCGACCGCCGCGTTCGGCACCCCCGTGGCCCACAAGGACGGCAAGGAGTACGACATCTCCGGGCAGTGGCCCGTCAAGACCGTCCACGGCGCCATCAGCGAGGCCCTCGGCGAGGAGATCCATGCCGGCACCGGCCTGCCCGAGCTGCTCCGGCTGTGCGACCGCGTGGGCGTGCCGTACACCGCCGACGACGGCCCCGGCGACGTCGTCCTGGAGATGTACGAACGGCTCGTCGAGGAACGGACCCAGCTGCCCACCTTCTACAAGGACTTCCCGACCGACGTCTCCCCGCTGACCCGGCAGCACCGCACCGACCCGCGCCTCGCCGAACGCTGGGACCTCGTCGCCTTCGGCACCGAACTGGGCACCGCCTACTCGGAGCTGACCGACCCCGTCGAGCAGCGCCGCCGCCTCACCGCCCAGTCCCTGCTCGCCGCCGGCGGCGACCCCGAGGCGATGGAACTCGACGAGGACTTCCTCGACGCCCTCGAGTACGCCATGCCGCCCACCGGCGGCCTCGGTATCGGCGTCGACCGGCTGGTCATGTTCCTCACCGGCCTGACGATCCGGGAGACCCTGCCCTTCCCCCTGGTGCGCCGCCGCTGACCCGTCTGCGTGAGCCGTCCGGGTGAAACCGCGCCGCCGCACCGGTGTTGCTCAGGTGCGCCGGTCTCCCGCCGGGCGACTCATGAGTCATGAAGAAGGATCAGTTGCTCACCCGTCGCCGGGTGTTGCTCGCCGGCTCCGGCTTCGTGGGCGTCGCCGCCACGGCCGGTGTGTTCGCGGGGGTCACCGGGGGCGGCTCCGCCGGGACCGTCCCGGCCGCCGGGCCCCAGGCCCGCCGCCCAATCAGCTCCTCCGCGTACCGGCTCCAGCCCCTGACCGGATACGGCCCGCCGCATGCCGCGCCCCGCCGGACCCTGGTACGGCGCGCACCGCTGCTGCGCTTCTCCGAACGCGGCCGCCACATGGTGCTGACCTTCGACGACGGCCCCGACCCCCGCTACACCCCGGCCGTCCTTGACACCCTCGCCAAGTACGACGTGCGCGCGATGTTCTTCGTGTGCGGCGGCATGGTCGCCGGCAACAGGGAACTGCTGGCGCGGATGGCCGAAGAGGGCCACGTCGTCGGGAACCACACCTGGTCCCACCCGCTGCTCACCCGCCTCACCCGCCGGGAGATCCGCTCCGAGATGGAACGCACCTGCGACGTCATCGAGGACGGCTACGGCGAGCGCCCCGAGTGGTTCCGCGCCCCCTACGGCGCCTGGAACCGCACCGCGTTCCGGCTCGGCGCCCAACTCGGTATGGAACCCCTCGCCTGGACGATCGACACCCTCGACTGGACCACCCCCGGCACCCGGTCCATCGTCCGCCGGGTGGAGAACGGCGCCGCCCCCGGCGTCGTGGTGCTCTCCCACGACGCCGGGGGCGACCGCTCGCAGAGTGTGCGGGCCCTGCGGCGCTATCTGCCCGAACTGCTGGACGCCGGCTACCACGTCACCGTCCCCCGGCGGCACTACGCGTGAAGGGAGCCGTCAGGCTTTCGCCCGCCCGGAAGGGAACGCTCAGCGCACCTCGACCGCGCGGGCGAAGGCCACGACGTTGCCCGCGTAGCCGTTCTGCTGGGAGAAACCGCCGCCGCAGGTGATGACCCGCAGTTCCGCCGCGCCCTTGGACGCGTACACACGGTCGCCCGGGAAGTTGTCCTTCTCGAACACCTCGACGCCGTAGATCTCGAACACGACGGTCTTTCCGTCCTGCCGGGCGACCTCGACTCGGTTTCCCTTCTTCAGGGCGCCGAGCGCGTAGAACACGGCGGGGCCCAGCTGGTTGTCGACATGGCCGACGACGACCGCGGTGCCCTTCTCGCCGGGAGTGACGGCCCCGGTGAACCAGCCCGCCAGATTCGGGTCCTCCGGCGGGGGCGCTCCGACCCAGCCGTCCGCGTCAAGGCCCACGGGAATGATCGGCGTGTCCACCTGGATCGCCGGGATCCTGACCCGGTCCGGGAGCGAGTAGGGCAGGGGCTGCACGGTCCCGGCGAAGGTGGCGCCGGGCACCCGGCCGTCCGTCGCGGCCGCCGTCGCCGGCTGCGGCGGACCCTCGTCGAATTCCCCCGAACCATTCCGGATGAGGGCGAGGCCGGTCAGCAGAACCAGCGCTATCACGCCCCACGGGGCGCGCTTCTTCGGCCGCGCCTCCTCTTCGGCCTGGGCCAGCTCGGACGCAGACATTCGCCATCCCCTCTCGACGCGGCCGTCGCCGTGTCTTTCGCGCATATCAGAACGCTAAGTGCCGCGCACGGAACCGGCGACGGGACGGGGGCGAACGGGTGGCCAGGGCCCGCGTTCGATGGCCCGGGTATTTCAGGTGCGCCATCCGAGTTGCCGCCGCGAGGAAATTTCTGACGGTCTGTGACCTGCGGCGATATCCGATTGCGTGGTTTTCCCGCGGTATCCGCTCTCACCAGGACGGACCATTCCCGAAATGCGGGTCCGGGGAGGGCAACTGACTGTCTTTCTGGGAGGCGCTTTCTCGCCGATCGACCGGGGACGGGTCCCGGGGCGTCTTCCGCGGAGGTTCACATGCGTAACACTCGTGCTCTGGCGGTCGCCGGCGCGGCGGTCGCCGCCCTCGGGCTCGCCGCCCCCGCGGCCGTCGCGTGGGACAGACCGAGCAACATCGTCGCCCTGCCCAGCGTGATCGCCCGCGGCGGTCAGCTGACCATCACGGTCGACGGCTGCCGCCGCGGCGGCACGGCGACCTCCAGCGCGTTCACGATGCCGGCGACGCTCTCGCCCATCCGCGGCGCCAACGAGACGGCGAGGGGCACCGCCACGATCAGGAACAACGCCCGCCCGGGTCCGTACGACATCACGGTCAGGTGCGACGGCAGGACCCTGACCAAGCCGCAGGCCTTCACCGTCATCGGTGGTGTCCGCGGCGGCATCGGCGGCAGCAGCACCACCGGTGCGACACCGACCGACGTGGCCATCGGCGGCGGCCTCGTGACCGCGGCGGCCGTCGGCGGCGGCGTGTTCTGGATGCGCCGCCGGGCCGAGCGGCGCGTCTGACGCCTCGCTTCCGGCTCGTACGACGCGTCGCATCGCGCCTGAAACGGTCCTCGCCCCGGTTCCCTTGAGGGCCCGGGGCGAGGACCGGACCCGCGGGCGGCAACCGCTCCGGGCCGGTCAGCCGGTGTCCTCGTCGGTGCGGCGGCGTGCGATGTGGTACGTCGTCCCCAGCGCGCCGGCGATCAGCGCGGCGCCGAGGCCGATCTCCTTGAGGTCGAAGCCCGCGAGGGTGCCGCCCTCTCCGGCGTGCGCGCCCTTCGACGGGTGACGGTGGTGGTCCGCCGGGTGGTGCGGGGAGTGGTGCGTCGGCTGGTGGGTGGGGTGGTGCGTCGGACGGCCGCCCGCGATGGTCAGGCGCGCGGTGCCGCTCGACTCGTCACAGACGAACTCCACGTCGTACACGGCGCCGGGCTTGGCGTCCCAGTCGACCACGGCCCGCGCCGACGACTCCCGGGGCGGGATGGCGACCAGGTCGAAGACCCGTGAGGAGACCACCGCCTCTCCACGGCACGCCGCGTTGCGGACCACCCGCAGGGTGACCCGTTCACCCGCCGCGACGGTGGAGGGCTCGACGCTGAAGCCGAAATCGGTCCGGACCGCCGCGTAGGCGGTCGGCATGCAGGAGGCGAGGGCGCCTGCGCCCAGCAGTACGGCCGAAGCGACGCGTATCGCGCGCATGGTGACCTCCGGGTCCCCGAGGAGCAGCCGCGGACCTGTTCCGCTCACGTCAGACATGCACCTCGATGCCCGAAACGCTAGGAAAGGGCGCGCTGTGGCGCGATCGCAGTAGCGCGAATGGGGCACGCGTGTGGGCCGCCCGGGGGAACTCCGGTACCGCGGCCGGGGGACGGCGACGGCGTGTCGCGCGCCCCCCGGCCCTGATCCGTGGTGCGAACGCCGTCAGTCCCCGGCGCCCGGGAAGAGATTGAGGAACGGGTCCGCCGACGCGGTCACGCCCCTGCTGTACGGCGAGTCGAAGTCCCAGATCAGGAACAGCAGGAAGGCGATCAGCGCCGAGAACAGCCCGGCGAGGACCATTTCCCGTGTCGTTCTGCGGATCTGCAGGGCGAAGATCATCCCGATCGTGACCACGGCTCCCGCGATCAGCCCGAACCACACCACGCCCGGCATGGTCTCCCCGGTCGACTCCGCGCGGGCGATCCGGGCCTGGTTGGCCGCGGTCACCTGGTCGAGGAGCGGCTGGTAGGCCTGGGCCTGGAAGTCCGTCTTAGGCTCGTAGTCGGTGACGTCCTGCCGGACACGCTCGAAGAGCCGGTGACCGCGCTCGGTGACCCGGCCCTCGTCGGCCATGGTGTCCCACTCGGTGGTGACGACGTATCCCACGTAGGCCTCGATGTCGTCCCGGATCCGGTCGCGCGCGTCGGCCGGGTAGACCCGGACCCGCTCCGAGATCTCGTGCAGCGCGGTGGCCTCGGCCTGGACGTGGTCCTGGGCGGCGCTGCGCCCCTCCCAGACACCGGCGATCGCCAGGCCCAGCACGATGGCGTACACCACGCCGATCCACATCGTCATGTACTCGATGACGTCCGGGGTCTCACTGGGGTCCTCGTCGTCGGACGCCGTGCGGTGGCGTACGAGGGTGATGATGACCACCACGGCGCAGGCGGCCAGCATCGCGAGGGTGAGAACAAGCCATTCCGGCAAGAGATACCTCCAGGGCTTCGGGAATCAGCGCGCGCGCAGCGCGGCGACGGCGACCACCGCGGGCACCGTGACGAGCAGGACGAAGGTGAGCGGCGACATCGCGTTGCTGGTCCGGCGTGGCCGCGGCGCGGTGCGATACCGCGGGTAGTGCACGGGCGAGGCGGACGGACGCGGGGTGGGTGTGGCCGACGGCTTCGGTGCCGGAGCCGGGGGAGGGGGCGGCGGTGGCACGGGCCTGAGGGTCGGCTCGGGCCGGGGCGCCGCCGGGCGTGGAGCGGGCGGCGGAGGCGGCGGAGGCGGCGGCTCGGGCCTGGCCGTGGGCGTGGGCTTCGGAGGAGGTGGAGTCGGGTCCGGAGACGGACTCGGCGTCGGCGTCGGTTTCGGCGGCGGGGGTGTCGGAGTCGGAGTCGGCGTGGGCGTCGGTGTGGGCGTGGGCGTGGGTGTGGGTGTCGGGCACGGCGGCTTGGTCGGCCAGGTCTTGCTCCCGGCGTACGCCACCGCCTTCGTGCCGTCCGGCCCCGTCGAGGCGTACGCGCAGGCGGTGGCCACCGCCACTGAACCCGGTGCGCCGACGAGCGCCCATGTCAGCGCCGCCACCGCCAAGGCCCGTACGGCGACGGCGGGTTGGATCGAGAGGGGTCCATACACGACGAAGATCATGAGCCCTGTTCCGCCGGGATGTGCCGGAGCGCAAGGGGATTGCCCCGAAAGAGGGATATCCGGGTGTCGTCGGTTTGATCAGCGGTCGCCCGCAGGGAGCCCGGCACGCACATGCGTACGACGGTGGACGGCGCTCCTCACAGCTTCCGGAAAGAAATTTGGCCGGTCGTTGAACACAATCGCTGCTCCCATGCGTACTCATGACCGTGCGGCGGCGCAGCAGGGCGCTGCAACACCCTTGCGATTATGGGGAGTTGACGATGAAGACCTCCTGGCGGAGCGCCTCACTCGTGGCGAGCGCCGCGGCGGTCCTGGCGCTGACGACGGCGTGCGGTCAGGACAGCCCACCGGCGGCCAGCCAGAACGTGGGTGCCACGGCGGCACCCGGGGATTACGGAAACATCGGCTCCGGGACCGCCGGTGCGGGCGGCACCGCGAGCAGCCCGGCTGCCGTGCCGAGCGCTTCCAGCCCGTCCAACCCCGCGGGCAAGCTGTCCGTCTCCACCGCCGACGAGATCGGCAAGGTGGTGACCGACAGCCTCGGCCTCACCCTGTACCGGTTCGACCAGGACACCGAGCAGCCGCCCAAGTCGAACTGCGACGGCGACTGCGCCAAGACCTGGCCGCCGGTCCCCGCGGACGACGCCGAGGCGGGCGAGGGCATCGACAAGGCGCTGCTCGGCTCGGTCACCCGGGCCGACGGCACCAAGCAGCTGACCGTCGGCGGCTGGCCGGCCTACCGCTACGCCAAGGACGTCAACGCGGGTGACGTCAAGGGCCAGGGCGTGGGCGGCAAGTGGTACGCGCTGGCCCCCGACGGCAAGAAGGCCCAGGAGGGCGGTGCGGGCGCCGCCGGCGGCGGCGGGGCCGAGGCGCAGGCGGGGCTGTCCACCCGTGAAGACCCCAAGCTCGGCGAGATCGTCGTCGACAAGAACGGCATGACCGTCTACCGGTTCAAGAAGGACGAGGCCTGGCCCAAGCCCGTCTCGAACTGCAGCGGCGAGTGCCTGAAGAAGTGGCCGCTCGTGGAGCCCGTCGACTTCGCCGACACCAAGGGCATCCAGGAGAAGGGCTACATGATCTTCGACCGGACCGACGGCAAGGGCAAGCAGCAGACGATCAACTGCTCGCCGATCTACACCTTCGCCGGCGACAAGGCCCCGGGCGACACCAACGGCCAGGGTGTGGGCGGTACTTGGTTCGCCGTGCGCCCCGACGGAAAGCTGGTCGGCTCGTCGGAGAAGTAGAGAAACCTCCCCAGGGTTGATCATCTCGTCCACCCTGCGGCGTTGACCCGGTCCGTCCCTCCGTGCCCCACGGAGGGACGGACCGTTTTGCCGTGCTTCACCTGAACTCATCGAATTCTCAACACTCTTCCCCTTCCGAACCGGAACTCTCCGGAATGCCTCGAACACGGTTCGTCATATGTTCGAAGGGCAGGCGGGCGGGTATCAATTCGGCACGTGCCGCAGGCAGTGACCGGGAACGGATGGTCAATTTCCGTTTCGGGTCGCTCCATTGGCGGGCGATCAGTAGCCTCTGCTCGAACACCGGATCGCCTACGCCTTGGAGAGATAGATGGAGCGTCCCGCCTGGGCCCCACGGAGCATCGACATCTCGGTGCCCTCCGTTTCCCGGATGTACGACTTCTATCTGGGCGGATCGCACAACTTCGAGGTCGACCGGGAAGCGGCCCGCAGGGCCATGGGGTTCCTGCCGGGACTCCCCAAGATCATGCAGGCGAACCGGGCGTTCATGCGCCGCGCCGTGCGCCACGCGGCCGCCGAGGGCATCACCCAGTTCCTGGACATCGGCTCCGGCATCCCCACCTTCGGCAATGTGCACGAGGTGGCCCAGGCCGCCAGCCCGGGCGCGCGCGTGGTGTACGTCGACCACGACCCGGTGGCCGTGGCGCACAGCCAGGCGGTCCTGGAGGGCAACGACGACGCGGGTGTCGTCGCCGCGGATCTCCGCAAGCCCCAGGACATCCTGAGCAGCCCCGAGGTGGAGCGGCTGATCGACCTGAATCAGCCAGTGGCCCTGCTCCTCGTTGCCATACTTCACTTCGTGGAAGACGAGGACGACCCGTACGGGGCGGTGGCCGGGCTGCGGGACGCGCTCGCGCCCGGCAGCCTGCTCGTGCTCACCCATGCCTCCTACGAGGGGATCCCGCTGCCGCCGGAGCGGGCCGGGGGTGCGGTGGACGTGTACGACGAGATCCGCAGCCCGCTGATCATGCGCTCGCGCGAGGAGATCGCGCGGTTCTTCGAGGGGTACGACATGGTGGAACCCGGACTGGTGGCGATGCCACGCTGGCGGCCCGACACCGCACCGGAGGACGAGGATCCGTACGCGTTCTCCGGTTTCGCGGGCGTGGGGCGTACGGCGTGATCGCGGAACCGGACGGGCCGGAGGACAGACTGCGCAGATTCGCGACGATCTGGAGCCGGGCGGTGTACCCGGTGACCTCGACGTCGTCGACCCGCCCGGAGTTCGAGGAGCAACTGCTGCCGCTGGCCCGGCGGCTGAGCGAGGCCCTGGTGGCCCGGGCCTTCGACTCCGACGAGGGCAGGGCCGTGGGCGCCGCCCTCGTGGACGCGCACTGCACCGACCCCGAGGCACTCAGCCACACGCTGGACTGCGTGGACGCCTACCTGGTGCTGTACTGCGGTGGCGACGGCGACCAGGAGGACCTGCGGGCGCGCTGCGCCCGGCTCCAGCACGCGATGTCCGCCGGCTTCGCCCGGGCGCTGCGCGAGCGGACGCTGGCCGAACAGGAGGCCATCGCCGAGGCGGCCCTCCAGGCGCAGGGCGTGGTGGCGCAGGCCCTGCACGCGAGCGAGGCCCGCTTCCGGGCGGTCTTCGAGGGCGCGGCCATAGGCATCGGCATGGCCGACCTCGAGGGCAACATCCTCCAGGTCAACGGCGCGCTGCTGCGCATGTTCGGGATCTCCGAAGGGGCGTTGCGCAGCCGCAACGTCATGGAGTGGACCCACCCCGACGACGCGCCGCAGACCTGGCGGCTCTACGACGAGCTCGTACGCGGCGAGCGTGAGCACTACCACCTGGAGAAGGCGTTCTACCGCCCCGACGGAACGGTCCTGTGGACCAATCTGACGGTCTCCCTGCTGCGCGACGCCGACGGCGACCCGCAGTATCAGCTCGCCCTCATGGAGGACACCACCGAGCGGCGGCTGCTCAACCTGCGGCTGCGCTACGAGGCCACGCACGACGCGCTGACCGGCCTGCCGAACCGCACCTTCTTCTTCGAGCGCCTGGAGAAGGCACTGGGCGCCGGGGAAGGCCAGCGGTTCGGGCTGTGCTACCTCGACCTCGACGGCTTCAAGACCGTCAACGACAGCCTGGGCCACGCGGCCGGCGACCGGCTGCTGGTGGAGGTCGCCGACCGGCTGCAGTCCTGCGCCACCGCGCCCGGCGAGATGGTCGCCCGGCTCGGCGGCGACGAGTTCGTGGCGCTGACCACCGGCTCCGACACCCAGCACGAGGTCGACGAGCTCGCCGGCCGCATCATGAACGCGCTGCTCGCGCCGATCAGCGTCGACGGCCGGGAGCTGACCGTGCGCGGCAGCATCGGCATCGTCGAGGGCCCGGCCGGGGAGCGCAGCCCGGCGGAGGTGCTGCGCAGCGCCGACATCACCATGTACCGGGCCAAGTCCGCGGGCGGCAACCGCTTCGAACTCGCCGACCCCGAGGCCGACGCCCGCGCCATCACCCGGCACGGACTGACCACGGCCCTGCCCACCGCGCTGGAGCGGGGCGAGTTCTTCATCGAGTACCAGCCGCTGGTCCACCTCGGCGACGGCAGCGTCCGGGGAGCCGAGGCCCTGGTGCGCTGGCTGCACCCGCAGCACGGCGTGCTCGGCCCGGACCGCTTCATCCCGCTCGCCGAGCACACCGGACTGATCGTGCCGCTGGGCCGCTGGGTCCTGGAACAGTCGGTGCGCCAGGCCCGCGAGTGGCGGGAACTGCACGGCGGCGCCGAGGCCGTGGGCCCGCTGCGGATCAACGTCAACCTCTCGCCCTGCCAGCTGACCCACCCCGGTCTGGTGCAGGACACCGTCGACATCCTGGAACGCACGGGCATCGAACCGGACGCGCTCTGCCTGGAGGTCACGGAGTCGGCGCTGATCGGCGCGGACGACGACCTGCTGAAGCCGTTGCGCCGGCTGGCGGAGATGGGCGTAGACATCGCCCTGGACGACTTCGGCACGGGTTACTCCAACCTCGCCAACCTGCGCCGGCTGCCCGTCAGCATCCTGAAACTGGACCGCTCCTTCACCCAGAGCATGCAGCAGTTCCCGGCCGACCCCGTCGACCTCAAGATCGTCGAGGGAATCGTCTCCCTGGCCCACAGCCTGGACCTCGCGGTCACGGTCGAGGGCGTGGAAACGGGCGCCCAGGCCGAGCAACTCCGCATCCTGGGCTGCGACACGGCCCAGGGCTGGTACTACGCGAGGCCGGGCCCCCCGGAGCGCCTGCACGAACTGGCCCTGGTGGACGCCACGGGCTAGAGGGTGACGCCCTAGGGGCGCGGGGAACTGCGCGAACAACCACGACGCTCCCGCACACCCCCACGGAGCTCTCACGAAACGGCGCTCCGACCCAAACCGCCTCACCGCTCAAGCAGCATCCGCTGCAGCTCCCGAGCGGCCCGAGGCGGAGCCACATCACTACGGTGAGCCAGCGCGATCGTGCGATGAAGCCCGGGCCGGGCCAGCGGAGTAACCCGCAGCCCGCGCCCGGCCCTCGCCGCCACCATCCGCGGCACCACGGCAACCCCGAGCCCCGCCCGCACAAACCCCAGCACCGCGTCCATCTCCCCGCCCTCCACGGCGAAGTCGGGTTCGAACCCCTCGGCCCGGCACGCCGCAACGGTCAGTTCCCGCAGGTCATAGCCGTGCCGGAACATCACCAGGCGCTCACCCTCCAGGTCCGCTACATGCACGGTCCGTTTGCCCTGCCCGGGCCGCGGTGCGTCAGGGGACGAGACGACCACGAGATCCTCCCGCAGCAGCTCCACCGTGGTCAGCGCCGGTGACGGCGTCGGCAGCGGCAGCACGACCAGCGCCAGATCCAGCGCGCCACGGGCCAGCTCCCGCACCAGATCATGAGAGCCGCCCTCCTCGATCAGCAGCCGGATCCCCGGGTAGCGGTCATGGAACGCGCGCAGCACATCCGGCAGCAGACCCGTGCACACACTCGGCGTCGCCCCCAGCCGCACCCGCCCCCGCCGCAGCTGCGCCAGCTCCTGCACCTCCTGCCGCGCCGTGTCCGCGTCGGCCAGGATCCGCCGGGCCAGGGGCAGCAGCGCCTCCCCGGCGTCCGTGAGCGTGATGTTGCCGCGCGCCCGCAGGAACAGGTCCGCGCCCAGTTCCCGCTCCAGCGCCTTGATCTGCTGTGACAACGACGGCTGCGCGACATGGACCAGATCGGCGGCCCGGGTGAAGTGCCGGGTCTCGGCGACCGCCACGAAGTACTGGAGCTGCTGGAACTGCATACTCGTACGATAGCCCCAGCCTATGGAATCAAGCCGGACCATGTCTTGGACCGATCGGTCGAGCGTCCGTAGCGTTCTGGCCATGGCTCTGGCAACGCGGACGGACCGACGGCCGTCCCTGGCACGCACCGTGTGGGACTCCACCCTCGGCAAGAAGACCGTGATGGCGGTCAGCGGGCTGATCATGCTGCTGTACCTGGTCGTCCACATGATCGGAAACCTGAAGATCTTCTTCGGGGCCGGCGAGTTCAACGACTACGCGCACTGGCTGCGGGTCGTCGGCGAGCCGTTCATGCACTACGAGTGGACGCTCTGGCTCGTCCGGATCGTGCTGGTCGTCGCCGTCGTCGCGCACGCCACCTCGGCGTACCAGCTCAGCCGCCGCGACATCAGGGCACGGCCCAGCAAGTACGTGCACAAGAAGCCGCGGGCCTCCTACGCCACGCGCACCATGCGCTGGGGCGGCATCATCCTCGGGCTGTTCATCGTCTGGCACATCCTGGACCTGACGACCGGCACCCTGCACCCCGGTGGCTTCCAGGAGGGCCGTCCGTACCAGAACGTCGTGGACACCTTCTCCACCTGGTACGGCAACGTCGTCTACATCGTCGCGATGCTCGCCCTCGGCCTGCACATCCGCCACGGCTTCTGGAGCGCCGCCCAGACCCTCGGCGCCGGCAGCCGCAGCCGCGACCGCGCCCTGAAGGCCACGGCCGACATCCTCGCGCTGCTGCTCACGGTCGGCTTCATCGCCGTACCCGTGGGCGTCATGACCGGATTGGTGAGCTGACATGTCTACCTACGCCGAGTACACGACCGGCGAACCGGTCGTCGACACCAAGGCCCCCGCCGGACCCGTGAGCGAGCGCTGGGACAAGCGCCGCTTCGAGGCCAAGCTGGTCAACCCCGCCAACCGGCGCAAGCACACGGTGATCGTGGTGGGGACGGGCCTGGCCGGCGGCTCAGCCGGTGCCACCCTCGCCGAACAGGGCTACCACGTCGTTCAGTTCTGCTACCAGGACTCCCCGCGCCGCGCCCACTCCATCGCCGCGCAGGGCGGCATCAACGCCGCGAAGAACTACCGCAACGACGGCGACTCCATCCACCGGCTGTTCTACGACACCGTCAAGGGCGGCGACTTCCGGGCCCGTGAGTCCAACGTCCACCGGCTCGCGCAGATCTCCGTCGAGATCATCGACCAGTGCGTGGCCCAGGGCGTGCCCTTCGCCCGTGAGTACGGCGGGCTGCTCGACACGCGCTCCTTCGGCGGCGTCCAGGTCTCGCGCACGTTCTACGCCCGCGGCCAGACGGGCCAGCAGCTCCTCCTCGGCGCCTACCAGGCCCTGAGCCGGCAGATCGCCGCCGGCAACATCGAGATGCACCCGCGGACCGAGATGCTCGACCTGATCGTCATCGACGGCAAGGCGCGCGGGATCGTGGCCCGGGATCTCATCACCGGCCGCATCGACACCTACTTCGCGGACGCCGTCGTACTCGCGAGCGGTGGCTACGGCAACGTCTTCTACCTGTCGACGAACGCCATGAACTCCAACGCCACCGCCATCTGGCGGGCCCACCGGCGGGGCGCCTACTTCGCCAACCCCTGTTTCACGCAGATCCACCCCACGTGCATCCCGCGCACCGGCGACCACCAGTCCAAGCTGACGCTGATGAGCGAGTCGCTGCGCAACGACGGGCGTATCTGGGTGCCGAAGGCGAAGGGGGACCGGCGGCCCCCGAACGAGATCCCCGAGGACGAGCGCGACTACTACCTGGAGCGCATCTACCCGTCCTTCGGCAATCTCGTGCCGCGTGACATCGCCTCGCGTGCCGCGAAGAACGTGTGCGACGAGGGCAGGGGCGTCGGTCCCGGAGGCCAGGGCGTGTACCTGGACTTCGCCGACGCGATCGCGCGGATGGGCCGCAAGGCCGTCGAGGCCAGGTACGGCAACCTCTTCGACATGTACCAGCGGATCACCGACGAGGACCCGTACCGGGTGCCGATGCGGATCTACCCCGCCGTGCACTACACGATGGGCGGCCTGTGGGTCGACTACGACCTCCAGACCACCGTCCCCGGGCTGTTCGCGATCGGCGAGGCCAACTTCTCCGACCACGGCGCCAACCGGCTCGGCGCCTCCGCGCTGATGCAGGGTCTGGCCGACGGCTACTTCGTGCTGCCGGCGACCATCAACGACTATCTGGCCCGCAACCCGCACCACGACCCGGTCACCGACGAGCACCCCGTCGTCCAGGAGGTGCTGGCCGAGACCCAGGACCGGCTCAACCTGCTGCTGTCCGTCGACGGCGACCGCACCCCCGACTCCTTCCACCGCGAGGTCGGCGAGCTGATGTGGGAGTTCTGCGGCATGGCCCGCACGGACTCCGGGCTGCGCAAGGCCCTGGAGCGCATCCCGCAGATCCGGGAGGAGTTCTGGCGGCGGATCAGGGTGCCGGGCACCGGCGAGGAGTTCAACCAGTCGCTGGAGAAGGCCAACCGGGTCGTCGACTACCTGGAGCTGGCCGAGCTGATGTGCCTCGACGCGCTGCACCGCGCCGAGTCCTGCGGCGGCCACTTCCGCGAGGAGTCCCAGACGCCCGACGGCGAGGCCGCCCGCAAGGACGAGGAGTTCGGGTACGCGGCCGCCTGGGAGTTCACCGGCACCGGCGAGGCTCCGGCCCTGCACAGGGAAGACCTGGCCTTCGAGTACGTCCACCCCACTCAGCGGAGCTACGCATGAAGCTCACCCTGCGCGTCTGGCGGCAGCGGAACGCCGACGCCGACGGCACGATGTCCACGTACCAGGTGGACGACATCTCGCCCGACATGTCCTTCCTGGAGATGCTCGACACGCTCAACGAGGAGCTCATCCTGCGGGGTGAGGACCCCGTGGCCTTCGACCACGACTGCCGCGAGGGCATCTGCGGTGCCTGTTCCCTCGTGATCAACGGGGACGCGCACGGGCCGGAACGCACCACGACCTGCCAGTTGCACATGCGGTCCTTCGAGGACGGCGACACGATCGACATCGAGCCGTGGCGGGCGTCGGCCTTCCCGGTCATCAAGGATCTGGTCGTGGACCGGTCCGCCTTCGACCGGATCATCCAGGCCGGTGGCTACATCACCGCGCCGACGGGCGCTGCTCCGGAAGCGCATGCCACGCCGGTACCGAAGCCGGACGCCGACTTCGCCTTCGAGCACGCCGAGTGCATCGGGTGCGGTGCGTGTGTGGCGGCTTGCCCCAACGGGGCGGCGATGCTGTTCACGTCCGCCAAGGTCAACCATCTCAATGTGCTGCCGCAGGGGGCGCCCGAGCGGGAGACTCGTGTCCTGGACATGGTGGAGCAGATGGACGAGGAAGGATTCGGGGGGTGCACGCTCGCGGGGGAGTGTGCCACGGCTTGTCCCAAGGGGATTCCGCTGATGTCCATCACCAGTATGAACAAGGAGTGGCTGCGGGCCACTCGGCGGGTGGGTAAGGGGTAGGTGCCGGGTGCGGGTGCGTGGGGGTTGAGCGCGCAGTTCCCCGCGCCCCTTCAGGGCGATACACTTCTGGCATTCAATCTCCTGGCATCCGCGATCCTGGCAGTGGTTACTCGTTGGTCAGGCGGCATGGGCACAACAGTGGGCGGCGGCACCGCTCGCCGCCTCCGGCCCGTGACCAGGAGAGAGCCATGACCGGCGTACTGACCGTCGACCGCCCCGCGCAGCCCACGGCCCCCACCCGCTACACCGTCTCCCTCGCCCGGAACGAGGAGGACGTGCGTGCCGCCCAGCGGCTGCGGCACGACGTCTTCGCCGGGGAGCTGGGCGCCCTGCTGACCGGCCCGCAGCCGGGCCTGGACGTCGACTCGTTCGACGCGTACTGCGACCACCTGCTCGTCCGCGAGGAGACGACCGGCCAGGTCGTCGGCACCTACCGGCTGCTGCCGCCGGAGCGCGCGGCGGTCGCCGGGCGACTCTACTCGGAGAGCGAGTTCGATCTGACCTCCCTCGGCGGGATCCGGCCGGAACTCGTCGAGGTCGGCCGCTCCTGTGTCCACCCCGACCACCGTGACGGCGCGGTCATCAGCCTCATCTGGGCCGGTATCGCCCGCTACATGGTCGACCGCGGCCACGAGTGGCTCGCCGGCTGCTGCTCCATCCCGCTGGCCGACGGCGGCGCTCTCGCCTCCGCCACCTGGGACCGGGTGAGCGACAAGCACCTGTCGCCGCTGGAGTACCGCGTCCAGCCGCTGCTGCCGTGGATCCCGGGTCCCGCCCCCGCCGCCCGCGTCGAACTGCCCGCCCTGCTCCGCGGCTATCTGCGCCTCGGTGCCTGGGTGTGCGGCGAGCCGGCCCACGACCCGGACTTCGGCGTCGCCGACCTGTACGTGCTGCTGCCGATGAGCCGGGTCAACTCGCGCTACCTGCGGCACTTCCTCTCCCTCGTGCCGGCCTGATGAGCGCCTGGCTGCCCCTCGCGCCATGTACGCCCCGGGCGTGTGTCGAGCCGGTGGCGAGGGCCGTGCCCTGGGCCGTGCTGCGGCTCGCCGCGGTCGTCCTGCTCCTCCTCGCCGGGATCGTGCTGACGCCGTTCGGCGCACGTATACCGGCGTCCCTGGTCCGGCGGTGGTGCCGGTGGATCGTGCGGGCCGCAGGGGTCCAGGTCCGCATCACCGGCGCCACCGCCCCCACCGGCGGGCTGCTGCTGGTCGCCAACCACATCTCCTGGCTGGACATCCCGCTGCTGGCCGCCGTACGTCCCGCCCGGATGCTGGCCAAGACCGAGGTGCGGCGGTGGCCCGTCGCCGGGCCGCTGGCCGCGCGCGGCGGCGTCCTGTTCATCGACCGGGACCGCCTGCGGGCCCTCCCGGGCACCGTCGCCCGGATCGCCGAGGTGCTGCGCGAGGGCCGGGCCGTCGGCGTCTTCCCCGAGGGCAGCACCTGGTGCGGCCGCTCCCAGGGGATCTTCCGCCGGGCCGTCTTCCAGGCCGCCCTGGACGCGGGGGCCGCCGTCCAGCCGGTACGCATCCAGTACCGGATCGCCGGTGGTTCCACGAGCACCGCGCCCGCCTTCGTCGGCGACGACACGCTGCCGGCCTCGGTCTGGCGTGTGGTGTCGGCGCGCGGACTGGTGGCCGACGTGGACGTACAGGCCGTCATACCCCCGGGTGCCCACCCCGACCGGCGCTCGCTCGCCCGGGCCGCCCAGCCGGCGCGGCCCGCACAGCCGGCCTGGACACACGCCGCCCTGGTGACCCGGCCGTACGACGGCACGAAAAATCCCGCGACCGTCCCGGCGCCCGCTGTTACCGTCGCAGCCATGGAGGTCATCAAGCGCACCGAAGCCGCAGCCGCGCGAGCGACCAGCTCACCGGCTGCCGAAGCCTGACCTCGTCACCCCTTCCCGGCGGCCGGAAACGGACCGCCAGGACCCCCGTACCCTCGTACTCTCCGGCTTCCCTCGCGCGGTTCGTTCCGGTCACCCTGACCTCAAGGAGACCGCCATGGACACGGACCGGACCGTACGGACGTTCAACGACTTCTTCCGTGAGCGCGGGCACCGGCTCGTCACAGGCAGCACACTGCTGCCCCCGCCCTCGGACCCGGTGCTCTTCACCACGGCCGGCATGCAGCCCCTCACGCCGTATCTGCTGGGCCGCCCGCATCCGCAGGGGCGGCGGCTGGTCAACCTCCAGCGCTGCCTGCGCACCACCGACCTGGACGAGATCGGCGACACCACGCATCTGACGGTGTTCGAGATGCTCGGCTCCTGGTCACTGGGCGACTACGACCACGCCCAGTCGCTCCGCTGGGGGTACGAACTGCTGCGCGACGGATTCGGCATCCCGCACGAGCGGCTGCACGTCACGGTCTTCGGCGGTTCCGACGAGGTCGGCCCCGACACCGAATCGCTGCGCGTCTGGGAGGAGCTGGGGCTGCCGGTGGAACGGGCCGGGGAGGAGAACTGGTGGTCCAACGGCCCGGCCGGCCCGTGCGGGCCCGACTCGGAGATCTTCGTCTGGACCGGCGAGCCCGGCACCCCGCCCCAGGGCACTCCCTCCACCGACCCCCGCTGGACGGAACTCTGGAACCACGTCCACATGCGCTACGAGCGCCACGCCGACGGCACTCTCGTCCCCCTGGGACAGCCCGGCGTCGACACGGGCATGGGCCTGGAACGCCTCGTCGCCGTCCTCCAGGGGCACCGGTCGGTCTACGACACGGACCTCTTCGAACCCTGGATGCGGACCGTGCCCTCGCTGTGGGGCCTGGACGGCCCGTCGACCCGCCTGGTCAGCGACCATCTGCGCGCCGGCATCGTCGTGCTCGGCGACGGCGTACGGCCCTCGAACACCGGCCGCGGCTACGTCCTGCGCCGGCTGATCCGCCGTCTCCTCACCACCCTCGGACGCGGCGACTCCTCCCGCACCCTCGCCGACCTCCCCCCGGAGCTGATCGAGCACACCCTCGACCACTTCCGCCAGCCCTTCGGCCGGGACCTCGTCCGGGAGGTCCTCCTCGACGAGGAACAGCGGTTCGGCAGGCTCCTCGAACGGGGAAGGCGCCTGCTGTCCCGGCCCGAATACCGGGGACCGCTCAGCGAAGAGGACTACGGCTACCTCCACGACACCCACGGCCTGCCCCGGGACCTCGTCGCCGGTCTGCTCGCCGCCCGCTGACCGGCCACGACCGGTCCCGTCGGCCGTCTACGACGGGCTTCCGCCGAGCGCCCGGCCCAGATGCCGCGCCGTGGCGCCCGGCTCCGCCCGGGCCACCTCCGCGGGCGGCCCCGCCGCCACGATCCGGCCGCCCGCGTCGCCGCCGCCCGGCCCGAGGTCGATCACCCAGTCCGCGCGCGCGACGACGGACATGTCGTGCTCGACGACGATCACGGTGTGCCCGGCGTCTACCAGGCCGTGCAGCTGGCGCATCAGGACGTCCACGTCGGCCGGGTGGAGACCGGTGGTCGGCTCGTCGAGGAGGTAGAGCGTGTGGCCCCGCCGGCCGCGCTGGAGCTCGCTCGCCAGCTTGATGCGCTGGGCCTCGCCGCCGGACAGTTCGGTCGCGGGCTGGCCGAGGCGCAGATAGCCGAGCCCCACGTCCAGCAGGGTGGTGAGGCTGCGGGCCACGCCCGGGGTGTCCGCGAAGAACTCCGCCGCGCTCTCCACCGTCAGGTCCAGCACCTGCGCGATGTTCCGTCCCCGGTACGTCACTTCCAGTGTCCCGGGGTTGTACCGGGCCCCGCCGCAGTCCGGGCAGGGCGCGTATGTGCTCGGCAGGAACAGCAGCTCCACGCTGACGAACCCCTCGCCCTGGCAGGTCTCACAGCGCCCGCCCGCCACGTTGAAGGAGAACCGGCCTACGCCGAAGCCCCGTTCTAGGGCGCCGTCCGTCGCCGCGAACACCTTGCGCACCACGTCGAAGAGTCCCGTGTAGGTCGCGAGGTTCGAGCGCGGGGTGCGCCCGATCGGCCTCTGGTCGACCGAGACCAGCCGGCCCACCCCCGCCGTGTCCGCCCTGTCCTCGGTGATCTCGCCGATGAGCGTGGACTTGCCCGAGCCGGACACCCCCGTGACAGCGGTGAACACGCCGAGCGGGAAGTCGGCGGTCACGCCGCGCAGGTTGTGCCGGGTGACCGGGCCGGTCCTCAGCCATCCGCTCGGTTCGCGGACCTCCCGGGCCGGGGCGGGGGAGCGGTCGAACAGATAGCGGGCCGTCGCCGACTCCTCGACGGCGGCCAGCTCCGCCACCGGGCCGCTGTGCAGCACCCGCCCGCCGTGCTCGCCCGCGTCGGGGCCCACGTCCACCAGCCAGTCGGCGCCGCGTACGACATCGAGGTGGTGCTCCACCACGAACACCGAGTTCCCGGCCGCCTTCAGCCGCTCCAGCACCGTGAGCAGCGCCTCGGTGTCCGCCGGGTGCAGTCCGGCCGACGGCTCGTCGAGGACGTAGACGACGCCGAACAGGCCGGAGCGCAGCTGGGTGGCGAGGCGCAGGCGTTGCAGTTCGCCGGCGGAGAGGGTGGGGGTGGGCCGGTCGAGGCTGAGGTAGCCGAGGCCCAGTTCGACGACCGGCGCGATCCGGGAGGTGAGGTCGGCGGTGAGGACCCGGGCGGTCTCCGACGTCGCGTCGAGACCGGCGGCCAGCTCGACCAGCGGCAGCGCCGCCAGCTCCGCGATGGTCCGGCCGCCGAACGTCACCGCCATCGCTTCGGGACGCAGCCGGCTCCCGCCGCAGGCCGAGCAGGGCGCACTGATCAGGAATCGTTCGGCCTTCGTCCGCAGGGTGGGGCTCTTGGAATCCGAGAAGGTCTTCATCACGTACCGCTGGGCGCTCATGTACGTGCCCTGGTACGGCCGCTGGATGCGGTCCGCGTCCCGCACCGGGTGCACGGTGACCACCGGCTGCTCGTCCGTGAACAGGATCCACTCCCGGGCCGCGGCGGGAAGCTCCCGCCACGGCCGGTCCACGTCGTGGCCGAGCGCGTCGAGGATGTCCCGCAGGTTCTTGCCCTGCCAGGCGCCCGGCCACGCGGCGATCGCGCCCTCGCGGATCGACAGCGACGGGTCGGGGACCAGCGACTCCTCGCTCGTACGGTGCACCTGCCCGAGCCCGTGGCACTCCGGGCAGGCCCCGGCCGCCGTGTTGGGCGAGAACGCGTCCGAGTCGAGGCGCTCGGCGCCGGGCGGGTAGGCGCCGGCCCGGGAGAACAGCATGCGCAGGGAGTTGGAGAGGTTGGTGACCGTGCCGACGGAGGAGCGCGAGGTCGGGGCGGCGCGGCGCTGCTGGAGGGAGACGGCAGGCGGCAGGCCGGTGATCTCCCCGACCTTCGGCGCGCCCACCTGGTGGATCAGCCGGCGCGCGTACGGCGCGACCGACTCGAAGTAGCGCCGCTGGGCCTCCGCGTAGATCGTGCCGAACGCCAGCGACGACTTGCCCGAGCCGGACACGCCGGTGAACACGGCCAGCACGTCCCGGGGGATGTCGACGTCGATGCCCTGGAGGTTGTGCTCGCGGGCGCCGCGGACGCGGACGAACGGGTCATGAGGGTCGCGGTCGTGCATGGGAAACGACTCTAACCGGCGGTGATCGCGGCCAGCCGCCGGTAGGAGTCCAGCAGGGCCTCGCGGTCGTACGTGCTGGTGGTGACCAGGACCTCCTGCGCGCCCGTCTCCTTCAGCAGCGTCTCCAGCTCATCGGCGACCTGCTCCTCGGTTCCCGCGACATGACCGGCGAGGCCTGCCTCGTAGAAGCCGCGCTCCTTGCCGGTCATGGTGAGCCCCTCCACGCGCTCGGCGGGCGGCAGGGGAGGGAAGGTGCCGTGGGTACGGGAGTACGCCATCGCCCAGGCCTCCGGGACCAGCAGCCGCCGGGCCTCCTCGGGGGTGGCGGCCACGGCGATCGTGCCCGAGATGACGACGTACGGCTCAGGCGCCCAGGCGGAGGGGCGGAAGTGCTCGCGGTAGTGGTCGATGCCGCGCCGCATCTTGTCCCGGTTCCGGAGATCACCGATGACCATGGGCAGGCCCGCGCGGGCGGCGATGCCGGCGCCCTCGCCCATGGCCAGGACGAACGGCGGCACGGTCAGCCCCTCGGCGGGGCGGGCATGGACCCCGGTGGGGGAGGTGCCCCGGAACCAGCCGAGCAGCTCACGCAGCTGGTCCTCGAAGTCCTCGGCGTCGTCCTTGTCGCGGCCCAGGGCCCTGCGCACCCCGTCCGTGAAGCCGACGGACCGGCCAAGACCCATGTCGATCCGCCCGGGGAACAGCGACTCCAGCACCCCGAACTGCTCGGCCACGACCAGCGGCCGGTGATTGGGCAGCATCACCCCGCCGGTGCCCACCCGGATCGTCCGGGTCGCGGCGGCCACGGCGGCGGCCAGCACGGTCGGCGCGGAACCGGCGACCCCGGGAACACCGTGATGCTCCGACACCCACACCCGGTGGTACCCGAGCCGCTCCAGCTCCCCGGCCAGCCGCACGGTGTCCCGCAGTGCCTCGGGGTGGGTGTGGCCCTCGCGGGTGCGGGAGCGGTCGAGGACGGACAGGCGTACTGGTTCCATACGAGGTTCTACGCCCCACGGGGCCGCCGGTATTCCGCCGCCGCGCGGGGAGCACCTCCGGAAAACCGGGTGACCGTGTCCTGGCAGGTCAGGACAATGGCCCGGTATCCCGTAGTGAAAGGCGGCCGACCGTGACCGTCCCCAACGTCCTGCTCTCCGGCATCGTCGGCTCGACCGCGTACGGACTCGCCCGGGAGGGCTCCGACATCGACCGCCTGGGCATGTTCGCGGCGCCCACCGCGGAGCTGCACGGTCTGCGCCGGCCGAAGGAGTCCCACGTCAGCACGGCGCCGGACAGCACGCTGCACGAGGCCGCCAAATGGTGCCGGCTCGCCCTGGGCGGCAATCCGACCGCGATGGAGCTGGTGTGGCTCCCGGACGAGCTGTACGAGGTGCGGACCCCGCTCGGCGACGAGCTCATCGGCATCCGGACGGCCTTTCTGTGCGCCAAGCGCGTCCGGGACGCCTATCTCGGCTACGCCACCCAGCAGTTCCGGCGGCTCGAGGCGCGCGGCGACGGCTCGTTCTCGGCGGACACCCGCAGGCGCACCGCGAAGCACGCCCGGCATCTCAAGCGGCTGTGCGGGCAGGGCCTGGAGCTGTACACCACCGGGCGGTTGACGATCCGCGTGGAGAACCCGGAGGAGTACCACGCCTTCGGGGAGCGCGTCGCCGCCGACCCGTCGGCCGCGCTGCCCCTGCTCAGACACTACGAGGCCGCCTTCGACACCGGCCCCACGGTGCTGCCGGACGCACCCGACGAGGCGCCGGTCGAGGCATGGCTGCGCCGGGTCCGCGCGCACTTCTACACGGCGGCCGGGAGCTCAGCCGTCGGGGCGTAGCAGCCCGCGCTCGTAGGCCTTGACCAGGTTCTGCGGTACGAGGTGGCGGACGCCGTCGACCGTGACCGGGACCAGGGCCGGCGTGGTCGCCTTCCACTGGGCGCGACGGTGACGGGTGTTGCTGCGGGACATCTTCCGCTTCGGGACAGCCATGGGACTCCTCCTCGGTGGTCGGGCACCGAGGACGCTACATGAAAATGGATCCCATTAACAATGTGCGTCCCCGGTGCCCGTCCGCCGATGTCCCCGAGGGCGGGTCAGTCGTCGGCGCCCACGAGCATCCGCACCTCGAACTCCTCGTGCACGCTGCTCTCCTCGGCCGGGCCCTTGTCCAGCACCGTGCCGAGCCAGCCCAGCAGGAAGCCCGCGGGGATGGAGACGATGCCCGGGTTCTGGAGCGGGAACCAGGCGAAGTCGGCGTCGGGGTAGAAGGAGGCCGGGGCGGAGGAGACGACGGGGGAGAACACGGCGAGCAGGACGGAGCAGGCCAGGCCGCCGTAGAGGCTGAGCAGCGCCCCCTTCGCCGTGAAGCGCCGCCAGAAGAGGGTGTAGATGATCGTCGGCAGGATCGCGGACGCCGCGATGGCGAAGGCGAGGAAGGCGAGCGTCGCGGTGTTCGCCCCCCAGGCGACGAGGGCCAGCAGGATGCCGAGGATGCCGATGACCGCTCCGGACAGCCGGGCCACGGTCAGTTCCTCCGTCTCACTGGCCTGGCCCTTGCGGATCACCTCGCTGTACAGGTCGTGCGCGAGGGACGAGGCCGCGGCCAGGGTGAGGCCCACCGCCACGGCGAGCAGGGTCAGATAGGCCAGGCAGGTCAGCAGTGCGGTGAGCACACTGCCGCCCAGTTCGTGGGCGAGCAGCAGGACGGAGGCGTTGCCGGTGCGGTCCGTGTTCTCGATGGTGTCCCGGCCGAGGAGCGCGGTGGCGCCGAGGCCGAGGATGCCGGCCCCGAAACAGACCGCGCCGACCAGGCCGACGGCCCAGAGGAGGGAGGAGCGCAGTACGCCGACCTTGCGCGGGGCGAGCAGCCGCATCAGCACGTGCGGGAGGGCCGCGAGGCCGAGGACGATGGCCAGTTCGAGGCTGAAGAAGTCCAGCTTGTTGCTGACGGTCCCGCCGTAGCGCAGCCCGGGTTCGAGGAAGCTCAGGCCGGCACCGCTGCGTTCGGACGCCCTCTCCAGCAGGGCGTTGGGGTTCCAGTCGAAGTGGTGCAGCACCCAGCCCGCGGTGAACAGCACGCCCACCACCAGCATCACGGCCTTGATGATCTGGATGACCGTGGCGCCGGGCATGCCGCCGAGGGAGGCGTACAGGATCACGAACGTTCCGATCACGGCCACGCACAGGGTGCGGGTGGTGGCGCTCGGCGCTCCCGTGAACTGCGTCAGCAGCGCGACGCTGCCGACGAGTTGGGCCACCAGGTAGAGCGTCGCGATGGCCAGGATGCAGACCGCGAGCGCGACCCGCACCGGCCGCTGCTGCCGCGGCAGGCGCAGCGCCACCGTGTCGCCCAGCGTGAACTTGCCGGTGCGGTGCAGGGGTTCGGCGATCAGCAGCAGCACCATCATCCAGGCGACGGTGGTGCCGCCGAGGTACATCAGTCCGTCGTACCCGGTCAGGGCGACCAGTCCGGTGCTGCCCAGCAGGGTGGCGGCGGACAGGTAGTCGCCGCACATGGCCAGGCCGTTGCGCAACGGCGACATGGTGCGGTTGCCGAGGTAGAACTCGCTGATCTCGTCACGCTGAGGGGCCGTCAGCAGGGCCGTGAACAGGGTGATCACGACGACGGTGAGGAACAGGACGAACGTCAGCTGCAGGCTGCTGTCGTCGATGGCGGCAGCGGTCGTCACCACGTGCGGAACCCCCTCGTGCCGTGCTGGAGGGGCTGCCCGGCGCCCTGGGGCGCCGTGGCCGAACGGGCGCGGCGGTTGTCCTGCTCGAACTGACGGGACCTGAGGCCGCGGGCGAGCGGATCGACCCGGCCGCGCATGTGCCGGACATAGCACCAGGCGGTCACACCCATGATGACGAACTGCCCGAGACCGAGGGTGAGTCCGATCGTGAGGTGGCCGAACAGCGGCTGGTTCATCACCGCGGGAACAAAACTCGACAGCAGCACATACAGCAGGAATCCGCCGGCGGACAAGATGGTCGCCCGGGTGCCGAACCGGCGCTGTGCGCGACGCAGTGAGTGGAATTCGGGATGGTCGGCTATACGAGACGGCGGTGTGTGTTCGATGTGCGGAAGCGGGAATGTGGGAGTGTCTTCCCGCCGCGGTGGGAATTCGGGCACAGGCGCACCTTCTTCGCTGCTTCGTGCCCCGCACTCGACCCCGTCGGACAAGTGGCGCGCCCGGCCTCCGAGCAGGGTGGAGGGGCGCCGGACATGGTGAGGGGGTGCGGGCTCTGTGGGGGGCTCGTGAAACCGAGAAACTCGCAGTTCGGAATCACGCGGACGGCCTCGGGGTTCTGTGTGGAGATCCCCGACCAGCCCCGGCCACGGGTGGTGGCGAGGCTGAAAGCGGAGTATGTCAGTGCCGTGCTTGAGCCATCAACTGTGATGGTCAATTGACTTGTGGTCATGGCTCGTTCACGCCCCCGGCGAAGGGGTGAGGGTACTGCGACGGCCTGCGTGAAATGAGTTTTCGGCGAATAGTCCGGACCATTTATCCGGCCAGGCTGTCTCAAATGAGCTGGCTCAGAAACGTGCGCCGACGGCGGCGCCGGACCGTGGGACGAGGAACGACGGCGCCTTCGGCAGCGAACCGTCAGCCGCCCGGGGGCCGGTGAGCGGAGCCGGGTCGGTGCTCCGCACCGAGGCGGCGTTCCATGTGCCGCCGATGTTCCAGGAGTTCCCGTCGGCGACCGTCTTCGCCCCGACGGCCGCCGCACGCTGGTCAGCGATGGACAGGTTGCCGGTGAGCCGGGCGGTCCCGCCCGGGACGTCGGCGTCGAAACCCGTACCGGCGTTGCCGTACGTGGAGTTGCGGCTCAGGGCGAGGGAGCCGGGGTTGCCGTTGTCGGTGAAGCCGTGCTTCGCGTTCTTGAAGGAGGCGCTGTCGCGTACGGTGTGGCCCACCGCCGGGGCCGGGCTGCCACCGCCGAGTTTGAAGCCGTTGCCGTCGCCCGCGAAGTCGGGGAAGTTCCAGCGGTTGAACCCGTTGCCGTACGCCACCGTGTTCTCGATCGTCACCGGGGAGGCGAACTCCCAGGCGTCGAAGCCGTCGTCGACGTTGTTCCACAGCCGGGCGCCGCGCACCACGTTGCCCGTGCCGCTGCCCTCCTTGACGGCCAGCCCGTCGGCGCTCTCGCCGTTCTTGCGCGGGTCGCGGTTGCCGTGACTGTCCAGGTTCAGGATCTGGTTGCCGCTGGAGGCGCCCTGGAGCTGGAAGCCGGACTCGTAGTTGTCGTGGGTGTTCAGGCGCGAGAAGACGTTGCCGTCGCACCCGTCGCAGTACACGCCGTAGGGGCCGTTGACGATCTCCAGATCCGAGATCCGCCAGTACGACGCCTCCATGTGGATCGCCCCGCGCTCGCCGCGCGGGATGCTGCCGCCGACCGGGGTGTGGCTCGCGGGCAGTCTCTCGCCGTCGACGACCACACGCTCGCCCGGGTGGGCGGCGAGGGTGATGGGCTGGGAGACGGTCCCCGAAGTGGCGATGGTGATGTTGTCCGTGAGGGCGTACGTCCCGCCGCGCACGCTGATGGTGTCGCCGGGCTTCGCCAGGTCCACCGCCCGCTGGATGGTCCTCAGCGGCCGGGCGGGCGTGCCGGGGGCGGAGTCGTCCCCGTTCGGTGCCACGACCAGGGTGGTGCCCGCGGCGGCCGCCGGCCCCGCCGGACCGCCCAGCGCCATGGCCAGCGCCGCCCCCGTCACCGCCGCCGACCAGATCCTCGTGTTGCGCATACGGCCTCCTGCCTCTGCCTGCGTGCTGTCGCAGAGCAGTGGCCGCCACGGGGGTGAAGGTTGCCGGGCGACGGGAAGGCGTCTCCGGCCTAGGGTGGGCAGCGTGAAAGACGACCGAAGCAAGGCCCCGCTGGCCGTGTTCGACCTGGACAACACCCTCGCCGACACCGCGCACCGGCAGCGGTTCCTGGAGCGCAGGCCGCGGGACTGGGACGGCTTCTTCGCGGCGGCGCCACAGGACCCGCCGCTCTCCGAGGGCATCGCCATGGTCCGGCAGAGCGCGCAGGAGTGCGAGATCGTCTACCTCACGGGCCGGCCCGAGCGCTGCCGGCGCGACACGCTCGACTGGCTGGCCGCGCACGGGCTGCCCGAAGGGCGCGTGTACATGCGGCCGAACGCCGACCGCAGGCCCGCCCGGTTCACCAAGCTGGAGATCCTGCGCCGGCTCGCCCGTACGCGCGAGGTCCGCGTCCTCGTCGACGACGACGAACTCGTCTGCGAGGACGCCCGGGGCGCGGGCTTCACCGTTCTCCGGGCCGACTGGGCCGCTCGTTCCGCCGAACTGAAGGCGGCTCAGGAGCGGGAAGGCCGGACCTGAGAGCACGCGTTGGCGGAGTGTTCACCTCCGCCGGGCACTCCCCGCGTGTCAGGACACAGCGGACACAAACGGGGGTTGCCATGAAGGGAAGCCGCAAGGGCGCGTTCGCGGGAGCCGCGCTCCTCGGCGTCGTGCTGCTCACGGGCTGCGCGAAGCCCGACCGGAGCGAGATCGTCACCTGGACCGACGAACACGGCCGCGCCTGCACCGGCGTGGCCGTGGTCGACTCCGAGGACGGCGACCGGGAGGTGGCGAGCATCGACTGCGACTACCCGCCGGAGGGCAGGCAGCCGGGGCGTTCCACCTCGGCACCACTGCCGGACTGAGGCCGCCGTTCGGACCGCGGCGGCCTACTCGCCCTCCTCCAGCCGGAATCCCACCTTGAGCCCCACCTGCCAGTGCGCGATCTGCCCGTCCTCGAGCTGGCCGCGCACCTGGGTCACCTCGAACCAGTCCAGATTGCGCAGGGTCTGCGAGGCCCGGCCGATGCCGTTGCGAATGGCCTCGTCGACGCCCTCGGGCGAGGTCCCGACGATCTCCGTGACCCGGTAGGTGTGGTTCGACATGCCGTTGCTCCTCTTCCAGTGACGTTCCCCATGGGGTTCCCGTCGAGGGATCTGTCACGCGTCACTCCACCGTGCCCCACGCGGCGGCGGAGCGCGAGGCGTCGCCTCCCGCTCCGCCGCCGTCCCAGGGCTCGCCGGAAGTCAGCGCGCCACGCTCAGCGACAGCGCGAACAGGCCCGCACCGTCCGTCCACCAGTGGGCCAGGTCCAGCCCCGCCGCCGACAGTTCGGTGCGCACACCCTCCTGCCGGAACTTCGCCGACACCTCGGTACGCAGTTCCTCGCCCGCAGCGAAGTCGACGGCGAGATCGAGCGCCGGCACCTTCACCGTCTGCGCCGTACGGGACCGCAGCCGCATCTCGATCCACTCGTGCTCGGCGTCCCATACGGCCACGTGGTCGAAGGCGGCGGGCTCGAAGTCGCCGCGGAGCTCACGGTTGATCACGGTGAGGACGTTCTTGTTGAACGCGGCCGTCACCCCGGCCGCGTCGTCGTACGCCCGGACCAGCGTCTCCTCGTCCTTGACCAGGTCCGTGCCCATCAGCAGGGCGTCGCCCGGGGCGAGCATGCCCCGCACCGACGCCAGGAACGCGGCGCGCTCGGCGGGCAGCAGATTGCCGATCGTGCCGCCGAGGAACGCCACCAGCCGGGGCCCCGGCGTGTCCGGCAGCGTCAGTTCCGCGGTGAAGTCGGCGATCAGCGCGTGCACGTCGATCCCCGGCCGGTCGGCGGCGAGCGCCTGCCCGGCCTGGGTGAGGGCGCTCCCGCTGACGTCCACGGGGACGTAGGTGTGCAGCTCCGTGAGGGCGTCGAGCAGGTGCCGCGTCTTCTCGGAGGAGCCGGAACCCAGCTCGACCAGGGTGCGGGCCCGGGTCGCCGCGGCGATGTCGCCGGAGCGTCCTAGCAGGATCTCCCGCTCGGCGCGCGTGGGGTAGTACTCGGGCAGTTCGGTGATCTTCTCGAACAGGTCGCTGCCGTGCGCGTCGTAGAACCACTTGGGCGGCAGTGTCTTGGGGGTGCCGGTCAGACCCCGGTGGACGTCGGCGCGCAGCGCGGCGTCCGTGGCGTCCTCGGGCAGGGTGCGGGTGAGGCGGAACGGGCTCACGTACGGGGCTCCTTCGGTGGTGCGGGGGTCAGGGGGCTTCTAGGGGTCGGCCGGTTCCTTCAGTGGTGTGAGCAGCACGTCCGTGCGGCTCGCCGCCAGGAGGGTGCGGTCGGGGACCTCCCGCCAGTGGGGATCGTCGTCGTAGGGCTCGGAGGCCACGACCGTGCCGCCGCCCGGCCGGGTGAGGTACCACAGGGTGTCGCCCCAGGCGGTCGCCGTGATGGTGTCGCCGTTGGTCAGGAGGAGGTTGAGCCGTGAACCGGGCGCCGCGGCGGCGACCTCCAGGACCGTGTCGGCCATCGCCTGGCCCTCCTCGTCACCGCCGCGCAGCCGGGCCAGCACCAGTGCCCACACGAGCGCCGAGTCGTTGCGGGCCTCCAGCGACAGCAGGTCCTGAGGTGGCAGGCTCCGGGACACCGGCGCGAGCGAACCCGGCCAGCCCTTGACCGCGCCGTTGTGGCTGAACAGCCAGGTCCCCGCGGCGAACGGCGCCGCCGCGGCCTCCGCGTCCGCGCCCGACAGGGTCGCGTCCCGCACCGCCGCGAGCAGCGCCTGGGTCCGTACGACCCGGGCGAGATCGGCGAAGGACAGGTCCGCCCAGATCGGCCCGGCCCGGCGGTAGCGGGCCGGCACCGGGTCGCCCCCGGCGTACCAGCCGACGCCGAAGCCATCGGCGTTGACCGTTCCGTACCGCTGCCTCCTGGGCGCCCACGACTGCCGGTACAGGCTGTGCGGAGGATCCACCAGGAGCCGTCCGAGCGGCTCCTGGGGCCCCACGTAGGCCACATGACGGCACATCAGACGTCCTCCGAGCGGGCCGTGCGGAACCCGGAGAAGATCTGCCGCCGGATCGGGTGGTCCCAGTTGCGGAACGTGCCCCGGCAGGCCACCGCGTCCACGGCGAACGCGCCGCCGCGCAGCACCTTGTAGCCGGACCCGAAGAAGACCTCCGAGTACTCCTTGTACGGGAACGCCCGGAACCCGGGGTACGGCAGGAAGTCGCTCGCCGTCCACTCCCACACATCGCCGATCAACTGCCGTACGCCGAGCGGGGACTCACCGTCCGGATAGCTCCCGGCCGGCGCCGGACGCAGGTGCCGCTGGCCGAGGTTGGCGTGCTCGGGCCCCGGGTCGGCGTCGCCCCACGGGTAGCGCATGGAACGGTCACCGGCCGGGTCGTACCGGGCCGCCTTCTCCCACTCGGCCTCGGTGGGCAGCCGGCGTCCGGCCCAGCGGGCGTAGGCGTCGGCCTCGTACCAGCACACGTGCAGCACCGGCTCGTCGGGCGGTACGACCTCGGTGAGGCCGAAGCGCCGGCGCAGCCACTGCCTGCCGTCCCGCCGCCAGTACAGCGGGTGCGCGATGGAGTTCCGGCGGATGTGGGCCCAGCCGTCCGCCGTCCACCAGCGCGGGTCGTCGTAGCCGCCGTCCTCGATGAACGCCTGGTACGCGCCGTTCGTCACCGGCGTGGTGTCGATGTGGAACGGCGCGACCTCGCGCCGGTGCGCGGGACGCTCGTTGTCCAGCGCCCACGGCTCACCGGAGGTGCCCATCGTGAACGGGCCGCCCGGGACCAGTACTTCGGACGGGCCGGTGAACAGCGGCGCCGGCTCCGGATCGGGCGCGGTCAGGGCCTGCGGGCCCCTGCGCAGCTGATGCGTGATCAGCATGGTCTCGTCGTGCTGCTGTTCGTGCTGCGCGATCATCCCGAAGGCGAACCCGGCCTCCGTCAGCCGCGTTCCGTGGAACGCCGCCCGCTCCAGCACGTCCAGCGCCCGGCCGCGGACGTCGGCAGCGTAGGCGCGTGCCTCCCCGGGCGACAGCAGGGGCAGCTTCGGCCGCTCGGCCCGCGGGTGCTCGAAGGCGTCGTAGAGGCTGTCTATCTCGGGCCGTATCGCCTCCTGCCCGGCGACGGCCCGCAGCAGCCACTGCTCCTCCTGGTTGCCGATGTGCGCCAGGTCCCACACCAGCGGCGACATCAGCGGCGAGTGCTGCGCGGTCAGGTCGGGCTCCTCGACACAGCTCGTCAGCAGGGTGGTGCGGTCGCGCGCGACGACCAGCGAGGCGACCGCGCGCTCGCGGAGAATCTCGGGGTCGACGGTGTCGATGTCGACGGCGGGATCGGTGTCGGTCATGGGCGGATGTCCTTCCCGTGGGCGCGACCGTCCGTGCCGCGCTGTCGGTCGAGCAGGTCGTCGGCGGGGCAGCGGCCCCGGACGACATAGCGGTCCAGATGGGCCGAGACGGCTTCCATGACCTCGGGCGCGGCGCCGAGCCGGGGCAGGGCGTCCAGCGCGGTCGTGAAGCACGTGACGGCCACCTCGCGCAGTTCGGCGTCGGCCAGCCCGCTGCGGGCGGCGTCCAGCCACAGCGGGTTGTGCGGCGCGGGCAGCCCCAGTGTCCGCTCAGCCAGCGGCTTCACGGCCCGGTAGGCGGTCTCGGCGGCCTCCGGATCGTCGAACAGCGCCGCCGTCACGGCCAGCGGCACGATCCAGCCGTCGTCCCCCGGCTGCGCGTCGATCATGCGCAGCTCCAGATGGCCGCGTGGCCTGACCGGCGGGAACAGTGTCGTGACGTGGTAGTCGAGGTCCTCCCGCGTGGGTGGTCTCGGCACCCCCGTCTCGATCCACTCCCGGAAGGTGAGCCCCTCCGGGACGTCCCAGGGCCGCCCGCTGTCCTGCCGGACGCACATCACGGGGGAGTCCAGCACATGCCGGGCCCAGGCGCCGCGCGGATCGGTGTCCAGCGGCGGTGCTCCGGCCCGGCCGGCGCCGATCCGCGTCCACAGCAGCTGCCGGGTGGACATCCACCCGGTCGGCCGGTGACCGGCGAGCGGGGAGCTGGCGAACGCGGCCACCAGGACCGGGCCCAGATGATGGGCGAGCCACCAGCGCCGCACCAGGCCGAGCGGCCCGGGCTCCTCGTGGCCGGCGTCCAGGCACACCTGCACGGAGGCGGAGGTGCACATCATGGCGCGGCCGGAGGGGCCCGTGCGGTCCAGGCAGCGCTCCATGGCGTCGTAGCGCGGTTCGCGCAGGAAGCGGCGGGGTTCGTGCCAGGGATCCTGGCCGAGGCCGACGAGCGCGAGGCCGTCCTCGCGCAGAACCGTGCGTACGGCTTCGAGGTCGGCGGAGACGGTACCGATGCACTCCGTCAGCGAGTCGGCGGGGGGCGAGCTCAGCTCCAGCTGGCCGCCGGGCTCCACGGTGAGCGCCGACCTCAGAGGCAGGTTCCGCACTGCGGCGTAGGCCGCTTCGAGTCGTTCGGGTGTGACGGGGAGCTGCGGTGCGCGCAGCTCGTGGACGAGCCATTCCACCTCGACCCCGAGGCGGCGTGGCGGGCCGGTCTTGAAGCAGATGCCGCGGACCAGGGCCTCGACGTCTGCTGCGGACAGGGCGGTATGTGGCTCGGTACAGCCACTCGCCGAATCGGACATGTCGGGATCCTCCTGAGATTCCACCATGCCATCGGTCCGGGCTCTTGGCGGCCCGGGCCGAGGATCACTCGTCCCACCCAAGACCTTCACGTCGCTCGGCACAAGGGGGCGAACCAGGGCGTTCCGGGCCCGTCATCCGGGCCGACCGGGCGTTTCCCGGCGCTTTCCCCGGCGTTTCTCCGACGGCGGAAACTCCGTTGCGCCGCGGATCCGGCATCACCCACGATGCATGCGTGAGCACGACAAGGAAGACCGCGGGGCGCGCGGTCACGGCGCGCACGGGGGTGGCGCCGTGAGCGCGCGCCTGCGCGATATCGCGCGGCAGACGGAGCAGATCGTGGCGGCGGGGGCCTACCGGGCGCCGAACGGCCGCGAGGTGTCCATCGCCGGGGAACTGAAGGCGGCGCGCGAGGGCACGCGTCTGTACGGGCCGGAACCGGTGCCGGTGCCCTCCGTTCGGGTGACCGGGACGCTCGTCGAGGTCACGGGCGAGAGCAGCCTGGAGGCCGCTCGCCGGCTCGGCGGGGACGTGGCCGTGCTGAACTTCGCCTCGGCCCGCAATCCCGGCGGCGGCTACCTCAACGGCGCCCAAGCCCAGGAGGAGGCCCTGTGCCGGGCCTCCGCGCTGTACACCTGCCTGCTCCAGGCCCGCGCGTACTACGACCACCACCGGGCCCACCGCGACCCGTTCTACACGGACCGTGTCATCCACTCACCCGCCGTGCCCGTCTTCCGCGACGACCGGGGCGGGCTGCTGGACGAGCCGTACACCGCCGGCTTCCTGACCTCGCCCGCGCCCAACGCGGGCGTGGTGCTGCGCACGGCTCCCGAACGGGCCGCCGAGCTGCCGCGGGCCCTGGCCGTCCGGGCCGAACGGGTCCTGGAGACGGCCGCCGCCCACGGCTACCGCAGGCTCGTGCTGGGCGCCTGGGGCTGCGGGGTGTTCCGCAACGACCCGGCCCAGGTGGCGGGGGCGTTCCGGGCGCTGCTGGAGCCCGGCGGCCGGTTCGCGGAGACCTTCGAGCACGTGGCGTTCGGGATCCTGGACCGGACCCGGGACCGCGCGGTACTGGGCGCCTTCGAGAAGACCTTTCAGGTCCAGCCGTAGCGTTCCTGCAGCCGGCGCCTGACCCGGTTGAACCGCATACGGTCCACCGCGCAGGCCTCCCGGCGCATGCCGTCCTCGTGCAGGCGCAGCACCCGGTCCACGCCGACCCACGAGAACCGGCCCGACCGGTCCCACGGCCCGCTGCCGATCGGCACCCACTCGCGGTCGCCGTCGTGCTCCCGGCTGGACAACTGCACGGCGAGGAAGGTGCCGCCGGCCTCGCGGGCGACGACGAGCACCGGGCGGTCCTTGCCGCGCCCGTCGTTCTCCTCGAAGGGCACCCACGTCCAGACGATCTCCCCGGGGTCCGGGTCGCCGTCGTGCGCGGGGGAGTACTCCGTGCGGACCCGGCCCACCTCGCGCGGGTCGGCCTGGACGGTGGCGGAGGGGCCGTGGCGGCCCGGGACGTTCTCATCGGTAAACGGGGTCACGGGGGCACCCTAGAGGCTGCCCCCGTGGTCACACCCGGCGGGTCACTTGTCGTCCACCGGTACTTTCTGGGCCTGCCCGTTGAGGGGTGAGGTGCCCTGCGGCGCCTGCCCGTTCCGGTCCATCGACGCGAGCAGCTGGCGGGCCAGGCCAAGGCCCGTGCCGCCCATGGTGAGCGCCTTGGCGAACATGTCCGCCATGCCGTCGGCGCCGTTGAGGACCACCATGTTGTCGACGTTGCCGAAGGCGGACGCTCCGGCCTTGACGATCTCCGGCCAGTTCTCGGCGAGTTGCTGGGCGACGACGGCCTCCTGGTTCTCGGCGAGGGCGGCGGCGCGGGCCTTGATGGCCTCGGCCTCCGCGAGACCCTTCGCCTTCGCGGCCTCGGCCGCGGCCAGCCCCCTGGCCTGCGCGGCGGCCGCCTCGGCCTCACCGGTCGCCCGGGTGGCCTGCGCGGCCGCCTCACCCCGTGCCTTGGTCGCCTCGGCCTCGGCACCCGCTGCTGTCTTGACCCGGGTCGCCTCGGCCCCGGCCGCCAGTTCCGTCTCCTTCGCCTGGGCCTCGGCCCCCGAGATGCGAGCGTCGCGCTCCGCCTCGGCCAGGGTGCGCGTCTCGTAGGCCGCCGCGTCGGCGGGCTTGCGGACATCGGCCTGGAGTTGCTGTTCGCGCCGGTGCGCCTCCAGCTCCGCCACCCGTGTCTCCTGGACGACCACCTCCTGCCTCGCCCCGGCCTCGGCGAGCGGACCGGCCTGCCGGGCCTTGGCGGCGGCCTTGTCCCGCTCGGCCTGGTAGCCGGCCTGGAGGATCTCGCTGTCCCGGGTGGCTTCCGCCATCCGGGCGAACGACTGCTGCTCGGCCTCCGTGGCCAGCCGGTTCGCCTCCGCCTGGGCGATCCTGGCGTCCCGCTGCACGGCCGCCGCGTGCGGCATGGCCAGATTCCGGATGTACCCGGTCGGGTCCTCGATCTCGTGGATCTGCAACGAGTCCACGATCAGACCCAGCTTCTCCATCTCGGTGCCGCACGCGGCCCGCGTCTGCCCGGTGAGCTTCTCCCGGTCCCGGATCATGTCTTCGACCGTCAGCCCGCCCACGATGGACCGCAGATGACCCGCGAAGACGTTGTGCACCCTCTCCGACATCAGCTTCTGCTGGTCGAGGAAGCGGCGGGCCGCGTTGGCGATCGACACGAAGTCGTCGCCCACCTTGAAGATGACCACGCCCCGCACCCTGAGCGGAATGCCCTGGTGGGTCACGCAGTCCACCTGGAGTTCGGTCTCGTTCAGGTCGAGCGAGAGTTTGCGCACCGCCTGCACACCGGGCATCACGAGCGTGCCGCGACCGGTGACGATGCGGAACCCCATGCCCTCCTCGATGCCCTCCGTGCGGTGCTTGGAACCCGAGATGATCAGTGCCTCGTTGGGTTCCGCGACCCGCCACATCACCTTGAACAGACCGATCACAACGAGCACGGCGGCAACCGCCGCCCCTGCCACGACGCCGACGACCATCGGCATTCGCCCCCTTGGGATGGTGCCCTCTCGGCACCGAACGAAGGGGAGTGTGCTCCTGCGCGGGGCCCGGGTACAGACACCGGCGCATTCTTGCCCGAACCTTGACGTGTGCGGCTCTCACCTGCGTCGCAGCGGGCTCAACTGTCGTACGCCGCCATGACGTAGACGGTCCTCGGGGGCAGGTACTCGACCACCGTCACGACCGTGCCCGGCTCGATGCGGTCGGTCGCGGTGGCGGGGTGGGCGAGGAAGTGCTCGGCGCCGCCGCGCACCCGGACGATCACCTCGCCGACCAGTCCGGGCCCGATCGTTCCGGTGACCCGCCCCATGAGCCCGACCATCGAAGCGTCCGCCATGCCCGACAGCGTACGGTCGCTCAGGCGGCAGCGGAACGTGCCGTGACCGGCGGCGACGGCCACTTCTCGTACCAGCGCAGCTCCGCCTCCAGTTGCGCCGCCACCTGCACCAGCAGCGGCTCGCTGTCGGCCGGCCCCAGCAACTGCGCCCCGACGGGCAGGCCGTCCGCCGTGAACCCGGCGGGCACATTGACGCCCGGCCAGCCCAGCACGTTCCACGGCCAGGCGTAGGGGCAGGCGGCGATCATCGCGCGGTCGGTGGCGAAACCGCTGAGTTCGAGCAGGGCGCCGATGCGGGGCGGGGGAGCCGCGGTCGTGGGCGCGAGGACGACGTCGTACGAGGTGAAGAACCCTCCGATACGGCGGTGCAGGACGGCCTCCGCCCGCCGGGCCGCCCGCAGCGGGGCCCCGCCGAGCAGCCGGCCCAGCCGGGCCGCGTCCCGGGTGCGCCGGTCCAGCAGCGCCGGGAAGGGCGCCTCGCCCACCCGCTCGGCGATCCCGGCCGTCGCGCGCGGCACGAAGGTCAGCCCGATCTGCCCGTACGGCGGGTCCGCCTCCTCGACCGTGTGGCCCAACGCGGCGAGGCGCTCGGCGAGTTCGACGATCCGGGTCCGTACCTCGGGCAGCAGCCGGGCGGGCACCGCCGTGAACGGCGGCTTGAGGGAGAGCGCGATCCGCAGCCGCCCGGGGTCGCGGCCGACGGCCGCCGAGGCGTCGACGGCCGGGGGCCGGTGCGGGTCCAGCGCGTGGTTGCCGCTCGCCGCGTCCAGCAGCAGGGCCGCGTCGGCGACCGTACGGGCCAGGGTGCCGTTGACGGTGATGCCCTGGAAGGACTCACCGCGCGGCCAGGTGGAGACCCGTCCGCGCTGCGGCTTGATGCCGATCAGATGGGTCCACGCGGCCGGGATCCGCACCGAGCCGGCACCGTCCGAGCCGAGTGCGGCGGGTACCAGCCCGGCGGCCACCGCGGCCGCCGAGCCGCCGGACGATCCGCCGGGTGTGTGCTCCGTGCTCCACGGGTTGCGGGTCGCGCCGAAGGCGGGCCCCTCGGTGAAGGGCCACTGCCCGAACTCGCAGGTGTTGGTCTTGCCGACGATCACGGCCCCGGCCGCGCGCAGCCGCCGTACCGCCTCGCCGTCCTCGGCGACCGGCGGGAACTCCCCGCAGCAGCCGAAGGCGGTCGGCTCGCCGGCCACGTCCATGTCGTCCTTCACCGCCACGGGGACGCCGAGCAGCGGCTTGCGGGCGCCCGTGGCCAGCTCCCGGTCTGCGGCTTCGGCCTCGGCGAGCGCCGCCTCGGCCCGGACGATCCGGAAGGCGTTGAGGCTGCCCTGCGTCGCCTCGATCCGCGCCAGCGTGAGTTCCACCAGGGCGCGGGACGTCACCTCCCCGGCGGCCAGCGCACGGGCGGTCTCCGCCAGGCCTGCGGCGCGGTCGAGCGTCATGCGGACACCTCCGGAAGCGGGTGGTCTACCGAACGGTAACGTCCGGTGGCCGGTGACGGAACGGGGGCGACGGAAGTGGATGTTCACCGATCCCTTCAGGGCTCTGCGGCTCTCGTACAAAACCATTGACGCACTTCTGCCTCAGCTCTACCTTCTGACCGACTTTCCGAACCTCGTTCGGTATTTCGACCCGCTGAGTCGAGAGTGAGCCGCACATGACGCCCCGTCCCGCCTCCCGGTCCCGCCGTACCCTGCTGCGCGCCCTGGCCGCCCTGCCCGCCTCGGCGCTGCTGCTCGGCGAGACCCCCGGACTGCTCGGCACCGCCCTGGCCGCCGCACCCCCGAACGGCTCGGCCACCCGCTACACGATCGTGCCGTTCCTCAACAGCGACGACGGCACGGTCAACGTCTACCAGTCGGACGACGCCACCGACTTCCGGCTGCTGCGCTCCTCCGCGTACACGCCACCGGCGGGCCGCATCCGCGACGCGAGCGTCCTCAGACACACCGACGGCTTCTACTACGTCACCTACACCACGCACACCTGGCAGGACACCAGCACGACCATCGGCTTCGCCCGCAGCTCCGACCGCGTCAACTGGACGTTCCTCTACGACCACACCGTCCCCGTCGCGAACCTCTCCCGCGCCTGGGCGCCCGAATGGTTCGTCGACAGCGACGGCAGCGTCAACGTCATCGTGTCCTGCTCCACCACGAACGACGAGTGGATCTTCACGCCGTACCGGCTGAGGGCCACGAACTCCGCCCTCACGGCGTGGAGTGCGCCGGTCGCGCTCTCCGGCATCGGCGCCAACCACATCGACACGTTCATCGTGAGGATCGGCTCGACGTACCACGCGTTCCCCAAGAACGAGACGACGAAGTACATCGAGTACGCCACCGCGTCGAACCTCACCGGCCCGTACACGATCCGCAGGACCGGCGACTGGGCCGGCTGGGGCAGCTACCGCGAGGGTCCCGCGCTGGTCCAGCTGGACAACGGCGGCTGGCGCGCCTTCTTCGACGGCTACGGCGACGGGAACTACTACTACAGCGACAGCCACGACACCTTCGCCACCTGGTCGGCGCCGGCCGCACTGCCCGCGATCTCCGGCACCGCACGGCACTTCACGGTGGTCAAGGAGACGGTCTCGGGCGGCCCGAGCCTGGCGAGGAACACCACCCGTTCCTTCCGCTCCGCCAACTACTCGACCCGCTACTGGCAGCAGCGGTCCGCGCTCCTCGACCTGCCGGTGGTCAGCGGCTCCAGCACCACCGCCGAGAAGCAGGCCGCCACCTTCACGGTCGTAGCGGGCCTCGCCGACGCGAACGGCTGCTCCTTCCGGGACGCGGCCGGCAACTACCTGCGCCACTGGGACTTCCGCGCCCGCTTCGACCCGAACGACGGCACGAGCACGTTCGCCAAGGACGCCACGTTCGTCCTCCGGACCGGCACCGCGTCGGGCTCCGTCCGCTTCGAGTCGTACAACTACCCGGGTCACTACCTGCGCCACTACGCCTACCAGCTCCGCGTGGAACGCTCGAACGGAACGGACCTCTTCCGGCAGGACAGTTCGTTCGTGCCGGTGACGGCTTGGGGATGACCCGCACCCAGCCGTACCTGGGCTAGCGGGCGAGCGACCCGTTCTGTGCGTGGGACGCGTCCTGCCACGCCCGCACACCCGCCCGGGACGCCTCCTTGGCCTGCTGCCACTTCGCGGCCGCCTGCTGGGTCGGGGGCACGTCCATGTCGCGGATCATGCGCCGGCCCGCCGTGAACACGGCGAAGGCGCCGATGGCCATGCCGACGCCCGCCACCATGGCACCGGCCGCGGTGAGCACGGCACCTGTTCTGACGAGGCGGGTGTCGATCTCGATGACCCGATGGGGTTGGTGGTGGTTCATGCCTCCACCATCCAACGGGTGGAACCACCTCGCATCCCGGCCAAACGGCCGCGCCCTGGACGACGGCGATCGCGGGCCCCGTCCCGCAGGTCACACCGCGGAGTCCAGGCGTTCGCGCTGATCGGCGGTCAATTCCAGTGACGCCCCCGCGACCGCCTCGTCCAGCTGCTCGACCGTGCTGACGCCGACGATCGGTGTGGCAGCCGGGTTCCCTCCGGTCAGCCACGCCAGCACCACCCGGTTGCGGTTCGTGCCGGTCTCGGCGGCGATCTCGTCGAGTACCGCGAGGCGGCGGGCGGTGCCGGGGTGGTCGTACTCCGTCGGCAGCGGCTTGTCCGCGCGGGTGTAACGGCCGCTCAGCAGCGGCGTGTAGGCCCACAGGGCCATGTCCGGATGGTGCTCGAGGTAGTGGAGCACTTCGTCGGTGACCGCACCGAACCGGTGCACCACCGTGGGCCGGGTGGCGGGGCGCGGTCGCAGGTAGGTGTGGTGCTGCTGCACCGCGGTGAAGCCGGCGAGGCCGTCGGCGCGCGCGATCTGACGGGCCCGCTCGATCTGCCAGGCAGGGTAGTTGGAACAGCCGAGACGTCCGACCGTGCCCGCGGACACCAACTCGTCGAAGGCGGCGACCGTCTCTTCCAGTGGTGTGGCCGGATCCGGCTTGTGCGCCCAGTACAGCTCGACGTGGTCCGTACCGAGTCGTCGGAGGCTGCCCTCGATCCCGCTCTTGACGACCCCGGCCGAGAGACCTTCGGCGGTCTCCGGGAACCGGCCCGCCTCGGTCGGCTCGCAGCCCACCTTGGTGCTGATCCTGACGCGGTCACGGACGCCGGGGCGGCTTGCCAGCCAGCGCCCGAGCAACGTCTCGCTCTGTCCCCCGAAGCCGCTCGGGTCCTCCCAGAACGAATAGCAGTTGGCGGTGTCGATCCAGACGCCTCCGGCGTCCACAAAACGATCAAGGAGCTCGTACGAGCCGCGCTCGTCCTGCACCGTGCCGAACAGCATGGCGCCAAGAGCCAGGTTTTCAATCATGCTCATCACGGTAGGCAGATTCGGATCGGCGGTACGCTCCAATCTCGTGGCCGATTCCCAGACCAATCTCGCGTGGGCGACACTGCTGGACGTCCGTCCGACGGAGCGCGGCGCGCGGCGCTTGCACGATCGTCTGGCTCACGCGCTGCGCACCTCCATCCGTAGCGGCCGGCTGGCGGAAGGCGCCGCCGTGCCGCCGAGCCGAGCGCTCGCCGAAGAACTCGGCTGCTCCCGCTGGGTCGTGACGGAGGCATACGGGCAGCTCATCGCGGAGGGCTACCTCTCCGCCCGGGTGGGCTCGGCCACGCGGGTCTCGTGGTCACCGGACACCTCGCCGCCGCGCTCTCGCGTGCCGCGCCCACCAGCGCGGACACCGATCCGGTACGACCTCGCACCCGGCCTTGCCGACCTGCGGGCGTTTCCGCGCCGCCGCTGGGCGGACGCCGTCCGAACGGTCACCGGCTCGGCCGTCCACTATGACCTCGGCCTGCCCGACCCCGACGGACACGCGGTGCTGCGCACCACCGTCGCGCAGTACCTGCGGCGCTCGCGCGGCGCGGACACGAACGCCGAATGCGTGTCCGTGTGCGCCGGCGTCACCGACGGTCTGGTACGAACGTGCCGAGTGCTGCGTGCCGTCGGGATCGCCGATCTGGCCGTGGAGGACCCGGGCTGGGGGCGGCTGCGGGACGCCGCGACGAGTGCCGGCCTGCGCGTGCACCCGGTGCGGGTGGACCACGACGGCCTGCGCGTCGACGATCTGGCCCGCACTCCGGCCCGGGCCGTCGTCGTCGGCGCGGCACACCAGTTTCCCACCGGTACGGTGCTCTCCCCGGCACGCAGGGCCCGTCTGGTGCGCTGGGCCCGCGAGGTGGACGGCTTCGTCATCGAGGACGACTACGACGCCGAGTTCCGCTACGACCACCACCCGGTCGCGGTCATGCAGGGGATGGACCCGAGCCGGGTCTTCCTCCTCGGCTCGGTCAGCAAGACCCTGTCGCCGGCACTCGGACTGGGCTGGCTGGTCGCGCCCGCCGCGACGACCCCGGCGCTCCGGGCAGCGAACCTCGTTGCCGCCGCGCCACCGGTGCTGGACCAGCTGGCCCTCGCCACCTTCATCGACCGCGGCTGGTACGACGCCCACCTGCGCGCGTCCCGGCGGCGGTTCCGCTCCCGGCGGGACCTGCTGGTCCGGACGCTCGGCACCCAGGTACCGGAGGGCCGGGTCGCCGGCACCGCCGCCGGGCTGCACATCCTGCTGCACCTACCGGACGGCGCCGACACTCCGGGGGCGGTGCGGGCCGCGACCGCCGCCGGACTGCGCCTGGCGGACCTCGACGACTATCGCGCGCACCGGCCGGCCGAACCCGCGCTCGTTCTCGGGTACGGCAACATCAGCGACATGGAGATCCCTGCGGCCGTAGCGCTCCTGCGTGAGGCGTTGCGCTCACCGACGGCCTCACCGTCCAGCGGTCCCTGACCTGCGGCGGGGGGTCGGCTCCCCGGTCAGCCGGGTGGCGAGGTGGTAGGCGACGGTGACGTCCTGGTACTCCTGACCGGGGACGACCGGGTCCGGTAGGTGGGTGCGGTCGCTGTGGCTCGTCGACTCTCGCTCCCCGGTGCCGGGGAAGCGGACGGCTGTCCGTGGATCCCGCCCGAAGCGGAGCCGCTCGGCGTGGACCGTCGACCGGAACGAGATGTCCCCCACCGGGTTCCCGGCTTCCGGGCCTCGCGTTCAGGGCGGCTCCTCGGGCTCCTTTGCGGTACGGCGGCGACTGGACCTCGGTGGCAGCTTCCCGTCCTCTCCGCGCACCCGGCGCGTGCGGGTGCCGCCTTCGCTCCGGCCGGCCCGGCCCCGCTTTCCCTCCGCGCCCTCCCGTGCCGTGCCGCCTGCCGCATCCGTCTCGCCCGAGGCCTGTTCGGCCACGCTCCCGGCGGTGCCGCCCACCACCTCGCCTGCGCTTCCGACGGTCCGGCTCGCCCCCTGGCCGACGTCCTCCACCGTGCGCCCGGCACCGGCTCCCACGTCCTGAACGGCCCTCCCTGCTCCCTGACCGACATCCTGCGCCACGGAGCCGACACCCTGGCCCACGTCCTGGACAGCGGCTCCGGCACCCTGGCCCACGTCCCGTACGGCTGTCCCCGCGCCTCGGCCGACCTCCTGGACGGCTCTTCCGGCACCCGAACCCACCTCCCCGACGGCCTGCCGGGCTCCGCCGCCGACATCCTGCACGGCGGACCCGACCCCACGCGCCAGCTCGTGCAGGATCTCCGGGTTGTGGTCGATCGTGGTGAGCACTCGGTCGATGATCTTCGCGACGTGATGGAGACGCACTCTGAGCTGGGCTTGGGCCTCGACACCCGAGATGCCCAGGTGCACCTTGCCGAGCGTGACGTCGGCGCCCACATTCAGTTTGAGCAGATCCAGTACCTCGGCCTGGAGCGAGACATGCGCCCGCAGATCCTCGACGTCCAGGTCGATCTCGTCGACCTTCAGGACCGGAACGTCGAGGAAGACATCGGGGCTCTCGCCGGCCGCGTCCTCCTCGTCGTAGGCCTCTGGACCGGTGTACTCGTCGTCGTACTCCTCGACGGATTCGTCGTCGTTCTCGGCGTTGCCGCGCATCGCCACGCCTCCGCGTGTTCGGCGTTCTTTCTACCATTTTGAATGGTTATGTGAATCGATGCGCGGTCAGTGCCGTCCAGGCAGGCGACTGCTCGTGGGCCTCCGCGCCGGCAGCGCCGGGACGCGGAAGCCCACTACGAGAGCCCGGTCCGTCAGGCCTTGTGCTGCATGTCGCGCCGTGCGGGATTGCCCTGCTCGGCGGCCTTCGGGTCCTTCTCGCCCGCCTTGTCGCGCACGCCCTGGGCGATGCGCTCCCCGATGGTCTTGTCGATGTTCGACCAGTACTCGAATGCCCGTTTGAGGACGGGTTCCGAGACACCGTTGAGGAGATGGCCGACGACGTTGTCGACCAGACGGTCGCGCGCGGCGTCGTCCAGGACCTCGCGCACCATCGTGCCGGGCTGGCCCCAGTCGTCGTCCTCGGGATGACTGACGTAGGCCGCACGGGTGATGGCGCCGTCGGCCTCCCAGCTGGGCGGGGCGTAGCGCGCGCTGTTGGCCGCGGGGCCGCCCTTGGAGTTGGGGGCGTACACCGGGTCGGTGGTGTTGCGGTACGCCATCGCCCCGTCCTTGGAGTAGGTGTGGACGTCGACGACGGGTGCGTTCACCGGAAGCTGCTGATAGTTGCCGCCGATCCGGTGGCGGTGCGCGTCCGCGTAGGAGAACAGCCGGGCCAGCAGCATGCGGTCCGGGCTGGGGCCGATGCCGGGGACGAGATTGTTGGGCTGGAAGGCAGCCTGCTCGATCTCCGCGTGGTTGTCGGTCGGGTTGCGGTCGAGCGTCATACGGCCGACCGGGATCAGCGGGTAGTCGCCGTGCGGCCACACCTTGGTGAGGTCGAAGGGGTTGAAGCGGTAGCCCGCGGCCTCCTCGTACGGCATCACCTGCACGTACAGGGTCCAGCTGGGGAAGTCGCCGTCGCGGATGTGCTCGAACAGATCACGCGTGTGGTAGTCCGTGTCGGCGGCCGCCATCTGGTCGGCCTCGTGCTGGGTGAAGTGCTCGATGCCCTGGTCGGTCTTGAAGTGGTACTTCACCCAGAAACGGTCACCGGCGGCGTTGATCCACATGTAGGTGTGGGAGGTGTAGCCGTTCATGTGGCGCCAGGTCCGCGGGATGCCGCGGTCGCCCATCAGCCAGGTGACCTGGTGGGCGGACTCGGGGGAGAGCGTCCAGAAGTCCCACTGCATGTCGTGGTCGCGCAGGTTGTTGTCGGCGCGGCGCTTCTGGGAGCGGATGAAGTGCTGGAACTTCATCGGGTCCTTCACGAAGAACACCGGCGTGTTGTTGCCGACCATGTCGTAGTTGCCTTCGCTGGTGTAGAACTTCACCGCGAAGCCGCGCGGGTCGCGCCAGGTGTCCGGGCTGCCGCGCTCACCCGCGACGGTCGAGAAGCGGGTGACCAGGTCGGTGCGTGTGCCGGGCTGGAAGACGGCCGCCTTGGTGTACGCGCTGACATCGTGGGTCACCTCGAAGTGGCCGAAAGCGCCGCTTCCTTTGGCGTGGGGCTGGCGCTCGGGGATCCGCTCCCGGTTGAACTGCGCCATCTGCTCGATCAGATAGGCGTCCTGCAGCAGGATCGGACCGGCGGGTCCCACGGTGAGCGAATGTTCGTCGCTCTCGACCGGGGCGCCGGAATCGGTCGTGGTGACAGGTGAGGTCTCCGTCATGAATCTGCCTTTCGTCGTGCGGAGCAGCGGCGTACGAGGCACGCTGCCCACGCCCGGAGCCTGTCGCTCCCGTTCAGGCCAGGTGACCTTCCTCGGCTGCCACAAACATCGCTTTCGCGACCAATATGTGGATCTTCCCGCGGCTGCGTCCGTCTTGCCCGACGAGGCCGGAGAAACACTCTCCTGCGGACACCTCCTAGCCCGGACGGGTGCGCACCCCTCGTCTCGCCGGACGCCGCGACCGAGCCTCAGCTCACAACTCGTCTGTGAGGGCTTGGCCTTGGCCGGTGCACAGGACGCGGCGGCCTCAGCCCTGCTCGCATCCGTGGGCTTCGTCGACGCCGTGCTTGAGCACATCGCAGGTGTGCTGGAACTCGTCCGTCAGCCGGGTGGCTTCGGCCATGAGGATGCCGTACGGCTGGCCGGGGTCGCTGAGCGGGAGGGAACCGGCCCGGGCGTCGTCCTCCAGCCGGTCGCGGCACCGCTGAGCCTCCGCGGCGGCCTCGCACAACTGCTGGGCCTGGTCTCGCAGACGGTCCTCGTCGACCTGGCTGAGCAACTCCGCGATGTAGGCGAGTGAGGCCAGGAAGTCTCCGTAGGAGCGGGCGAAGCCGACGCCCTCACGGTCGGCGTCGGCATCGCGCCACTGGTCGAGGCTGCGGGTCATCGAGGCCACTTGCTGGGAGACGCGTTCCAGGGCGTCCACGACGGCCTGGTATCCGTCGAAGGACGTGCGGTGGCGATGGCGGCGCCACAGGCGCCGGGGGTTGTAGAGCGTGCTCTCCCAGGCGGTGTGGACCGAGGACTGGGCCTGCTGCACGATCGGTGCCAGGTGGGAGGCGCGCCGGCGCCAGTGCCGGGTGCGTTCTTCGTCCAGCTTGCCTTCGCGCAGCGCCGGGTACATGTCGCCGATCAGGTCGCACAGCGAATGGGCGAGAGTGTGGACGCCGTACTCGGCGCTGCGGTAGCGCAGCGGAGGCAGCACCAGCGTGTTCACCACGACGCCGATGCCGCAGCCGATGAGCACGAGCACGATGATCTGCCCGAGCTGGGACCAGCGCTGTGCGTCGCTGGTGGCGGCGACGTAGGTGGAGAAGGCGAAGAACGCCGCGGTGGCGACCTGGGAGCCCTGGGAGCCGAGGGGCCGCCACCGTCCGATGGCCAGGGCCGCCAGTGTCATCAACACGAAGGTGAGCAGGTGAGGGCCGGCCAGCAGGCCCAGTACTCCCTGCAGTCCCACGCCCACGGCGACCGCACCGACATAGCGCAGGGCCTGCACCAGGGACTGGTACACGGTGACCTGCATGATCAGCACCGCGGAGAACGGCGCGAACGCGGGCGACTGCGCGACCATGACATCGCGCGCGATCACCCATGAGACCGCGGCCGCGAGGGTGCTCTTGCCGATGAGGGCCAGGGTGTGCCGCTCGTGCCCGTCCGAACCCGCCCGGCCGAGCCACTGCCGCACCCGGGCCGGCCGGCCCTGGGACGCCGCCTGTTGACGCGGTGCTCCAGCAGCGGCTTCGGTCATCTTCACTCCCGTCCTCGTTCCACCACGACCTGCCGGGCCACGGGGTACCCCGTCCGGGGCACCGCAGACCACAGGAGATGTGTCGCAGGCGCGGTCGCGGTGCCGCCCGACCAGAGCGGCATCAGGTGACCGAGGGCTCCTTCGGCGGGGTTGTGGCAGGCATGAGCCGTCAGGTGTCGAACTCGTGGTCGCGGGTCTCCGGGAGGGCCAGCAGGCACAGCAGGCTCAGCAGGCAGAGGCCGCCCGTGTAGAAGCCAAGGACGAGGGGGGAGGTCCAGTGGGTGTTCAGCCAGGTGGCGGCCAGTGGGGCGAAGCCGCCGCCGAGGGTGTTGGCGAGGATGAAGGCCGCGGAGGCTCCGCTGTAGCGCAGCCGGGCGGGGAACAGCTCGGGGAGGAACGCGGCCACCGGGGAGAACATGAGCGCGAGCAGCATGAGGCCGACCGTGTAGGCGCCGGTGATCAGCCAGGCGTCGCGTGAACTCAGGGAGGCGTACATCGGTACCGCCCACAGCACACAGCCGACGGCTCCGGTCAGCATCACCGGGCGGCGGCCGATCCGGTCGGACAGCCTGGCGACCGGGAGGGTGATGGCGATACCGGCCGCTGCGCCGACGCTCGCGGCGGTCAGCATCGTGTTCTGGGGGATGCCCAGTTCCTTCGGGCCGTACGACAGGCTGTAGACGATCGTCAGGTAGTAGACGGCCGAACCGCCGATCGCCGCCCCGGTGCCGAGCAGCAGCCGGCCGGGGTACCGCTTGAGGAGCGTGGCCAGCGGAAAGCGGGACCCCGGCGCCTGGGCCGGGGTCCGTGCGGTGCGATGAGCCGCCTCGCGGAACACGGGTGACTCGGAGACCGTCGTACGCACCCACAGGCCGATCACCACGAGCACGGTGCTGAGCAGGAACGGGATGCGCCAGGCCCAGTCGGTGAAGCCGTCCCGGCCGGCGAACTCGAGCGTGGGCAGGATGACGGCGCTGGACAGCAGGAAGCCGAGCGAGGGGCCGGCCTGCGGGACGGACGCGTACAGCGCGCGGCGGCCGGGCGGTGCGTGCTCCGCGGCGAGCAGCACCGCCCCGCCCCACTCGCCGCCCATGCTGAGGCCCTGGAGCAGACGGAGTGTCACCAGCAGGACGGGAGCGAGGAGTCCGGCGGTCTCGTACGTGGGCAGCAGCCCGACGCCGACCGTGGCCACGCCCATCAGCAGGAGGGAGGCGACCAGGGCCTGTCTGCGGCCCAGCCGGTCACCGATCGTCCCGAACAGGACGACGCCGAGGGGCCGGGACAGGAACGCCGCGGCGAAGGTGAGGAACGCGGCGAGTGAGGAGACGGTGGGGTCGCCGGACGGGAAGAAGGCGGGGCCGAGGACGAGCGCGGAAGCCGTCCCGTACACCGCGAAGTCGTAGTACTCGATCGTGGTGCCGACCAGGCTCGCGACGGCGACTCGCGGGGCCTCGGTCCTTGTCGGGGCTTTCTCTGTCGTCTTGGACAGTGATTCGGGCATGGGGAGTCACCCTAGGCCCGGAAATTCGAATTCGACAAGGAAGCGTCGGGGAAATCCGGTCGTCCGAATTATCGAACAACTCCGTGGGGGTCGGCGGAAGAATTGTGGACCGTTTACACGTGGCATCCGCAACAAAAGCGCCCGAGACTCCACGAACAGCACTTCATGCGGTCGTCAATCCCGCTGCACCTGTCACATTGCTGTCAATATTCATGCCGAGAGCCGCATAAATATTGACCGTTGATCACACCTTGCCAATCGCCCGCCACACGGGAAATGCTCACAACGGCGCAACTTGAAAGTTCTACGACCATCGTTTTTCGGACTTTATGCGGCCACCGGCTGGGGAGGCGTATTACCCATGCTGAAAACCGGCAAGTTATTACGCTTGAGAAGACTTTCGCTGGCGGGTGACGGCCGGCATCTGCTTGTTCCTCTCGATCACAGCGTTTCGGACGGCCCGATCGTCCCCGCCGGCCAGTGGGACGATCTGCTGCGGGCGCTGGTGGACGGCGGGGCCGACGGGATCATCGTCCACAAGGGACGCGCCCGCGCCTTCGCGCCGGACATCCTCAAGAACTGCGCGCTGGTGGTGCATCTGAGCGCCAGTACGGCCTGCTCCGCCGACGTCCACGCCAAGGTGCTGGTCGCCGATGTCGAAGAGGCCCTGCGGCTCGGCGCGGACGCGGTCAGCGTCCATGTGAACATCGGCTCGGACACCGAGGCGCGGCAACTCTCCGACCTGGGGGCGGTGGCCCGCTCCTGCGACGCGTGGGGCATGCCGCTGATCGCGATGGTCTACCCTCGCGGGCCCCGGATCGAGGACCCGCGCGATCCCGTCCTCCTGGCGCACCTGGCCAACGTCGCCGCGGACCTGGGCGCGGACATGGTGAAGACCTCCGTCGCCCTGCCGGTCGAGCGGATGGCGGAGGTGGTGGCGGGCAGCCCCATCCCCGTCCTCGCGGCGGGCGGTCCGCCGGACGGCTCCGACCTCGTCGAGTACGGCACCGCCGTGATGGCCACCGGCTGCCGGGGCCTGGCCGTCGGCCGCCGGATCTTCTCGGCCCCCTCGCCCGCCTCCCTGGTGTCCCGCCTCTCCGCCGTCGTGCACGGCGACGGCGGCGCTTCGCATGGCATGAGCATGACCAACCCCTCGACGTTCGTGGCAGGAGTCGCATGAGGTTCGCATGGATCGATCTGCGGGAAGTCCCCGGCCGGCAGCTCCAGGCGGTGGTGGACGCGGCCGTCCACGCCCGGATGGCCGGGGTCGTGACCGCCGACGCCGAACTGCTCGCGACGCTGCCCCCGACCGTCACCCGGGTACTGGCACCCGAGGGCCGGGCCCCGGCCGCCCCGAAGAAGCCCGGTGACAAGGAGGGGAAGGGCACCGGCGCCAAGGAGGCGAAGGGCGCAGCCGACGACGCCGGGTCCGCGTCCAGGACCGGCGGCTCCCCGGCCGGCACCGGGATCGACGTCCTGCTGCGGAGGTTCGGCACCGAGGACGAGCTGGACGCCCTCGCCGCCGGCAACCGCGCCGCCGGTGGCACACCCGCCGCCGGCATCGTCGACGTACGGGACGACCGCACGCTCCAGCTGTCGTGCGCGGGTGCCATGAAACTGCCGTACACCGTCATCCACTTCGCCGACCCGACCAAGATCCCGCTGGAGATCGTGCTCGCCGCGGCCGAGTCCGCCGACGGCAAGCTGGTGACCGTCGTCGACGGCCTGGAGGAGGCCGCGATCGTCTTCGACGTCCTCGAACGCGGCTCGGACGGCATCCTGTTCACGCCCCGCGGCGCCGACGAGGTGTTCGCGCTGGCACGGCTGCTCGAGGCCACGACACCCCAGCTCGAGCTGTCCACGCTGACCGTGGAGAGCATCCGGCACGTCGGACTCGGCGACCGGGTCTGCGTGGACACCTGCTCCCACTTCGAGGAGGACGAGGGCATCCTCGTCGGCTCGTACTCGTCCGGCTTCGTCCTGTGCTGCAGCGAGACCCACCCGCTGCCGTACATGCCGACCCGGCCGTTCCGGGTCAACGCCGGGGCGCTGCACTCGTACACGCTCGGACCGGACAACCGCACCAGCTACCTGAGCGAGGTGGGCTCCGGCAGCGTCCTGCTGGCGGTCGGTGCCGACGGCCGCACCCGGCGGGTCGTCGTCGGCCGCGCCAAGCTGGAGTCCCGGCCGCTGCTGGAGATCCGCACCCACGCCGAGGACGGACGGCTGGTCAGCCTGACCGTGCAGGACGACTGGCACGTACGGGTGCTCGGCCCGGGCGGAAAGGTCCTGAACGTCACCGAACTGCGGACCGGTGACGAACTGCTCGGCTACCTGGCCACGGACAAGCGCCATGTCGGCCTGCCCATCGGCGAGTTCTGCAAGGAGGTCTGAGGCCCATGGGCGAACTCGTACCGGACACGGCCGACTCGATGGGCTCCCTCGTCCAGCGGCTGTTCGACGCCCGGCACGACGGCCTGCCGTTGCTGATACACCGCCAGGAGACGCTCAGCCGAGGCGAGTTACGTGAGCGGGTGGCCAAACAGGCCGCCGTGTTCGCCGGATACGGCATCGGCCCTGGCAGCACCGTGGGCTTGCGGACACCGCCCAGCTTCACCCAGGTGGAGGTGCTGCTCGCGCTGTGGCGGCTGGGTGCCCAGGTGCTGCTCCTCGACTTCCGGCTCAAACCGGCCGAGGTGGAGGCCCTCTGCGAGGTCTGCCGGCCGCAGTTCCTCGTCGGCGCCGGGTCCAACGTCCGGGCGGCGTTCGGTTTCCGGCCCGAGTACGAGATCACCACCGAGTGCCGCAGGACCGGCCGGCCTGCCGCCACCGGGCACCGGCTGGTGCAGTTCAGCTCCGGCTCCACGGGACGGCCGAAGGTGATCGGCAGAACGGTACGGTCGCTCGCCGCCGAAGTGGACGCGTTCGCCACGGTCCCGGGCATGCCGGGGGAGGGCGACCGGCTGCTGCTGCTCAGTTCGACAGCGCACAGCTTCGGTCTGATCGGAGGGCTGCTGCACTCGCTGGCGGCCGGCGTCTCCGTGGTGTTCGCGCCCCGCGTCTCGGCCCGCGACATCCTGCGAACCGCCGTGGACCACCGGGTCACCGCCCTGTTCGGAGTGCCGACGCACTACGAACTGCTCGCGTCCGCCCTCGATCCCCCCGCCCTGCCCGAACTGCGGATCGCGGTGTCGGGCGGCGAGCTGATGCCCCCGCCGGTCGCCGCGCGATTCGCCGAACGGTACGGCGTCCCGGTCGGCGAGGCCTACGGCACCACCGAGACCGGCATCGTCGCCATCGACGTCGGCGGCGCGCTGCGGCCCTCGGTCGGCCGGGCCGCACCGGGCCTGGTCGTACGGCAGTACCGGGGCGAACTGGACGTGGCGCTGCCTGAGTCCCCGTATCTCTTCGACTCGGGCGGCTCGCAGTACGCGGACGGCTGGCTGCACACCCGGGACCGGGCCACCGTGGACGACACCGGGGCGGTCAGCGTCCACGGCCGAGCCGACTCGCTCGTCGTGACCGGCGGGCTGAAGGTGGATCTCACCGAGGTCGAGCACGTACTCCTCCTGCACCCGGCGGTCGAGCAGGCGGTCCTGGTCCACGAGGGCGTGACCGAGGCGTATGTCGCGTTGGCCCCCGGTGCCGAGGAGCCGTCCGCGGAGGAACTGCTGCGGTGGTGCCGGGAGCGGCTGGCCGACTACAAGCTGCCGCGGGTGATCCGGCTGCTGGAGACCCTGCCGCGTACGTCCAACGGGAAGCTGCTGCGCCAGGCGGCGGCGTTGCGGGCGGCGGCGAGCGGTACGTCATAGGCCGGTCCCGGCCGTCCGGACACCATCCGCACCCCCGATTTCCCCGATTCACCCCACCGGTACCTCTCACTGGAGTTCTCCGACCATGAGCACATCGACCCTGGAAGAAGAGATCCGCGAGTTCGTGCTGACCGCGGTCATCGACGAGATGAACATCCTGACCAGCCGTGAGGGCATCACCGACGAGAGCCCGGTGACCGTCGGCGGGCTGGACGTCGACTCGCTCAGCCTGATCGAGCTCACGATGCGGCTGGAGTCCCGGTTCGGCGTCGAGATCCCGGACACCGACATCGAGCCCCTGGCCTCGCTGACCCTCGGTGGACTCGTCGCCGAGGTCGTCCGACGGGGTGCCCGGGCATGAGCACGGAAGCAGCGCCGTCCCCCATCACCACCGACACCGTCCGGCAGTTGCTCTCGGACCGCAAGATCTTCCCCGGGCTGCCCGACGACCTCGGCGAGGACGCCGAACTGGTGCTGGACTCCCTCGGGCTGGTGTGGCTGCTCCACGTGGTCGAGGAGCGCTACGGCCTGGTCGTCGAGCCCACCGACGAGGACATCGCCGGGCTGACCTCACTGCGGCGGCTCACCGGATACCTGCGCGCGGCGCAGACCGGCCCGGTGGAAGGGAGCGGCCGGGATGAGCGGTGACGTGACGATCACCGGCTTCGGTGTGCGTACCGCGTTCGGCACGGGCGCCGGTGCCCTGCGGCGCGGGGTCTTCGAGGGGATCCCCGCGTTCCGCCCCACCACGCGGTTCGACACCGGCCCGTACCGGACACCCATGGCTGCCGCCGCCCCCGACGGACCCGACGCGGTCGAGGACTGGGCCCTGCGCCACGCACTCGCCCGCTGCGGCGCCGAAGCCCTCGACATGGCCGGCCTCGGCCCGGGCACGGAGGCGGCGATCCTGCTCGGCGTCGCAGGCGACCACACCAGCGTCACGCGGTACTGGCGGAACCGGGGCGTTGTTCCGAGCGGCGCTGCCGGTGAGGGCGTGGGCCGGAGCGGTGCTGCCGGTGAGGGCGTGGGCCGCGACGCGGGTGTCGCGCACGGGGGCGGGTCCGGTGGCGAGCCGGGCGGCGGAGCCGCCGCGCGGTTCGCCGACGCGGTGCCCGCGCGGCTCGCCGAGTTGCTGGCCGGTCAGCTCGGGCTGACCGGGCCCCGGCTCACGTTCACCAACGCCTGTGTCGCCTCCGCGGCAGCGATCATCCACGCCTGCCGGCTGATCTCCTCCGGCCGGATCGACGTGGCGGTCTGCGCGGGCGGATACCTCGTGGAGGAGGAGACCTTCGGAAAGTTCGACTCCGGCCGGGCACTCTCCCGCGACGGCATGGTGCGCCCGTTCAGCGCCGACCGCAGCGGGCTGCTCCTCGGCGACGGAGTCGCGGCCGTCGTACTGGAGTCCGCCGAGCACGCCCGGCGGCGCGGTGCCCGGCCGCTGGCCTCCGTGCCGGGCTGGGGCGCGGCGACGGACGCCCACCACATCGCCCAGCCGCATCCGGAGGGAGCCGGCCTGGCCCGGGCCGCTCGGCAGGCGCTGCGGCTGGCCGGCGACCCGGACGGGGCGGCCCTCGGCTATGTCAACGCCCACGGCACCGGCACCCGGTACAACGACGGCGCCGAGACCCGGGGGCTGCGAGCCGCCCTCGGGAAGCGGGCCGACTCGATCCCGGTGAGCTCGACCAAGAGCACCACAGGCCACCTCCTGGAGGCGGCGGGCATCGTGGAGTTCGTCATCACGATGCTGGCCCTGACGGACGGTGTGCTGCCGCCGACCGCCGGGTTCACCCGGCCCGACCCGGAGTGCGACCTCGACTGCGTGCCGAACCGTCCGCGCCGGGCCGACTCACGCCGGGCCCTCACCATCAACGCCGCCTTCGGGGGCGCCAACACCGCACTCGTGCTGGAGCGGCCGTGACGACGGACAAGCCCGTACCGCGATCCCCCCTCGGCATCCTGGCGAGCGCCACCGCGACCCATGGCACCGGACACCCGGACGACATCGAGCTGCCGAGGCTGCCCGGCTTCGTGGAGTCGGCGTTCAGCCCGCTGGCGTACGAGGTCGCCAGGCGGTGCCTGGCCGAACGGCACGATGGGGCAACCGCCGAGGGAGACTCCCGGACCGCCGTGGCGCTGGCCGGCCTGATGGGCGACACGACCACCGCCGATCTGGCCAGCCGCCGTATGGTCGCCGGGCGGGTCCACAACCCGCTGCTGTTCATGCAGGCCACCCCCAACTCCGTACTGGGCCACCTGAGCCGGGAGTTCCGGATCACCGGCCAGGTGTTCAGCCTCTCCACCTTCGACGACTCCCTCGCCGAACTGCTGGCCATGGCGGATCTCCTGCTGGAGGACCCGGAGCTGGACCGGGTGCTGGTGCTGGGCGTGGAGCTGGGCGGCGGTGAGCGGGCCGCCGCCGTGTACCGGGAACTCGCCGTCGGGGAGCCCCCGTTGGCGGGCCTTCCCGCGAACGCGGGCCGGGCGGCCGCGCTGCTGCTCGCCCGTCCCGGCGCCGGGATCCCCGTCACGGTCCCGGCGGACGAGACGCCCGACTCGGCTACCGGGACCGCCGCCTGCCCCGGAAGCATCCAGGGCCTTTTCGATCTGGCGGCCACCCACTCCGAGGCAAGAGCGGCCACCCACTCCGAGGCAAGAAAGGCGACAGAAACCCATGCTCATCAGTAGGCAGGAGCGCGCCCGGATCTGCTCCGACCCCGAACTGGGCGCAGGCAACGTCCTGGAGCGCCTGACGGCGTACGGCCGTCCGCTCGACGAGCCGGTGCTGCGCACGGACGGGAGCTGGCAGGCGCCGGACGGCAGCCGTCCGCGGGTGCTGACGCTCGGGCAGCTGATCGAGGCCGCCGAGACCTACGCGGGTTGGTACGCGGCCCGAGGAGTGCGGCCCCGCGACCCGGTCGCCGTGCACTCCCACTCCAGCACCGAGTTCGCGGTGAACTTCCTGGCCCTGACCTCCCTCGGCGCGATCCCCTCGTTCGTCAACGGCAACCTGGCCCCGGAGACCGCCCGGGAGTACGTGCGCGGACAGGGCGCGGTGGGCGCCTTCACGGACCCGGAACACCAGGCGGTGCTGTCGGGATCGGGGCTCGGGTTCTGCGTCACCGCCACCGGCATCCGCCCCGGGGACCGCGCGGCCCTGCCGCCGTCGTACCCGTACCGGCACGACCCCACCGACCCGGTGCTCATCTCGCACTCGTCCGGAACCACCGGCATGCCCAAGGGGGTTCCGCACACCCATCGGACACTGATGTACGCGCAGGTGCACCGGCTGCGCTACTCCACCGGGACCGACATGGAGCGCACCCTGGTCGGGCTGCCGGGCGCGCACAACGCCATGGTGGCGACACTGCTGTACTGCCTGCTGCTCCGCACGGACATCAAGCTGCTCTCCAGCCGGCGCGGCAGCGATGTGCTGGACGCCATCGAGGAGTTCCGGCCGACCACGGTGCTGGCCTTCGCCGGGACCTTCGGCGAGATGGCCGCGGAGGACCTGACCGAGCGCCGACTGGACAGTGTCCAGGTGTGGTTCAACACCGGGGACGCCGCGCACGAGGCGCACATTCGGGCCCTGGTGCGGTACGGCAGCCACGAGAGGATCGGGCGGGATCTGCGTCGTACCCGGGTCGAGGGCTCCGTCTTCGTGGACGGGCTCGGCTCGTCCGAGGCGGGCTACTCCGTCTTCCACAACCGGCACACCAAGGACACCTCGGCCTACTCGCGCTGCGTCGGCAAGCCGATCAGCTTCGCCGAGGCCGCCGTGCTCGCCGAGGACGGCACCCCGCTGCCGCCGGGGCGGATCGGCCGCCTCGGCCTGAAGTCGCCGACCCTCACGCCCGGTTACTGGAACGACTCACTGACCTGGAACCGGCTGCGGCTGGGCGGCTACTGGCTCACCGGGGATCTCGCCCACCAGGACGAGGAGGGCAACTTCTACCACCTCGACCGGGCGCCCGACGCGATCCGGACCCGCGACGGGATCCTGTTCAGCACCCGGACCGAGGAACTGCTCCTGAGGGAGCTGCCCGAACTGGCCGACTGCACGGTCGTCGGGGTGGCCCCCGAGGGGGTACGGGCTGACTGGGACGGCGGGGGAGAGGCCGAGGCGTACGCGCTGCTCCAGCTCGCGGACGACGACGCCCCGGCAGGCGACGGCGAGTCCTGGACCGGGCGGGTCAACGCGGTCCTGGCGACCGCCGGGTTCCCCCTGGTGGCCCGGGCCCTGCGGATGGAACCCGACGAGGTGCCCAAGGGCGCCACGGGCAAGGTCCTCAAACGCGTGATGCGCGACCGGTTCGCCGCCAGGGGGCAGGAGTGAGCAACGACCAGGGCAACTACCGCGCGCAGACCGTGGACGCGTACCGGCTGTGGTGGCAGCACGACGCCCACTGGTACCAGGGGGTGGCCGGGCGCTTCGGGCAGGAGGCCGCGAACGAGATCAACGCGGAGGCGATGCGCAAGGTGGCCGTGCACGTCGGGCAGCGCGTCGCCCGCCGGTCGGGCCCGCTGCCCGACAGCGGTGACAGCGGCAAGGACCTGGAGGAACTGCGCCGCCGCTACGACGAGTGCGGGGACCGCATGTTCCCGCCGGAACTGCGCAACGCCTCCACCGAGGTCGAGGACGACGACAGCATCGTCCTCACCCTGCGGCGGAACTTCGCCATCACCATGGTGCGGATGGCCGGGTCGCTGGAGGGCTACCGGTGCCCCTGCACCGACATCCACGCGGGCTGGTCCGAGGGGCTCGGCGTGACCCTGACCGAGAACCGGGCCGAGAGCTGTCTGCGCGACGGCGACAAGGCGTGCCGCCTGCTGATGCGGGTCGCCCCGGACAGGGAGGGCTGACGGGTGCGGGTACTCATTGCCGGTGCCTCTGGCGTGGTCGGACATCCGCTGGTCGGCGCGCTGCGGGCGCGGGGCCACCAGGTGAGCGCCCTGGTACGGGACGCCACCCGGGCCCCGGACGCGGACGAGACCGTGGTCGCCGACGCCCTCGACCGTGCGTCCCTGCTGCCGGCGGTCGCGGCCGCCCGGCCCGACGTGGTCGTGCACCAGATGACGGCACTGCGGCTGCTGCGCGACGATCCCGCGGGCGCCTTCGCTCAGACCGCGCGGCTGCGCACCGAGGGTTCCGCCCACCTGGTCGAGGCGGCCCGGGCGGCCGGTGCGCGACGGCTGGTCGCGCAGTCCATCGCCTTCGCCGCGGCCCCGGCCGGGGCTCCGGTCCTCGACGAGGACGCACCGCTGTACGTGGACGCCCCGGACCCCGGCTGGGCCGCCACCGTAGGGGCCGTCGCCGAGTTGGAACGGCTGGTCCTGAACGGTACGGGCCTGGGCGGTCTGGTCCTCAGATACGGCACCCTGTACGGCCCCGGTACCGCGTACGCCCGTACCGGCGGAACGGGGCAGCGAGTGCTGGCCGGGAAGCTCCCGCTGCCCGAAGGCGGGTCGGGGATCACCTCGTTCCTGCATATGGAGGACGCCGTGCGAGCGGCCGTGGCGGCCGTCGAGTCGGAGGCCACCGGGGTCCTCCACATCACGGACGACGAACCGGCCCCGGCCGCCGAGTGGCTGCCGCACTACGCCCGTGCGCTGGGCGCCCCTGCCCCGCGCACGGTTCCGGCGGCGATGGCGGCCCGGCTGCTCGGCTGGTTCACGGCCCATCAGCTCACCGCGGCGCGGGGCGCGTCCAACGACCGGGCGCGTACGACGCTGGGCTGGAAGCCGCTGCGGCCGAGCTGGCGTGACGGGCTGGGGACGCCATGACCGGGCCCGGCGAACCGGCGGCCGTCCCGTCGCGGCCGGCGGCCGTCCTCCTGGTCGTCGTCTGCGCCCAGATGCTCATCTGGCTGGACACCTCGATCCTCAACGTCGCCGTCACCACCCTGGCCGACCCGGCCGAGGGTCTGGGCGCGACGCCCGCCGAACTGGAGTGGGTGGCGAGCGCCTACACCCTGGTCTTCGCCGGTGGTCTCTTCGCGGGCGGCGCGCTGGCCGACCGGTTCGGCCCCCGGGCCACCCTCCTCGCCGGACTCGCGCTGTTCGGCGTGGCCTCCGCCGCCGGAGCGTTCGCGGGAAGCCCGGCGTGGCTGGTCGGGGCGCGTGCGTTCATGGGCGCGGGCAGCGCGCTGCTGATGCCGGCGACCCTGTCGGTCATCGTGCAGAGCACCCCGGAGGCGAAACGTACCCGGGCGATCGCGATCTGGAGCTCCTCCAGCGGTCTGGGCGTGGCCGTCGGCCCGGTGGTGGGCGGGGCGCTGCTGAGCAACTTCTGGTGGGGATCGGTGTTCCTGGTCAACGTGCCGATCGTCGCCCTGTGCCTGGCCGGAGTCGCGGCCGTCATACCCGAGTTGAAGAGTCCCCGGCGCAGACCACTCGACCTCCCGGGCCTCGCCCTGTCGGTGCTCGGCCTCGGCGGCGTGGTCTACGGGATCATCGAAGCCGGGGACGGACAGGCCTGGTACGGGCCGCGCGTCCTGCTCCCGCTGGCCCTGGGCGGCGCCCTGCTCCTCGCCTTCGTGGCCGGTCAGCGCAGGTCCCCGGCGCCCAGCCTCGATCTGCGGCTCTTCCGGCAGCCGGGGTTCACAGCCGGGAGCGTGGTGCTGCTGATCGCGTTCATGGCCCTGGCCGGGCACCTGTTCTACGCCGCCTTCTATCTCCAGGGGCCCCGTGGGCTCACCCCCGCCGAGGCCGGCACCGTGATGATCGCCGCCGCGGTCGGCATCGTCCTGGGCAGTCAGGCGTCCCCGGCGCTGAGCAGGCTGCTGTCGGCCCGGTGGACGGTCGCGGCCGGCGTCCTGGCCACGGCGGTCACCTACGTCGCCTACGCCTGGCTCGACGGGCGCACCCCGGTGCCGGTCATCGTCACGCTGCTGTGGATCCAGGGCTTCGGGATGGGCCTGGTCGGCACGCCGGTCACGGCCGCGATGATGCGCGGGGTGCCACCGCATCTCGCGGGCGCGGGCTCGGCGGTCAACAGCGTCACCCGCCAGGTGGGCGGAACGCTCGGGGTGGCGATGGCCGGTTCGATCCTCTCCGGGGTGTACCGGGAGCGGATGGCGGACGCCGAACTGCCCGGCACCGCACAGGGGTTGTCCCCGGCCGCCGAGGAACAGGCCCGGGCCTCCGCCGAGGCGGCCCGCTCACTGGCAGGTTCACTGCGCCTGCCCGAACTGGCGGTCACCGCGGACCGGGCCTTCCTCGACGCGATGTACACCGCCACCCTCGCCGTCGCCGCCCTGGCCCTCGTCGGCTGCGCGGTGGCCGTCGTGGGGCTGCGGACCCGAGGACCGCGACCGGGGAACGTCCCGGAACGAGGGGCACGGGACGAGCCGGTGGAATCCACGTGAGCGCGCACAGGACAGCAGCAGGACGGGAGAGGGAACCCATGCCGTCGCAGTCGACGACCCGTTCGGTCTTCGTCACCGGGGGAAACAGGGGGATCGGGCTGGCCGTCGCCCGCCGCTTCGCGGCGGCGGGAGACCGGGTGGCGGTCACTTTCAGAGATGCGGAGCCGCCCGCTTCCGAGGGTTTCCTCGCCGTACGGTGCGATGTGACGGACAGCGATCAGGTGGACCGGGCCTTCACGGAGGTCGAGGAAGCCCACGGTCCGGTCACCGTCCTGGTCGCGGGCGCGGGCGCCGCCAACGACCGCCTGCTGGTGCGGATGAGCGACGCCGACTTCACCTCCGTCATCGACACCAACCTCACGGGTGCCTTCCGGGTCGCCCGGCGAGCCGTGCGCGGGATGCTCCGCGCAGGCCACGGCCGGATCGTGCTGGTCTCCTCCACGTCGGCGCTGCACGGCGCCCCCGGGCAGACCAACTACGCGGCGGCGAAGGCCGGGCTCGTCGGATTCGCACGGTCGCTGACCCACGAGCTCGGCCCCAGGGACATCACCTGCAACGTGGTGGCGCCCGGCCTCACCGAGTCGGACATGAGCCGCGCCCTCACCGCCCGGCAGCGTGAGGACCTGCTGCGCCGGACCCCGGCCGGACGCCTCGCCCGCCCCGAGGAGGTCGCCGACGCGGTGGCGTTCCTGGCCGGTGCCGGTTATGTGCGCGGCGCCGTCGTCCCGGTCGACGGAGGCGCCGGGCTGGGGCACTGAGCCGGGGTGTCCCCTTGATTCAGGCCAGGTTGCGTTCGAGGGCGGTGACGTAGTTGTTCATGAAGTGGTCGCGCACGCCGTCGCTCGCCGGGGCGAAGGCGTCGGCGGTCATCCCGCCGACACGGTCGACGAGCCCGGTGACCAGGGGCAGCGTGGTGTGCACCTTGCCGTGGGAGTCGATGTACCGCAGGGCCTCGACGTGGGTGAAGGCCGGCTCCGGGGGCATCTGCGGGACGATGTCGTTGTTGTTGACGAACCGGTAGAGCCGGTCCTTGAAGCCCTTGTTGCAGGCCTTGGCGAGCAGCCGGTCGCAGGTACGCGGCTGGCCGAAGGTGTAGACGCCGTCGGCCCGCAGCTGCGGCTCCTCCAGATACATCCGGCAGCCGGCCAGCATGGCGAGTGCCCCGCCCAGGCTGTGGCCGGTGAACCAGACCGACTGTTCCTGGTCGCGCAGGTCGGCGAGCCCGTCCCGGACCGTGGGGAAGATCGACTCCAGGGCCTCGCCGAAGCCGTGGTGGATGTAGCCGGTGCCCGCCGGTCCCGGTACGGGCGGTGTGACGGCGTCCGTGAGCCAGTCGCGGATCTGCACCGGTTCCGTGCCGCGGAAACCGATGATGATCATCCTGTCACTGGCCATCGTGTACGCCTGGGTGTCCTCCAGCGGGAACGGCGGCGTGAACCGCGTCTCGTGGTGGAGCACCCGGTTGAACCCCCACTGCCGCGCCTGCCGCTCGATGGTGGCCCGGTCCTTGTAGGCCAGGTCGGACGACTTGGCCATCCAGTAGGCGTGCTGAAGGCTGTATCCGGTGACGGAGTGATCGATGCCGTGGGGCGCAGACACCAGCGGGTCCTTTCCCGGGTGCGGCGCACGGCGGCTGGAGCGAGCCGCGGAAACGGCACCCTGAGGTGGTGGGGGAGGCAGTCCCGTCCTACCGCGGACGGGTGGCCGCCACCGCTTCAGCGCGCCCTTGAGTCACCCGGAGGGACCATCGGCGGAACCGGGACGCTCCTCCGGCACGTGCGGCCGGTCATCCCGTGCCGTACAGCGTCGTGAGCAGTTCGAGCGCCGCCTGGGCGGCGGGATGCGGTTCGTCCCGCCACCAGGCGAGGCGCACCGCGATCGGCTCGGCGTCGCGCACCGGCCGGTAGACGATGCCGGGACGTGGGTACTGGTGCGCGGTCGACTCGGCCGTCATGCCCACACAGCGGCCCAGCGAGATCGCGGTCAGCCAGTCGTCGACGTCGTGGGTGGCCCGGGTCGCCGGAGGGGAGTCCGGTGGCCACAGCTGTGTCGTGGTGGTGCCGGTCCGCCGGTCGATCAGCAAGGTGCGTCCGCCGATGTCGGCGAGCCGCACGGAGCGGCGACGGGCCAAGGGGTCGTCTGACGCCATCGCGCACAAGCGCCTTTCCAGGCCCAAGATCGCGGAGTCGAAGCGGCGGTCGTCCAGTGGCCTGCGGACCACGGCCAGGTCGCAGGCCCCCTCCGCGAGCCCGGCGGTGGCGGAGTTGACGCGGACGAGCCGCAGCTCCGTCTCCGGGCGCGTGTCCGCCCAGCGGCGCTGGAACGCCAGCGTGTGGCGGCCCACGGCCGACCAGGCGTAACCGACCCGCAGGCAGGCATGTCCCGAGGCGGCCTCCTGGACCAGATCGTCCACCTCGCCGAGCACCCGCCGGGCATGTCCCAGCACGCGCAGCCCCGTTCCGGTCGGACTCACCTCACGGGAGGTCCGCCGCAACAGCCGTACGCCGAGGGCGCGTTCGAGGGAGGCCAGCGTGCGGGACACGGCGGCCTGGGAGACTCCGAGCGCGATGGCGGCGTCGGTGAAGCTGCCCTCGTCGACGATCGCGACGAGGCAGCGCAACTGCCGCAGCTCCACATCCATGACTCCAGCGTATAGATGGCGCCGCGGATGCATTTTGCGCAACTCCCGGACCGTCTCAGGATCGGGTCATGCACGCAGCCTCCGCACCGACGCCGGCGCCCGCGCAGGGAACCGCCACGGCGTCCTCCGGCCCGGATCTCGGCACTCCGGATCTCGGCACTCGGGATCTCGGCACTCGGGAACCCGGTATCCCGGACCCCGGTGGAAAGCGACTCGCCGGTCTGGTCACCATGTTCGGCAGCGGTCTGTCCAATCAGACCGGCGCCGCGATCGGTTCCCTGGCCTTCCCCGTCCTCGGACCGGTCGGTGTCGTCGCCGTACGCCAGTACGTGGCCGCGATCGTCCTGCTGGCCGTCGGCCGCCCCCGGCTGCGTGCCTTCACCAGGCGGCAATGGTGGCCGGTCCTGCTGCTGGCCCTGGTGTTCGGGACGATGAACCTGTCCCTGTACAGCGCCATCGACCGCATCGGCCTCGGCCTCGCGGTGACGCTGGAATTCCTCGGGCCCCTGAGCATCGCCCTCGCCGCGTCGCGCCGCCCTGTGGACGCGTGCTGCGCGCTGATCGCCGCGGCGGGCGTCGTCACCCTGATGCGACCGCAGCCCTCCGCCGACTACATGGGTATGGGCCTCGGGCTGCTGGCCGCCGTCTGCTGGGCGTCGTACATCCTGCTCAACCGCACCGTCGGCCGACGCATCCCCGGAGTGCAGGGATCGGCCGCCGCGGCCGGGGTCTCCGCCCTGATGTTCCTGCCGGTCGGCGTGGTCCTCGTCGTCGACCGTCCGCCGAGCGCGGGGTCCGTGGCCTACGCCCTCGTGGCCGGTGTCCTCTCCTCGGCCGTCCCCTATCTGGCGGACCTCCTGACCCTGCGCCGCGTCCCGGCCCGGGTCTTCGGGCTCTTCATGAGCGTCAACCCCGTGCTGGCCGCCGTGGTCGGCTGGATCGTCCTCGGCCAGAACCTGGGCTGGACCGAGTCGGCGGCCGTCGCGGCCATCGTGGCCGCCAACGCGCTCAGCATCCTCACCTCACGCGCCTGAGCCCCCGCATGAAGAACCGGGCCACCACGGTCCCCCGCGAACGCGCGGCGGGGGAGTGGTGACCCGGCTGGAGGGGGATCAGCGGGTGAAGGTGGTCCGGTGTTCCTTCAGGGAGCCGCAGTTGGAGCCGACCACCTGGACGTACACGTTGGCGATGTTGCCGCCCCAGTCGACGCAGAGGCCCTTGCCGCGGACGTAGGTCGGTCCGGCGTACGACTTGAAGAGCCCCGCGTCCGAGTCGCCTTCCTCGGTGTCGGGGACCCAGACATACGCGGACATGTCCACGGCGGTACCCGGGTTGTTGCGGATGGTCGTGACGCAGTTGTGCCCGTTGGACGCGTTGTACGTGAGGTAGATCGTGCCGAGCGAGCCGACGGCCGCCGAGTTCACGGTCTTGTAGCCGCTGCCGCAGACCTTCTGCGGGGTGGTGTTGGGCGCGGCGGAGGCGGGCGACGCCAGGGCGGTCATGGTCCCTGCCGACAGCGCGGCGACGGCGGACGCGGCCAGGACGGAACGGATGAATCTCATATTTCCCCCTTGCAACTCTTCGAGGTGGTTGCTCCTGCATGGTGTGACCCGCGGGGGATTCAAAGGGTTGTGCGCCAACTCACAGGAAATTCCGGGGAGATGTGAGCCGAGGGGGAGGGGAGCCGGCGGCGCCCGAGTGTGCCCGGACGGCGACGGCCTTATGCGCGAGTCACCTAGGGCACACGCGAGATCCAGAGGATCTGCGCAGGGGTGTCACACAGGCTGCACACGGCACTTCCAAAGTCTCGTTAGCGTTACGGCTCGATCCCACCAGTCAGATCGGGAAGACCACACATGGACTACTGCTCCTCGTGCCGTCGGCACCTCAACGGCGCCTTGGTCTGCCCGGGGTGCGGCGCCTACGCCCCGGACATAGACCCCTCCGCGACCCCTGCGTGGCGTGACGGCAACGTGTGGGACGACCGGACCGTGTGGGACGAGAACCGCGCCCGCACTCGGGAGCTCCACCTCGCCTACCCCGGGCCGTTCGGAGGCCGCGAGACCCCGGCCACGGACCCGGCCGGTGTCCACGAACTCCCGGACGCGGGCCCGTCCGACGGTCATGGGGCCGCCGAACCCGCCGCGGCCGACGACTACCAGGCCCCCCAGCAGGGACGGGCGGCCCGGCGCCGTCAGCTGGCGCGCTGGAAGAAGAACCAGCGCCGGGCCGTGGTGGCGACCGCCGTCGCACTCGTCGGAGGCGGTCTGACCGTCGCCGCCATGAAGGGGGACGCCAAGCCCGGCGTCCAGGCGGCCACGGCGCCGGAGGACACGACCATGGGCGGCGCCGGGGGAGAGGCCCCGACGTACACCGAACCGACGTCGAGCCAGTACGACACCCCGCGCTCCTCGCCCACCACCCCGCCACAGGCCGGCCGCGCCTCGCGCCACCAGCAGCCGCGGGCCGCCGACCCCCGCACCACGCCGAAGGACACCCGGACGGACGCGGCCGCCACGCCCCGCGAGCTGCCACTGACGACCCCGCCGCAGCGGAGCACCGTCCCGGACGCCGTCGACACGGTCACCGGCAGCGCCGGTTCGTCCGCGTCGAAGACCACCGAACCGACGGCACCGCCTGCCGCCGAGAACGGCACGGACTCGCGGCAGCCGGCATCCCCCACGACACCCCCGCCCGCGGCGAGCCCCACCCCGACCGCCCCCTCGGGCTCGGACGCGGACTCGAAGCCGAAGGAACTCTGCCTGCTCGTCATCTGCCTGGGCTGAACGACGGGAGGCCGGCCGCCGAAATCCGGTGGCCGGCCCCGGCCCGCTCTCCGTACCTTCGGGCGCATGGCTGACGAGTGCTTCCGGCATCCGCGGCTCGCCGCGGTCTACGACGGGCTCGACCCCGACCGCGGCGACCTCGACCCGTATCTGCGCATGGCGGAGGAGTTCGGGGCGCGTCGGGTGCTCGACATCGGCTGCGGAACAGGCGTGTTCGCGCTGCTGCTGTCCGCACGCGGTCTCCAGGTCGTCGGCGTCGATCCCGCCGGGGCGTCCCTCGACGTGGCCCGCGGCAAGCCGGGCGGCGAGCGGGTGCGGTGGATCCACGGCGATGTGACGGCCCTGCCGCCCCTGACCGCCGACCTCGCGACGATGACGGGCAACGCGGCCCAGGAGCTCACCGACCCCGAGGACTGGCACGCGTTCCTGCGAGGGGCCCGGGCAGCTCTGCGGCCGGGCGGTCGCCTGGTCTTCGAGACCCGGGTCCCGGCTCGCCGGGCTTGGGAGGAGTGGAATCGCGAGGCCACGTACACCGTGACGGACGTCCCCGGAGCCGGCGCCGTCGAGCACTGCGTCGAACTGCTCGACGTGTCCGGCCCGTTGGTGACGTTCCGTGGGGTCTATCGGTTCGCCGCGGACGGACAGGTGCTGACCTCGCGGTCGACGCTGCGCTTTCGCGAGCGGCGGCAGGTAGAGGCGGAACTCGTCGCGCGGGGCTTCGTGGTGGAGGACGTACGCGAGGCGCCCGACCGGCCGGGCAGGGAGCTCGTGTTCGTCGCACGACGTCCGGAATCCGCCCGCTGAGACGGCCTCGCCGGCTCTGCGCAACCGGAATCCGCCCGTACAATCCTCGCGACCAAATCGGGGGCGTCAGCATCGGGGGAATCCGTTGTGGAAACGATCATCGTGCAGTTGCCCGGTCCCACGCAGTGGGAGGGGGACGAGACGGGCAGTCCCGAACTGATCCACCTGGGGCCCGGGGACATCGCCGACTTCGGGCGCGGCGCACCCGGCGGCACCGGGGTGCGCATCACCCTGACCGACCCCGGCGTCTCCCGCCGCGCCGGGCAGCTCGAGGCGGCCGGTGACTACTGGCGGCTGTCCAACTTCAGCCGCAGCGTGTCGTACGTCGTGGAGAACCTCGAGGGAGCCGGCGAGTACCTCACCGTCGCCCCCGGGCGCCTCGGAGCGCCCGTGCCCTTCGAGTTCTCCCGGGTGGTGCTCCCGGCCCTGGCCGGCAGCGCCGCCTTCAAGGTGTTCGCACCCCAGCACGCCTACCTCGGCGAGCGGTCCTCGCCGGGCGGCGGGGAACAGACCGTTCACCCGTTCGCCCTGGACCCCACCTCCAAGTACTTCCTCGTCCTGGTGGCCCTCTGCGAACCGCGGCTGCGTGACCCCTCCGACTCGGCGCTGCCCGGCGTCGGGCAGATCGTCGAGCGGCTGCGGCCCCTGGAGTCCTGCCGGGACCTGACCCGCTCCGCGGTCAACTACCACATCGACTATCTCGCCTTCGCCAAACTGCGCCTGGATCTGGGCGAGGAGAGCACGGCCGGAGCCGACGGCGGCCGCACCGGCGCCAAGCGCACCCGGCTCGCCTCGGTCGCCCTGCGCTTCGGCCTCGTGCGCGAAGAGCACCTCGGCCTGCTGCCGCCCCGCAGCGCAGGCCGTCTCGCCCCGCAGGAGGCCGGCGCATGACGACACCCGACGCACAGGATCCCCAGGATCTCCGGGACGACGACCTGGAGGCGCCTCGCCCCTGCCTCCCCGAGGGCTTCCGGATCGACGGCTGGGAGGTCGGCGCGGTCATCGGCTCCGGCGGCTGGGGGACCGTGTACGAGGCCCGTACGGTCGCCGACGGCACGCCCGTGGCGGTGAAGGTGCTGCCGACCGGTGCCCTGGGCCCCGGCCAGCGCGCCGCGCTCGGCGAACTCGTGGCACGCGAGGTCCGCTTCAGCGCCGAGGCGGACCACCCTCACCTCGTCAGGACCCACGCCGTGTGCACGGTCGAGGCCCCTGAGCTGCCCGCCCTGGACGGTGCGATCGCGCTGGTGATGGACCGTGCCGAGGCGAGCCTGAAGGACGTACTGGACGCCGCGGGGAGCGGCCGGCCGATCGACGGCGCCGAACGCGTCCTGCGCGGAGTCGCCGCCGGACTGGCCCATATGCACGACGCCGGCTGGGTGCACGGCGACCTCAAACCCGCCAACGTCCTGCTGGGCCCGGGCGGGCAGGTGTGGCTGGCGGACTTCGGTCTTGCCACCGAACTCGACGGCACCCACGCCCATCTGCCGCCGCTCGGCACCCTCGACCATCTGCCGCCCGAATGGTGGTCCCAGCGCACCGGCACCCGGGGCGCCGTCGTCCGGCCCACCGCCGACATCTGGGCCTACGGTGTCCTCGCCCACCAGGTGCTCACCGGCGGACTCCACCCCTTCGCGGGCGCGACGGCCCGGGCCCGCTCGCTCGCCGCCCAGAGCTACGCACGCGGCACCGCACCCCTGCGGCTCGACGCCGGCCTCGCCGACGACACGCGCCGGCTGATCGCCGACTGCCTGGCGCCGGACCACACCGCCCGGCTCCCGCACACCGCGTCCGGCATCGCCGCCAGGATCGAGGACATCACCGGCAGTCCACGCCGCCGTCGGGGACGCCTGGTGCCGGCCCTCGCGGCCGGGCTCGTCGTGCTGACCGCCGGAGCGGTCGCCGGGGTGGCCCTGCTGGGTGGAGGCATCGGCACCCGGGACGAGGACGGTGACAACGGTGTCTCCGCCGCCGCGACCGGCGCGCGAAGACCGGTGCCGGGTGAGATACCCGCGGACTCCGACGTACCCGAGGCGCTGCGCCCCGTCATCGCCCGCGCCGCCCACCGCTGCACCGACGAGGAGATCACGCCCGTTCTGCTCGCCGCGCTGATCAAGGCCGAGAGCGGCTTCGACACGAAGGCGTCCCGCCCGGAGAGCGAGGAGTACGGCATCGCCATGTGGACCCCGTCGGTGTTCCGCGCCTGGGCCGTGGACGGGGACGGTGACGGCGACAAGGACCACATGTCGCCGCCGGACGCGATCGCCACGATGAGCCTGTACGTGTGCTGGCTCGACCAGCGCTTCAAACAGGCCGGGCTGCCGAAGAAGGACCTGCCCGCGCTGGTCGCGGCCGGCTACCGCACCAGCGACCGCACGGTCATCGAGGAGGGCGGCGTTCCGGCCCGGGTCCGGCCGCACGTGGACAAGGTGCTGCGCTACCTCGACGCCTACGAGCGCTGACCCCCGCGCACACGCGAGCGGTGGGCCGGACCCGTCAGGGCCCCGCCCACCGCTCGTCCCCCGCTCCCGTCACGGCCGCGCCGAGCCGCACTCCGGGACGTTGGGCAGCCGGTTGTCCGGCGAGCTGACGTAGATGTTGGAGATGTAGCCCCCGTACTGGGGCAGATAGGCCCACCACTCATTGGTGTAGGGCGGCACGCTGACCACCTGGCCCCGGACCTGACAGCCCACCAGCACCTCGACACCGGCCGGGAGCTGGGTGACCCGGGCATCGCCCGTGGCCGGACCCTTGCGGACGTTCACGAACTCGCCCCAGGTGCCGAACCACGTCCCCGAGGGCCGCACCCCGCCCGGCACGTTCAGCGAGCGGGTCAGCCGGCCGAGGTCGGTGTAGGCCTTCCCGTACGACGTCCCGACCGGATGCAGCGTCAGCACGGCCACGATCGCCCGGTCGTCCGCGCCCACCGTGCCGGTGGTGTGCAGCGCGGGACGGGTGAGGTCCACGGCCGCGGCGGCCTTGGCGGCTTTGACGGCGGGAGCGGCGGCCGGTTCTGCCCCGGCCGTGGTTCCCGAGGCGCCGCACGTCCCCTTCGCGTACTTCCCGGACCAGCCCTGCTTCACCGCCCAGGGACGCTCGAACGAACCGGCGACCCCGAAGTGCTGGTCGAAGCGGTCCGAGGCGCAGCGCGTGGAGCGACGCAGATTGTCCATGACGAAGTCACGGACGGGAGCGGGCGCCTTGTCCAGGAGGTAGCGGTAGATCGTCACGGTGTCGCGGGCCGACAGGGCGGTGTAGCCCCAGTAGCCCGCGTACTCGGCGGGCGGCGGCGCGGTGTCGCGCAGACCGAGCCGGGCGGACATCCGGTCGATGATCGCCGGGCCGCCGTAGTCCGACCAGTAGTGGTCCGCCGCATCGTCCCAGCTGCTGCGCAGCATCGGCTCCAGCCGGGCCCGGTCGGCCTCGGGGACCGTGTAGTCGGGCCCTCGGTCCCACAGGAAGTCCAGGGCCAGCAGCAGTTTGACGACCGACGCGGACCGGAACCGCGCGCTCTCGTCGACCTGTTCGGTGAAGGTGCCGGTGCGGCGGTCGAAGACCGCGATCCCGGCGGTGACACCGTCCGGGATCTGCACGGCCTCGGTGCCGCGGTCCGCCTGAACGGCCGTGGCCGGCCGGGGAACCGCCGTCGCCCCGCCCGGGAGCGACACGATCGTGACGACGGTCGCGAGCGCGGCGGCGCCGCGCAGAAGTGTGCGCATGGTTGCCCTTCGTGGTCACCCGAGTGTCCGGCGGGACCTGCCCCCGCGCCGCCACATTAGGAGGCGGTGACGTGCGGGCGGTCCTGACGTATGTCAGGGAGCCCCCGAAACGAGACGACCTGGGTGTTCGACCCTGATAAGTGTCAGGTGTCGTGGATGTGGTGACGGCCCGTACGGTCACGACCAGACCACCCGTCGACTACGAAAGAGAGCTCATGAGCCGCCGATCGCTCAGGACACTGCTGGCCGCCGGGGGCGCCGCCGCGGTGATGGCGCTTCTTCCCACCTCCGCCCAGGCCGCGCCCTACTCGGGCGGCAACTACGGGGCCTACGGCCAGGAGGGGCAGTACCCCACCACCTCCTTCTGCTCGGGCTCGTTCCGGCAGGTCGGGCCCACCAAGTACGCCGAAGGCATGGCCCTGAAGTACTTCTACTCCGACAAGTGCGGTTCCTTCGCCCGCATCGAGAACTCCCGGGTCAACTGCGCCGCCGTACTCCAGCGTTCGAACAACGGCACGGGACGCGTCGACGGATGGGTCTCCGAGACCGTCGACCCCGGCATCAACTACGCCTACACGCAGATGGGCAACAACCTCAACGGCCGCGTCTCGCGCGCGCTGCTCTCCTGCGACGGCCACGACCTGACCTCGACCGGCTGGTACTGAGCCGCGCCCACCCCACACAGGACGACGAGAAGGAGTCAGACATGCGCAGACACATCCGGCGCGCCGCGTGTCTCGCCCTGGCGGGCGCGGCCCTGATGCTGTCGCCCGTCACGGCCAACGCCCAGGAGCAGGCGCCCGATTCGGGCGCGTCCACGCAGCAGGTGCAGTCCCGGGGCGGTTACTTCCTCGGTGACGGCGTCAACATCCGCAGCAGGCCGGTGGACGGCACGATCCACGGTCAGGGCTACTTCCGCGAGACGTTCACCGCGCACTGCTGGAACGGCGACGGTCACTGGATCTACCTGACCGCGCACCGGGGCAACGTCACCGGGTGGGTCAAGGTCGACTACGTCTACTACACGGACATGGGCCCGATGGGCTACTGCTGACCGGCAGGGGCCTGCGGCGGGTCACCGATCACTCGGTGACCCGCCGCAGACTTGTGGAGCGAAGGGCGCGTCAGCAGTCCGGGACTCCGGCGATCTTCTCGCCGCCCCGGATGTACAGGTTGTTCACCCAGGCGATGTCACTGCCGGAGAACTCCATGACGGCGGTCCACCAGTTGTTGGTGCCCACGGCCGGGTCGGTGACCCGCTGGCCCTGCGTCTGGCACACGGCGTCCCCCCACCACTTCGAACGGACCGCGAGACGCGGGGACTCGGTGGTCGGCTGCTGGCGCAGGTTGACGTCGGTGGCCCAGATGTAGACGTCGGTGAGGGTCGGGTCGCCGTTGTTCGCCGCGGCGGCCGGGGCCGCGTGGGCGGTGCCGGCGAGCGCGCCGACGGTGAGCGCGGCGGCGGCGAGGCCCATGGTGGTACGGCTGATCAGTCGCTTCATGTGTCTGTCCCCCGTAGGACGATGGTGTGGTCGGGAGTGGTCATGATGTGGGTTCAGCAGCGCGCGGAGGCCGGCAGGTCGCCGTACTCGTTGCCCTTGAGGTACACGGCGCTGACGTAGCCCTCGAGGAGCTTCACCCAGACGTCGTTGACGTAGCCGTTGTCGCGGATGGTCTCGCCGCGGGTCCAGCAGTAGGCGCCGAGCGGCTGACCCGCCGGGCTGGTGGTGATCTTGCCGTAGGAAGTGCCCGGCCCGTAGCGGACGTTGACGTTCTCGTACGGCACGACCGCGTAGGGCGCCGCCTTGACGCGGGCGACGCCCTCCTGGCCGGCTGCCGACGCCGAGGCGGTTCCCGCGGCGATCGGGCCGAGCAGCGCGAGCGCCCCGGCGCCGACGAGCGCGGCCCTGGCGAAGATGCGAGTGGACATGTCGAGTTCCCCCTGAACTGATCTGCGGCGGTACGGCGCTTGGCCGACGCTCAGCACTGTAGGGAGACCCGGGGCGACACGGTCCCTGACAATTGTCAGGGTTGTCCGGGACGGCAGGGACTTCGTGGAATCGGGGGGCGTTCGGCCACCCTGCCGGATGCGGCCGAAAACCGCTCGACGCCCCTCACCACGTCTGTCTACGATCCACGGCGCGGCATCGCGTGCCGGTCACCGGCCGGGTGAGGCATGGAGGCGCCGCGAAGATGCCCGTGGAGGCATTGACCAGTGTCAGTCGAGTTCAATCACACCATCGTCCTGTCCCGTGACCGGGAGAAGTCCGCTCGTTTCCTCGCGGAGATCCTGGGACTCGAGGTCGGGGCACCGGCCGGAGTTTTCCTGCCGGTGACGACGGCCAACGGCGTCACGCTGGACTTTCTCACCATCGACGCCGACATTCCCATGCAGCACTACGCGTTCCTCGTCTCCGAGGAGGAGTTCGACGACGCCCTGGCCCGTCTCGTCGCGGCCCGGATCCCCATCCAGGCCGACCCGCACGGCAACCAGCCGCGCCGCATCAACCGCCACGACGGCGGCCGGGGCGTGTACTTCCTCGACCCGGCGGGCCACGGCCTGGAGATCATCACGCGCCCGTACGGCACCGACCCGGCCTCCCCGCTGAACGGCGTCACGGAGGACGTGCCCGGGGCGGTCTGAGCCGACCCGGAAACCACCCCGTCGGCCCCGGTCAGCCGCCGTCCGCCTTGAGCGGCAGGCGAGTCGGCCCGGGGCCGATGTCCGGTGCGTGGTCCCGGCGGGGGAGCAGGAGCGGGGTGGCGAGGAGGAGGGCACCGGCGAGGGCGATGGCCGTGCGGGGGCCGGTCAGTCCCGCCAGCAGGCCCCACAGCGCGGTCACGGCCGCGAGGGTGGCCTTGCCGGTGGCCGACCAGGCGGACAGGGTGCGGGTGACCCGGCCCGCGGGGGTCCGCTCCAGGCGGTATGTGGCGAACACCGGGTTGAACACGGCACAGCAGGTGATCAGCCCGAACTCGACCACCATGACCAGCGCCAGCCCCGCCGCGCCGGGGCCGACGAAGGCCAGTCCGAGCGACCAGCCCGCCCGCAGCACCCCGGCCGTGCGCAGCACCCGGTGCCGGCCGAACCGTTCGACGAGCCGTGGCGCCAGCCGGGAGCCGAGCAGCCCGCCGGTGCAGGGCACCGCGAAGGCGAGTGCGTACTGCCAGGGGGCGAAGCGCAAATGATCGACCATCAGGACCAGGAGCGGTGGCGAGGCCGCCATGACCAGGGCGTTGAACAGGACCGTGTGGAAGAACAGCGGGCGCAGGCCCGGATCGGCCAGGATGTACCGCCAGCCTTCGAGCAGGTCGCCTGCCCGGGGCCGGGTCCCGGTGGAGGTGGACGGAGCAGGGGGTTTCTCGCCGCCGCCGATCGCCCCGATCCCGAACGCCGAGAGCAGATGGCTCACCGCGTTCGCCACCACGCTCGTCACGGGGCCGAACAGCCCGATCGCGGCCCCGCCCAGCGGCGGCCCGACCATGCTCGCGGTCCAGTTCGTCGCCTCGAACCGACCGTTCGCGACGAGCAGGTCCCGCCGGGGCACCAGGTCCTTCAGAAACGCCCCGGCCGCCGCGTTGAAGGTGATGTCGGCCGCCGCGACGGCCACCGACACCAGCAGCAACTGACCGAAGCCCAGCCGGCCCAGCGCGAACGCCACGGGGATGCTCAACAGCACCGCGCACCGGACCAGGTCCGTCGCGATCATCACCGGCCGTTTGCGGCGAACCTCCACCCACGGCCCGAGCGGCACCGACACCACCGCGCCGACCGCCGGTCCCACCGCGGCCAGCAGCGCCACCTGCGCCGGCCCGGAGTGCAGCACGAGGACCGCGATCAGGGCGAACGCGTCGAACGCGAGCCAAGTACCGGCCGTGCTGACCGCGTAGGCACCCCACAGCCACCCGAACCGCCGCCCCAGCGACCGCCTGCCCGCCATACCCGGCGCACACTCCCAGTTCCCGCGGACAACCCGGTGTTGACCGGGAGCCATCCAAGCGAGGACCGGGCCGGGCAGGCAAACAACCGTCCGGCACCCGAGTCACAACCAACCGTTGTGCTTCGCCGGTGCGGACGGACTCGTCGTCGGCGTCAGCGCTGGTACAGCCCCACCAGCGTCCCGTCCGCGATCCGGTGCTGCTCGACCTCCTGGTGCACCTGGTCCGCGCCGGGCGCGTCGGGCAGGACACACGGTTCGGACAGGGCGTAGAGCCGGAAGAAGTAGTGATGGGCGTCGTCACCCGGCGGGGGATGCGGGCCGCCCCAGCCCTGCTGTCCGTAACTGTTGACGAGCTCCGTGCCGCCCGGCGGGCAGTGCCCGGCCTCGACGCCGTCGCTGTGCGGGTCGATGCCGACCACGACCCAGTGCGCGAAGGTGCCCGACGGGGCGTCGGGATCCTCGCAGAGCAGGAGCAGCTCGGCCGCGTCGTCCGGTACGCCGCTCCAGGCCAGCGGCGGGGAGACGTTCGGTCCCTCGTAGGAGTACCGGCGCGCGAGGAAGGAGTGGTCGTTGAACGCGTTACTGCTGAGTTCGATGCCGGTCATGTGGCCCGGGGTACCCCTGCGGGACCCGGACATGCGGTGCGGGGCCGAACCTCCGGCTTGGCGATCGGCCGGCGGATCATCCACCCGCCAGCGCCAGCGAGCCGTCGGGTTCCAGCGTCACGCCCACCCCGCGGCTGATCCGGTCGAGCGTCGTCCGCAGCCAGGCGCGGTCCGCCCCGGACGCCGGCTCCAGCCGCATCCGCCGCGCCCGCAGCGGCACCATGCGCAGTCCGGCCAGCCGTCCGCCGTCCGCCTCGACCGAGACGAGGAACGCGAGCCGCAGGTCGTCGCGGTACTCCTCGTAGCCGGAGATGCCCTCGTAGTCGTCGACGAAGTCGCCGCAGCCGTAGAGGATCAGCCGGTCCCGGTACACCTCCAGCGGGCGGGGGTGGTGCGAGGAGTGCCCGTGGACGACGTCGACACCGCCGTCCACCAGGGCGCGCGCGAAGCGGACCTGTTCCCGGGGCACGTGGAAGCCCCAGTTCGAGCCCCAGTGCACGGACACGACGGTGAGATCACCGGCCCGTCCGGTCCGCCGGACGTGCCGCACCACGGCGTCGGCCGTGGCGGGCGAGAGCGCGGGCATGTACGCGACCCCCGGCAGCTCCGCCGTCGCCGACCAGCCGGACGGGATCCCGCTGGAGCGCGCACCGAGGGCGAACACCCGCAGCCGGCGGCCACCCGGGAGGGGGACCACGGCGGGTGCGTACGCCTCGTCGGCGGCACGCCCCGCCCCCGCTGTCCGCAGGTCCGCCCGCGCCGTCGCGTCCAGGGTCTCCAGCAGGCCCGGGCGGCCGAAGTCCAGGACGTGGTTGTTGGCCAGGACGGTCACGTCGGGCCGGGCCACGGCCAGGGCCGGCAGGTTGGCCGGGTGCATCCGGTAGTGGATCTCCTTGTCGGGCGCGAACGTGTCGCCGCTCGTCACCGACGTCTCCAGGTTCACGATCCGGGCGTCCGGCGCGGACTCGTCCAGCACGCGCAGCGCCTCGCCCCACGGCCAGGAGGGCGCGACGGGTGCGGGCACCGGGCCGTGCGCCGACTCCGCCAGCCGGACGTAGGACCGCGCGTCGTCGACGTACGCCTCCCGCAGTGCCGGATCGCAGGGATGCGCCAGGATCTGGTCCACGCCGCGCCCGAGCATCACGTCTCCGCACAGGAACAGCGTCACGATGCCGCCGCCCACACCTCCACGGTAGGACGACCGCTCAGGCTGCTCAGTCCGCTCAGGCCGTTCGAGCCTTTCAGGCGTCGACCCTCACCGCACACGACCACCCGTACGGATCCCGTCCGATCCGCAGCTCCTCCCACGCCACGGCCGTCGGGACCGACCCGGTGATCTCCACGTCCGCGAGCCCGGCGACCGCCAGCCTCACGTCCAGGCCGCCGTCGGCCTCGTCCGCCTCCACGTCCACGGGCACCTGGCCGTACTCCTCCCACCGGAAGATGACCTCGTCCAGCAGCGTGGCCAGCAGGTCGTCGTCGCTGGCCTCGGTCAGCCGTACCCTGTCCACGGCCGTGGGCCGCACCCCGGAGACGTTCGCGAAGCACTCCACCATCGCCAGGACGGCCTCCGCCAGACAGTGCTCCCGGCACGCCGCCCACGCCTCGATCCGGATGTCACCCGGATGCGGCACCGCCCGGTGCCCGCACTCGCCCGGCTGCCGTCCCTGCCCGCCGTCGCCCGTGTCACCGCCCATGAACCTCGCTTGCCCGACGTCGGCGCACCCATGCACCGCCCGCCGCCGCACCACCCGTCAGAGGGGCTCGTCCGCGAGGTACGGCGGAGCCGGGTCGTACTGGATGTAGCGGCGCACGGCCCGCGCGTGGTCACGGCCGTGCAGCCGCCCCACGAGCCACAGCGCGCTGTCGATGCCGGCCGAGACGCCCTGGCTGGTGATCAGGTTGCCGTCCACGACATAGCGGACGTCCCGGACCACCGTCACCTCGCCCCGCGCCTCGAGGGTGTCCTCCTGGCTCCAGTGCGTTGCCACCCGGCGTCCGCGGGCGGGACCCGCCGCGTGCAGCAGGAAGGTGCCGGTGCACACGCCGTGCACCCAGGCGGCCCGCTCCGCCGTCCTCCCGATCCAGTCGGTGACCACCGGGTTGTGCGGCTGGACCTCACGCGCACCTCGCCCGCCCGGCACATGCAGCACGTCCAGGGGCGGATGGTCGTCCAGGGTGTGGTCGGGCAGGACGCGCAGGCCCTTGTTGCAGCGCACCGGGCCGGGATGCTCGGCGATCAGCATGGCCGTGTCGGCGCCGTCGCGCAGCCGGGCGGAGACGTTGAAGACCTCCCAGGGCCCCACGAAGTCGAGTTCCTCGGCTTCCTCGAAGACCAGCAGTCCGTAGGTCGTCATGCGGTTTCCCCTTCCTCTGGGACGTGGTGGGCGCCGACGGGGCCCGTGGTGGAGCGGAACCGGGCGCGGTAGTCCGACGGCGCGACGCCGAGCCGGCGGTGGAACGTGCGGCGCAGGGTCTCCGCCGTGGCGAAGCCGCAGCGGCGGGCGATCGCCTCGACCGGTTCGTCGCCCTCCGTCAGCGCCCGCTGAGCGGCCTCGACGCGCACCCGCTCGACATACGTGGCGGGCGGCACGCCCAGCTCGGAGGTGAAGCGGCGCTGGAAGTGGCGCGGGCTCAGCCCGGCGTGCGCGGCGAGACCGGCGATGTCGTGCCGGGCACCCGGATCGGCGTGGACGGCGCCGACCGCGGCCCGCACCGGGTCCGTCGCCGGCTGCCGCGACCACAGCGCCACGCTGAACTGCGACTGGCCGCCCGGACGGCGCAGGAACAGCACCAGCCGGCGGGCCACCGCGTGCGCGACCTCCCGGCCCAGGTCGTCCTCCACCAGGGCGAGCGCCAGATCCATGCCGGAGGTCACCCCGGCCGAGGTCCACACCCGCCCGTCCCGGACGAAGATCGGGTCGCAGTCCACGCGCGCCTCGGGATGCTCCCGGGCCAGCTGCTCCTCCCGGGCCCAGTGCGTGGTGACCCGCCGCCCGTCCAGCAGCCCGGCGGCGGCCAGCAGGAACACCCCGCTGCACACCGAGGCGACCCGCCGGGCACCGGACGCGGCGGACGCGATCCAGGAGACCAGCGCCGCGTCCTCCCGGGCCCGGTCGACCCCCTGGCCGCCGACCACCACCAGGGTGTCCGTCGCGGCCGGGTCGAGGTCCGCCACGCCGTGCGCTGCGTGCACGAGCAGCCCGCTGACCGACCTGACCGGTCCGGCCCTGGACGCCACGACCTCGCAGACATAGTCGCCCGCGCTGTGGAACACCTCGTGCGGACCGGTGAGATCGAGCGGCTGAAAGCCGTCGAAGACGACGAAGACGACACGGCGGGGAGTCACTCGCGGAGTCACGCTTCCACGCTCCACCGGCCAAGGTCGTGGCGTCAACGACACGCATCCCACAGATCGCGCCACACCGCTCGCGGGACGCCCGGCGCGGCGTGGGTAGGCGGACGGCAGGACCCACCGGGGAACCGGACCCGCCAAGGAATCCGGGGGAGAGGAGACCTCCGATGATCACCCAGACGGTCACCGTGCCGGCCGGCGGCGCCGCGCTCACCGGTGATCTGAACCTGCCGCCGGACGCCCGCGCGGTCGTGCTGTTCGCGCACGGCAGCGGCAGCTCCCGGCACAGCCCCCGCAACCGCGAGGTCGCCGCCGGCCTGCGCACCGCCGGACTCGGCACCCTGCTGATCGACCTGCTCACCGAGGAGGAGGAACGGCAGGACCTGCGCACCGCCGAACTCCGCTTCGACATCCCCCTGCTGGGCCGCCGGCTGGTGGCCACCATCGACTGGCTTGAGCAGTGGTACGGCACCCAGGACCTGCCCGTCGTCCTGTTCGGCGCCAGCACCGGCGCGGGCGCGGCCCTGGTCGCCGCCGCCGAACGGCCCGGCCGGGTGCCGGCGGTCGTCTCGCGCGGCGGCCGGCCCGACCTGGCGGGTGACGCCCTGGCCGCCGTCCGGGCCCCGGTGCTGCTCATCGTCGGCGGCCGGGACCAGCACGTGCTGCGGCTCAACGAGGAAGCGGCCCGGCGGCTGCACGCCCCGCACACCCTCCACGTGGTGCCCGGCGCCACCCATCTGTTCGAGGAGCCGGGCACGCTGGACCGCGTCACCGAGGCGGCCCGGCAGTGGTGCGACGAACGGCTGAGCACCACGGCGGGCTGACACCGCCCGGACCCGGCCGCCGGTGCGTCGTCCACCGGGCAGGGGGTACGCGGAGCCCGGGGCGGCCGAGGAGGCCCTCTCCATGAGGGAAGCAGAGGTGACCGTCATGCGGTTCCGCGATCGCCGGCAGGCAGGCCGGGAACTGGCCGAGAAGCTGCGCGCCCGGCAGCACGAGGGGGCCCTGCCCCGTCCGCTCGTCCTCGCCCTGCCCCGCGGCGGGGTCGCCGTGGCGAGCGAGGTCGCGGCCGCCCTGGACGCCCCGCTCGACGTGCTCGTCGTACGGAAGATCGGGGCGCCCTACCAGGAGGAGTTCGGCGTCGGCGCGATGGCCGGGGACGAGGTGCCGCTCCTCGACGAGGACGCCCTGCGTCACCTGGGCCTCGGCGTGGCCGACCTCGCCCCCGTCATCGAACGGGAGCGTGCGGAACTGCGCCGCCGCGAGCGGCTGTACCGGCAGGGCCGTCCCGCCCCCGACCTGCGCGGACGGACGGTGATCGTCGTCGACGACGGCCTGGCGACCGGTTCCACGGCCCGCGCCGCGCTGCGCTCCGTACGCCGTCAGGCGCCCGCACGGCTGGTGCTGGCCGCGCCGGTGTGCTCGCCGGAGGCGGCCGGGCTGATGCGTGCAGAGGCCGACGAGGTGATCTGTCTGCACCAGCCGGCCGCGTTCATGGCCGTGGGCCTCTGGTACGAGAACTTCGACCAGCTGACGGACCAGGACGTCCTCGAGGCGCTCCACGTGCAGCTTTGACCAACTGTTCACCTGGCAGATGTGGCGGAAATCGGCCGCTGCGGACGACGATGTTCCATCCCCACACCTGCACCAGGAGCAACAGTGAACGTCTCGCTATCCGTGTGGCTGCTGACCGTGGCAGCCCTGTGCGTGCTCGTCGCCGTCGACTTCTTCGTCGGCCGCAAGCCCCACGATGTGTCGATCAAGGAAGCCGGGACGTGGACGGTGGTGTGGATCGTCCTGGCCGTGCTGTTCGGGCTGGGGCTCTGGTACTTCGGTGGGAGCGGGCCCACGGGTGAGTTCTTCGCCGGGTACATCACCGAGAAGTCGCTCAGCGTGGACAACCTCTTCGTGTTCGTCCTGATCATGGGGAAGTTCGCGGTGCCCTCGCAGTACCAGCAGCGGGTGCTGATGGTCGGAGTGCTGGTGGCCCTGGTGCTGCGGGCCGTCTTCATCGCGGCCGGCGCGGCGATCATCTCCGCCTTCTCCTGGGTGTTCTACATCTTCGGCGCCTTCCTGATCTGGACCGCGTGGAAGCTGGTCCAGGACGCGCGCAAGGACCAGCACGACGAGGAGTACCAGGAGAACAAGCTGCTGAAGATGGCGGAGGAGCGCTTCGGGGTGGCCGACCGGTACCACGGCACAAAGCTGTTCATCACCGAGAACGGCAAGCGGATCATGACCCCGATGCTGGTCGTGATGCTCGCGATCGGCTCCACCGACGTGCTGTTCGCCCTCGACTCCATCCCCGCGATCTACGGCCTCACCCAGGACCCGTACATCGTGTTCACCGCGAACGCCTTCGCCCTGATGGGCCTGCGCCAGCTGTACTTCCTCATCGGCGGCCTGCTGAAGAAGCTGGTGCACCTCTCGTACGGGCTGTCGATCATCCTCGGCTTCATCGGCGTGAAGCTGGTGCTGCACGCCCTGCACGAGTCGGGCGTCCATGTGCCCGAGATCGGCATCCCCTTCTCACTGGGCTTCATCGTGCTGGTCCTGACCGTCACGACGATCACCAGCCTGCGGGCCTCGAAGAGGCAGGAGGCCGAGGAGGAGACACGGCGGGCGGCCGAATCCCGCTGAGCGTCTAGACGACACCGTCCGCGCGCAGTGCCGCCACCTCCTCGCCGGTGCGGCCCAGCTCGCTGAGGATCGCCTCGGTGTGCTCGCCGACGGCCGGGACGGGGTCCATGCGCGCGGGCAGACCGGCCAGGTCGGCCGGCGGGAGCAGGGCCTCGACGGTGGCGCCCGGCACCGCGACCTCGGTCCAGCGGCCGCGGCCGGCCAGTACCGGGTGGTCCAGGAACGCGGCGACGTCGTTGACCCCGGCGCAGGCGATGCCGATGCGCTCCAGGTCCTTGAGGATCTCGTCGGAGCCGGAGCGGGCGAAGCGGGCGGCGACGACGGAGTCGAGTTCCTCGCGGTGGGCGACGCGGTCGGAGGCGGTGGCGAAGCGCGGATCGTCGACCAGCTCCGGCCGGCCGAGGAACTCCCCGCACAGCACCGCCCATTCCCGCTCGTTCTGGATGGAGAACAGCACCTCCTTGCCGTCGGCGGCCGGGTACGTCCCGTACGGCGCGATGGTGGCGTGCTGGGTGCCCAGGCGCGGGGGCTGGGTGCCGCCGTGCCGGGTGTAGTAGGCGGGCTGGCCCATCCACTCCGCGAGCGCCTCGAACAGGGAGACCTCCACCGGGTGGGCCTCGCCGGTGGTGGCGCGGGTGTACAGGGCGGTGAGGACGCCGCTGTAGGCGTACATGCCGGCGGCGATGTCGGCCACGGAGATCCCGGTCCGGGCCGTCCCCTCGGGGGTTCCCGTCAGGGACACCAGCCCGGTCTGGCACTGCACGAGCAGGTCGTAGGCCTTGCGGTCGGCCCAGGGGCCGGTCGTGCCGTAGCCGGAGATCGTGCAGGGGATCAGGCCGGGGCGGTGTCCCGTGACGGTGGCCGGGTCCAGGCCGAGCCGGGCGGCGGCGCCCGGGGCGAGGTTCTGCACGAACACGTCGGCGCCGTCGAGGAGGTCGTGCAGGATCTCGCGGCCGCGTGGGTCCTTGAGGTCCAGGGTGAGGGACTCCTTGGAGCGGTTGAGCCACACGAAATAGCTGGAGTGGCCGTGCACGGTCGTGTCGTAACGGCGGGCGAAGTCGCCGCCGCCCGGCCGCTCCACCTTGATCACACGGGCGCCGAGGTCGGCGAGCTGCCGGGTGGCGTAGGGCGCGGCCACGGCCTGCTCCACACTGACCACCGTGACACCGGACAGGGGGTAGCGCTGCACGCTCATGCCTCATGCTCCTGAACCTCGTACGGACGGCGCCCGGACAGTCTCTCCCGGGCGGCGGACCGTGGCACGGGCCATGGGCGCGATCTGGATCACGACGGGGCGTATCACAACGGGGTGGAACCCGCGCGGCCGGTCGGCTACGGGCGGGCCAGGTGGCGCATGGCCAGAGCCAGTTGAAGCCTGAGGCGGCCCTGCGGGGTGCGCAGCGGCCAGCCGAGCAGGTGCTCCGCGTGGGTCAGCCGGTCCTGGAGCGTGGAGTGGTGGACGTTGATCCCGGCGGCGGCCGCCCGCAGGCTCGTCGTGGACGCGACCGCGTGCAGGGTGGCCGGCAACCAGGGCGTCGTCGCCGCGGCCGTCTCCAGGGCGCGGACGTCGGGCGGCGGCTCCGCGCCCGGTACGACGAGGTCGGCGAGCAGGGCGATCCCGCCCAGCTCATCGGCGTGCACGACCCGCGGCCCGGGGTCCTGCGGGGTGCCCTCGGCGGTGAACCGCAGGGCGGTACGGGCCGCCGCCCATGACCGGGGCAGTTCGAGCACGGGCACGGCGGGCCCGACCCCGAGGCGGGCATCCGGAAGAGCCGGGCGGGACTCCGCGACGCCGGCGCCGGCCGTCCCTGTGGGTACGACCCGGGGCCGGCCGTTCAGCGGGGCGAGCACCCGTGCCGGCGCCGTGGGGTCGAGGCCGAGCCGCCGGGCGCTGTAGAGGCGCGTCTGCTCCGGGGCCGTGGCGTCGAGGAGCGTCTCGACCAACGCCGGGTCATCGGCCGGGGCCCGGCCCCGGGTACGGTCGAGCACGAGCCGCAGGGCGACGGAGGCGCGTTCGAGTATCACCGCGTCGACGACACCGGTCACGGGCGCGGCGGCTTGCGCGACGGCCAGGCCGGTTTCTGCTCCGGCGTCCTCCGCGACGCCCCGACCGGCTGTCGCCTCGGCGCGCTCTGCTACGGCCACACCGGGCGTGAGCCCGGCCTGCTCCCCGGCGCCCCTGCCAGGTCCGCCCCCGCCCCCGGCCCCTTCCTCGGTGTCCCCGTTCCTCTCCGCCCCGTCCCGTTCCAGCCACAGGGTCGCCGGACCGTTCGGGCTCAGTCGGGCGGAGGGCCAGGTGGGGTTCGGTGGGGTGTCGGTGTCCTGGCGTGTGCCGTCGGGCTGGACGCGGACGTGGACGCGGCGCTCGGGGTCCACCAGGCGGGCCGGACAGCCGGAGAGTACGGCGGCGCCGCGTACGAGTGCCTCGACACCGGCCCTGGACTCGGCCAGGCGGTCGAAGTAGGCGATGACCCGGACCGCCGCACCGGCGTCCGGGTCGAGCGCGGTCAGGCGCCCGGCCAGCTCTTTCATAGGCCTATGGTGCGCCATGCGGCCGCGCGGCGAGGAGACGCCGCTGTTCCGGGACCCGGTCGGGCCGGGTGCCGCGCAGGCTCCGCCGTCATCCGTTCAGAAGCCTCCGCAGCCAGTTCACGTGCGCCGCCCTGGCCGACTGGGACAGCGCCGCCTGGGGTGCGAAACCGTCGAAGCCGTGGAAGCCGCCCGGCCATACGTGCAGTTCGGCCACGCCACCGGCCTGCCAGATGCGTGACGCGTAGGCGACGACCTCGTCGCGGAAGGTCTCCGCCGAGCCGACGTCGAGGAAGGCCGGGGGCAGCCCCGTCAGGTCCTCGGCACGGGCCGGAGCCGCGTACGCCGGTACGTCGGGCCCGCCGCGCCGCGAGCCCAGCAGCGCGGTCCAGCCGGTCTCGTTGGCAGTGCGGTCCCAGACGCCGAGGCCCGCCATCTGGTACGTCGAGGGCGTGTCGTTGCGGTCGTCGAGCATCGGGCACATCAGGATCTGGCCGACAGGCTGCGGCCCCTTGCGATCCCGGGTGAGCAGGGCCAGCGCCGCGCACAGCCCGCCGCCCGCGCTCGCACCCGCGATGACGATCCGCTCGGGGTCGGCGCCGAGTTCGGCGGCGTGGTCGGCCGTCCACAGGAGCCCGGCGTACACGTCCTCGACGGGCGCGGGATGCGGATGCTCCGGTGCCAGCCGGTACTCCACGGACACCACGACCGCGTCCAGGGCCTGCGCCCACGCCAGCGGGACGTCGACCCCGACCCGGTTGTTCCCGATGACCATGCCGCCGCCGTGCACGTGGTAGATGACGGGCCGCGCCCCTGCGGTCGCCGGAGCGGCCGGCCGGCAGATGAGCAGCGAGACGTCGGGCTCGCCCTGCGGACCGGGCACCTGCCGGTCCTCCACCTCGAACGTCCCGCCCATCGTCAGGTCCAGCTCGGCGAGCAACGCGATGCCCGGGCCCTGGCGCACCTCGGCGATCTGGTCCGGCGTGAGGCCCGGGCTGATCATGTCCTTGATCAGCTCCAGGGCTCCGGCGAGTTCCGGGTCGAACGGCGGCGGAACATGCGTCATGGCGTCTCCTCACGCGAGGTCACGGCGGCTCGGGCTGCCATGGTCGGCCCCGCCGCCCGGGTCGCGGGCGCCGCCGACCGGCGGAACCTGCCCGCCGTACGGCGGGTGGCGCTCCGGCGTCCGGTGGCACACAGGTGACGGGTGAGGGCGACCGCGGTGAGCGCGGCGACCAGCACGCACACCCCCGGCCACCCGAAGCGGCCGTACGCACGCATGCCCAGCCACGAGCCGACCGCGCCACCAAGATACGCGCAGGTCATGTACGCCGTGGTGAGCCGGCTGCGCACCTCGGCCCGCAGCGTCTGGATCCGCACCTGGTTGGCCACCATCCCGGACTGCATGCCGACGTCGAGCAGCAGCGTGCCCACGACCAGGGCGGCGATCCCCACCGCGCCACCGAGACCGCCCAGCGCCAGCACCGCGGCCGAGACCCCCACCACCAGGAAGCACACCCGGTTGACCGCGTCCGGCCCATGCCGGTCGACCCGGCGGCCCGCGACCGGCGTGCACACCATGGTCACCGCGTTGACCAGGGCGAGCAGCCCCACGGCCCCCGTGCCCCTGCCGTACACCGGACCCGTGAGCAGCGGGGCCACCCCCGTCCACACGGCGGAGAATCCGGCGAACACCAGGGCCTGGTACAGGCAGGAGCGGCGCAGCAGGGCTTCCGTGCGCAGCAGCCGCAGCGGCTCGGCCAGGAGGGCCGGGTAGCGCTGGGCGGAGGGCGGGACCGTCCGCGGCAACAGGCGGGCCGACAGGGCGGCCACCGCCAGGGACAGCGCGGCGGCCAGGACGTACGGCGCCCGCCAGCCCAGCCAGTCGCCGAGGGCACCGCCGACGGTGCGCGACAGCAGCATGCCCGCGAGGGAGCCGCTCAGCAGTGTGCCGCCGGTGACGCCGAGCCGCTCCTTCGGCACCAGGCGGGCGGCGAGCGGCCCGGCGAGCGGCGCCACCACCGTCGTCACACCCACCAGGGCACTGGCCCCCACCAGCGGCACCAGCCCCGGCGCGGCGCTCGCGGCGAGCAGCCCCAGCCCGGTGACCGTGAGGAGGGCGACCAGCAGCGGGCGGTGCGGGAGGCGGTCGCCGAGCGGGACGAGCAGCCAGATCCCGGCCGCGTAGCCGAACTGGGTCGCGGTGACGACGGCGGCGGCCGCGTCGGGTGAGACACCCAGGCCGGACGCCACCAACGGGCTGACGGCCTGCGGGAAGTACACATTGCCCACGGCCGCGCCGCAGACCAGGGCCAGCACCAGGATCAGCCGGGGGCTCGCGCCCTGGTGCGCTGTACGCTGCCGGTGGTCGTGATCCGTCATGGGCCGAAGTCCACGCCACGGCCGGGCGGTTGCCAACGGATGTAGCGGGGGCCTTAATGATCAGCTTCCGGCTCGGCGTCGAGGACCTCGCCGACACCCGCTTCGCGATCTCGCCCCTGCGCGAGGTGATGGGCAGCCTGCGTGCCCTGCGCGCCCCCGCCCTCTACCCGCTGCACGTCCGGTGGCGGGCCTCCGTGCTCCAGGGACTCGATCCGGCCGACGCGCGGCTGCTGGCCGCCCTGGTGGGGGACACATTGGCCCTGCCCGACTTCCTGACCCCGAGGCCGACGTCCTTCGCGCCCACTCTCGACGAGCAGCTCACCGTCGTACGGGCCACACCGGCGGAGACCGTACGACGCGATCTGCTCGCCGCCCACGCCCCCCGGCCCCTGCCGGAGGTGCTGCGGGCGGTCTCCGCGCCCGGTGACGCGCCGGTCGAGGAGCTGCTGGAGGAACTGTGCGCACTCCTGCGCCGCTACTGGGAGTCGGCACTGCTGCCGTCCTGGCCCCGGATGCGGCTCGTCCTGGAGGCCGACATCACCCATCGGGCGCGGCAGCTGGCCACCGGCGGTGCCCGGCTGCTCTTCGCCGATCTGCACCGCAATCTGCGCTGGGACGACGGCGTCCTGCGCGTCGACCGGATGCGTGGACGCCACCACGTGGACGGCTCAGGCCGGGGGCTGCGCCTGGTCCCCTCCCTGTTCGCGCATCAGCCGGCGCCTCCGGTCAGCGCCGCGGAACCGCCGATGCTCGCCTACCCGAGCCGGGGCGCCGCGACCTTGTGGGAGCCGGAACCTGAGCCGGACGCCCCCGCCCTCGCGGCCCTGCTCGGCGCGCCCCGCACCACGCTGCTGCGGCTGCTGGCCGAGCCGCACCCGACGGTGGAGCTGGCCCGGCGCCTGGGTGTGACCCCGAGCGCCGTGTCCCAGCACCTGCGTGTCCTGCACGCGACGGGACTGGTCACCCGGGCCCGCGACGGCCGCCGGGTGCTCTACCGGCGCAGCCCGCTGGGGGAGCGGCTGGTGCGGCACGGCGGGGCCTGAGCGCTCAGCGGCTCGCCGTGTCCGACCGCGCCGGAGCGGAGCTCGAGGCCGGCCCGCCGCGGGAGACGACGCGCGTCCCGCAGCCGTCGACGACCCGGACCTGCAGCGAGCCGCACCCGCAGCGCGTCCACTCCGTGCGGCCCGTCGCGGTGGCGTGCCGCGAGAGCACCTGGAACGGCTCGCCCCCGTCCGGCCAGCCGCAGTGCGGGCAGGCCGTGGCGTTGGTGCTGGTCATGACTGACTCCTCGTACGTCGTGGCTGGTTGACCGTCGCGACACAGCCAGGGTGCGTCGAGATCTCCGTACACGTCCAGGTTGACTTTGTGCACGTCATTGTGAAGCGTGGGCTACATGATTGACCTGCGCAGGCTGCACGTCCTCAGGGCCGTCTCCCACTACGGCACGGTCACCGCGGCCGCCCGGGCCCTGCACTTCACCCCGTCCGCCGCCTCCCAGCAGATCCGGCAGCTCGCCCGCGACCTGGACGTCGATCTGCTGGAGCCCCAGGGGCGCGGGGTGCGCCTCACCCCGGCCGCCGAGAGCCTGCTGGCGCACGCCGACGCCATCCAGGCCCGCTGGGACCTGGCCGAACTCGATCTACGGGCCGACCACGGAGCGCCCACCGGGGTGCTGCGCGTCACAGGTTTCCCCGTGGCCATCTCGGTGCTGCTGGCCCCGATGGCGGCCCGGCTGGGCGAGCGGCATCCGCGGCTGTCCGTACGGATCACCGAGGTGGGTGTCCCGGAGAGCTTCGACCTGCTCTTCGAGGGGGAGACCGACCTGGCGATCGTCGAGGCCACCCCGCTCAACCCGCCGCTGAGCGACACGCGGTTCGACCAGCGGCCGCTGTTGGACGACCCGTTCGACCTGGTCGTCCCCGAAGGACACCGGCTCGCCGGGCGGACCCGGGTCGACCTCGCCGAGGCGGCGCGCGAGGCATGGATCGCGCCGGTGGAGGAGAGTCCCTGCCGCCCGCACGTCCTGTCCGCCTGCGGCGCGGCGGGATTCACCCCCGACGTCGTCCACCACGCCCTGGACTGGAACGTCGCCGCCCACCTCGTCGCCCACCGGCTCGGCGTCGCGCTCGTCCCGCGCCTGGCCCACCTGACCCCGCACCTTCCGATCACCCGGGTCCGCTGTGCGGGCAACCCCCACCGCAAGCTGCTGACCTGCACCCGCGGCGGCGGCCACGCCCGCCCGGCGGTCGCGGCGGCCCTCCAGGAACTGCGCGACCTGGCCCCCACAGCGGTCGCCTGATCCGATCGCCCGCAGCGCGGCGTCCTCGGCCGTCGTCCGGGGCCGAGGGCCCGCTCACCGCCCCGGCGCCCCCACCCGCAGCGCGTCCATGACGAGGTCCAGCAGCCGGGTGGCGCGCGGTTGCCAGTCGGTGTGGGGGTCGATCGTCCAGAGGCCGCCGATGGTGAGGAAGAGATCGTCCGCGGTGATCCCCGGGCGGATGGTGCCGGCCTGCTCGGCTGCGCGCAGCAGCAGTTCGGCCGCCTCCGTCACCGGGGTGTGTCCCGGCTTCGCGGGCTGCCCCGGTGCGCTGGTGGCCTGGCGGATGGCGTCGGCCAAGCCCGCCTTGGCCATGGCGAAGCGCGCGAGCCGGTCCATCCACTCGCGCAGCGCCCGGTCGGGCTCCCGGCTCTCGAGCAGCAGCTCGGCGGAGTCGGCGACCTGCTGCATCTCGTGGCGGTAGATCTCCAGGACGAGCGCCTCACGGCTGGGGAAGTGGCGGTAGAAGGTGCCCTGCCCGACGCACGCCTTCTTGGCGATCGAGCTCAGGGGCGCGTCCGCCGAACGCGTCAGTTCGACCAGCGCCACTTCCAGGATGCGCTCGCGATTGCGCTGCGCGTCCGAGCGCAGCGGAGCGTCCTTCTTCTGCCGCACTCGCCCTCCTCGCGATCCTTTGGCCGAAACCCGGCCCTTGTTAAGCGGACAGTTGTCCGTTACGTTTCCGGGTAACGGACAGCTGTCCGGTTGCTCCATCGTATCGGTGTGCCGTCCGCGCGGACAGCCCGCGACGGCGGCGCCCCGGCCGACCCGCCCCGCATCCTGCCCCGTCACGAACCGGCACCGCCACCCGCAGCGCTCCCGCCTCCTGGCCTCACGATCTGAGAGAGAAGGCTTCCATGCCTCCATCGACGTCCAGCGACCTCACCCTGTCCGTCAACGGCGATAAGTACACGCTGACCGTCGACCACCGCACCACGCTGCTCGACGCCCTGCGCGAACGACTCGATATGACCGGTACGAAAAAAGGCTGTGATCAGGGGCAGTGCGGCGCCTGCACCGTCCTGGTCGACGGCCGCCGGAGCGTCGCCTGTCTGCAGCTGGCCGTGGCGGCCGAAGGGCGCGAGATCACCACCATCGAAGGCGTGGCCGAGGGCGACCGACTGCACCCCGTGCAGCAGGCGTTCCTCGAACTGGACGGCTACCAGTGCGGCTACTGCACGCCGGGACAGATCTGTTCGGCCATCGCGGTGATCGAGGAGCACGCGGCCGGCTGGCCGAGCGCGGCCACCGACGACGTACGGCCCGAGGCGGGACCACCACCCCTGACGCCGGAGGAGATACGGGAGCGCATGAGCGGCAACCTCTGCCGCTGCGGCGCCTACGTCTCGATCGTCCAGGCCGTGGCCCGCGCCGCCGAGTCCAAGGGGGCGGCGGCATGAGGGAGTTCGGCTACCAGCGGGCGTACGACGTCTCCGGCGCCGTGGCGCTGCTCGACGGCGACCGGGAAGCCCGCTTCCTTGGCGGTGGCACCAACCTGGTCGACCTGATGAAGACCGGTGTCGAGCGGCCCGCCCTCCTCGTCGACGTACGCGAACTGCCCCTGAACCGCGTCGAGCCCACCGAGGACGGCGGGCTGCGCATCGGGGCGACCGTCACCAACAGCGACCTGGCGGCGCACCCCGAAGTCCGGCGCCGCTACCCGGCGTTGGCGCAGGCCGTACTGGCCGGTGCCTCCGGGCAGCTGCGCAACATGGCCACCGTCGGCGGCAACCTGCTCCAGCGCACCCGCTGCGGCTACTTCGCCGACGTCACCGCCCCCTGCAACAAGCGCAGACCGGGCAGCGGCTGCCCCGCGATCGAGGGCGAGCACCACAACCACGCCGTCCTCGGCGCCTCCGGCCACTGTGTGGCCACCCATCCCTCCGACATGGGCGTGGCCCTGGCCGCCTTCGACGCGACCGTGTCGTACGAGACGGCGGACGGGCCGGGGGAGCTGCCGCTCGCCGACTTCTACCTGCCGGTGGGGGAGACCCCGCATCTGGAGACCGCCCTGCCGCCGGGCGCGCTGATCACCGGCGTCACCCTGCCGCCCACCGCCACAGCGGCCAACTCCCGCTACCGCAAGGTCCGCGAGCGCGCCTCGTACGCCTTCGCCATCGGCTCGATCGCCGCCGCGCTCGACGTCCGGGACGGCGTCGTGCACGACGTACGCCTGGCCTTCGGCGCCGTCGCCTCCCGCCCGTGGCGGGCCCGCGCGGCCGAGGGCGTCCTGCTCGGCGCCCCCGCCGACGCCGAGACCTTCGCGGCCGCGGCGGAGCTGGAACTGGCCGCCGCCAGGCCCCTGCCCCACAACGGATACAAGGTGACCCTGATGCGCAACCTCGTCGTGGCCGTGCTGAGCGAACTCGCCGAGGAGGCCACCCGATGACCACCGCCACCAGGGGCGCCGTCGGCTCCTCGCACACCCGCGTGGAAGGCCGCGACAAGGTCACCGGCGCCGCCCGCTACGCCGGGGAGATCCCATTCGCCGACCTCGCCCACGGCTGGCTGGTGCTGTCCACCGTCGCCCGCGGCCGCATCCGCGCCATGGACACCGAGGCCGTGCTCGGGATGCCCGGTGTCCTCGCCGTGCTCCACCACGAGAACGCCCCGCGCGTCGACACCGACTACGCCGGGCTGATGGGCATGTCCCCGGACCCGAGCATCGCCCTGTTCCAGCACGACCGGGTGGCCCACCGTGGCTGGCCGGTGGCGCTGGTCGTCGCCGAGACGTCCGAGCAGGCCCGGGAGGCCGCCGAGTCCCTCCAGGTCCACTACGACCAGGAGCCGCACGACGTCGCGTTCTCCGCGGAGCGGGAGACCGAGGCGTACGCGCTCGACGGCCATATGCCGGGCGTGGTCGAGAAGGGCGACCTGGAGGCCGAGCTCGCGGCGTCCACCGTCGTACTGGACGCGGAGTACACCACTCCGGAGGAACACCACAACCCGATGGAGCCGCACGCGGCGACGGCCCGGTGGGAGGGTGGCCGGCTCGAGGTCGTCGACTCCAACCAGGGCACCATGTGGGTCGCCGGCGAGCTCGCCAACCTGTTCTCCCTCGACCCGGCCTCCGTGCGGGTGCGGTCCGAGCACGTCGGCGGCGGCTTCGGCAGCAAGGGCGTCCGAGCGCACCAGGTGGGCGCCGTGATGGCCGCGACCGTCCTGCAGCGCCCGGTCCGGGTCGTCATGACCCGCCGGCAGATGTTCTCGCTCGCCGGTTACCGCAGCCCCACGGCCCAGCGGGTCAGGCTCGGCGCGGACCGGGACGGGCGGCTGCGCGCGCTGGAGCACCGGTCACTGAACCTCACCTCGGCCGTGCACGAGTTCGTCGAGCCGAGCGCAGCGGCGGGCCGGTCGATGTACGCCGCCGACGCCCACCACACGGCCAGCCGGATCGTGCGGCTCGACGTACCGACCCCGACGTGGATGCGCGCCCCGGGCGAGGCACCGGGCTCGTTCGCGCTGGAGTCGGCGCTCGACGAACTCGCCGAGCGGTGCGGCCTCGACCCGATCGAGCTGCGTGTGCGCAACGAGCCCGAGGTGGGCCCGGTGTCCGGCCTGCCGTTCGGCAGCCGCAACCTGATCACCTGCTTCCGGGAGGGCGCCCGCCGGTTCGGCTGGGCGGACCGGGACCCGCGTCCGGGACTGCGCCGCGACGGCCGCTGGCTGCTCGGCACGGGCACCGCCGCCGCCTCCTTCCCCGCCGGAGCCATGCCCTCCACCGCGGCCGTCACCGCGGAGGCGGACGGCACCTTCACGGTGGGGATCAACGCCACGGACATCGGCACCGGCGCCAGGACCGCGCTCACGCTGGTCGCGGCCGACGCCCTGGAGGTGGCGACGGACCGCGTCCGGGTGCGCATCGGGGACAGCGACCTCGGCCCGGCGATGATCGCCGGCGGCTCGACGGGCACCCGCTCCTGGGCCTGGGCCGTCACAGCCGCAGCCGAGGAGCTGCGCCGGAGTCTCGCGCCGGGCGCCGACATCCCGCCGGAGGGCATCACCGTACGGTCGGACACGACCGAGGCCATCGGCGCCCTCGCCCAGAAGGAGCGGCACTCCTTCGGGGCGCAGTTCGCCGAGGTCGCCGTCGATCCGGCCACCGGCGAGGTCCGCGTCCGCCGGATGCTGGGCATCTTCGCGGCCGGCCGGATCGTCAACCCGCTCACCGCCCGCAATCAGTTCGTCGGCGGCATGACCTGGGGCATCTCCATGGCCCTGCACGAGGAGGCCGTACGGGACCGGGCCAGTGGCGGCCTCTACGGCGCCGACCTCGCGGGCTACCACGTCGCCGCGCACGCCGACGTGCCCCACATCGAGGCCGACTGGGTCGACGACCCCGACCCGGACGACCCGGTCGGTATCAAGGGCATCGGCGAGATCGGCATCGTGGGTGCCGCGGCGGCGGTCGCCAACGCCGTGTGGCACGCGACCGGTGTACGCCACCGGAACCTGCCGATCCGGCCCGACCGTGTCCTGCTGGCGGGCGGCGATGCTTGACCTGGCCGGGCCGCTGCACGAGTGGATCGAGGAGGGCCGGGAGTTCGCCGTCGCCACGGTCGTCGCCGTCGGCGGCAGCGCCCCGCGCCCTCCCGGCGCCGCCATGGCCGTCCGCGCCGACGGCACGGTCATCGGCTCGGTCTCCGGGGGCTGTGTGGAAGGAGCGGTGTACGACCTCTGCGTCCAGGCGCTCCAGGAGGGCGAAACGCTCGTCGAGCGGTTCGGCTACAGCGATGAGGACGCCTTCGCCGTCGGTCTGACCTGCGGCGGAACCATCGACGTCATGATCACCCCGTACGACGCCTCCCAGACACCCCAGGCGGCCGCGCTGTCGGCCGCCGCCGGTGGCGAGCCGGTGGCTCTCGCCCGGGTGGCCCGGGGGCCCAGGGGCCTCCTCGGCCGGTCGGTGCTCGTACGCCCCGACGGCTCGCACGAGGGCGGTCTCGGCGGCGCCCCGGAGCTGGACCGCACGGCGATCGCCCAGGCCCGCGCCCTGCTGGACAGCGGCCGCACGGGCACGGTCGAGCTCTCCGAGGACGGCTCGCACTGCCCGGGCGGTCTCACCCTGCTCGTGGAGTCGGCGGTGCCGCCGCCCCGGATGATCGTCTTCGGCGCGATCGACTTCGCGGCGGCCCTGGTACGGGCGGGCAAGCTCCTCGGCCATCACGTCACCGTGTGCGACGCCCGCCCCGTCTTCGCCACCCGGGCCCGCTTCCCCGACGCCGACGAGATCGTCGTGGACTGGCCCCACCGCTATCTGCGGTCGACGGAGACCGACGGACGCACGGTGCTGTGCGTGCTCACCCACGACGCGAAGTTCGACGTGCCCCTGCTGACCGAGGCCCTGCGACTGCCCGTCGCCTACGTCGGTGCCATGGGCTCCCGACGCACCCACCAGGACCGCGACCGGCGCCTGCGGGAAGCGGGCGTCGGCGAGCGCGAGCTGGCCCGGCTGAGATCGCCGATCGGGCTCGACCTGGGCGCCCGGACGCCCGAGGAGACCGCCGTGTCCATCGCGGCGGAGATCGTCGCGGCACGGCGCGGTGGTACGGGCCTGCCGCTCACCGGCTCGGGGACCCCGATCCACCGGGCCGAGCAGCTGCCCCGAGCGGTCTGACACCGTCGGGAACACGCCGGAGGGGCCGCGGCCGGGACGGCCGCGGCCCCACCCAGGCCCCCGGCGGGCGCAGCGTCCCGCGGCGGCCCGCGCCCGGGCCAGGCCGTGCACACGGGG